>NZ_NFJU01000002.1 GCF_002160025.1 Anaeromassilibacillus sp. An200
GTTTCTTTGATTTTTACCTCTAACGCTTTTCGCTCTTTGCCTTTGAAAAGCCCCTTTGTATCGGCAAGCTGCTGTTTCAACTGCGGCAGAACTTTGTCCTGCAAGGTTTAGTTGTTGCGCACGATGACGCCGGGCAGATCCCCTCCATCCTTGTTCAGCACCAGGATGCCGGTGAGAAGGGATTTGCTCTGCTGATACGCAATCGTACTGGTAACAGGGACGCCCTGCCAGGAGGAATTGGCTCCGTCGTTCATCAGGCGGGCGGGATCCTCCTCCCAGTTCGTCACCTCCAGGTTTTCCACAATAAAATGGCTCGGGTTGTCGATATGGACGACCGCCGCGTCCTCCTTCGATTCACTGGGCGCCGCGTACATCCACGGGTTGCCGTTTCCGTTGATCACCGGGTTGGGATCGGATTCGTCCCCGTAGCGCCCCAGAACGACCGGATTTTCCTGCGTTCCGGTGGGATTGATGAGATGGAGCTTTTCCCCATTCCACACGCATCCCGCCTTGAGCAGAAGCTTTCCTCCCGCCGTCAGCCGCAGGGATTCCACGTTTTGAAAGGTCCGCCACGCCTGATCGGGCGAGGTGCCGGAATTCGAGTCGTCTCCCTGCGCCGCGTCGATATAGAAGGTCTCGCCGCTCACCGTCACACCCGGCTCGGTCATGTCCATGGCCGCCATTGCCGTTTCCAGATCGCGGAGCGCCCCTGCGATTTCCTCCTGTGTGGTGTTCACGTTATCCGGGTTTGCCGTGTCCGCCAGCGCCTCACCGGCCGATACCGCCAGGCGCAGATTCTCTATCGCTTCCTGGGTGGAGCTTCCGGGAGACGACAGCATGGCCTTGGCCTGTGTCAGCTTCTCCTCCAGCGCTGTATAATCGGCGGCCGGCACAATCCGCACATCGTCCAGATAAGCCGTGCCGGTGTTGGCTGTCGCCCAGGTATACACCACGGTCTTGTCGCCGGAGCCGTTTTTCCACATGGTGAACCGTTTGGCAACGGGAATCCAGACCCCTGTCTCCTGCTGTGTGGCGACAGCCGCCTGGGGATCGCCGTTTTTCCCCTCGTTGCGCTGCACCCCACGGAGTAGGAACCGGCCTGCGTTTGATAGATTTGGGCTGTGAGCCAGTAGGACTGCCCCTCGGTGAGGGAAACCTCCTGCATCACCTGTGAGCCGTTTCCCTTGGGCGTTTCCTTCAGAAACCAGTCTCCCTCCGCCGGCAGCACATTCCCGTCGCTCTGCACAACCTCCATCACCGCGCCGCCGCTGGTGCACCAGGAGTTTTTCTGCCAGCCCGAATCCAGCACGCCGGTCTCGAAGCCTCCGTTGGAAACTCCCTCCGCCCGGCTTGCCGTTTCGGAATACGCCCGCTGGGGTACGGCGAAGATCACGGAAGTGAACGCCACCACCACCGCCAGCACACTGGCCAGTCCCTTTCTCGCGGCTGTTTTTTTCACAAAATCACCATCCTCTTTTTTTCGGCCTCCCACGCGCGGAAGGGCCGTATGATCCCTGCCGGAAGCCGTCCGCCCGCTCCAACGGGCAGGAGGCGGACGAATGGCTCTCCTTGCTCTCATTATACAGGATGGTTTTCATAAGATATATGAACAAAGGCTCTTGCTTTTGGACAGTTTATAAAATTCCGGATGCTTTTTTCATCCATGCTGATTTTTTTCCATATTTCCCCGTAAAAAGACGGGGGTACAGGCTTACGCGCCGCTTTCGCAGGCGTCATGTGTGAACTGCTGCAAATACAGGTCGCGGTAATAGCCCTTTTTGCGCAGCAGCTCCTCATGCGTGCCGCTCTCTACAATCGTCCCGTCGCGCACCACGAGAATCAGGTCGGCGCGGCGGATCGTGGAAAGGCGGTGCGCAATGAGGAAGGAGGTGCGGCCGCGCAGAAGCAGCTCCGTCGCCTTCTGGATCAGCTGCTCGGTCTGCGTGTCGATGGAGCTGGTGGCCTCGTCGAGCACAAAGATGCGCGGGTTCGCCAGCACGGCGCGGGCAAAGGAGATCAGCTGCTTTTCGCCAGTCGAAAGACGATCGCCGCCCTCGCCCACGTTGCTCTCATAGCCGTTTTCCAGCTTCGCCGCCACCTGGTCGGCGGAGACCGCCTTCGCCGCCGCGATGACCTCCTCATCCGTCGCGTCCAGACGGCCGTAGCGGATGTTCTCCATCACGGTGCCGGAGAAGAGGTGCGGGCTTTGCAGCACATAGCCGATGCTGCTGTGCAGCCACAGCTGGCTGCGCTCACGGTAATCCTTGCCGTCGATCAGCACCTGTCCGGCCGTCGGCTCAAAGAACCGGCACGCGAGGTTCACCAGCGTGCTCTTTCCCGCGCCTGTCTCGCCCACGATTGCGATCGTGGACCCGGCGGGGATTTTCAGGTTGAAGTGGCTCAGCACGTCCTCGTTGCCGTCCGGGTAGCGGAAGGA
The DNA here is from genome assembly GCF_002160025.1 of Anaeromassilibacillus sp. An200. Taxonomy (GTDB): domain Bacteria; phylum Bacillota; class Clostridia; order Oscillospirales; family Acutalibacteraceae; genus Caccousia; species Caccousia stercoris. The sequence continues at coordinate 2,438 of NZ_NFJU01000002.1, forward strand.
AACGTCGCGGAATTCGATCTCGCCGCGGATCGGCTCCCAGTTTTCGCGCCTGGCCTCAAAGGCCGTGCCGTAGCGCTCGATCACCTCGGGGGTATCCGTGATCAGCGGCTTTTCGTCAAGAAGGCCCATGACGCGCTCGATATTCGCCTGGAGCGACAGGATATCCGCGATATTCCGCGCGATCTGCTGGATCGGCTCAAAGATGCCCACCGCATAGGAGGTGAAGGCCGAGAGCGTGCCGATCAGCAGAAGATCGGAGAGCACCAGCGAGCCGCCGCGCGCGAGGACGATCGCCGTGGTCAGCGAGCTGAAAAACATGACCAGCGGGATATACACGGCGGACAGGCGCGCCGCCTTCACGGACGACACGCGCATGTCCTGCGTCACGGACTCAAACTCGCGGCAGTTCTGCTCCTCGATGACAAGCGTTTTCGATGTGCGCGCGCCCATGATTCCCTCGTTGTACGCGCTGGTGATCCGCGAATTCATCTTGCGCACGCGGCGGTTCCAGCGCAGGATGCGCTCCTGGAACCAGCCGGTCAGCAGCGAAATCACCGGCACGATGAGGATCACCGTCGCGGCCAGGCCGGGATTGAGGAAGAACATCGCGATGAACACGCCGAGTACATAGAAGATCGCCCACAGGATATCCACCATATTCCACGCGATCATGCCCGCGATGCGGTTGGTGTCGCTCATGATCCGGGAAAGCAGATAGCCCACCGGCGTGACGTTGTAATAGGAAAGCGAGAGCGTCTGCAAATGCACAAAGCAGGCGCGCTTCATATCCCGCCCCAGGCTCATCTCAATGCGCATGGAACGGCGTGTGAACAGGATGACCGCCAGTGTTTGCAGCACGATTACCCCGGCATATGCCGCCGCGAACCACGGCAGGCCGGCAGCGTCTCCCGTCTCAATGAACTCGTCGATCGCATACCGCTGGAACAGCGGCAGGGCAATGTCGATGCAGGCGCACACAAGGTTCAGCGCCAGCACCGCTAAAATCAGCTTGCGGTAGGGCTTCAAAAAGGGAAACAGCTTTTTCCAGGACGACCACTCAAAGGATTTGGTATATTCCTGCTCATCATACCCCATGGCTTTCGCCTCCTTCCTCCTCACGCAGCAGCTCGCGGTCGGCGGCCGCTGTCTGGATGTCGTATGTTTCGCGGTAGATCCCGCCGAGCGCCAGAAGCTCCTCGTGCGTGCCGATCTCCGCGACTCTTCCGTTTTGCAGGACCAGAATTTGATCCGCCTGCATCAGCGTGGTCACGCGGTGCGAGATCAGAATGACCGTCGCGCTGCCCTTCGCGTCGTGCAGGGAGGCGCGGATCTGCGCGTCCGTCTCCGCGTCCACGGCGGAGAGCGAATCGTCGAAAATCAGGACGGGTGCGTCCTGCATCAACGTGCGCGCAATCGCGACGCGCTGCTTCTGCCCGCCGGAAAGCGTCACGCCGCGCTCGCCCACGATCGTATCGTAGCCCTCGGCGAATTCCAGAATCGCCTCGTCCACATGGGCCGTACCCGCGTGGCGGCGCACCTCCTCGATGCTCGCGCCCGGGCGCACCGCCGCGATGTTCTCCCGGATGGTGCGCGAGAACAAAAATGGCTCCTGGAGCACCATGCCGATGTTCCGCCGCAGGTACGGGCGGCTGATTTTGGAGAGCTCCACCCCGCCGATTGTGATCTTCCCGCCATCCTGCGGCAGCTCATAGAGCCGGTCGAGCAGGTGCATCATGGTCGACTTGCCGCTTCCCGTGCCGCCGAGGATCGCGAAGGTTTTGCCCGCCGGGATCGTGAAGCTCACGTCGCGCAGGATAGGCTGCTCACCGTAGGAGAATGAAACATGGTCAAACACAATGTCCTTATCCATCGGCGGGGTCTGCGCGTCCGGCGGCTCCTGCTCCGTCTCGGAATCGAGGATGTACGCGAGACGGTCGATCGACACGCCCGCCTTACTCATCTCCGAGAGGATACGTCCCAATCCGCGCACCGGCCACACCAGTGACTGGTTGTACGACACGAACGCCAGAAATTCACCGAGCGTGATTTCCCCGTTCACCGCCTGCGTCACGCCGACGCAGATCACCGTAAGAATCTGCAATCCCGTGATGAGATCGCCGATTCCCCAGTACGCGCTCAGCAGCCGTCCCAGGCGGATCCAGAGCATCGCCCAGCGATCGTTTTTCTGGTCAAAGCGCTCCACCTCATACTTTTCCCGCCCGAACGCGCGCACCACGCGCACGCCCGTCAGGTTTTCCTGCACCGCCGCGGAAAGCTCGCCCTCGGCCTCGTCCGCCGTGAGGAACCGCTTCGCGATTTTGGAATAAAAGAATCCCGAATACAGCAGAATAACGGGCAGGAAGCCGAGCGCTATCAGCGAGGTTTTCCAGTTCATGGAGAACATCACGGCCAGCGAAAAGACCACCAGGAACACGATGCGGAACACCTCGAGCAGCTGGTTTGTCACAAAGTTGCGCACCACCTCCACGTCCGACGTGCACCGCTGGATGATTTCGCCGGTGCTGTGCTGGACGTGCCATGCGTAGGGCAGGCGCTGGATATGCCGGTACAGCCCGTCGCGCATGGATTTCACAAAGCTCTCCGAACCCTTGGCCGTGGTCATGCGGCTGCCGTAGGTGCACAGCCCGGAGAACACCGCCACCAGCAGCAGAAAGCCCGCCGCGGCGAACAGCTGCACCATCGGCTCCGCCTGTGTCAGCCCTGGAGCCAGCAGCGTCACCACCTCCGGGAACGGCTCACCGCCAAGCACACAGTCCACGGCCACGCGGACCACCTGCGGCGTCAGCGAACCCAGCACCGTGTTGCACACGGAGAACAGCAGCGTCAGCGCGAAGATCCATGCATAAGGCCGCAGAAAGCGCCAAATCAGCGCGCGTTTTGTCTCTTTCAAAAAATCCCCTCCTCTTTCGTTTCACCGGCGCTTTCCTGTGGAAAACGCAAAAAAAGCGCCTCCGGCCCGAGCCGGAGGCGCTGATCCGCACAGAATACACCCCGTTACAGCAGACGGGGGCGGCACGCGGACAGACATCTCCCAAAAAGCCCGGATCTTTTGTTGTTCCGATACGTGATACGATTCTTACCGATCATTCTGTCCGCCTCCTTTCTGTATTGTGATTTCTTTTTTGTCATAATAGCAAGACAAGGGTAGTATACCGCCTGCATTTGTGAAAGTCAAGGGGGATTTCCAAAAAAATATGCGAGCCTTTTATCTCAGCTCGCCGATGCATCTTTCACAGAGATAACATCCCGGCTTGAGCTCCCTGAGCCCCTCCTCCGACTGGCACCTCAGACACACAGGCTTCACCTTTTTCAGAATAATCTCCCCGCTGCTCTCCCGCACCGAAATCTGAAATTCCTCTCCCTTTTCGATCCCCGCCTGCTTGCGCAGCTCGATCGGAAGAACGATGCGTCCCAATTCATCCACCCGGCGGGTGACCACCACCGGTTTTTCCATACTTTTCCCTCCTTTCCGCAGGCTGCAGATACTGGGTTCTATTGTCCCATGGTATGATACTTTTTCAAAAGAGTCAACCCCTATCCAGGGATTCTTCTCCAAATAGAGCATTTTCCCTTTTTGTCACTGTTGGTATGCTATTGGGTGTAAAGGTCCCGAAATAGGGGGTGTTTGGATGGACTGCAAAAGCATGGGAAGGAAATTGAGGGCCAGCCGCGCGCAGCATGGCTGGAGCATGAAAGAATGCGCGGACCGGGCTGGAATCAGCACGCGCTACCTGGCGGATATTGAGCGCGGCGACAAGGTGCCGAAGCTGGAGACTCTCCTTCAGCTGCTCAACACCCTGGACGTCTCCGCCGACTCCGTCCTTCAGGACAGCCTGTCGGTCGGATATGAAACCAAAAGCAACGATCTGATGCGCCGTGTGAACACGCTTGACAGCGCGCACCGCAAACAAGCCATTGATTTGTTTGAGGCGATCCTGTCTGTTCTGGGAAAGCCTGTCTGAAGTTCCGTCCCGCTTGCCAAAGGGAGGCAAATCGGGTATAATCGTTTTATGATTTTTGAAGTCTTTCTGTGATGCGGCGCAGAGAGGAAAGGAGCGAAACCTTATCGTATGAACTGGATTGACCGCCTGGAGCGAAAAGCCAGAAGGCTGGCCGTTCCAAACCTGATGTTCTTCCTTTCGGGAGCCATGCTGCTGGTCTATATCCTCAGTATGTTTTTTCCCGCTTTGCCGATGCTGCTCTCGCTGGATCGGAGCTTCCTGCTGCGCGGGCAGGTGTGGAGGCTTGTCACCTTCCTGTTTCTGCCGCCCTCGTCCTCTCCGCTGTGGATCCTGTTCAACCTGTACTTTTACTGCCTGCTTGGGCGCGGGCTGGAACAGCAGTGGGGCGTGTTCCGCTTCAACCTGTTTTACCTGTGCGGCATAGTGGGCGCGATTCTCACAGCGCTCATCACCGGCTCCGGGAGCAACTATTACCTGAACCTCTCGCTCTTTCTCGCCTTCGCGGCGTTCTATCCCGACTACCGGCTGATGATTTTCTTTGTGCTGCCGATCAAGATCAAGTATCTCGCGATTCTTGACGCGGTGCTGCTGCTCGTCAGCTTTATCCTTGGCGGCTGGCCGGCCAGAATCGGCATTTTGATGTCCCTTGCGAACATTTTCCTGTTCTTCGGCGGAAGCAGCCTCAAGCGTATCAAAACCCAGATGGGCTACTGGAAAACCCGCCGTAACTTCCGCAAATATATGAGATAAAAAACAGCCCTTTTCGCGGCCGTCCGGCTGCCAAAAGGGCTGTTTTGCTGTCTTGGGAAATCAATCGCTTGCCGTGCCGTCCCCGGCGGGGGAAGCGTCCGTCTCGTGCTTCGCGTAGCGCTTGCCGCCCCACACGGAGAAGAAGCCGCCAAGCGCAATGTTCAGGTAGTACGTCAGGAGCCGCCACAGGAACATGGCCGGGACGATATCCTGCCCGAAGAATTTGCCGAAGAAGATGACAAAGGAGCCCTCCGCGCCGCCGGACGCACCCGGCAGGGGGACAAACGCGGAGACCATCGCCACAAACACCTGCGCCGCCACCATCGTGACCACGGAAACGCTCTCCGCGGGCAGCGCAAAGCTCAGGTAAATAAAATACGAGATCAAGCTGTTAATCGTGATCTGCACGGCGGTAAGCACCGCGGTGACAAAATAAAGCTTGAAGGAGCGGCCCATAATCCCGGCGCTCTTGTGGAACATGGCAAGCTGCGCATGGATCCGCTGGTAGCGCCGCACGGGATGGCGCACCAGGCGCATCCGGTACAGAAGGCGCAGGAAAAAGCGCAGGACGCGATCGGTGCCCCGTTCGCTCACGGTGAAGGTGAGCACGGCGGCGATAAAGGCGCTGTTCGAGAGCAGGCCGATCACCGTGACAAACGAGAAATTGCTGATATGGCTCTGGAAAAAGCCAAGCTGGGTGAAGACGAGCAGCAGCGAATAGAGCACCATCACCACCTGATACACGAGCGTTTTCATGGCGATAACGCTGCCCGCACGGCCGGTATCCATGCCCATCTTATTCATGGAGTAGATCTGCATCGGCTGCCCGCCGGTTGAAAACGGTGTGATGGCGCTGTAGAACAGGCCCGTCATCCCCACGGAGAACGACCGCCCGAAGCTCCACCACGGGCAGACATGGCGGCAGAACAGGTTCAGCGTGAAGCCCTCGAGCAGCAGTGTGCCGCCCGCCGCCGCGATCGCCAGCGCCAGCCATTCCCAGCGCAGGCGCATCAGGATTTGGCCCAGATTCTGCACCCCGCCGTTGGAGAGCAGAAAATACAGGACAAACCCCATCGTGATGGAAATCGTCAGGATCGGGAACAGGTTCTTTTTCAGCTTGCTTGAAAAATATAATCGCATCCCATAACCTCTTGTTTCATAAAATTCTAAGCCTCTGTTTTTCCGTCTTTCTATTGTATACCAATCCGCCCGTTTTCACAACCCCGGCGCACCGGAGCACACAGGTTTTGGAAACCGGCTTTTCTATGCTATCATCCATTTCTCAATCCTTTATCAACTTTTCCCGGAACGCTTGCCGCCCTGCCGTCTTTCGTGCTATGATAAAGGGAAACAAAACGCGCCCCCGAAAGGGGCTTTCCGGAAAGGGTGACAGGCTTTGAGTAAAAATAGAATCCGCCTTGAGATCTGCGGCGTGGAGTGCGTCATCGCAAGCGACGACAGCGAGGAGTACATCCGCGCGATCGGAGCCGAGGTGGCCCGCTCCATGAACGCCATGTGCCGTCAGAACGAACGTATTTCCATCGCCACGGCGGCTGTGTTTGCCGCGCTCAATTACTGCGACGACGCACAGAAGGCGAAGGCCGCCGCGGACAACCTGCGCGCTCAGATCAAAAATTATGTGGAGGATGCCTCCCACGCGCGCATGGAAGCGGATGAAGCCCGCCGCGAGGCCGACCGCCTGAGCCGTGAGGTGCAGCGTCTGCGCGCCCGCCTGGCTGAAGAGGAAGCGGACGAGCCGAAGCCGGAAAGCAGCTCTCACCAAGATCCAAAGGAGGAGCAGCCCGCCCCCGCCGAAGCGTCCCAGCCGCAGGAAAACACGCCGGAGGGCGTGGATCCCGACGCAGAGAAGGGCTTTATCTCCTTCTTTGAGAAGAAAACAGATGAGGAGTGACCGCCGTGATGGAAATCCTTGCCCCAGCGGGCTCCCCGGAAAGCTTGCAGGCCGCCGTGCGCGCCGGAGCGGACGCCGTTTACCTGGGCGGCGGATCGTTTTCGGCGCGCGCGTTTGCGCATAACTTTGACGACAACGCCCTGCGCGAGGCCGTGCGTTACTGTCACGCGCGCGGCGTGCGCGTTCATCTGGCTGTGAACACCCTCCTGCGCGACGAGGAGATCGAGCGCGCTGTGGAGTTTGTCCGCTTTGCCTGCACCCTGCCGGTGGACGCGGTGCTTGTGCAGGACACGGGGCTGCTGCTCCGCCTGCGCGACTGCGCGCCCTCACTTCCGCTGCACGCCTCGACCCAGATGAGCCTGCACACCCCGCAGGGCGCGGCCGCCGCCGAGGAAGCAGGCATGGCGCGCGCCGTGCTCTCCCGTGAGATGACTGCCGCTGAGATCCGCGAGACACGCGGAGCTGTATCGATTGAACTGGAAAGCTTTGTGCACGGCGCGCTGTGCATGTCCGTCTCCGGGCAGTGCTATTTCAGCGCCATGCTCGGCTCGCGCAGCGGCAACCGCGGCATGTGCGCGCAAACGTGCCGTCTGCCCTTTTCCGCGCCCGGCGGCACCGGGCATGACCTGAGCCTGAAAGACCTTTCGCTCATCCCCCGCCTGCACGAGCTGGAGGACGCGGGCGTGATGAGCGCCAAAATAGAGGGACGCATGAAGCGGCCGGAGTATGTGGCCGCCGCCGTTTCCGCCTGCCGCCGCGCCGCGGACGGTGTGGAGATCCCGCCCCGCCTGCTGGAAAATCTGGAAGCTGTGTTCTCGCGCTCCGGATTCACCTCAGGCTTTTTCGACGCGCCCTCGCGCAGCCGGACACGGCCGCTGTTCGGCACGCGCTCAAAGGAGGACGCCGCCGCCGCGACGGGAGCCGTCTTTGGGGAGCTGCACGGGCTGTACCGTGAGGAATACCCCCGCGTCGCGGTGCGCATGAAGCTGACGGCACGCGCCGGGAAACCGGTCACGCTGACCGTCACGGACGCGGAGGGCTTTTCCGCCACAGCCAAGGGCGCTCCGCCCGAAGCGGCCCGCACCCGGCCCGCCGACCCGGAGCGCTGCGCCGATCAGCTCAAAAAGACCGGCGGCACACCGTTTTACGCCGAAAAGGTAGCGTGCGATCTCGGTGAGGGGATTGCGCTGTCCGCCTCCGCGCTCAACGCCCTGCGCCGGGAAGCCCTCTCTTCGCTTCTGACACAGCGCGAGGAACGCCCTGCGATCCCCTTTTCGCCCGTTCCCTTCTCCGCCCCGGCACACCCGGCACGGGAGGGAGCGCTGCCCCTGCGCGCGCGGTTCCCCTCAGCCCGCCTGCCGAAGGAGGCTTTGCGGTGCGAACTGTGCTGCGTGCCCTGGGACACGAAGGAGGACGCGCTTTCCCGCCTGATCGAGGAGGGCTATTCCCTCGCACTGGAGCTGCCGCGCGGTCTGTTCGGCCTGGAGCGGGAAGCCGCGCGGCGGCTGGAAGCGGCGCGGCGTGCCGGCGTCACGCACTGCTGGGCCGGAAACCTCGGCGCGGTGCGGCTGGGCCGGGAGCTGGGCTTCACCGTCCATGGAGGTTTTTCTTTGAACATCACCAACACGGCGGCGCTCACGTTCTACGAGCGCTTCGGCCTTCTCGATACAGAGCTAAGCTTTGAGCTGACGCTCTCCCAGAGCGCGAAGCTCGGCGGGCTGCTGCCGCGCGGCCTGCTGGTGTATGGCCGCCAGCCGCTCATGCTGACACGCGCCTGCCCGGCGGCGAACGGCCCGCGCGGCTGTCTGAACTGCCATCAGACGGGGGAGAGCCCCGTGCTGACGGACCGGCGCGGCGTTCATTTCCCGGTGCAGTGCACGGGAGCGTGCAGCGAGGTGCTCAACAGCGTCCCGCTGGAGCTGTGCGACCGGCCGGACGAGCTGCGCTGGGCCGACTTCGGCGTGGTGCGGCTGACCTGCGAGCCCGAAACGGAGTGGGGAGAAATCCTGCGCTGCTGCTTTGCGGGTGAACCGCCCGCCGGAGAATGGACGCGCGGGCTTGCCTATCGCGGAATCGAATGAACCAGAGCGAAAGGATGCTTTTTCTATGGACGAACTGAAAATCAAACGACTGCGGGAAAATGCCGTCATCCCGACGCGCGCCACGGAAGGATCCGCCGGGCTGGATCTGAGCGCCTGTCTGGACAAGCCCATGGCCATCCCCTCCGGCGGACGGGCGCTGATTCCCACAGGGATCGCGATTGCCCTGCCCTGCCCGGCCTATGTGGCCCTGCTCTTTGCCCGGAGCAGCCTCGGCATGCGCCGGGGGCTGATGCTCTCAAACGGTGTGGGTGTCATTGACAGCGATTACCGTGGAGAAATCCTTATCGGGGTTTACAATTTCACAAACGAACCGTGCATTGTGGAAAACGGGGAGCGTCTGGCACAGCTGGTGGTGGTTCCCACGGCGCTGCTGCCGGTGTGTGAGACGCAGGATCTGGAGAACACGGCGCGCGGCGCGGGCGGCTTCGGTTCGACCGGCACAGCCGCCGTGAGGGAGGAAAGGACATGAAAAAGAACATCATCCGCACGCTTTTGCTGGTGATTCTGCTGCTGCTGGCCATTGTGCTGGGCAAGGTGATCGGAAATGTGACGGCAGGCGTGCCGTTCCTGTCCTGGCTTGGGCTTTCGGCACAGTTCGGGCTGGCTCCCGCCACGCTGGATCTCGCTGTGCTGACGGTGACGTTCGGCCTGCAGATCAGCCTGAACGTCGCGCAGGCAATTCTGCTGCTTGTGGCGATCCTTGTCTACAGCCGCATCCACATTCACGAATAAGGGAGGGGCTGTCATGCTGTATCTGGCTTCCGCGTCTCCGCGCAGGAAAGAGCTGCTCACACTGGCGGGCTATTCCTTCACCGTGCTCCCCGCCAACGCGGACGAGACAGCCCCTTTGGGCCTCTCCCCGCGGGAAACCGCCGGACTGCTGGCGCGCCGCAAGGCGGAGGCCGTGCAGGCGCTTCCCGAATTTTCGGCCCGCCAAAAGCCGGGAGATGTAATCCTCGCGGCGGATACGGTGGTGGATCTCGGCGGTAAAATCCTCGGCAAGCCAAAGGACCGCGAGGACGCGAAACGGACCCTGCTCTCCCTGTCCGGCAGGCGGCACAGCGTGCACACCGGCTTCTGTGTGCTCGCGGGCGCAAAGAAGATGTGCGGGGTGGAATCCACGGCGGTGGAATTTTACCCGCTCACGCAGGAGGAAATTGAAACCTATCTCGACACGGGCGAACCGATGGACAAGGCCGGAGCCTACGGGATCCAGGGGCGCGGCGCGCTTTTTGTGCGGCGGATCTCCGGGGATTATTACACGGTGGTCGGCCTTCCGATCGCGCGTGTTGACCGGATTCTTCGCGCTCTTTCCGTCTGAAGAACCGGCGGCTTCGGGCCGCCTCGAATTTACATTTTTTTTATTGTGTATTTCCCATCAAGGGGTTATAATAGCCTTATATTGTGTCATTATGTCAAGTTGAAAAATAAATTTAGAGGGACGGGCGCCTCTGCTGGGGCCCGGAAAGGGGATACATTCATGTTTTCCAAGGATATCGGTATTGATCTGGGCACCGCAAATACTCTGGTGTTTATGAAGGGAAAGGGCATCGTCATGCGTGAACCGTCCGTTGTGGCGGTGGACGTGCGCAGCGACACGGTGCTGGCTGTCGGCTCGGCGGCAAAGGAAATGATCGGACGCACCCCCGGCTCCATTGTGGCGGTTCGCCCGCTCAAGGACGGCGTTATCGCGGACTTTGACATCACGGCCACAATGCTCAAGCATTTCATCCGCAAGGTTGTGCGCTCCACGATGTTCTCCAAGCCGCATATTGTAGTCTGCATCCCCTCCGGCGTTACGGAAGTGGAACGGCGCGCGGTGGAGGACGCGGCGCGTCAGGCCGGTGCGTCCCAGGTGGATTTGATCGAGGAACCGATGGCGGCGGCGATCGGCGCGGGGCTTCCTGTGGCGGATCCGACCGGCAGCATGGTGGTGGACATCGGCGGCGGCACGGCCGAGGTGGCGGTGATTTCGCTGGGCGACATCGTGACCTCCTGCTCCGTTCGCGTAGCCGGAGACAAGTTTGACGAATCCATCATTTCCTATGTCAAAAAGAAATACAACCTCCTGATCGGCGAGCGCACAGCCGAGCAGATCAAGATTGCGATCGGTTCCGCGTACCCGACGGAGGACAACAACGGCACGAGCGTGGAGATTAAGGGCCGCAACCTGGTCGACGGTCTGCCGAAGAATGTAACCATCACGGCGGAGGAAGTGCGCGAAGCGCTCTCCGATCCGCTGTCGACGATTGTGGACGCAATCAAGAGCACGCTGGAAAAGACCCCTCCGGAGCTTTCCGCCGACATTATCGACCACGGTATCACGCTCACGGGCGGCGGCGCGCTGCTGCGCGGTTTGGATCAGCTTGTCGAGCGCGAGACCGGCATGCCGGTTCATGTAGCGGAAAGTCCGCTTGACTGCGTGGTGGACGGCACCGGCAAGCGCCTTGAGATCAACATGCCCAACACGTATTACAAGAACAACAGACGCTAAGCTGGCTGAGCCTGCACGCAATGGCCCGCGCGGCAGCTGTGTGAAAAAGGAAAGCCCGGCGGCGCGGGACGGTCTGGACATGCTCCCGGCATCCCGCAAGCACGGCGCAGCCGCCTAAAAGTTTTCGTCCACCTTTTTCAAAAGGGCGCCGTGTGCCAGTGGCACACAAACAAGGCGCCGACCGGAGCGGCAGCGGAGACGTGGGGTTTTAGGGGTGAAACCCCTAACCGTGCCTTTTCTTTCCCAAAATGCAGGAAGGGGAGAAAAAACAGTCCGGGGGACTGTTTTTTCGTGGGGAAACCCACATGAGGGGTTTCCCTATGTGCTGGCGTCAGCCAGTACATGATTCGCTCAGGCCTCGACGGCCCCCCATTTCTTGCCGCCAAGAAATGGGGGAAAGAACCGCGAGGGGCCTTGCCCCTTCGAACCCCGCGCTTTGTTTTCTACGTCAGTTTGCCGCCCCCTCTCCCTCAGCGCGGCCGGCCAAATTTGCGCTGACGCGCAAGACTGGCCGGCTGGTGGGGGAAAACCTCAAAATTAGCGTAGGGAATAATTTCGAGGTTTTCCGTGCGTTGGGGAACGGCTCTTCAAAAGAAAGGTTTGCAAAAACCACAAGAAAAAGAGGTGATGAACAACACATGAATCACAACGATCTGCTTCATACCCGCAGCTTCAAGATTCTCCTGACGGTGTGCGCGGCGATGCTGTGCCTGATGCTGTTCACCGCCGGGTTTGGCGGGGAAGCGCCGTCGAACCTTCTGAGCTTTTTTTCCACCCCGATGCAGCGTGTCGGCACGCTGGTGACGGCAAACGCCGCCGTCGCGGCGCGCGACGCTTCCACCTCCAAAGAAGAGCTGATGGAGGAAAACGCGCAGCTGCGCCAGCAGATCGCGGAGCTGCAAAGCCAGCTGGTGGATTATTATGACCTCAAAAAGGAAAATGCCCAGCTTTATAAATATCTGGATATGAAGGAGCTCAATCCGGATTTTCAGCTTGTCTCCGCTTCTGTCATCGGCCGGGACCCGAACCGCTTTTATACCTTCACCATCGACCGGGGCACGGCGGCGGGCGTTTCCGTCAACGATCCCGTTGTCACCGATGAGGGCGTGGTCGGCTGGGTGTCGAGCGCCAACTCGATCTCCGCGGAGGTCACGACAATCCTCTCGCCCGATACACGCATGGGCGGTTTCGCGGAAACAGGCGGCACCGACAAGGTGGCCGGCGAGAGCGGCGTGATCAGCACCGACATCAAGCTGGCGGATCAGGGCCTGATCAAGCTCGGCTACCTGACGGCGGACACCCAGGCGAAGGCCGGCGATATCGTCGTGACAAGCGGCCTTGGCAGCATTTATCCGCAGAATCTCAAAATCGGTGTGATTGAATCCATCGGCCATGAGGAATACGATGTCTCCCTGTACGCGCTGGTGCGCCCGTTTGTGGATGTGACCGAAGTGCGCGACGTGATGGTGATTACCTCCTTCCTCGGCCAGGGCGAAGCCATGACCGGCTCCGATACCTCGTCAGGCGCTTCGTCCGGCACCACTTCCGGAGACAGTGCCTCCTCGCAGGAGACTTCTTCCAGCGCTTCCTCCGCGTCATCTTCCTCTTCGGAGGACACGCCATGAACCGCTACAAGGGAATCCGTTTTTTTGCTTACGTTCTGGAAATTCTCGTTTTGTTCATGGTGCAGGAAACCCCCGGACTGCTGCCCCCCATTCTGGGCGCGCGTCCGGTGCTTTTGATCCCCGCCGCGCTCTCGATCGCGTTTTTTGAGACGGATCTGGCGGCGATGGCCTTCGGCGTGCTGTGCGGGCTCTTTCTTGATTTCGGCATGGGGACGGCCTTCGGCTTTCATGGACTGTTCCTCGGCGTGATGTGCTGGCTGCTCGGCTGCCTGGCGGCGGAATTGATCCGCACCAACCTGCTCACGGCGATTCTCGCCGGAATGCTGGGGATCGTCCTTCTCCTGTCGATTCAATGGTTTTTCTGCTACCTGCTCTACGGCTACGACTATCCGGGCTACGCCTATGTGCACCACTATCTCCCGCGCATGGGCTACACCTTAATCTTTATGCCCATCACCTACTATTTCAACCGTGCGCTTGCCCTGTTCCTGCGCGAGCGTGATTAGGAAGGAGGCTTCCATGGAAAAGCGTCCCCGCCCCGCGTGGCGGTATGTGTTCTGTGTCCTGCTGCTGATTGCCGTGTTCGGCGCGTATGTGCTGCGTCTGTATGACTGGCAGATCGTAAACGGCGATACCTGGCTGACAACAGCGGACAACTCCACGCAGTCCACCGTGAAAATGACGGCCGCCCGGGGAGAGATCCTCGACGTCAACGGCGAGCCGCTGGCTGTGAACCGCACCGGCTACGCCATTGTGCTCGACTGGGCCTACATGCGCCTGAACACAATGGCCGAGACGGTGAAGCAGGAAAACGAGACGATCCACCAGATCATCACGCTGCTGGACGAGCATGGCGAGGAGTGGACGGACGTTTTGCCGATTGTCTGGGAAAATGGCGCCTACGCCTTCACACCGGACAGCGACAAGGAGATTGAAACGCTCAAGGGACGCGATTACGCCGACGTCAATTCCTATGCCTCGGCGGATCTCTGCATGGAAAGCCTGATTGAAAAATACAGCGTGGAGGGCTACACGCCCGAGGAGACGCGCGATATCGTTTCCGTACGCTACAATATGACAAAAAATCAGTTCGGCATCTCAAACCCTTACACGATGGCGGACGACGTTTCCCTCGAGATCGTGACGATCCTGAGCGAGAACACGCAGAAGCTGCCGGGCGTCTCCATCGAGGTGACAACGGCCCGTGAATATCAGAACACCTCCCTGATTCCGCATATTGTCGGGCGTTTGGGGAAATTCTCCTCTATGGAGGACTGGCAGAACAATTACCAGGAAAAGGGCTACGCTTTCGATGACAGCATCGGCATCAGCGGCGTGGAGAGCGCGTTTGAGGAACTGCTGCGCGGCAAGGACGGCGAGAAGGTTGTCGAAATCACCAGCATGGGCTCGCTTGCCAGCGAAACCGTCACCCAGGCCCCCGTGGCGGGCGATACCATCTACCTGACCATTGACAAGCGGATTCAGGAGGTCGTCAATGCCTCTCTGGCGGAAAATATCACCGCCACACGGGCAAACGGCGAATATCTCAACTCCATCAACAAGGACAACCGTTCCCAGGATCACGGCGAGGACTGCTATTCGGGCGGAGCCGTGGTGATGGACGTGAAAACGGGAGCCATCCTGGCCGCCGGAACGTATCCCACCTACGACTCGATTTTAGCGCAGGAGGACGCGGCCTATTACGCTTCTCTGGCAAACGACACACTCGGCACCCCTCTGGTCAATAAAGCCTTCATCGGCACCTTCTCCCCCGGCTCCTGCTTCAAGCCCGCCGTGGCCTGCGCGGCGCTGGAGGAAGGGGTCATCACCAACAGCACCGTGATCCACTGCGGCCACTATTACACCCGCTTTACAAACGGCAGCACCACCGGCGCGCCGACGTGTCTCGGCTGGCACGGGGACGTTTCCCTGCGCTCAGCGCTGGCGGACTCCTGCAACATCTTTTTCTTTGAGACAGGCTACCAGCTCGGCATCACGGCCATGAATCTCTACTGCCAGCGCTTTGGCCTCGGTGTCAAGACCGGGATCGAGATCGGCGAAAGCGCGGGTGTTCTGGCGGGTCCCGGCTCGCGTGACGTGTGGTATCAGGGCGAAACGCTCAACGCCGCCATCGGCCAGTCCGACAACGCCTTCACCCCCTTGCAGCTGTGCACCTACGCCGCCACCCTCGCCAACAACGGCAACCGCCCCCGTGCAACCCTTGTCAGCAAGATCACCGACTACACCCGCGAGACAGTCAAGGACGAGATTGCGCTGGAAATCGTGGAAAATGTCGGTGTGTCACAGGAAAATCTGGACTATGTGAAGGAAGGCATGAAGGCTGTCATCACAGAGGGCAGCGCCCGCTCCTCGCTTGGCAAGTACCCGATTGCAATCGCGGGCAAAACCGGTACGGCGCAGCGCACCAGCGGTTCGGATAACGTGACCTTTATCGGCTATGCGCCCGCTGACGATCCGCAGATCGCTTTTTCCGTGGTGCTGGACCATGGTTCCACCAGTACCTACTGTCAAAACGTGGTGCGCGATATTCTGGACGCATACTTCTATGATGCACAGGTCTGCGACGACGGGCAGATCCGCACCGCTGTCGAACGAAGCGAGTATGCGCAGCAGCAGGCCGCAAGCAGCGCATCCAGCGAATCCTCCAGCAGCGCCTCCTCTGAGGGTTGATAAAGCACCCTGCCGCCTCCCTCCCGCACCTGCCGCGGAAGCTGTGGGGCGAAAGATCCACAAACGCGCTTTCCTTCCGTTGTATAACCCACATAAAAAAGTTGCTTTACGCATTATTCACGAAAAATCTTTTGACTAACCCAAAAGATTGTGATACTATGGAACTATTGAGGAGGATCGCATGGGCGCAGTAACTGTGATAACATCTGGAAAAGGCGGGGTTGGGAAATCCACTCTCGCTACAGGCCTGGGTTCCGCACTGGCGCGGCGCGGCAAGCGCGTGCTGTTGATCGACGGGGACGCCGGGCTTTCTTGTCTTGACCACATGCTTGACGTTGCGGAAGAGCGCGTCTATGATATTTCCGATGTGATTGCCGGAGGAGCCGAGCTCAATCAGGCAATTTATCCGTGCTCATGGCAGGAGGGAATGTACCTGCTGGCCGCGCCTTCGCGCGAGGAGGACATCGTGAGCCCCGGTGTGATGAAACAGCTTGTGGGCGCTCTTTCCCGTTATTACGACCATATCCTCATCGACTGCCCGGCCGGACTGGGCGCGGGCTTTGAAAGCGCTGTCGCGGCCGCACAGCGCGTGCTTCTCGTCTCCACACCGGATCCCGTCTGCCTGCGCAACGGGGCCAAAACACGCATGGCGCTGGAACGTCTCGGCCTGACACAGCATCGCCTTGTGATCAACCGCTTTTCCGGCACGGCTTTCCGAAACCAGGCGGTTTATCACAGCCTTGACGACGTCATTGACGCGGTGGGAGTCCGCCTGATCGCCGTCATCCCCGAAGACCCGGAGCTCGCAGCCGCCACGGCGGAAGCCTGTGCTTTCCCGGAACGCAGCCAGGGCGCGCTTGCCTTTGGCCGTCTCGCCGCCCGCCTGGAAGGCGAACAGGTTCCGCTTGTTTCTCTCCGTAAATTTTAGCTTTTCATCCGAACAACCAAGAAGGAGGGGTCCCACGATGAATATCGCATTGATTGCCCACGACGCCAAAAAGGAACTGATGGTTCAATTCTGCATTGCTTACTGCGGCGTGCTCAGCCGCCACAACCTCTGCGCCACCGGCACGACCGGAAAGATGGTTGCCGAATCCACCGGCCTGCGCATTCAGCGCTTCCTTGCCGGATCACAGGGCGGCGATCAGCAGATTGCCGCGCGTATCGCGTGCAACGAGGTGGATCTGCTCCTTTTGTTCCGCGATCCGCTCACGGCCAAGCCGCATGAACCGAACGACATGAATCTCCTGCGTCTGTGTGATATGCATAATATCCCTGTCGCCACCAACATCGCAACCGCCGAGGTTCTGATCCACGGCCTGGAAAGAGGCGATCTTGACTGGAGAAACATTCTGAACCCGAAGAGCTGAGCCGGATAAAGCCCGCTTTTCGGGGTTCCGTATAGAAAACCGGCGACGAACGGGAGCAGTACCCGAAGCACCGCACAGAGAAGCGCGCCATCGGCTGGAAGCGCGCCGCGATCCTGCTTCGGAGAAGGACACCCGGGAGCCGCTGCGCCCCCCTCGCAGAACACAGGGGGAAAGGAAGGAGCGCCGTTTGCCCGGCGCTTGAAAAAAGGGTGGCACCGCGAGGATCTCCCCTCGTCCCTTTTGAGGCGGCCGCAGGGCCGGCGCTCGGGGACTGGGAGATCTTTTTTCTTTTTCCGATAAATCCAATAGTTTACCATAGGAAAGGACGATGATTATGGCAATTCTGACTCAGGCGCCGCGTGGAACCGAGGATATTCTTCCCGAGGAGTCCGTTCAGTGGCAGGTACTCGAGGAGGTTATGCGGGGAGAAGCTTCCCTGCACGGCTTTGGGGAAATCCGCACCCCCGTCTTTGAGCACACCGAGCTGTTCCAGCGCAGCGTCGGAGACACCACCGACGTGGTGCAGAAGGAAATGTACACCTTCCTCGACAAGGGAGGACGCTCCATCACCCTGCGCCCGGAGGGCACCGCGGGCGCGGCGCGCGCCATGCTCGAGCACGGCGTATACAACGGCGGCCTGCCGGTGAAATTCTACTATTTCACCTCGTGCTACCGCTATGAGAAGGCACAGAAGGGCCGTCTGCGCGAATTCCACCAGTTCGGCGCGGAGATGTACGGCTCAGCCGCACCGCTCGCGGACGCCGAGGTAATCCTCATGGCCCGCTCCATTTTTGACCGCACCGGCCTTTCCGGCGTTTCGCTGGAGCTCAATTCCATCGGCTGCCCGGAATGCCGCGCCAAATACACCGAAGCGCTCAAAGCGTATTTTGGAGAGCACCGGGAGGAGCTGTGCTCCACCTGCCTCGATCGTCTGGATCGCAACCCCATGCGCATTCTCGACTGCAAGAGCCCCGAGTGCGGCCGCGTCGCGGCGGGCGCGCCCCGGATGCTCGACTACCTCTGCGACGACTGCAAAGCGCACTTTGAGAGCGTCAAGGAAGCCCTCACCGCCGCCGGTGTGGAATACACCGTAAACCCGTCCATCGTGCGCGGCCTGGACTACTACACCCGCACGGTGTTCGAGTTCGTCTGCGAGCTCGACGGCAAGCCGATCACCGTCTGCGGCGGCGGCCGGTACGACGGGCTGATTGAGGAGCTGGGCTGCCAGCCCATGCCCGCGCTCGGCTTCGCTCTCGGCATGGAGCGCCTGCTTCTCCTTCTCCGCCAGCAGAACATTGAACTGCCCAGCGAGGAGCCGTGCGAGCTGTTTATCGCATCCCTTGGCGCGCCCGCCAAGATGGCCGCGTTCCGCCTGTGCGACACGCTCTGGAAGAGCGGCGTAAAGGCTGCCTGCGACGTGAACGATCGCGGGCTCAAGGCACAGATGAAGTACGCCGATAAGATCGGCGCAAAATACAGCATTGTGCTCGGCGACGACGAGCTGGCCGCCGGAAAAGCGGACATGAAGAACATGGAAACCGGTGAAAAGAAGAAAATTTCTCTCGGGGAAAACTTCCTCGACGACTTCCTCACCATCACCACGATGGACGAGGATCTGTCATTCTGACCGGTTTTCCACACTTTCCACAATGGAATTGTGGAAAACTATAAAAAGCATTTTTCCCAGGCACACCGGGCTTTCCGCCCGTTTCGCCTGAATACGGCAACGACAAAAAACACAGGAAAAGAGAGGTTTCAACATGGCAGAAACAATGACGGGCCTCAAGCGCACGCACTATTGCGGCACGCTGCGGCCGGAGCATATCGGACAGGAGGTCATCGTGTGCGGCTGGGTACAGCGGCAGCGCGATCTCGGACAGCTCATCTTTATCGATCTGCGCGACCGCACGGGAATCGTGCAGCTTGCGTTCGACGAGAGCACCGACCGCTCCATCTTTGAGAAGGCCTTCACCACGCGCGGTGAGTTCGTTCTGGCGGCGCGCGGCAAGGTGCGCGAGCGCACCTCGAAGAACCCCGAGATCCCCACGGGCGAGATCGAGATCGAGGTGACGGAGCTGCGCGTGCTGGCCAAGTCCGAAACCCCTCCGTTTGAGATCCTCGAGGACTCGAACGTGAAGGAGGACACCCGCCTGAAATACCGCTACCTCGACCTGCGCCGCCCGAATTTGCAGCGCAACCTCATCGCCCGCCACAAGCTGGTGAAGGTGGCTCACGATTACTTTGATCGTCACGGCTTCCTCGAGATCGAGACGCCGGACCTTATCGCCTCCACGCCCGAGGGCGCGCGCGACTATCTGGTACCGTCCCGCGTGTTCCAGGGCAGCTTCTTCGCCCTGCCGCAGTCGCCGCAGCTGTACAAGCAGCTCCTCATGCTCTCCGGTTTTGACCGCTACATGCAGGTGGCCCGCTGCTTCCGCGACGAGGATCTGCGCGCCGACCGTCAGCCCGAGTTCACGCAGATTGACTTTGAGATGAGCTTCGTCGATCAGGAGGACGTGATGGCCATCGGCGAGGGCTTCATCCAGGAGGCCTACAAGGAGCTGTGCGGCGTGGATATCCCACTTCCGCTGCCCCGCCTGACATGGGATGAGGCCATGCGCCGCTTCGGCAGCGACAAGCCGGACATGCGCTTTGGTCTGGAGCTGGTGGATCTCAGCGACGCTCTGAAAAACACGGAATTCAAGGTGTTCTCCGGCGCGCTGGCGGAGGGCGGCTCCGTGCGCGGCATCTGCCTGAAGGGCGAGGCCGAGAAGCTGTCCCGCAAGGAGATCGACAAGCTTCAGGAGTGGATCAAGGCATACGGCGCGAAGGGTCTTGCGTGGACGCGTCTCGCGGAGAAAGAAACGTCCTCCTACGAGAAATTCCTCACGCCCGAGGAGTGCTCCGCCATCCGCACCGCTATGGGCGCGCAGCCGGGCGACGTGCTGTTCCTCGTTGCAAGCGACGACAATTCCGTGGTGTTTGCCTCCCTCGGCGCTCTGCGCTGCGAGCTGGCCAAGCGCTTTGGCCTGATCGACACCTCCAAGCCCTGCCTGCTGTGGGTCACGGACTTCCCGCAGTTTGAATACAGCAAGGAAGAGGACCGCTATGTGGCGATGCACCACCCCTTCACCGCTCCGCGCGACGAGGACGTGGACAAGCTGACGAGCGATCCCGGCCACGTGTACGCAAAGGCTTACGACATGGTCGCCAACGGTTACGAGCTGGGCGGCGGCTCGATCCGTATCAACGATCCGGACGTGCAGGCCAAGATGTTTGAAGCCCTCGGCTTCACCCCGGAGCAGGCGCAGGCCCGTTTCGGCTTCCTGCTCAACGCGTTCCGCTTCGGCGCTCCGCCGCACGGCGGCATGGCGTGGGGTCTCGAGCGCATCATGATGGTGCTGCTTGGCACGGACAACATCCGCGACGTGCTGGCCTTCCCGAAGGTGGCGTCCTCCGCTGAACTGATGAGCGCCGCTCCGGGCCATGTCGACCCGAAGCAGCTTGAAGAGCTGGGAATCGCCATCCTGCCCTCCGCGCAGAAGGAAGAAGCGTAACATGCTGGAAAACAGGGTGAATTATCAGCGGGAGCTGGATCGCATCCTGGCGGCGCTGCCGGAGAACGGCGCGCCGCCCACGCTCCTGCTCCATGCGTGCTGCGCGCCGTGCAGCAGCTATGTGCTGGAATATCTTTCACGGTATTTCTCTATCACGCTCCTGTTCTACAATCCGAACATTTCCCCCGCGCCGGAGTATGACCACCGGCTGGAGGAGGTGCGCCGTTTGGTGAGCGAGATGCCGCTGAAAAACTCGGTAACAGTTGAAGCCGGGCGCTATGAGCCGTCCGAGTTTACGGCGATTGCACGCGGCCTGGAACGCATCCCGGAGGGCGGCGAGCGGTGTTTCCGCTGCTACGAGCTGCGCCTGCGCGAAGCCGCTCAAATCGCAAAGGAACGCGGTTTCGACTGGTTCTGCACCACCCTTTCCATCAGCCCGCTGAAAAACGCGCAGAAGCTCAACGAAATCGGTCTGCGCCTTGCCGCCGAAACCGGCGTGCGCTGGCTTCCCTCCGATTTCAAAAAGAAGGAAGGCTTTAAGCGCTCGATCGTTCTCTCGGAGGAATATAACCTTTACCGGCAGAATTACTGCGGCTGTGTGTACAGTAAAGCGCTTGCCGGAAAATCGGTCTAATTTTAAAAAATGCACAGTGTATCAATCAACCAGAGCGGCTGCTTTACAAAGTTTTTGACTGTACAAAGTATACCAGATATAGATTTACGGGGAAAGGGCAGGACTGTGCCAATATAGGGGCAATATTTTGCCAATTCTTTTGCCGCAGGTTTCCAGTCAGTAAAAGAAAGCAGCACGGAGAAACAGCTTGTGCCATTTCTCCGTGCTACTTTTCATCAGGTTGGAATTTTACAATGTCATCCAGTTCGCAGTTAAAAAATTTGCAGAGCGTGTCCAAGGTGTTGGTGGAGACGGATTCGTTCGCCTGCATTCGGCGGATGGTCGAACTGCTGATGCCAGCTTTGGCCTGCAAGGTATATGTGGTTGCACCACACCGCTTCATGGTTTGCCACAAGGGTTCATATGAGATCATTTCTGCCGTTTCCTCCACTTCCTTCTTTACATATCTTTATTATTGCCTATAATGAAGATGTAATGTTATAGGCAATATTGCCTATAACACAGATATGTGAAGATAGGATTGGAGGATAACAATGGGGACTGAAATGAAAACTTGTTGTGTCACGGGGCACAGAGATATTACTATGGAAAAAAGAGAATATGTAGAGGCAGCACTAAGAAGAGAGGTTGAGACTGCTATTCAAGATGGATATACTTGCTTTATTTCTGGCTTTGCGGAAGGGACAGATCTTATATTTGCGGCAGCTGTTGCTGAGGCGAAAAGAAATCATGATGGCTTGTTTTTAGAAGCTGCGATCCCATACGCTGGGCGCCTGAAAACAAAGGACAAAAAGTTTCACGAACTGCTGTCTGTTTGTGATGTCGTGAAGGTAATTTCTGACCATTATGTTCCATCGTGTTATATGAATCGCAATCGCTATATGGTTTCCCAATCGCAGCGCGTGATTGCAGTATATGATGGTCGAGGAAAAGGAGGGACCTTGTTCACGCTACGCAATGCCCATATTCTGGGGCGTGAGGTTAAGCTTATAGAGATATAATTTCAAGTCCTCAACATAAAGGCCGCATGGGGTGACAGAGCCCCATGCGGCTTAAAAAAATATTGTTGAAGGAATTACACGAGAGCCAAAAGAGATTCCTCAAAATCATGTGCGCTCTGGCAAAGCTCTGTCACTTTAGACCAATTCTCGCAGATGGTAGGTACAAATTGCTCAAATATTCGGACACGCTTCTTTTGACCGGAAATTCGAATGTCGTGATAAGACTTTCCATGTGCAATGATATGTTCCCACGGCGCTTCAATCATCTCCACGCCTTCAGTCTGATCGTAAGCAGCGACGACCCAAGCTTCGGTACTATCACATGGGATGACAATGCAAGTGTCATCTGTTTCTTTGAGCCATGTGGTAAGAAGCCCTTTGAGGTGAGACATATACCCGGTCACAGAAGCATCATGACCCGAACATGGAAGAGTGATGGGACAGGCAGCTCGCCCATCAGGGGTAATGTCGCACTCCAAAGGATTCCAGTCTCCCTTGTGGTCGCATCGTGTTGCTTCGCACCAGCAATGGGCGGATTTTTCTTTCCGGGATACATCCCCGTCCATCTGAATAACCAGAAAATCCAGTGCCGGCTGAATGCCGTTCATCAATTCCTTGCGAATAGATGCATTGTCATGACACCATTTCCAGACACCTTTCCATCCGTTTCCGTATTTTCCTGTCAAGTCGTTTTCCGGCTGAAGCATGACATACGTGTTTTCTTCCCCAATAATACGGTCAATAACACCTTTCAAAATAATATAATCAGTGGGACCTTCGCAAATGATTCCTATGTGTTTCATATTAGAGTTGGTACACCTCCCAGCCGGCCATTGATCCAAAGCCGGGACAGTGGCTGGCCTTCATTGATCAGTTCCTGGGAAACTTTGACCCGCTGAATTTGGGCGTAGCCATTGGCATCACGGTCTACTGCAAATAAGCGAATGTTGTCATTATTCAGATCCAGTCCGTCCAAAATAAGCGGATTATGGGTGGTCAGGAAGACATGTTTGCCCTGTTGTAAAATCTGATCACAGAAGACTTCTATCATTTTTTTTGCCAACCGTGGGTTCAATGCGTGATCAAAGCTGTCCACTGCAAAGATGGAAGGGCCTTGCGGGTGCATCGCCAATGTAAGCATAAACAGGACATAGAGAGCCCCTTCGCTGGCATCGTATCCGGTAAACTGGGCAGTGTCCTTCATATAGCGGTCAGTGAATGCAATAACATCACGAGTGGTTGGAACATTAGCATTGATGTTACTTTTCTTTGGAGCCGTTACAGTAATATCAGCAGCCCAGTCGATCATATCAAGAATATCGTCCATATATAGATTTCCGAAAAATACATCATCATCCTCAAAGCGGATCAGCGCCTTGATTGCTTCCGCAAGGCGACCACCATTCAGCCCAATCGGTGTTGTCTGGTTCGTATCCGGTGCAGTACCACGTAAGGTAATGGTATTCGGCTGAAAAATTCCATAGGCAGAAAAATCCTCTGCGATCTTCCGGCTCACTTTCAAATCGATTGTATCATCAATGAGAAAGAACCCAATGTAATTACTGCTTTGCTTGGAAGATGCGTTGCTACGCCCCCATAACTTTTCTCCATTTTGAAAAAAGGCTTCAGAATGATATTTCCAATACTCTGTATCTGTGGGAGTTGTCAAGTGAACATCATACTGGCACATATCTGAGCTGCTGCCATCGTCCCATTCCAAAGAAAGATCAACGGTAGATTTTAACCGACCGATACTCTTGAAATTTGATTTGTAAAGATCCGGAACACTGAGACGAACTCCCTTGCGCTGGAGACTGGTAGCATCAACACGATCTGTCATAGCCGCACTCAACAAACCAATTCCTTCCAGAATAGTGGACTTACCAGATCCGTTAGCACCGATAAACACATTGATCTTTCCCGGCTCAAAAGATGCTTTATAAAGACATTTGAAGTTTCCAAAACTAATTTTTCTTAGATTCATGTGACCACCCCTTTTTATATAGCATAGCACATTTTAAAAATTAAATACATTATTTTTTGGAAAAAGTAGAATATCTAATTTGCGACGTTATTTGGGCACGAGTCAAACCTTCTATACCAAATGTATAAAAAAGCCCCGCCCCAGCAAGGTACAATTAAGTGCCGCTGGAGCGGAGCTTTACATTATAGTATCACAGGTTCTGCCGGATGATCCGCGTGATGATGCCAACGGCCACGCCACGATCCATATCCAGGCGGGTGACGGCAAAGGACACATCATCCTTCTTCCCAGGCATTCGGTAATCGTAGCAGGAATGGGCTACCGCATTGACACCGTTAGCAAGCCGGACATAGACGACGCCCTTATGGACATCGGTGACCTTGCCAGCGTACTTGCCCTGGATACAGCATTTCTGCAGATTGTCCCGGTCAGTGTTTTCAGCCGTACTCTTGATGTCGGCCCGGATGCTCAAATCCTCCAGGCTTTTACGCTGCACACTGAGAATACGGACCAGAACCTCGTCGCCTACAGAGAAACGTTCATGGGCATCGCCGATCCAGTCCCAAGCCAGATCCCGGGCCAGAATGGAACACTCAACGCCGAACACTTCCACGCGGATGACTTTCTCGGCCACAGCGATCACACGGGCCTGCACGATGCGGCCTTCGTAGACACGGTACATGCCATCGACGTCCAGATCAAAGTAGAAGATCTGGCGCTTACGCATCATCGCCTCCCGACGGCTGGCGACCACGCTGCGGGTCTTGGAGTCGATACCCCGCACCACAAAGTCAATGTCAGCCCCCAGCATATTGCCCAGGATCTTGTTCTGACGCAACATCAGGTCTGCATATTCCTGGCCGGAAGGGCTGCGGCCCAGGTTGATCATCATTTCCTTGATGGGAATGATGATGCGGAATCCCTTATAGTCCACCACGGCCACCGTCTTGCGGTTGTCCAGCTGCTCAATGCCGCCCAGCTGGCCCGTCAGAATACGGCGGGTACGGTAGGCGTTGTGGATCTCATGCCAGATGACATCCTCACGGTCTTCCGCCGTCTCTACATCCTCACGGCTGCGGATGGTCAGGATAGAGGCCTCGCGGCGCGTTTGCACATTTCGCCGGCGAGCGGGTGCCTGGGGCGCGGTAGTTTCGGGAGACTGTTCCTCCATCGGAGCGGATACATCCTCCAAAACCGGTTCACCATCCGCAGCAGCCGCATCCTCGGCCGGCGGTTCATCCATCGGAGAAGTCTCCATGTCCGTTTGCGGAATAGGGGCCTCAACCTCGGCAGAGGCATCCGCCGCCTTTTTCCTGCGGGAAGTGCGCCGGGGCTTTGCGGTGGACGATGCCTCTGTAGCTTCGGCCTCCAGGCCGGAAGCTACTTCGTCACTGACACTTTTTCCATCCGCCGGGAGCTCTCCAGCATAGCCATCCACCGCTTCATCATCCCGCACGGTGTCTGCATTTTCGTCAGAGGAAGCATCGTCGCCATTTTCGTCGCTGTTCGCAGGATCATCGCCAAACATTTCGGCTTCCGTGAGTTCCGGAAGATTGCTAGTGTTGCCATCAGAAGAGGGGGACACTGTCGGTCTGATCCATAGAAGCCAGCAGGACATTCAAGTCCTCGCTGTCAGCGGGGGTGGTGTCAGGGGTAGCCATATCCTCAGCAGGAACGGGGGCCCCTTCCAATGTGGTGGTCTCAGGAACAGAAGTCCCTTGTTCCAGCAATTCCTTTTTCTTGGTTGCCATATAAGTAAAACCTCCTTAAATTGGGAAATTACGAAAGGATTGAGTCCTTATCGGTTGAAACAATGCCCTCCGGGGCCTTTGCTCCGGTTTTCTTCTCCTCAGTAGAGGGGGCGGCAGGCTTGGGCTTTTTCCGTGCTGCCTTTTTCGGTGTAGCGGGTCGCGGGGGCTGAGCAGCAGGAACGGTCGGCTGCTCCTGCTCCAGCTGGCGCCATTCAGGGATGTGGGAGGATGCCTTGCAGGAATGGAGCTTAGACGCCTTTGGGTGTTTTGAGTAGTCCATTTTGTCAACTTTTATGACCTTCTGGCCCCGGATGATGACCAGCGCCTGCGTAATAGGCAGACGCAACACCTCATCCGGGGTGAGCACAGGCCGCTTGCCGACACCAGAGGTCTCCCTGTATTCTGGTGTGTAGTTGGAAATGCGCCAGGTGCCCAACTGCTTGGATTTGCTGGACACCGACACAGAGGCCAGACCAGTGCGTTCGGAAATGAATTCTGCTGTGAGCCCATCTGTGCATCCCAAAAAAAGTTGTGCGTCACAGTTACCCAGAATCTCCTGCCAAAGATTGAGCGGATACCGGTTCTGAAGACCCGCGAGATTTTGGAACACGCAGCTCATGGAAATGTTGCGAGAGCGGATCACACTGAGACGGCGGGACAGGTCGGGAATAGTGCCGCAAGCCGTCAGTTCTTCGCCCAGGATATGGACGGGAATTGGCAGCTTACCACCCTCACAGTTTTTGTCCGCATACCGCACCAGCTTGATGAAGCAGAAGGACAGAAACAGACTTGCCAGAAAATCAAAGGTGCTGTCCTGGTCGCTGGTTACGAGGAAGTAGGCGCACAGCTCCTGACCGAGCAGCTCCAAATCAATTTCGTCTCGGGTGGTGATTTTCTTGATCAGTTCCGATTGGAACACCTGAAGGCGGGAGCCTAGGCCAATGATGACACCACTTCGCACAGTGTCGCTGGCCTGCTTAAACAAACTGTACGGCGCTTTGGCAGGGTGAGTGGGAGGCAGAACATCGAATAGGTTGTCCAAATCGGATTCTCCGTTCAGCGTCAGCAAACGGTATACCTCGCCAATATTGCGGTTCTCCGTTGCGTAGCTCTGATCCACATAGAGAACAAGGGCTTTCAGCAGATTCATTTCGCAGCTATCCCAGAAATGATCGCCTTTGCCGGAGCTGTTCGTGTTTTTGATGATGACATCCACAAAGAGCTGGGCCATCAGCTCCTGTCCTTCCACTTCGGAAAGACAGTTCCAGCTGTCCGAGTTCTCTGGGAGCACCAGATTGAACACCTTGACGCAGTAGCCTTGATTGCGCAGGTACTCGCTGGATTTTTCGTAGAGTTCGCTTTTGGGATCTGAAATGATCAGTGACTCCCCACGGATCACCGCCTGAAGGATACGGTTCATACAGAAGGAACGGGTTTTCATGCTGCCACTGGAACCATATACGGCCAGATTTCCGTTGATTCGGGGATTTTCGGGAATACAGACCGCTTTGCCATCTAACATCCCCAGTACAACGCCTTTGTGCTTGCGAAGGTCCGGTACCAAATCAAGCACCCCGGACATTTCCTTGCGGCTCATCCAGCCGGAAGTGCCATAGGTGCCCTTAGTTGAATAAATGATATTCCGGTCAGTGTCATACTCGCCAGTATCACTGTAGCCCATCTTCATAACCATCAGCAGCAGGATCGCCAGCAGGCCGATGCAGATCAGGACACCGTACACCCCATAGGGAGGGTGCAGCACTGAGGTCAGACAGGTAAAAAAGTCGGGCGACGCCGCCACAGGGGATGTGCCGTCCCCAGGAACGCTGCCGCCCTGCTTCCAAGCTGCGTAATTGCCTAATATCTGCCCCAGAAAACCTCCCGAATAGAGAATTGCGAGGATAGTGAAGGGCGCAGCAATCAGGCCAACAATGAGTTTCTTCTTATTTATGGGAACAACCTCCTCTCAAATTTGATAAAGTCAATGGTTTGAAAGCGCACCCTGTTACCGCAGTAGCGTCGTAACACATCTGCTTGATAATCAAAACAAATGAGCGTTCCTGAGCATTCCATGAGATCAAGGGCACTATTGAAGCGTGTGATCCTTGGCAAATCGCAGAAGTAGCCAAACAGCACGGGAGTCCCATCTGCTTCAAAGGCATCATGCTCAACAGCACGGTTCACACCTTTGCTCGTAAGGCCCTGTTGTAAAATGCCATTGAGCTGCGCAGTTTTGACAGGATCGCATAGCAAGGCCAGCAACACTTCTCCCTGATGGTCGTTGGTGAGGAAGAAAAAGTGATCGTAGCTGCCATCCAGCATGAAATAGTCATGCTTGGTGCCACCAGTGCTGGTCAGCATCTGAAAAGCGAGCTCCATACTTTCTTCAAGCACCACACCCTGCACTGTGTCCGAATGATATTGCCTGGGGAGGCGCTGTTGGCACAGAACACTCCACATTAGGGTTTTTACCCGCATCTCGGACTTGTAGCGCCATTTCATTAGAGCTGTGCTGCTGTTATAGATGACAAAGATACCACTTGGGGCAAGAAGCACCCCAGTAAAACGAGAACTGCGTATCTGCGTGGTATCTATCCCCATCTCTTTGACTTCGCGGGAGCTGTAAAACGCAGGGTACTCCACCAACTCGCCAGTATAGCCCTGTGGGGCAAAGACCTTTGGCTTTTCATCCTAAAAAAGCCCGACCCCTGCATTGTCCATTGTGACATAGGTTTCTGCAAGGCGGTGGAGACGAAGCCGACGGCCAATCTCGCTTTTCAGCCGATTGGTGTCGGTGTCTCCTGTCAGATAGGGTGCAAAACGCTCAGGCCAGTTGTCCAGCAGCCTGCTTTTGGCACGGACCCCCAACCGATAACCACGGAGTTTGTCCCGGTAGTAGGTGCGGAGAAATCCACTCTTTTTCAGATCGGTTACGACTGACTCCAAATAGTAAGGACTGGCTGGGAGGCGGTTGAGCTGGCTGGTGGGGAACTCTCCAGAGATAGCAGTCAGCGCCAAAAGCCGGAAGGGAAGTGTGTCCGGCTGTGGAAATGTCCGGCTGTTTTTCCCAAGTGATCACCTCCCTCGTGAATCATGTTTTTACCGTGATGACTGAGAACTTCGGTAAAAGTCTGTTGTGGCTCAAGACTGGAACCGTTGAAAATCCAGGCTTTTTTATGGTGCTGGGGCACATCGGAAAAAGAGAGAGCCAAAACGCTCAAAAATCCGAGATGGATTTTAGGCTTGCTTTGCGCTCAGCAAGCCATTGCGGGAACCGTTGTTTTTCCATGACAAAGATCTTTGTGCAGTCCTGTTCTCCCAGCTCTGTGGTATTATAGGCATCGCACAGTAAGCCGGTGTCATCGGCCATCACAAAGGTGGACAGTAGATCCAGGAGCTGCTTTTCTTCCAGATTGTCATAGTCACGCACCCGCCTGGTGGGGAGTGCCTGGTCATACACCTGGGCAAAGCAGACAACACAATCCCGGTAATGGGGGAGAGGCCGCTCCTTTGCGTACTGCTCCAGCGCAAAATAGAGTGGGTCCAGCAGAAACTCGGAACTTTGCCGCTGCCTGCGTTTTGGCAGCAGCCCAGGAAGTGTGACTTCCAAAACCTCATTTTCATAAGTGATTGAAATGCCCTGTGCAACACTGGCGGACTGGAGATAATCGCCTTTTCGGATAGAGGTGCTGGAGTAGATCAAATGCCGCAGCCGACAAGCAATCCGTTTTGCTCGCAGTGCGGCGTCTGTAGAGAGAATTTCGTAATTGTCGGGGTAGCGTTGGATGTCTGTAGTATCCATTGCGTACAGCGCATTACTCAAACGGGATATGTCGTCGAGAATACTTCCGATCCTACGGGAAATCAGTTTGCGATCCAAAAATCATGTGCCTCCTGCTTTCTTGAAATACTGGGTTTGTCCATCTTTAGATACGGTGCAAAAACCGGATATGCCAGGACAGTCGATTTTGACAATCTGTGCTGGCGAATCGACTAGAATGATACGGCGACTTCCGCCCTTATTGCCCCGCAGGGCATGGCAGACGAGAGCCTCTTGTCCATCGGCAACGCAGGCAACTTCGTATAGTTCTCCATCAGCAAAGAACACAAGTTTAACGGGAAAATCTGCGGGAGCGTGGTAATCTGCCTGCTGAATGAAGTCAAGTAGCACCCAAACTGCCCGGACAAGCGCCTGATCCGCTCTGGCTGTCTGACCGGCGGGGAAATATCCGCCGCTATCAGTTTGAAAAATACGGCCCTGCCTTTCCAGATGGGAAAGCAGGGCCTTTGCAGATTCTTCCTTGCCAGGGTGAAAGCAAAGAAGCTGCTGCTGGCTGAGGCCAGGATACATTGTCACCGTCCGCAGCAGCGCCGCAGCCTCGTTTCCGTAGATTTCAGCCCTGGTCTTCATGGTAAAACACCTCCTTGATGTGAAGTGAAATGACGCAATCAAGACGCCATCGGGGCGTATTCCTTAATGAAACGCCCTCTGAAAGACGCCATTGAAGCGTCATCACGGCGTATTCTGGAGAAATATATAGATGGCAGGTTTTATGCAGACTCCTGTTCACAGCGCTTGCGCTCCAGAAGCTCGCGCAGTTCACGCCGGTCTGTGGTGATCAGATCTTTTTCCAACGGGCTGGCCTTAAACTCCACCATAACGTTATTGTTGTTGGTTGAGATCAGGCCATTGCCACGCTCAAAATGGGTGACCTCCATCGTTTCCGCATCGGACAGATGCAGTGTCTCCTGAACCCGTTCTGCTTCATCATCCTCCAGGTTAAGAATGATCTTGGTTTTGCTGTTGTTGATGATGCCCTTGCCAAAGCGACCTTCATCCAGATTGAAGAAATCATTGAGGTCTTGACTCGCAAAGACCGCCGAGCCGCCGTAACCACGTATGGTTTTTGCAATCTCCAAAAGAAAATCGCCTGCCAAGCGTGTACCTGTGGCGCCGGCGCCAGAAAGGAGCTGCCAGCACTCGTCAATGAAAATAGTTTTTTTCCTCTGTGCGGTCTGCCTTTGCGCGGTCCCACACAAAATCCAATGCGACGAACATACCCACTGTCAGCAAATCGCCGGTGAGAGAAGAAATGTCCAGTACGGTGTACTTGTTGTCCAACCGCACATTGGTCTGTTTATTGAAAGTGCTGGCAGAACCATGTACTAATCGGTTGAGAATATGGGCCATACGAGTGGTTTCTGGAGCGGCCTTCAAAATCTCATGCAGGTCACCCAGCACCGGCATCTCACGGTATTGGCCTGGATTGGCCGGGTCATCCAGAGAAGCATTGTCGTGGGTGATACCTTTTGCGTTATAGGTTCGGATCAGCGCCTCGTCCAAAAGTTGCCGCTCCTCATGGGACATGTCGGGAATGAGCAGGCTGAAAAAGATGTGTAACTGCTGGATTTTTGCGGCCAGTTCAGAAAGCTGAATGCCTGGGCCGTCCAACAATTCGCTGACTGACCGATCCACCTTGCGGATTTCCATTACATTGATGCAGTGCGGACTTGCCGGTGAGATTTGAATAAACTCACCGCCCACATTGGCGCAGGCTCGATGAAATTCGTGCCCTTTGAGCGGTGCAATGATGAAAATAGGAATGTTTTTGCGCCGCATTCGCAACGCCATAAGCTGCATTGTAAAGGTTTTGCCTGCGCCGCTGGTTCCCAGAATTGCAATGTTGGCATTTTTGTAAATCGCCGAGTTGAAAATATCCACAATGATAAGGGAACTGTTGTACTTATTTACTCCCAAAAGGATGCCATTGTCATCACACATCTCAAAGGAAGTAAACGGGTAGCAGCTCGCTGCGCCGCCAGTCAGCAGGTTGCGCTTGCCACGTTCAAAAAGTCCTTTCTCCATTGACACCAGAGGAAGCGCAGAAAGAAATGCCTGTTCCTCTCGAAAATGGCAGGAGCGAACATCCATATCCTGTGAAACCAGGAGCTTTTTCATCTCACTGACCTTCCATTCCAGATCTTCCTCTGTAGAAGCGGTAACAGTAATCAGCAAATTCAGATAGTAGAAATCCTCGTTGTTTGCAAGACCCTCCTTTAAGAAATAGCCACTTCGAATGGCACCATCGATGTCATCAAAGTCAGTGTTCGTGTCGCTGGCGTCTTTGAGCTTGGAGCGGTTGATGCGGAGCTGCTGTCCCACACGCTGGATAATGCGCTCTTTGGGCTGACGGGACAAAAACATATCCATATCAATCCCATCACCAGCATTGACAATTAGGCTCAGCCACCCAGCGGGAACTTGTGCCTTATACCCATCTGAAGGAATCAGCAAATAGGCGTAAAACAGCCCATCTATGCAAAGATAGCGCCCATG
This sequence comes from Anaeromassilibacillus sp. An200, assembly GCF_002160025.1. Taxonomy (GTDB): domain Bacteria; phylum Bacillota; class Clostridia; order Oscillospirales; family Acutalibacteraceae; genus Caccousia; species Caccousia stercoris. The sequence continues at coordinate 34,629 of NZ_NFJU01000002.1, forward strand.
AGTAAAATCAATGCTCTTGGGGGCGGCGAACTCGGCTGCCGGGATGTGGTCAATCTCATTCTCTCGCCCCTTGGCCGCATACTGGGCAACAACTTCTTGCGCCCGAAGGGCAAGCGGTTTGACTGAACTTTCATTTCGGCAAAGAAGGTTGTAGAGAACATCCACGGTAAATTCATCCTCATTCTCGGAGATGATAACCTCGTTCCCACACTGACGAAGGTAATTGGAGGCTGTGTGAACAGCACTCTGGAGAGATTGGATAGCTTCCTCTTCCTGTTCTGAACGTCGGGTATTGTTCCAGGGCTCATATTCGAAAATCAGGAAGAAGCGTCGCGTAACTGCCTCACGGGCACCAACCTGCTGCACAAAATTCAGATAGTCTTCCTGCATCAAACGGCACTGCTCGTTATCCTCCTGGGCCATCTCACGGCGCACTGTATCCAAATGGCGGTTGATGTCTGCCCGGCGGGTCAATACCTTGATCTGTAGCTTGATAGGAGAAATTTTCAGGTACGACACAAAGGAGTAGATGATATTTCGCTGCTCTCTTGCGCTACGCAGCATGAAGTTGATGGGAACCACCTCGACTACCTTGACAAACCGATGATCTTTGGTGTAGATGATGCCGTTCTGGATCTTCTCAATAGGAAGATAGTCTGCCACCGGATTAAGGCAGGTGGGCTGCTGTTCTTTGATATGGGCAGGACGTTTGGGCAGCTGTGCTTTCTCATGCCGCTTTTTGGATTTTTTCTTCGCTCTTTTGGGCGGACATTCTTTCTGCGGCTTTTTTTTAGGCCGGAGCTTCTCACGAATCTCATAGCTGCGAACTTCGTCAAACTCGGCTGGAAAATCTGATTCACTGGAACGCCGGCGTTTCGGACCTCTGGACTTTTCCTTGTTCGCTGCCCGTTGCTTGGGTCGCATGGCAGTTTTTTGGGGGGATGATGCTTGGTCATTCGGCTGTTGATCGTCACCACCTACAACGCGGCGATTTCGCAAGTATTTCAAAAAGATGATCAGGAACTCAGACAGGCTTTCACCAGAAATGCCAATCAGCGCGACCAAAGCCACAGGAAGAGCAGTCAGGCACAAAATGATGATGCGGGCCGTCAACCCAAATGGAACAAATACGAAGACCGGCACCCCAATAGCAAAAGCCAGGATGCCGGCCTCAATGACATTCCGCGCACGAAACATACCGCCGAAAAACGTGCCTGCTTCAATAAAATTTGGCGGTATGATATAAATATCATGGTCGTTTTTATTGCTCATACATACCTCGTTTCCACAGCTGAAGGGCGGTTAGCCGATAATCCAAAATGGACCGCCGGCCCCCGCTCGACGGCTGGCCTCATTTAAGATGATGGACAGATCCCAAAGTTGTTCACTGCGCTTGTAGCTGGCTGGATCGGCCACCTGGTCTGCACCAGAAGATGCAAAATCTTCCTCAATCCGGGCCATTACATCATCTAATGCCTCTCCTAAGACGGTGTTGATGGTGAATGTGATGTCGTTGGCATTCTCTACAATAGCCGTTTCGCTGTTGAGAATAGGTGCTTCGGAGTCGGCCGGCGAAAAAGCATTGACCAGACCACCAAAGATGAGCCCAGGGAGCATCAGGATAAACAGCACCGGAAGCAAGAGTAGAATGATGATGACAGCGATGATCTTGCCAATATGCTTGCGCCCAGCCCAGACTGCTCCAGCCACTGCTCCATAAGGACCGCCAGCAGCGGCCCCTTTTACAGCACCAGAAATCGCCTTGCCAGCTTTGATCGCACCTTTTATGGAGTGTGCGGCAGACGCACCAGCTTCAACGGAGTCGGAGAATCCGTTCTTTTGTTCTTCGGCCATTTAGATTCTATCCTTTCTGCGGGGTGTGGGGGGAAGCTTTTTAACGATGGACTCGTTGTACGCTATCGACCCATCTGGCGCCATGTAAGGGGACTTCTCAACGGCGTCAACGGCGTATTGCTTATACCATGCCGCACCATCGGCAGAGTGAACTGTAGTGTACTGGCCCTCTGGCGCAACATACTGATCCGCATGATACATTCCAAAGGCAATTCCTTCGGGATGTTCCTCTGTAATTTCGGTGCCTGTGATGCGGCCGCCGCCAATCTCAACATTCTGATATTGCGGAATATTTTCAGCGCCAGGTTCCAAAGCCGCATGGCCCATATAAGAATGCAGAGCGTCCACAGCTTTCTCTCCGGAAATAGTACCCATCTGCGTGATGTTCCCGGTGGCAACAGAGCCAAAGCCACCGCCTTTGCCGCCTCCACCGCTTGCATTTACATGCGTAGAACTGCTGCTATGTCCACCACCGAAATGATGGCTGGAAAAGTTTTTAAATCCGCTCAACCCTTTGGCTGCAATCATAGCCTCAGCCAACATACTGCCACCAGTATGGCCCACATTGACTCCAAGGCCCGCCATAAACGAATCGATTTTCTGCGATACCTTCAAAAAGCCAATCGCACACATGAACCAAATCAGGACATTACCCGATACAGCTTCTTTGCCCACAGCGTCTACCTGTGCCTGCACTTCTTCCTCAGAAACAGCGGCAAAAGCGGGCTGACAGCACAGACAGGCAAGAACTCCAACCATAAGGGCAAAAAACAGAATTTTTCTGAGTCTTTTCATGACGCCCCTCCTTAAAGCGAGAGCGGGTTGGAGATAAAGGAACCAACCATACTCGTAAACAAGCGTAGGCACCAAGCGTTCATTATCAACAGAAAAATTTGCCCGCCCAGCATCCTACACCAAGATTTCCAGATGTTTGATGTGGTCTGACTTGCACCCATAGCAAAAGCAACTGGCGCAGTATATACCAGCACACCAAGCAGCACATAGCGTTCTGCCGCTTCAAGCAGCAATTTCAAATAGTTCCAGGCTAAAATGACGACCAGGATCAAAGTGATCAGGGCTACAGCGCCATTGGCACACACACCGATAATCACCAGCATCACTGAATTAAAGTTGGCAAAGCTAAGGGGTGGCAGTTCTGAATCCATGATCCAGTGGTATGGAGTGCCGCCGATGGTCAACACGATATTGAGGATTTCATCCGAAAAAAGCGTCAGCAAAATAAAAATAACTGAGCGGATACTCAGCTTAACAGGATCTTCCGCTTCAATACCGGCGCTCAGCCCGAAGTTCTTGAATAGCTGCCATACCCAGTTGAGCAGAATCAAGCCGACAGCTAGAGCTACAAAAATTCCGTACATCGTCTCAGCTGCGGGGAAATATCGCAGAAAAACAGACATATCGCAACCCAGCGCGCCCAAAACCGAAGTAGTCACCAGGTCAAGACCAGCCATGATTTGTTCTGCTATCCATTCAACGATGCCGTCCAGAATACCCATGATTTACGCCTCCTTCCAGCGGGTATAGAGAAAGCTGTCAGCCTGTCCACTGACCGCCGGCAAACAGCGGCGTCACATAGGCCATAATAAAGCCTAGACCATTGAGAATTGCCCATGTGATGCAGATACGCTTCAGCCATGCGCGGCTTTCATCGACTGTCCGGCCAGAGCGAGAGAAGTTCATCAACAGAAGGGCGACCGATGCGGTAACGATGGCCGCAATGGTAGAGATAGCCATAATCTGCGTGTAAACATCCTGCATGATCTCCTTAGACTTGGACCAAACATCGGTTGCAGCGAAGGCCGGCTGGCTGAAAACCAGCGACATCGTGATACACAGAAAGGCCATATAGGCGAGTTTAGCTACGGAGAAATGACGTTGAGGTGTACTGCCAACATCTTTCCGTTTCGACTGGGGAAGTTTCAGTTTCTTCAATGTTTGAGGACCTCCAATCCAAATGTGATGATCGTTGCTCAAAAAAGCAAAGGATAAGCCCGCACCTGAGTTTGCAGATGCGAGCTTATCCCCGGGCCGGGCGGCCATCTGGACAACAAAAAAGCACCTCGGAAAAAGGCACTGTTCTCTGTCCATATTCGGTTTTGGGTGCAAGTTTGAGCATATTCAGTCTAACATATTGAGATTTACGGCTCAAGGGCAGAAATACGCCAATTATCTTCCCGATATGTGCCAATTATTTGCCCTGCCTGTTTTCATTGGTCTTTAGGTCTGGAAAAAACTGCTCCAGCACATCCAGACTGTTCTTGGAGGTATATCCCCACAGCACGGAACTGAGGGCGTCAATAGCCTCCCGCCGCTTACGGTAATAGGTGCGGAAGGAAATATCCCGGATATGAGGGCGCAGGTTCTCAATGATTTCCTCCACATTTTTCAACTGCTGAGGGGAGAGGAAGGAGTAGTACAGCAGCCAGTAATATGCCTCGCCGTTCTTGTGCTTGGTACGAAGCAGATCAACTGCCGAATCCAGCAGTTTCAGCATCTTGTGGCTACGCTCAATGCACTTGGCATGGTGCTCAATATCGCTGCCGGCCAAGTCTGCGCCCGCCAGGTAGACCGAATCCAGAAAATCCTCGATGGAAGTGCCGTACTCAATCTCAAATTTCGCCCTGACATGCTGGACAGACAGCTCCAGACTCCATACCACATCACGGTATTTTTTCAGCAACGTCCAGGTATCATGGTACAAGGGGTTCTCAGTAACATTCTTTTCATCAAATTTCTTCATGGTCTTGCCTCCTTATTTGCTTTCCTCGATGGGATTGAGTGTGAGTTCAAAATTTGCAATCTGCCTATTGCCGCATAACACAGCCAGGCCCAACCGCAGCACGGTTTGCTCGCGCGCGCGGGGTAGTAAATCTTCCCCGCAGTCGTCGGATAAAGGATATAACTTGTAGTGTGAGAGAGAGCATCCAAAGCACGAAATCCCTTGTGCCATCAGGATTTGCGCCATTTTCTGCATGATGATTTCGATGTGAGATTTTGAAACGCTAGTGAGTTCATCTGAAACAATAACCTCATGCTCCAGAGAGGGATCTTCATAGTCTGCACAGCCCTCCGCAGGAAGCTCCAGACGGATATTGAGTGTCATAGCAACCTCCTCTTTGTCTACCATCACATCGGAAATTTCAAACATGGTAGACAGATAGTTTTGAAGATAAATCACGCTGCCGTGACGACCAGGGAAGGACATGAGGGAAATATAGTCCGAGGTAGCCAGCTTTTTGAGAATACGGCCAACGGTGGCCCGGGAAAGTCCCCAACGAGCGGAAAGTTCGGTATATGTGACCAAAGGATTGCCGGTGCCGTTACGGAAATAGGCCACAGGCCCGAGGCCCGATCCCTGTACTTGATCGTCGTTGTAGATGGCCGAAACCCATAAATCCAGCACAATGTCCATTTCAGAACAGCGGTCGGCACTGATCAGGTCAGTAACGATAGACACAGGCAGAAAGAGTATCTTTTTGGCAGGGAGCATTATACTCCAGTACAGTGTTGTGTCGGGCCCAGTTTTGGATTTTATAGCGGATTACATTGCCACGGCCTAGTGTCTGAAATGAAATAAGGTGCTGTTCTTGCAGTCTTTCCAAAATGGAGAGAGCCTGACATTGAAATCGGGTGCGGAACCATTGTGAGAGTTCTTTAAGTGTGCAGACCCATTCGCCAGGGTACACAGTATAGCTGATGCCATCAAGGCGACGGTAAGAGGTACGAAAGTTTGCAAAGCTGCAAAGTGCGGTATAATGAAAAAGACCAGAGCCCTTGCTTGCGCGAATGCTCCGGTCTTCCATAAGGCGGCGGATAAACTGTCGATAAATTCGACAGCGTGGATGGTCCACTACCTGTTTAATTTGTAGCTGATAGGCTGGCATATGATTCTCCTTTTTATATATAAGGTATGAAATTGAATTGGGCAACGAAAAAATCGTTGACTTGAATATTAGGGGGGCGTATGCTATAGTTATCTTTGTATGAATCCACGGAAGATTTGCACTGTTTGGGTTTATACAAAGAAATTATTTTAGCTTTGCGTGATGGTTCTATTGTTCTGTAAGTCGGCCATAACTGTGCCAGTTTTTTGCTGATTCTGTGCCACTACAACTTTTTACAACTTTTCTACAACTTTTGCATCGAAGAATATGGAGTAAGAAGCCATTGGTCGAAAACAAAATAGCCGAGAAAAGCCGTAAAAAAGTCGTTTTTGATGGGGGATGAACACCTATGAGCCATGTTGAAGAGGTCAGAAGTCATATCCCCACTATGAAGCCTCTGGACAAGAAGGAGAGCGCTGAGAGAACGGCAGCTCCCACAGCCGCTGTCAGCGAAGCCCCCGCATGGGAGCAGACGACGGAGCCGATTGACTTCTCCAAGGTGGAGATCGAGCCGCTGTTCCAGGATTTTGTCGACTTTGAGACCTTTGCGAAGTCCGACTTCCGCGCGGTGAAGGTCAAGGAGTGCACGGCGGTGCCCAAGTCGAAGAAGCTTTTAAAGTTCGTTCTCGACGACGGCACGGGAACCGATCGCGTGATTCTCAGCGGCATCCACGACACCTACGAGCCGGAGGAGCTGGTGGGCAAGACGCTGATCGCCATCACGAACCTGCCGCCCCGCAAGATGATGGGCATTGACTCCTGCGGCATGATCATCAGCGCCGTCCATCACGAGGAGGGCGTGGAAAAGCTGCATTGCCTGATGGTCGATCCGCACATCCCGGCGGGCGCCAAGCTGTATTGATTCCTCTTTACAAACAAAAAGGAGATTTCCGCAAGGCTTCGGCCTGTGCGAAAATCTCCTTTTTTATTTTATGTTTTGTTGTTTTATACGCGGGTGCAGAGCGTTTGCAGCGTGCCGGAGACGGTGAAATCGCCGCTGTTGGCCGGGATGAAAATGCTGTCGCCCTTTTTCACCGGCAGCGTCTCCCCGGCGCAGGACACCTCGCCCGCGCCGTCCACGACGAGCAGCGAGACAAAGCTGTCCGCTCCCGCCGTGCCGGAAAAGCCGTTTTCATGCACGTCGACGGTGAAGTACTCGCACTGGGCCAGATGGCCGCCGAAGTCATACGCTTTGGCTGGCTTGCACTCCGTCACCGCCAGCGCCTGGGGGATGTGCAGGGCGCGCGGCTTTCCGTCCGCGCCCACGCGGCCATAATCATACACGCGGTACGTCACGTTGGAATTCTGCTGGATCTCCGCGATGACGATCCCTTCGCAGATCGCATGCAGCGTGCCGGAGGGGATAAAGAATACATCTCCTTTGTGGACCGGCGCGGCGTTCAGCACCTCGGTCAGGGTGTTGTCCTTGATCCGGCGCTCAAATTCCTCGCGGCTGATCTCGTGATCAAACCCGTAATAGAGGAACGCACCCGGCTCACAGTCGAGAATGTACCACATTTCCGTCTTGCCGTACTGGTGTTCGTGTTCCAGCGCGTACTCGTTGGACGGATGCACCTGGATGGAAAGGTTGCCCTTTGCGTCAATCAGCTTGGTGAGGATGGGGAACTCCTCAAATTTCCGGCAATCCTCGCCCAGAACCTCTTTGCCGTGTTCTGTGAGATAAGCGGCAAGCGTCTTTCCGTCGTCCTTTCCCCCCACGATGACGGAGGGGCCGTCCGGATGGCAGGAAAGCACCCACGCCTCGGCCAGCGGATGCAGGTTGCTTTCGACGCCGAAGTCGGTGCGCAGTTTGTCGCCTCCCCAGAGATAATCCTTGCAGGCGGGCTTTAGTTTCAGCATGGACACGATGCGATCATCCTTTCATCATGGAAGCCGCGGCGGCGGCCAGTGTTTCATTGATTCCGTCGGCCTCAGCCTCGCTTGCGCCGACGGCGGACAGATAAACCTTGATCTTCGGCTCAGTGCCGGAGGGGCGCACCATGAACTTGTGACCGCCCGCCAGCGTATATTCGAGCACATCCGCCTGCGGCAGGCCGTGATAGCCGCCCTCGACGTTATAATCCACAGCCTGTTCCACGCGGTATCCGCCGATCTCGGCGGGCGGGCAATCGCGCAGCTGCTCCATCAGGCGCTGCATGGCGTGCATGCCGCTCTCGCCTTCAAAGGTGAACGAACACAGGCCGTTGCGGTAGCAGCCGAATTCGCGGTACAGCGCTTCCATCGCATCGAGCAGCGTCATGCCCTGCTGGGCGTACCATGCGGCGGCTTCGCAGATGAGCAGCGTGGCGTTGACGGCGTCCTTGTCGCGCACATGCGCGCCGGACAGGTAGCCATAGCTTTCTTCAAAGCCGAAAATGTAGCGGTCCGCGCGGCCTTCCTCCTCGAGCAACCCAATCTGCTCGCCGATGAACTTAAAGCCGGTGAGCGTGCGGCGAAGCTCCACGCCGTATTTGGCCGCGACGGGCGTGGCCATATCGGTGGAAACGATGGTCGTCACGGCGACGGGGTCCTTCGGCATGGTGCCGCGCGCCAGACGGGTGCGGCAGATGTAGTCGAGCAGCAAAATGCCCATCTCGTTGCCTGTGATCAGCCGGTAGCCGCCCTTTCCGTCCGGCACGGCGGTGCCGCAACGGTCACAGTCAGGATCCGTGCCAAGCAGCAGATCCGGGTGCACCTTCGCGCACAGCTCCAGCCCTTTCTCCATGGCTTCGCGGATCTCCGGGTTCGGGTACGGGCAGGTCGGGAAGTTTCCGTCGGGCTGCTCCTGCTCCGGCACCACGGTCAGGTGGGTGACGCCCAGCTTTGCGAGAAGCTTTTTCACACATTCGAGCCCGGAGCCGTTGAGCGGCGTATACACCAGCTTGAGCGAATCAATACCCGCGCCGTCGCCCACGCGCTGTGCGTAGACAGCATCCACAAAGCGATCAATGCAGTCCTCCCCGATGGTGACAATGCGGCCGTCCGCCGCTGCTTCGTCGTAATCGACTGTTTTCACGCCGTCAAAGATGTCTATCGACTCGATAGCGGCCAGAATCTTCTCAGCGGCTTCGAGGGTAATCTGACAGCCGTCCGCCCCGTAAACCTTGTAGCCGTTGTACTTGGCGGGGTTATGGCTGGCGGTGACGCACACACCCGCGCCGCACCCAAGATCCCTGACGGCCCACGAGAGCGCCGGGGTCGGCTCAAGGCGGGGATACAGGCAGGCGGTGATGCCGTTGGCGGCCAGTACGCGGGCCGTCTCCCGCGCGAACAGCTCGCCCTTGTTGCGGCTGTCGTGCGCAATCGCGACCTTTTTCGGCAGATCGGTGGCGTTGAGGTAGTCGGCAAGCCCCTGCGTGGCCTTGCGCACGGTGTAGAGGTTCATCCGGTTGGTTCCCGCTCCAATCACGCCGCGCAGGCCGCCGGTTCCGAAAGCCAAATCGCGGTAAAAACGGTCGTTGATGGCGTCAGCGTCGCCTTCCACAGAGCGAAGCTCGGCGGCCAGATCCTCCGGCAGGCCGGGCTGCGCCAGCCAGCGCCGGTAAAGAGTTTCTACGGAATTCATAGCGCTCACACTCCTGTTTTTTGAATTTTCAAAAAGCTGCATAAGAGCAAACTGGAAGTTTTCGCCCGCCTTTTTCAAAAGGCGGCAGGGGTGAAGGGGGTGGAACCCCCTTCAAGAAAAAGTGCGAAGCCAAAGAAAGCCAGGAAAAAGAGCGAAGCGATTTTTTCCGAACGTCTTTCACCAAGCTCGTCCAAACCATCATAGCCATCGTAGTTTTTCCATAGCGACTGCTTCTTTCAAGAAATTATCTCGCTCTGAAAACTGACTTTTTCCCGTTCCAAACAAGCCTTGCACTGACAGTAGACAAAACTGCATTTCACTCCAGCTTTGACACTCGTCCAAAGCTGCAAAATCCCCCACATCAAGCGACTTTCCGCGAATCCGACGGCGCACCGAAAGCACCCACAGTCCCGAAAAGCGCTTTCATCCACTGGGGAACATCCATAGCATATCACAAAACAGGCAGAAATCGAAGAGAAAAAACAGCGGCTTTTGCACAAAAGCCCTGCCCCCGGTGGAAAACCACCGAAGGGCGGGGCCATGTGTCAGCCGCGTACCGTCAGACCGGCGCGCAGCAGGATATTTTCCGCGTTGTCTCCCAGCTGGATTTCAAAATCGCCGGGTTCGACACGCCACACATAATCCGGGCCAAGGGTGCGCAGTGCGCGCGGCCCCACCGTCACGCTGACGCGGCGGCTTTCGCCCGGGGCCAGCTCCACGCGCGTGAAGGCGGCCAGCTGACGCTCCGGCTTGACGACGGAGCTGTAAAAGTCCCGCACATAGATCTGCGGCACGGCAACGCCCGCCTTCTCCCCGGTGTTCTCCACGGTGAAGCTGACCTCAACGGAGTCGTCGGGATCGATCTCCGCCTGATCCAGCGCGAGGTCACGGAAGGCAAAGCTGGTATAGCTCAGGCCGTAGCCGAAGGGGTACAGCGGCATCCAGTCCATCTCCACATACCGTTTCCCGCCGCCCGGACGGCGGCTGTAGTGGCAGGGCACCTGCCCGACACTGCGCGGGAAGGTAATCGGAAGCCGCCCGCTGGGGGATGCGTCGCCAAACAGAACGTCGGCGACTCCCGCGCCGCCCTGCTCGCCCGGGAACCAGGCTTCCAGAATGGCGGGCAGATGCTCGTTCTCCCAGTTTGCACTCACCGGACGGCCGCTTTGCAGCAGCAGCACCACCGGCGTGCCGGTCTCGTAGACGGCCTTGACCAGCTCGAGCTGGCGGCCCGGCAGATCGAGCGAGACGCGGTCAAAGTTTTCTCCGCTTGTCTCCTCGTTGTCGCCCATGCACAAAATGGCCACGTCGGCCTGCTTTGCGGCTTCCACCGCGGCGGCGAAGTCCTCGCGCCCGGCGCTGTAGCCGAAGATGACACGCGCTCCCCGGCCGTCGTTGGTGAACTCGATGCGCACCTGATAGCGGCGGCCCGCTTCGAAGTGGAAGTCCAGCGCCTGATCGGCGCTCTTGTCCGGCCCCCAGCCGTCGATCAGCAGCTCGCCGTCGATGTACAGCCGCATGCTGTCCTGCGTACTCAGGCCGATGCACCCGTCCATAGTGCGGGGCATGCAGACCGTGCCGGTCCACGCGGCGCTGAAGCAGTGTGCGTCCAGCTCCGGGTGCGGCAGGGCAAAAATCCAGTTAAAGTTTACCGTACGGTCATTGCGGGTCTGCACCGGGACGCCCTCGGGGCGCGGGCCGTTGTAGTACCGGCCCGTCAGGCCGGGGTTGCCGTCCTCGTCGCAGAGCATGCCGGGGTCAAACGGATGCAGCGCCTGCCCGAGGAAGTTGCAGCCGCGCGCGTGCAGCACGCGGGTACCAGACGACACAGCAGCGCGGACACCGTCAAGCACCGTGACCGCGCCGGTGCGCCCGCGCGTCTCGGAGTAATCGCCCAGCGCCGGAGTGTCCGCACCGGGGCCGATAACCGCCACGCAGGACAGATCCTTGCGCAGCGGAAGCAGTCCGTCGTTTTTCAGCAGCACGACAGACTCCCGCGCGATCCGGCGGGCCAGCTCCAGATGCTCCGGGCAGCGGAGCACCTTGTCCGCGCGATCCTCGTCGGTGAAGGGCTTCTCGAACAGGCCGAGACGGAACTTCATGCCGAGGATGCGGCGGCAGGCGGTATCCAGCACGGAAAGATCCATCTTCCCGCTCTCGATCAGATGCTCGATCGCGTTCTGCCAGACGTCGTGCGGGAAATCGTAAAGCTGCAAATCCACGCCCGCTTCCAGGCCGAGGCGGATCGCCTCCTCCGGCGTGGGCGCAATAAAATGCCAGTCATACAGGCGGGAAACCGCCGTCAGGTCGGTGCGCACAAAGCCCGGCATCCCATACTGGCCGCGCAGCACGTCGGTCAGCAGCTCGTGATCCATGGAGACGGGGATGCTGTCGATCGAGTTGTAGCTGCACATCGCGTTGCACGCGCCGCCGTCCACGAACGCGGCCTCGAACACCGGCAGGCAGTCGCTGAACACGTCGTGCCGCCCCATCGTGCAGGGCGCGCAGTTCAGGCCGCCCACAGGGTTGCCGTAGCCGACATAGTGCTTCGGCTCGGCGGCGATGGCGTCGGGGTCAGACAGGTTTTCACCCTGCATCCCGCGCACCACCTCGCGCGCGAACTCGCCGCACAGGTGCGTATCCTCGCCGTAGGATTCCTCTCCGCGTCCATAGCGTGGATCGCGGATCAGGTCCATGACGGGGCTGTAGGTTTCATGAATACCCTGCGCGCGGCTTTCCGTGCCGATGGCGCGGCCCATTTCACGGCCGAGCGCGGGGTGGAAGGTGGCGGCCAGGCCGATCTGCTGCGGGAAGCTGGTCGCTTTGCCGGTCATCAGGCCGTGCAGCGCTTCCTCGCTGAACAAAAAGGGAATACCCAGCCGCGTTTTTTCGAGCGCGTACCGCTGGACGGCGTTGGCCTGCGCGGCGTCCATGCCGCGCAGCTGGATGCTGCCCACGCTGAAACCGTTCAGCAGCTCATCCAGCCGGTTTTCATCCATCGCGGTGACGAGGCAGTTTTCGTCCTGTGTGGTGAAGTCACCCGAAAAATATTGATCCGTTTGCAGGATTTTTTCCCGCAGCGTCATGCGCGCCAGCAGATCCTCAACGCGCTCCTCCACCGGCAGCTTGGAGTCTTGATAAGGAAACATGGGAATCCACCTCCCTGCGTTACCGGCCGCGCAGCAGGTCGGCATAGCGCACGATCAGTGCCGTCAGCTTCGGCAGTCCGCTTTCCCGGCTTACCTGTCTCCACTGTGCCTGATACAGCGCGTACCAGTGTTCGAGACGGGCCGCGAGCGCGGGATCGGCGCTGCGCGGGCCGGTCAGCCACAGGCCGATCTCGTTCCACAGCGTGACGCTCTCCGCCGTGACGGATGCCAGACTGATGATCTCCTTCTTTCCGGCGGGCAGACCGGCGGAGCAGACCAGAATCCGCGCGAGAGCGGCGGCCACGTCCTCATTGGCCTTTGGCGCCTGCGTCATGTCCAGCTCCGCGAGCAGCTCGGCGCGGCGCGCGTCGTCGCCCTCGATCCAGTTGACGGCATGCTGCCAGTCGAAGATCTCATGATCGGACATGTCGGTGAGCGCACCCATCAGGCGGCCCGAGGGATCGCCGTAATAGACGCGGGAAATCGCTTCGTCCAGCTCCTCCATCCCGGCCGGCTCCGCGTTCCACGCGAAGGCCGCGCCATACAGCACGCCGGGAATGGTCAGGCGCGGGTCGTTGACATGGGAATAGTCGCCCCAGTCGGTGTTGAGGATGCCGACGGCATGGTACTTGTGAGCGTGGCCGCACATGACGCGGTTGTTGCTATAGGCATTGCGGTACAGCGGCACCCAGCGGTTCCAGCCGCACACACCCGGGCAGGCGTACTGTGTGATACCGCTCGCGGCAATATCGCGGATCTCGTTCTCGCGCTGGTTCGGCAGATAGCCCCAGTTCAGGCAGATTGTCTCCGGGGGCAGCTCGGCACAGCTCTGCGGGAAGCGCCACATAATGTCGCCCCAGAACATCGGCGTGCAGCCCTGCTCCACGAGATACTCGCACAGCGCCTTGACATGGCGGACATACAGCTCCTTCTCGCCCAGCTCATCCGCGAGCGCCTTGCTGCGGCCCTTGCCGAGGTCGAAGGTTTCGTCCGCGCAGATGTTGAACTTCTTCGAGCGGAACAGCGGACGGTACTCATCGATCAGCTTCTTGATGAAGGACAGCACGTCCGGGTTGGAAACGTTCAGCGTGTGGTGCGCCCCGGCATAGGTGAAGCTGAACGGAATCTTCTCGGAATCCGGAAGCTCGCACAGGTCGCAGCATGTCTTGGTGGACAGGATCTTATACATATGCCCGAAGGTGGACAGCGACGGCACCAGCTCAATGTGGCGCGCGGCGCAGTAATCGTCCAGCTCCAGAATGTCGTCGGCGGTCAGCGGCGTGTCGTCGCGCCATGCCTCGGACAGATCGCGGAACAGGTAGGTGTGCTCAATGTACAGCTGCCACTGGTTGATCTTGTAGCGGCACAGCAGATCCGCCATGCGCTTGAGATAGTCCAGCTTCGGCACACGCCCGCGCGAGCAGTCCAGATAGTACCCGCGGTTTTGCAGATCCGGCCAGTCCTCGACGAACAGGCCCGGCAGCACAGCGCCGCTGCGCTCGAGGAGCTGGATCAGCGTCTGCACGCCGTTGCACAAAGCTTCGTCGTCTCCGGCGGCCACCGTCACACCCTCGGGCGAAACGGTGATCGTGTAATGGCCCGCGGACTGCGCGGGATCCAGGCAAAGGGCAAAATCCCCCTTTGCCGGTTCACCGCGCCCAAGCGCGGGGCAAAGCCCCGCGTGGTCACGGACAGCGTCGCGCAGCATCTGGGCGTAGAGAAGGGCTTCCGGCGCCGTCCCGGCACACAGGACGACGCGGGTATGAGGGGTCAGGGTCAAGCCCTCGGAACGGGACTCCACCCGTTTGGGCTGCGGCAGAAAATTCATAGCCATAAAAAATTCCTCGCTGCCTTGCGGCTTGTTATTTGGGAGCGCGCACGCCAATCAGCGGATGCGCAGCGTCTTGATCTCATAGGGCTTGATGGTGAAGCGCACGCTGCCGTCCTCCACCGCGACGGGCTCGCCGTCCGGCTGCTCCAGGCAGTCGCAGCTCTCGGCGGAAGCAAACGGGAGTCCCCAGTGCAGCACCGTCTCGGTCAGGGCATTCTCGCTCTCATACATACGCACGATCACGCCGTCGCCGTCATCGGCCTGCTTGACGGTCTCCACCACCACGTTGGGCGCATCGCAGAAGGCCAGAGAGAAGCTGTCGCCCGGGACGCCGCCCGCCACAGCCAGCGCGGGCTGGTTGAGGAAGTACGCTTCACGCACCGTGCCTGCCGCGCGCCAGGTCTCGGCGTGGGGATAGATCGCATAGGTGAAGTGATGCGTCTCCTGATCGGTCGTCGGGTTCGGCTCAATGCCGGACTTGATGAGCGTCAGCGAAATGCAGCTGTCCTTCACGGAATGGCCATACTTGCAGTCGTTGAGCAGGCTCACGCCGTAATGGCCTTCGGACAGGTCGGCCCACTTCTGGCCGCAGCTCTCAAACCGCGCCTTGTCCCAGCTGGTGTTGGTGTGGGTCTTGCGGGTGAGGTTGCCGTACTGAATCTCGAAGGTTGCTTCGTCGGTGTGAACATTGATCGGGAACTGCACCTTGAGCAGATGCTGGTGCTCGTGCCAGTCCACCGTGGTCACAAAGTCGATGCGGCGGGTATCGGCATAGAAATGGATATCCTGGGCGATTGTGGAGTTGCTGAACGCGCGCTCGATGTGCAGCGTCGCACGCACGGGGCCGGTCTCCGTCCAGCGGAATTCCTTAAGATCCGTCACATCCCAGAACTTTTCCGTGTAGTAGATATCAATATCCCAGTTGTCATAGTAGATGGGCTTATCCTCAAACACGCGCAGGAGGTTTCCGGTCTTGCCGGCCTGGAGCACCTCGCGGCGGTTCTCCTTGTCGAACAGGCCGGCAATCTGGCCGTTCTCATCAAAGCGCACCGCGTAGAACGGCGTTTCCAGCGTATGGCCGTCCGCGCCCAGCACAAAGCGTTCGGCGGCAGCGGGAGCGGCGGCAGGGGCAAACGTCCTGCGTCCCTTGGCGGGCAGGCTCTCTACATAGACAACCGCGCCGTTTTCCGTCTGCTGCACCGGGTACACATGGCCCTCGCCGTCGGACAGGGCGGCGGCGGTGCACTTGCCCAGCTCCACCACGTCATTGCGCGCAAAGCCGGTGGTGTTGAACACGGTGATTCCCTCGCCCGCCGGAGTCAGAGCGGCCAGGCGCTCGTCGCGCAGCTTGCCGATCTCTTCCTCCATCTGCTCATACTCGCGCTTGGTGACCTCGTACACCTCATGGATGGAGGAGCCGGGCAGGATGTCGTGGAACTGGTTCAGGAGGATGCCGTGCCACAGGCGGTCAATCGCCTCGGCGGGATACGGCACTTCCTTCGCGGCCAGCACGCTGAGCAGCTCGAGATCCATCATGTGCAGCTCCGCCTTGCGGTTGGAGCGCTTGTTGCGCGCCATGGAGGTCAGGGTGCCGCGGTGGTACTCAAAGTACAGCTCACCCTCCCAGGTGGGCAGGCGGCGGTTGCCGCTCACGCGCTCATTGAGCTCGTCGAAGAACGTGCGGGAGAATGCCTGGCGCACCTTCGGCAGGCCCTCGATCCCCTTCTCCATGCGCAGGGAGGTTTCCAGCATGGCGCGGGTCGGTCCGCCGCCGCCGTCTCCGTAGCCGTAGGAGATCAGAATGTCGTTGTTGATGTCCTTCTGCTGGTAGCGGTGCCAGCCGCCGATGATGGCGTCGGGATGCAGCATGCCGTTGTAGGTGGTGAAGAAGTCCTTCTCATCCTGGCCGACGCCCAGCGTCGTGACGAGATGGGTGAGGATCTCCGTGCCGTCAATGCCGCGCCAGCGGAAAGTGTCATAAGGCATTTTGTCAAACTGGTTCCACGCCAGCTTCGTCGTCATGAAATAGTCGATGCCGCACTTCTTCATGATCTGCGGCAGCGCGCCGGAGTAGCCGAACACGTCGGGCAGCCACAGGATGCGGTTGTCGAGATCAAACTCCTCCTTGAAAAAGCGCTTGCCGTAGAGGAACTGGCGCACCAGGCTCTCGCCGCTCGTCAGGTTGCAGTCGGCTTCCACCCACATGCCGCCCTCGGGCTCCCAGCGGCCCTCGGCGACGCGCTTCTTCACCTGCTCATACAGCTCCGGATAGCGCTCCTTGAGGAAGAAATACAGCTGCGGCTGGCTCGACATGAACTTATAGTTCGGATATTCGTCCATCAGCTTGAGGACCGTCGCAAAGCTGCGGCAGACCTTCTCGCGTGTCTGGGCCACGGTCCACCACCACGCCACATCAATGTGCGTGTGGCCGATGCAGCTGGCGATCACCTCGTCGTTCCCGGCAAGATCCGTATACAGCGCCTTGTCGAGATAACGGCGGGCCTCGTCCACGCTGGCACAGAAGCTGTCGTTATACGGGGTGCGCAGATCCAGCAGGTTCACAGCCTCGTTGAGCACGCGCTCGAGATCATGCCGGGCCTTGCTGTCCGGATCCAATCGCGGGAACGCCTGAAGCGGCACGACCATGTCGTAATACAGCGCTGTGATCGCCGGATCCACCTCGCGCAGATCCACGATGAGGTTAAACTCCGTATGCAGGATGCCCGTGTAGGCCTGCATCTCCAGACGGTACTGCATGCCCGCCTTCGCGCAGCGATCCAGCAGCACGTCGCGGTGGTTCATGTCGATGCCCTGCGTCACCACGCCGTTGACGAACAGCAGGAACTGCGGGTTTTTCGCGTCGTCCCACTCGTCGATCTGTGTGCAGACGTGCATCCACAGCGGCTTGCCGTCCAGCTCGGGCGGAACGGTCACGTCGGCGCGGAACCAGTAGTGCTTGTCCGGGCCGTACCAGTGCATGGTGCGGCAGTCGAACGGCTCAAACGGGGCGGCATCGGCTTCCGCGTCCTCCGGGCGAAGGAAGTTGCCCGGCTTATACACCCAGCTGTCGGTCGGGAATTTCTGCTTGACGGAGAGCTTTTGCAGCTCCGTGCAGATCCCGTTGATGCGTTTATCAAGAAAGCTCATGGTCTCCATATGCTGATTCCTTTCTCCGAAATCCGGTTCAGAACGAGTTAGCCTTGATGTAATCGAGGACGCGGTCCACGGTGGTAAACGCCAGGCCGGTGACGGTGTCGGCGCAGCCGTAGTAAACGGCGATGCGGCCGGTCGGCGCGTCCGTCAGCGCCGCGCAGGGGAAGGTCACGTTCGGCACGTCGCCCACACACTCATACAGCATCTGCGGG
This sequence comes from Anaeromassilibacillus sp. An200, assembly GCF_002160025.1. GTDB lineage: Bacteria > Bacillota > Clostridia > Oscillospirales > Acutalibacteraceae > Caccousia > Caccousia stercoris. The sequence goes on from NZ_NFJU01000002.1 coordinate 52,298, forward strand.
GCGAGGATATAATCCTTTCCTCTGGCCTTGACCTTCCACGGCTCGCCGAGATCCAGCAGGGCCGCGCCCATGCGGTACACATAGCCGTTGCAGGTGTTGATGACGCCGTGGTAAATGAGCAGCCAGCCCTCGTCCGTCTCGATCGGGCTGGGGCCGGGGCCGATTTTCAGGCTCTGCCACGCGGAGGTATCGCCCGGGACGGCGCCCATCATGTAGCGGTGGCGTCCCCAGTAGACAAGATCCTCACTCTGGCTGACAAAGATATCGCCGAACGGGGTGTGGCCCGTATCGCTCGGACGGCTCATCATCATATAGCGTCCCTGGATCTTGCGCGGGAACAGGACGCCGTTGCGGTTATACGGGAGGAAAGCGTTCTCCAGCTGATGGAAGGTCTTGAAATCCTCCGTCCAGGCCAGACCGATCGTCGGGCCGTGGTAGCCGTTGCACCAGCTGACGTAGTATTTGCCCTCCATCAGGCAGACGCGCGCGTCATAGCGGTATTCGCGCTTCGTGATCTCCGGGTCGTCGCCCACGATGTGGATCGGCTCGTCGTCGATGGTCCAGTGGATGCCGTCCTTGCTGAATCCGGCGAACAGATCCATACTGATGGACAGGCTGTCGCAGCGGAACACACCCGCAAAGCCGTCCTTGTAGGGGACCACCGCGCTGTTGAACACGCTGTTGGAGCGCTTGTTGCCGTCGCGGCCGATGATGGGGTTGCCGTCAAAGCGCCACAGCGGGGTGCGCAGGGTCTCAGGCGGATCCTGCCAGGGGATGTTGGGTAATGCGTTTCCGATAATCTTTGCCATAAAGAACCTCCTTTGGGTCTCAGGAGTGGTCAGTCTTCCACGATCCGCACGACGGGCTCAAACATGCGCTCATGCAGAGCGTCCATCGCGCGCTCAGGGTCGGTTTCATCCGTCAGCCACAGGGTATAGCGGTACTCGGTAAAGCCGGACAGATCCAGCTTGAAATTGGTTTCCCAGATGTTGTTCATCAGCCAGCTCCATACCGAACGGTGATTATCCTCCGGGCGGTTTTCGCACAGACGGATCGGGTGGTGGGTAAGCTCGCCGAAATAGAACAGCGGGACGTCATGCGAAGCCAGCAGCACACCGCCGCCCTCGCCCAGCCAGGCCAGGCCGTCGTCGCTCATGCTGTACTCCATGCCGCCGCCGGGCAGCTGATCCACACCGGGGCGCATGGCCTCGCGGCCGCCCTTGCGCAGCCACAGCTCGTGGCCGGGAAGCTCCAGTGTCACCGGCACATAGACGCTCTCAATGTCGGTGGACAGCGTCTTGCCCAGCTCCACGCGCAGATCGATGCGGGGCAGCTCCTCATACAGCTTGAGCACCACATCGCAGTGGACGCTTCCTTCCATGGAGCCGCGCAGGCGCAGCGTGGTGAACACGGGGCCGCGCTCTTCGCAGATCACTTCCTCGAGCACGGCGGGGAATTGCTCCGCGTGCTGTCCGCGGACGTTGCGCCCCAGCAGGCGGCGCTCCTGCTCCGCCGGGCAGGGTCCCTCGGCGCGCACCCGCGTGCGCTCGTAAACGGGCGTGAAGAACGGCACGCCGCCCCGCATCATCAGCTCGCGCCCGGCACGCTTGTCATACAAACTGCACAGGCCGCGCCCGACTTCGTATCCGATACGGAAAAAGTGGTTTTCAAAGCCGTAGGGCAAGCGGTAGGAAACCGGGTCGTAATCGTTCACGACGTCGCGCACGCACTCCGCGCCAACGTAGCACCGGCGGGTGTTCAGGCGCTGCGCGGGGGCTTCGGCCCTGTGATACGTATACGATTTCCACTCGCCCGGCGCGAAATCGTCCACAAAGGTGATACGGCGGCCGCGCGGGTGCGGGCTGACCTGGCACGGCAGCTCCCGGCCGTCCTCCGCGCGGATAACGGCGGCGGGCAATCCCGCGGGCAGCGTCTCGATGTAAAACTCCACGGCCATCGGGCCGGAAAGCGCGGTCGGGTTCTGCACACGGATGCGGCCCTCGGTCGCGTAATAGCGCAGGATATCGCCCTGCTCCCTCGCGATCCGTCCGAGCATCCGCGCCGCGCCCTCATGCGCGCGGCTGGCGTAGCCGTTCTTGCGCATGTCGAGGTCAAGCACCATCGACTCATACGGATTCGTGATGCTGGCCGAATGGCCCCAGGTGTGCTCGGCGTAGAGCAGCAGGCTGTCCTCCGTGTCCCGCACCAGAGCACCGTCCTTCCCGTCCAGCTCCGGATCCAGGCGGCGGGCCAGCTCATAGCTGCGGCGCGCGCCGAGATAGTGCTTGACGGCATACGGGGTGGAGCCGACGCCATAGGCCCACCAGTCGTTGAGATCGCCCCGGTAAACCGGCGCGTCCTTCAGCTTTGGGACAATCTCGCCGTACAGCTCCTGCAGGCTGACCATGCGCACCCGCACCTTATCCCCATACCGCTGGTTGAAGCCCTCGATCGTGCGCAGGATCAGCGGCTCCGGCGGAGCGTTGTCGCTGAACACTCCGGACACCGACGCGGGGATGAAATCGTAGGGATAGCCGTTTTCCTCGCACTCGGTCAGGTAATCATCCAGATTCTTTGCCAGCGCTTCCACGTCGTCCTGCGGCTGCGGATCGCCGCCGAGGCGGTCGAGCATCATGAAATTGACGGTATGGTTGGGACGCAGGCCCAGTACATTTCCCAGGTTATAATGCTCGCCGTTCCAAACCAGCAGACGGCGGCCGTCCGCGTTCTCCCAGAAATAGGCGTTCTGGTTCTGCCACAGCGGATACATTCCGTGATGACAGTGAATATTAGTGTATAAAAATTCAATTCCGTTGTCAATCATCGCGTCGCGCTGGCCCATGGACAGGCCGTTGATATCGGCGCACATGGCGGTGCGAAGCGTGATGCCGGAATCGGCAAAGCGCTCCCTCCAGGTGCTCAGGCGGCGGGAATAGATCCCGCAGTCAAGCAGATCCGTGAAGTTGAGATAATTGGCTGAAAGGCCGATCCGCCCCTGTGCGGCCAGCTCCAGGAACAGGCGCTGCTCCTCGGGCGCGGCGCTTTCAAAAAACTGCTCCACGCAGTACAGCGTTTCACAGTTCCAGCGGAACTGTGCGTTTTCCGGTTCCTGCATCAGGCGCAGGGCGCTGCGGATGTAGTCGGTTTGCAGGTCGATGACATGCTCCTGCAAATCGGTGTAGCCGATATCGGTATGGGAATGGTGCACGGCATACACCGTGCGGATGGCGTGCTGCTTCATAGTGAAACCCCCGTGGATGGGAAATTGGTGAAAAAGGCCGCCGCTGGGCGGGCCGGTGAAAACGCGGATCAAGGAAACCCGCTGGCTTGTGTTTTCTCCTGCCCGCTCTCAGCGGCGGCCTTTCTGTTACAGAAAATGAATCGGAATGCTCAGACAGTTTTCCTTATCCGGCATTGCTGGCCAGGAAAGCGTCGACCTGCTCCTGGCACTGCGCGACGATCTCGTCGAAACCGGCGGCGCGCATCTCGGACATAATCTGAGGAACGATCTCATCGGTGGCACGGGTGCCGGTGAGCAGCTCGCCCTTGTAGCGCTCGTAGACAGCGACGCAGTTCGTCAGCTGATCCTTGAAGTTGGTGGTGTCAAGGCTGAAGCCCAGCAGCACGGACGGAGAAGCGTTCTCGTTGAGCTCCTTAACCTCGTCGTACTGGTTGAAATCGAAGTCGTCGGTCGGGGTGACGGCGAAGAAGCTGCCCTGGGTGTAGCCAGCCATGGTCCAGTTGACGTTGTTTCTGTGGACCCACTCCTTGGTGTCGTCGGTGTAATCCCAGTCGTCGCCCTGCACGCCGTAGTACAGCAGGTCACGGACATAGCTGTCGGTGTTGACCAGTTCCAGCAGCTGGAGAGCCTTCTCCGGGTTCGCGCAGTTGGCGGAAATGCAGCTCATGGAGCCACGCACGGTGTCGTTGGAAACGATCGTCGGGCCAAGCTTCGTGACAGCAGCCTCAACGCCCATGTTCGGGCCCCAGTTGGTGACGGCGGCGCCGGACCAGCCCTGTGCTACGCTGCACGGCTTGTAGTTGTTCTCCTCAGGCTTTGTGGCAGCATCGGAGTTGATGATGCCGGCCTGATACCACTCATGGAAGGTGTCGAGGGAAGCCTGGATGTCCTCCTGCTCCAGCACGGAAACAACCTTGGCTTCCTTGTCGTCATAGCGGACGCCGATCGGCAGCAGGCCGGTGCCCAGGTTATCATACTCGAAAGCAACCCAGGTCGCGCCGTTCTGGTTCAGCGGGAAGGAAGCCTCGCCCTTGCTGTCCTTCATGGCGGTCAGGGTCTCGGTGAGAGTGCCCAGATCCTTCATCTCGATGGACTCGGGGATGGTGAAGCCGGTGGATTCCGCCAGCTCCTTGTCCCACACCAGATACTCACTGATGGAGGAATCCTTGTAGGACGGAACGGCATACAGCTTGCCGCCCACATAGCAGGCCTCCCAGTAATCCTCGGGGATGGAAGCATACAGATCCGGGGTGGTGGTCTGAACCAGCTCGGTGATATCCTTAAACGCACCGATGGTGATGTCGTTGACATAGGTGTTCATGTTGGTGAACAGGATGTCATACTCACCGGCGGTGTTGACAATCACGCTGCGGCGGTTGTCCCAGTCGCCCCAGGAAACGATCTGCATGTCGAGGTTGACGCCGATCTTCTCCTCCAGATAGGGATTGATCTGCTCAAGCCATGCGTCATAGTTGCTCGGCTGGCCGTTGCCGACGCTGACCCACTTCAGTGTGACCACCTCGCCGGAAGCGGCGTCGCCGCCCGTGGAAGCAGTATCGCCCGTGGAAGCGGTGTCTCCGCCCGTGGAAGCGGTGTCTCCGCCCGTGGAGGCGGCGCCGGAGCTGGCGGGAGCCTGATTACAGGCGGCCACGCTCGTTGCCATGAGCGCTGCCATACTCATTGCAAGAATCTTGTTGAGCTTTTTCATGATGTTTCTCCTTTTTCTATAAAATATAGTTTGAACAGGAAAACCTTGGGAAACCAAAGGAAACAGCGGCCGGGCATCAGCCCTTGACCGCGCCGATCGTCAGACCGGAGATGAAGTACTTCTGGAAGAAGGGATATGCACAGGCAATGGGCACCACGATGACCACCGCGATAGCCATACGAACCGACTCGGACGGCATGGAGTTGCGGTACTGCTGCAGGCTCAGGCCGGCGGAGGGGTTGTTGGCGATGTAGTCCAGATTCTTCATCATGTTGTTGAGCAGGGCCTGCAGGCTGACCAGATCCGATCGGTTGATGTACAAGCTGGACTGGAACCAGTCGTTCCAGTAGCCGAAGGTCAAAAACAGGCCGATGGTAGCGAACACAGGCTTGGAAATCGGAATCACGATGCGGCCAAAAATGGTCAGCTGGGTCGCGCCGTCAATCTTGGCCGACTCGATGATCGAATCGGGAATCGTGGTGCGGAAGAAGGTTTTGCAGATGATGACATTGAAGCTCGACACCGCCAGCGGCAGGATCAAACTCCAGATGGTGTCGTTCAGATGCAGCATGTTCACCATAACCACATAGTTGGCGACCATACCGCCGTTGAAAATCATCGGGATAAAAACAACCCAGTTGAAGAAGCCGCGCAGACGGTACTGCGGACGGGACAGCACATAACCCATGCTGGTGGTCAGCAGCACGCCGAGCACCGTGCCGATCACCGTGACGGCAATGGAGACCAGAAGAGCCTGGAAAATGGTGCCGCGCTCGTTCCAGAGGAACATGTAGGCGCTGCTCGAGAAGGTCTCCGGCCACAGGGCGTAGCCGTTGAGACGGATGGATTCCTCGGAGCTGACCGAGATCATGATGACATAAAAGACCGGGAAGATGCAGATGAAAGAGAGAATGACAAAAAGGACGTTGAAAATCGCATTGGTCGCGGGCTTAATCCGGTTCAGATGCAGGATGGCCGCGCCGCTGTCCTGACTCTCCTTGCGGGCTCTGCGTTTTTCGGCATTACTCATTTTTGTTCCTCCTCTCCTCTCAGATGATGGCGCTGTCTTCGTCAACCTTCGAAACGATGAAGTTCGTGATCAGGATGGTCACACAGCAGCAGACTGCCTGGAACAGGCCGGCAGCAGCCGTCTGGCCGATGCTGATCTGGCTTTGCAGGGACTGGAAAATGAAGGTGTCGAAGGTGCTGACGGTATTGTACAGAGAAGCGGGCACTCTCTGCGTTACCTGCCAGAACAGGCCGAAATCGGAATAGAAAATCTTGCCGATGTTGAGGATGAACATGATGATGATCATCGGCTTGATGGAGGGCAGGGTGATGTATTTGGCCTGCTGCCACTTGGTGGCGCCGTCGAGAATCGCGGCTTCGTAGAGGCTTCCGTCGATGCCGGTGATGCTCGCCAGATACACGACCATGTTGTAGCCCATGGATTTCCAGGTGGACATGAACACCAGAATGAAGGGCCAGTACTGGGGAGCGGAATACCACATCACCTTTTCGCCGCCCAGGCCCATGATGATGCTGTTCGCCAGGCCCTTGTCGGGATTGAGGAACGCATAGACAAAGTAGCTGACCACGACCCACGACATGAAGTAGGGCAGGAACATCATGGTCTGGTAGCACTTGGAGGCGAACCTGGAATACAGCTGGTTGATGATAATGGCCAGCGTGACGGGAATCACCAGGTTGATGATGATGAACACCAGATTGTACAAAATGGTGTTGCGCAGCAGCAAACCAAAGGTGTTGCTTGTCAGGAAGAATTTGAAGTTGTCAAAGCCGGCCCAGTCGCTGTGGAACAGGCTGTACAGAAATCCCTGGCCGGGGGACAGTTTAAAACTCTTGAACGCGATAATCAGGCCGAACATCGGCAGATAGCAGAATACCACGAACCATATGGTGGCGGGCAGGCCGAGCAGAGTCAGCTCTGTGTCGTCTCGGGACCATCTCTTGCGCTTCGGCTGATGGGGGCTTGCGGGCTTCTCCTTATTCATAAGCGCGCTCCTTTCAACAACCTGTGCGGCTTTTGATGTTAAATGAATTTAATACGAGTTAACAAAACGAAACCGACAGTTGTTTTTATTTGTTAACCTAACATTAACACTATTTGCACAATTTGTCAACTGCAAAACCAAAGCATTTTTTAGTTCTGTTACCTATCGTGTAAAAATATTTTTTACTATTGAAAAATTCTAGTTCAATTGCTCAAATCCCTTTCTATCGAGCAAAAAACGCAAAATGACAAATGTTAACATGTGTTAACAAATATATTGCCTTTTTTCTCCCCAGGAGGTATAATAAAAATGCTCCTTTTCCCCCTCTCAAAAAGAAGGAAAAAGAGCAAGATGAAACCAATTGGACGGAGGCCGACACCCATGTGCAAACCAACCATGCAGGATATTGCAGACGCTTTGTCCACATCCCGCGTTTCCGTATGGAAAGTATTGAACAACCGCCCCGGCGTCTCGGATCTTCTGCGCCACCAGATCTGGGAAAAAGCACGGGAGCTCGGTTATCTGCCGCCCGAATCCACCACCTCCTTTGTACCCGAGACGGTCCACCGGCGCAGTGTGGCCGTGGCGGTCTGCCGCCCGGAATCCTCGCTGTTTTGGATGAAGATCATCCATCAGATGGCCAAGGATCTCTCCTCCCTGGGTGTTAACTTGATGTATACGTATTTACCCACTTCCTGGAAGGAAGGCTACTCCCTTCCCTCCAGCCTGTATGACGGCTCTGTGGAAGGGGTTGTAGTGCTCAACGTGTATTCCCCGCCCATTTTACAGCTTCTGGCCGATCTTCCGATGCCGAAGGTCTATCTGGACACCATCCCCTCCCTGCCGTTCGGAAAGCTGGACGGCGATCTTCTGCTGATCGAGGGGCGCGGCCCGATCCGCGAAATCACCGGCCGCCTGCTCGACAGAGGCTATGCCCGGCTGGGATTTCTGGGAGACGTCGGCTATGCACAGACCAACACCGACCGTTACCAGGGCTTTCTTGAAGCCTTTACCCAGCGCGGCCTGACCCCGGATCCCTCCCTGTGTCTCACCGGATCGCTGGGACTGCGCACACACTATGAGGAAATCAGCCAGTTTCTCGAAAACCTTCCCTCCCTGCCGGACGGCTTTGTCTGTGTCAGCGATTACATCGCCCACTTTATCCAGCGCTATTTTGAGGAGCACGGCAGCGATCCCGAGGGGCGCATCGTACTGACCGGCTTCGACAACAACGCCGAATATCTCAACGTGGCCAAACGCATCACCACGGTGGATGTGCGCCCCAAAACGCTGGGAGCGCGGCTGGCCAGCAAAATCCTGTTTCTGCTGGAGCATCCCGGCGTGGCGCAGGAAATCAGCTACGTGCGCTCGGACATCCTGTTCCGCGGCACGCTCGCGGACGAGGCATGAATCTGGAAACACCAAAGCCGCCGATCACGCTTTCTGCGCGTGGCCGGCGGCTTTTTTCAGGCTTTAGCTGTGCCGGATTTCAGGTGTTTCTCCTTCCTCCTCCCTGATACAGCGCAAAAGAATTTCACGCAGGCGATCCCGGACGGCGGAAAACGCAGGAGAATCCACGAGATTTTCCCGCTGGAACGGATCGCGGCTCAGAGAGTACAGGTATTTTTCCTCATAAACCGGAAAGCTGGGAAGCAGAGGATCCGTCCCGGCAGGAGCCTCCACGCAGTAAGTCCATTCCGGCGTTCTCAGAGCGCGGCCCACGCAGCTCTCGCTGATCTGCACAAACACTTCCGGATGTATCGGCTTGCCCGGATGCACCAGCAGCTGCTGCATGGGGACGCCCCGCATCTGTTTTGGCACGTCGATCCCGGCTGCTTGCAGCAGTGTGGGGGCAATGTCGATCAGGCTTGTCAGCTCGGAAACACGGTGGCCGCCGTCGAAAACGCCTCCCTTGGCGATAAAGGGGACATGCAGGCTGTCGTCATGGCAGGAACGCTTATATTCTCCATTGCGCGTACAAAAATGGCAGCCGTGGTCCGCCGTGTAGAGAATGACTGTATCGTCATAAATCCCCTGCCTTTTGAGTTCTGCGACAATCCTGCCGACGTTTTCATCCAGACTGCTGCACTGGCCGAGATAATCCGGCATCTGTTCACGCCAATCTCCTCCGGTTCCCTCCAAATCGCCGGGAACGGGAAAATCACGGAATTTCTCTTTGCTGCCCTCGGGGCCTTCAAAGCAGCTGCGGTCGTTCTGATGATGCGGCTCTATGTAAGAGACAAAAAGGAAAAACGGCGCTTTCTTTTCCCGGCGCAGATACTCAAGCGCAAAATCCGTCGTCGCGTCCGCACGGTAATGCTCAAATTCCCGTTTTCTCCCATCCTTGTCGAACAGATATCCGCCGTATCCATGCGAAGTAAACTCCAGTACATCCGCGGCAACCCAGAAATCCTTATATCCGCCCCGGTATTCTTCCGGAACAGCGGTGGTTTTGTAGTCCACGCTGTCCTCCCGCTTGGCAAAGGAATGGTGGGAAGCCAGATGCCATTTTCCCACATAGGCAGTCTCATAGCCTGCTTCGTTGAAATAATGGGCAATTCCCTTTTCGGTGAGCGGCAGCATGCGGTCGTTGACCTCGCACCCAATCACCGAAGGATATTTTCCCGTCTGGATGCAGGCGCGTGCCGGGCCGCACACCGGCTGGCAGGTCATGGCGTTCTCAAAGAGCGTCCCCTCCGCAGCCAGCTGATCCAGATTTGGTGTCAGGTGAAACCGCTCCCCCAGGGGCTGATGGTAGCAGCTTACTGTGTCATACCTCTGCTGATCGGAAAAAAGAAATACCACGTTTGGCCTGTTTTTCATCATGACATGCTTCCTCCCCGTTATGCAGCCCGCATTTTTCCGGATCGCCGCGGCACTGCCTTTACATATTATGCACGGCCCGGACGAAATTCCGGGCCGTGCGTTTTGACGCAAAGCTATCCTTGTGTTTTATTGAAGAGCCTGATAAGCTTCGTTTACCTCTTTTTCAATCTGGTCGCCGCCCATGGAGTAGAACTCATCCACATAGTCCTCCCACGCGTCAACCGGCAGGCTTCCCATCACGATTTTTGCCAGATATTCCTGGAAAAGCTTGGTGCAGGTGTCCGGGTAGTCAAGCATGGCCGGCGTCGTGCCCCAATATTTATTTTCCCGGTAGCTGTCCTGGAAAGCTTCAAAGCACTTAACCGCATCGTCCTCCACCCATCTGCGATCCACAACCTGAAGGAATCTTACGGGATTTCCCAGGCCCTTTGCGTAAATTTCATCATACGTGCTGGTCTGAATAATCTTCGAGCCGTCCTCACTCAGCGTGAAGTCCTCTCCCTCCACGCCGATGGAGCACAGATAAAATCCTCCGTTTTCGCTGTCGTCAACCGACCAGTTAAGCAGCTGGATCAGAACATCCACATCCTCACAGGAGGAGGAGATGGCGCGGATATTGCCATAACCGGGAGCCGATTCCTGTGCACCGAAATCACCATTGGGGCCCTTGATTGAACCAATGGGGGCCACCTTCGCTGTGGGGGTTGCGGCAAGCAGAGCCGCGGTTTCCGGCTGCACGGAGGAACCGGTGAAGCCGGAGCCCTCATAAATGCCGCCCTTTGAATTGGCAAATTTCTGATCCTTGAGACTGGCATCCGTTGTGAAGATATCCGGATCGATCAGCCCTTCCGCATACCATTTCTGAAGGGTGGCAAGAGCGTCCTTCGTCCCCTCCAGCGTGCTGCCCATACGCAGGCCGTCGGGAGTCTCCATCCAGAACTGCGGCTGGATGCCGTACGCGCCGAAGATCACGTCAAACACGGTGCTGTCCACGCCCAGATATCCAAACGTGTCGTCCTGTCCGTTGCCGTCAGGATCCTGCTCCTTGAAGGCTTTCATGACCTCATACATTTCATCAATTGTGGTGGGGACATCCTTGCCCACCTTATCGAGCCAATCCTGACGGATAATCAGCCCGTTGGTATTGGGCCCGTTGATTGCACCTTCCAGATAGCCGACAGGGAACGCATACAGATGCCCGTTATAGGTCACGGCATCCACCTCCGCGGGACGCATGAGGTCCTTAATGGCGGGAAGCTGATCCAGCTTGTCCTCAAGCGGGATGATCAACCCCTGGTCGGCAAAGCTTGTCAGCGTAACCATATCCACATTCATGGCATCCGGCATGGAATCGCTGGCCGCGAGCACATTGAGCTTATCATAATACTCTGTGCCGCCGATCGCCACAACCTCCCAGTCAATATTGGGCAGGCCGTACGCCTTCATCGCGTCCTTCATGATCTGGTAGCCTTCTCCTCCATCGGCGGGGTAAGTCGGCCAGGCGCCGCTGCGGTAAATGGTGAAGTGATAGCTCTCTTTCTCTGCCGGAGCCGCGTCAGGCGTGCTGCTGCCGTCCGTACCGGAGGCCGTGGACGGAGAGCTGCACGAAGCGCCGAGGGAAGCGGCCATCCCCGCCGCCAGCATACAGGCAAGAATTCTCTTCCAATACTTTTTCATAAGGTACCTCCTTACTGTTTTCCCCGGAAGCAAAAGTTCTCCTTCCGGACCTATCGCTGAAAAGGGTACGATCGCATCGTCATCCCTTTACCGAACCAATCATAACGCCTTTGACAAAATATTTTTGCAGGAACGGATAAACACACAGAATAGGAGCAACAGAAATGATAATTGTCGCGCCGATGACGGACTCCACGGCGGACTGCGCGCCCTCACCGGTGGTGCGGGCCAGCATTTGCCCATCAATCACCTGGCGGATGTAAAGCGGGAGGGTGAAATTTTCCCGGCTGTTCATGTAAATCAGCGGACCCATGAAATTGTTCCAGGAGGCCACGGCAATCCAAAGCCCCACCGTCGCCAGAACCGCCTTGGACAGCGGCATGATGATCTGAAAGAAAATCCGCAGCGGCCCCGCGCCGTCGATAAAAGCGGCTTCCTCCAGTTCGGAGGGCATGGCGGAAAAGAAATTTTTCACGATGATCGTGTTATATGGTGTGACAATCGCCATAAGAATCAGAGCCCACAGGTTATCAATCAGGTTCAGGCCTTTGACCGTCAGATAAGTGGGGATCAGGCCCCCGTTGAAGATCATGCAGAATACAACGGCAAAGGAAAGAAAACGATGTCCCGCTACCTGCTTTTTGGAAAGCCCATAGGCCAGCATTGCGGTCAGCAGCACTCCGATCCCGGTCGTGAGTACCGCTGTATAGATGCTGTTTGCGTAAGATGTCCAGATAAAAGCGTTTTTTGTGACCAGCTGATACGCCTGCATGGTAAACTCCCGCGGAAGAAGAAATACGCCTCCCCGCGTCGCTTCTGTGGCGGAGCTGAAGGACAGGCACAGTTCATGCCAGAAGGGATACAGCATAACCAGGCTGAGAACAGCGAGAATAAACGCGTTCACCATTTCAAACAGCCTTTCTCCCACTCCTTTTTTTACCTTCATAACGGAAACTCTCCTTTCTGTCTCGGTGTCCTGATCGTTACCAGATGCCATCCTGTCCCATCTTTGCGGTGACAAAGTTGGAAATACTCACCAGAATCAGGCCCACAACCGACTGGAAAAGCCCCGCCGCCGCCGCGTAGGAGAAACGCCCCTGCGCAAGACCATACCGGTACACAAAGGTATCGAGCACATCACCGACATCCATTGTGGCAGGGGTTTGCAGCACATACATCTGATCAAATCCCGCGCTCAAAATGGAACCCGTGCGAAGAATCAGCATAATGGCGATGGTTCCCGAAATAGCCGGAAGGGTAATATTCCATATTTTCTGGAATCTTGTGGCCCCGTCCACAGTGGCTGCTTCGTATAGATCCGGGCTGATGCTGGTAATGGCCGCCAGATATACGACGGTTCCCCAGCCAGCCTCCTTCCAAATATCCGAAATGACAACCAGCCACCGGAAATTTGCCGGTTCCAAAAGCGGATTTTTTGCCGCTCCGAACAGCGAGAGCACTCCCACAGAGGGAGAGAGGATCGTCATCATGATGCCGCCCACCACAACCCAGGAAATAAAGTGCGGCAGATATACTGTGGTCTGCACCACCTTTTTGTATTTCAGATGTCCCACTTCGTTGATCATCAATGCCAGAAGAATGGGAGCGGGGAAACTGAAAACAATTTTCAAAATGGATATATAAATGGTGTTGAACAGCACATTGGTAAATTCCGCATTGGAAAAGAGCATTTCAAACCATTTCAGGCCAACCCACTCACTGCCGAATATTCCATCTGCAATCCTGAAATTTTTAAAGGCTATCACAATTCCTGCCATGGGCACATACCGAAACACCAGAAGAGCGATAATACCCGGCAGCATTAACAGATAGTAATATTTATGCACCCGGAAATTTTTGCGGAACCGCTTCCAGCCGCTTTGTTTCTGTGGCTTTGGGACTGAAATTGTCCTGCCATGGATAGCATTCATAGGCTGTACCTCCTTGTCGCTGTGTCTTGCACATAATATATCGAATTGCCTATAAAATGTAAATTCAAAAGCGTGATTTTTTGCATAATGCACGGCACAATTTCAAAAAAGTAACTTTTCACCTATAAATTTGCAAAAAACTTCTTCTCTCAGGTCACTATTTTGCAATGCTGTTTTTTTACACTTTTTCTCCCTTGGGTGGGCAGGGTTGACCGGGTTATCTTTTTGCTATAAAATAATACATACAAATTCAAAAATTTCATGTATTATTGCAAATCTTTGGTTCCGCCATTCTTTTTCCACTTGGGAGGCAATGTGTTATGGTTAAAAATTCCCGCAGGATTTTCCCCCGATACATCTGGAAAATCATTGTGGCATGCACCCTTCTCGTCATCCTGCTGGGAATGGTTTCCTACCGCCATGCCAAAGAGCAGATGCAAAAAGATCTCAAAGAAAATTTGTCCTATTGCCTGACATCCTTTAACAACACTTTCAATGCCATGGCCTATGCCGGTTACACACTTGAACTGGAGCCAACGGTAAGCGGTGTGATGCATTCCCCTCTGACCGTGGATCCCTATGATTACCGCCTTACGCTGGAACGCTGTGAAGATATTCAGGCGCAGCTTTCGTCTCTCGGTGTCTCCTCCATCAATCTGTACCAGGAGCAGGCGGAGTTTGTGTTTGCCACTGGGGTTGGAAAGGTCGACGTCAAAGACTATACGGACGGCGCTTTCCTGCAAAGCCTGAAGACCTCTCCCATGCCCGCCGTCGTGCAGAGAACCAACAACAATAACCGGGTCATCACGCTTGCAACAGGATATTCCTCCAAATATTCTGCCAATACATATGGATACCTGTGCTTCAATCTGAAAAACAGCCATCTGGAAAATCAGCTTTCCAAGTTTCTTCAGGAGGGATATTCTTTTTCCTTGATCAGCCGGCAGGCCGAGGCTCCTCCTATTCTTCTGGGGGAATCAGCCGGCTATGCCTACACCGAAACCGGAATGCTCAACTCTTACTACCTGTCCCTGCAAATTTCGTATCCCCGCTCTCTTTTTCTCGAAAAATTCATCCGATCCTTTTTACAGCAATGCGTCCTGCTTGTTTTGGGAATTGCCATTGTATGTACCATCTTTCTGTGGAGCTTTCGTTCCTTCCGCAACTTTTTCGGCCCTATCCTATTCCGTCTGGTGGACTTTTACTGCCAGAGCGAGGACTCACAAAGTTTTACGGCGGATTCCCTGCAAAAAAGCTTTAATCGTTTGATTGACGACAGAAAAACCTATGAAGAGCAGCTTTTGGAAACCCACCGCTGGATGGAGGAAAAAGGGATTAATTTTCTGCTTCAGGGAATCTTTACAGAAAAAAGTGAAATTTTTTCCCTGTCATCCTCATTGGCTCAAGTACAAAACGGCACCTTTCTGGTTGCGTGCATTCACCTGATGGAAGGAGCACTGGAAAACCGCGAAAGAGTACTGCTGCGGGCCATGCTCAAAAATATTTTCACCCAGACAAGTGAACAGGAGATCTTTTCCCGCGCGGTGGATATGGATTTTGAAAGCATCGGCGTGGTATCCGTCTATCCCGCTGAGCTCTCACCGCAGGATATCAGAAAAGCATTTCTTCACAGGCTTGAAACCATGCGGAGCAGCCTGCCAAAGCTTTTGTATGAAAAGGTATTTGTATCCGTCGTCTGCCCTGTATGCGGGCTGGAGCAAATTCCTGCCGGCTACCAACGCGCCAAGGCAAATCTCATCTATCGTCATATTCTGATGGATACGCATCATTTTTTTGCAGATACCTCAGAGCCGGAGCCCGATATCCTCATTTCTCCTCTGGAGATGACACATATGATCTCCGCCATCCGTATGGATCGGCTGGATGTTCTGGAGAATTATGTAAAACAACTGCTGGACAAGGAATATACAGAAGGCGGTACAGAATGGTACAAGCTGAAATCAAAAATTTATATTATTGTAAGCATGATCTTCAATCAATCCTTTTTATCAGCAGACTCCACATTGTGGGAAAAACTGTATGAGCAGGCGCAGAGCCTTGGAAATGCCCGCAATGAAGAGGAAATTCTATTGGGAATGAAAAATCTTCTGGAAACAATCTCGCAGGAAACACTTTCCGTCATCGCCAGAAGTGAATCCGGAAGCCACTATGTATACGCGGCCTGCCGGTATATCGAGGAAAATTACGATCGGGAAATCGCCGTTGGAGATATCGCGCAAGCCCTGTCTCTCAATGTCAAATATCTTTCCCGTCTGTTCAAGCAGCACTGTGGTCAAACTATGACGCAATATATTTCCGCACTTCGCCTGAAAAAGGCAATCGCGCTTCTGGAAACCACTTCCCTGCCCATTCACTCGGTTGGAGAGCAGGTGGGATTTCATGATGTTCGCGGCTTTATCCGTCTGTTTAAGAAGCAGTACGGCATCACTCCTAGCGAATACCGTCTGGAAAAAGCCTGAAACCGGAAAGGGCCTTCCGGCAGGAAGCTTGGTTTATAAAAGCAAAGAGAGGTAGAACGCATGATCGCAATTCTTAGGCAGACAGCATCCGGCGGCAGCGCCGATTACGCTCTGGAGCGCGGCGGACAGCCCCTGTGCACCGCCCGATCCCCATTTTCGCCCACCGCTCCCGGGATCGAATTGTTCCGGCAGAACCAGCCGTGGCTTCGGATTGCGCCGAACCTGAGGGAATCCGTCAAAAGGAAGGTCGGAAACCACACCTGGCAAACGGCTCCCTGCGACATCACCGAGGCGGGCGGCCCGCCCATCGGCCGCATCGCCAAACTGCGCGAGGGCACGCTTTTTTCCTCGATTTCCTACACAGAGCTTCATCTGTACGATCGTGTATTTCATATTTATGAAATTGGTCTGGGCAAGGAGGGGATGAAATATCCCGTTTACGAGGGCAGCGTACAGATCGCCCAAATAGAAAAGGATCCGGTCGTGTACGACAATCTGGATGCTTACACCCTTTGCAGCCTGGACGATTTCGGAGAGCTCGCCGCCCTGCTGACCGCCCTGTTTCTCGATTTTCACAATTACCGAAACGCGGGGGAACGCGTGCGGGGACAGAAAAGCGTACAGTATGTCTATACCCGGAGTCAGGAGGTTCTCGCCAAATACGATCCCTCCTTCCGTGCCCGCTGTGAAACCCGCTGAAGCCATCCATACAAAAAACAAATAGGAACCCACCAGCAGAGCTGGTGGTTCTTCAGATGCGGGCAAAGCCCTAAGATACTGGCCACGCCTAAAGGCGTTGGTACGGTCTGCCACCTGCAAAAAGATTATTCCTTGCTACCCGTAAACGGGTCTATGTATTCTTTAATTGTCATCTGGTCTTCAATCTGATCTTCTTTGAGCTGGTTCTGGATATACTCCGCAATCTTTTTTGCATTCTTACCTGCTGTGTCGACGTAGTATCCGCGGCACCAAAACTGCCTGTTTCCGTATTTGTATTTCAAATTAGAATGCCTCTCAAATATGATCAGACTACTCTTTCCCTTGAGAAAACCTACGAAACTTGAAACACTCATCTTCGGTGGTATCTCTACCAGCATATGAATATGGTCGGGACACACTTCTGCCTCTACTATTTTCACCTGTTTCCAGTTGCATAATTCTCTCAGTATTTTCCCTATTTCCACCCTGTTTTCTTTGTAAAAGATTTTCCTCCGATACTTTGGCGCAAATACTATATGATATTTGCAGTTCCATGTCGTATGTGCTAAACTATTGTTGTCATTAGGCTTCATGCCTTTTGTCCTCCTTTTGATACTTTAGTGCAGTTGGCAGACCGCATCTTTATTGTATCAAAAGGAGTTTTTCTTTCCTATGGAACGCTAAAGCTCTTTTTGAACTCCCCGGCACAGCCGGGGGTTTTCGTGAAACAAAAAAATCCGCTGTCCCTTGCGGAACAGCGGATTTTTCGGGCTTTTTTGAAAAAATGGGGGGTGAACTTACTTCAGCTCAACCTCAGCGCCAGCCTCGGTCAGCTTCGCCTTCATAGCCTCGGCGTCGTCCTTGGAAACGCCTTCCTTGACCGGCTTCGGAGCCTCGTCAACAACAGCCTTGGCTTCCTTCAGGCCCAGGCCGGTCAGCTCACGGACAACCTTGATGACCTGAATCTTGTTGGCGCCGCCGGACTTCAGGATCACGTCGAACTCGGTCTTCTCCTCAGCAGCCGGAGCAGTAGCAGCGGTCGGAGCAGCAGCAACAGCAACCGGAGCAGCGGCGGAAACGCCGAACTCTTCCTCGAGAGCCTTTACGAGCTCGGAGAGCTCGAGAACGGTCAGGGACTTAACATCTTCAATCAGCTTAACAACCTTATCAGACATGGCTGGAAACCTCCGTTATTTTAAATTTTATAAAGTATGATACTTTTGTGCGGGCTGCGTAAGGCTTATGCCTGCGCGCCCTGCTTCTCTGCGATGGCGTTGAGCGCGACCACCAGGCCCTTGAGCGTGCCGTTGAGCACGGTGACAAAGCCGGTAATCGGAGCGTTCAAGCCGCCCAGAGCCTTGGCCACGAGGACCTCCTTCGGCGGGAGCTCTGCCAGCTCCTTGACGCCGTTGGCGTCGAGGACGTTACCGTCGACAAAGCCTGCCTTGAGCTCGAAGTTCTTGTTCTTCTCCGCATACTCGGAGAGGATCTTCGCGCTGGCGACATAGTCCTCCTTATTGTACGCGATGGCGGTGGTGCCCTCCAGGACATGGTCGAGGCCCATGATACCCGCATCCTCAAGCGCGCGCTTGAGCATCGTGTTCTTGACAACCTTATAGGTGCTGCCGGCTTCGCGGAGCTGCTTACGCAGCTTGGTGTCGTCCGCGACGTTGATGCCCTTGTAGTTGACAATCACGCCGGTGCAGGACTCCTTCAAAGCGGCGGACAGCTCGGCTACCTGCTGCTTTTTCTGTTCCAGAATTTTCTCGCTAGGCAATTCGTTTCACCTCCACATACAGGAATCAATCCCATCGGATTTTGGGATGACGCAATCAAAAAAGCCCTTCCCACATACCGCGGGAAGGGCGTAAGAAACCAAAGCAATGATTCTCGTCGCTCTATCCTCGGCAGGCTGGGAAAACCCGATTACGCATACTGCGCCTGCTGTCTCTGAATAAAACAGCTTGATTATTATATCACAGGCAGATGCGCCTGTCAAGGGGATCGGACGAAAATCAGCCGACCTTGCTGGGGTTGATGCGCACGCCGGGGCCCATGGTGGAGGCGACGACGCAGGAACGGATATACTGGCCCTTGCTGGCGGCGGGCTTCGCTTTCACGATAGCGCCGAGCAGAGCGTCGAAGTTCTCCTGCAGCTTCTCGGTGCCGAAGGAAACCTTGCCGATGACGCAGTGGATGATGTTGGTCTTGTCGAGACGGTACTCGATCTTACCGGCCTTCGCGTCGGCAATCGCCTTGCCGATCTCGCGGGTCACGGTGCCGGCCTTCGGGTTCGGCATCAGGCCGCGGGGACCGAGGACCTTACCGAGACGGCCAACCAGGCCCATCATGTCCGGGGTGGTGATGAGGACGTCGAAATCCATCCAGTTTTCGTTCTGGATCTTCTGGATCATGTCCTCCGCGCCGACAAACTCAGCGCCTGCGGCCTCGGCGTCCTTCGCGGCGTCGCCCTTGCAGATCGCGAGGACGCGCACCGTTTTGCCGGTGCCGTTGGGCAGGACGATAGCGCCGCGGACCTGCTGGTCAGCGTGGCGGCTGTCGACGCCCAGCTTCACATGCACCTCAACCGTCTCGTCAAACTTGGCGGTGCCGGTCTTGACGCACAGGTCGAGGGCCTCATCCACATCGTACAGCTTGCTGCGGTCGATGAGCTTTGCGCCATCGACATATTTCTTACCGTGTTTCATTGGTTTTCCTCCCTATAAGTGGTAAATCGGATTTGGTGTTCCTCCCACCCGGGTGATCAATCTACGACTTCGATGCCCATGCTGCGCGCCGTGCCGGCGATCATGCTCATCGCGGACTCGATGGTCGCGGCGTTGAGGTCGGGCATCTTCTGTTCGGCAATTTTCTTGACCTGCTCACGGGTAATCTTAGCAACCTTCGTCTTGTT
Organism: Anaeromassilibacillus sp. An200; assembly: GCF_002160025.1. Lineage (GTDB taxonomy): Bacteria > Bacillota > Clostridia > Oscillospirales > Acutalibacteraceae > Caccousia > Caccousia stercoris. Next base: position 71,789 of record NZ_NFJU01000002.1, read on the forward strand.
CGGCGCACCGGAGCCGCTCTCAATGCCGCATGCCTTCTTGATCAGGACAGCAGCCGGAGGGGTCTTGGTGATGAACGTGAAGGAACGATCCGCGTAGACGGTAATCACCACGGGGATGATAAGTCCCGCGTCGTTCTTCGTGCGCTCGTTGAATTCCTTCGTGAACGCCATGATGTTGACGCCGTGCTGGCCGAGTGCCGGTCCAACAGGGGGCGCCGGGGTAGCTTTTCCTGCAGGTATCTGAAGCTTGATAAAGCCCGTTACCTTCTGAGCCATTTTTCTGCACCTCCAAAATTCGTGGTAGCTGGCGGAGCGGGCCGCGTAAGGATTGTACCCGTTCCTCCCACAAGGGGACAAGGCCCCTCTCTCTAATACAGCGGGTTTCCCGCGATATTATGCGAACAGTAAATTCATTCGACCGGTTCGGCCTGATCCAGCTCGAGCTCGACGGGGGTTTCCCTGCCGAACATCGACACGGTCACGCGCACACGGTTCTTTTCGGAGTCGATCTCCGTGACGGTTCCGACAAAGCCCTCAAGCGGGCCGCCGGTGATGTGGACGCTGTCTCCCACACTGTAGGAAACCTCCACCTGCTTGGTCTCCACGCCGAGCTTGGCCACTTCCTCGTCGGTCAGCGGGATCGGCTTGGAGGACGGGCCGACAAAGCCTGTGCAGCCGCGGATGTTGCGCACCACATACCAGGATTCGTCGGTCAGGATCATTTTCACCAGTACATATCCGGGGAAAATTTTCCGCTCCACTTCACGCTTCTTGTTGTCCTTAATCTCGGTGACAGTTTCCGTCGGCACCTTGATCTCCGGAATCAGATCGTGCAGGTTGCGGTTTTCCACGGTTTTTTCGAGGTTTGACGCGACCTTGTTTTCGTACCCCGAATAGGTGTGGACGACATACCACTTTGCTTCCTCAGGCATTTTCACCCCTCCGCTCTGTCTGTACGCATGCAGGCGATCAGACGTTCATGACAAGGCCGAGCAGGGCGAGGAAAATGGAGTCGAGACCGGAAATGAAAATTCCGCTGATGATGATGGCCACCAGCACGACGCCGGTATTCTTGAACACCGACTTCGGAGTGGGCCACACGATCTTTTTGATCTCGCTCTTGACATCGCGGAAAAATTTCCCGGCGTTCTTGACCGAGGCGGAGAACTTGCCGGGCTTCTTGTCCTTTTTCTCAGGGGAAGCCTTTTTCTCCGGCGCGATCTTCTTCTCAGTGTCAGCCATTCGCTTTTCCCTCCGTCCGGATTACTTCGTCTCTCTGTGAAGCGTGTGCTTTCTGCAGAAACGGCAGTACTTGTTCATTTCAAGACGGTCCGGATCGTTCTTCTTGTTCTTCTTGGTGTTGTAGTTGCGCTGTTTGCACTCTGTGCAGGCCATTACGACTTTCACTCTCATGTGACGGCACCTCCCGTTATACGGAAAAATTTTCAGGAAGCGGTTGCTTCCCGGGCTCCTCCGCGGAGCCTTCAGCCTCCCTCGAAATGGGCGCAAAAAAAGAACCCCCATCTGAGGTAGTAACATCATAGCATACCCCAGCACGCCCTGTCAAGCGATTTTCCCCGTCATTTCGCCGGTTTTTCGGCGCTTTTGCGCATGCGGGGCAGACAGAGCAAGAGGCCGCAGGCAATCAAAACAGAACAGAAAAGGAACAAAGCCGGAAGATTCATCCACCCCGCCAGCACGCCCGCCGCGGCGGAGAACACGGGGGTTGCCAGTGAGGAAACGGAGGAAAAGAGGGTGGTGGTTCGCGCCATATAGCGCTGTTCCGTGTTTTCCATCAGCTCAATCCCAAGCCCCGTTGCCAGAAATCCCGCCGCAAATCCGTATAAGAGATACGCCAGCACAAGGAGAAGGGAGAATGCGGGGCCGCGATCGCCAAAATGGCCGAACCACGCAAGAGAGCCGTACAGCACACCGAGATACAGGAAGGAAAGCAGATAAAGGAAGCGATCCCGGATCCGCGTTCTAAGAGCCGGATAGATGACGCCCCCCACAAACATCCCGACGGAGAGCGCTATGTTCAGCAGCGACAGAAAGCCCGCTTCCCGGTGAAACACCTCCACGACCGCGGCGGTTTGCAGCGAATCGAGAGGGGCCATGGCCGCGTTTGCCAGCAACGCCACGACAATCACATGCACAAGAACCGGGCTGTTTTTCATATAGAACAGGCCGTCCTTGAAGATTTGAAGGCTGTTGGACTGCCGGAGCGCGGCCGATACCTCTTCCCGGTGCCGGATCAGAAGCATCAGGCCGATGGAAATCACAAAGGATATCACATCGATCAGCAGGGCGGCGCTGACCCCCAGCCGACCAATCACAAAGCCGCCCGCGGCTGTTCCCGCTATCTCTGCGGCCGTGGACACGATGACGTTCAGCACCAGGCTGCGATCGAGCAGTTCCTTTCCGGGAAGCTGTGTGATAAAGGAATTGCTTGCCGGCATGCGGAAGGCTTCCGCTGTCGAGATCAGAAAGGTGAAGGAAAACAGGATCGGCAAAGACAGCTTTCCCGCAAGCAGGAGCCCCATCAGCGCCGCAACCAGCGCGCAGCGGATCGCATCGCAGAGAAGAATGACTTTTTTCTTTTCGTATTTCTCTACGATTGCCCCCGACAACGGAAGAAAAAAGACGGATGGGATCTTGTTGACCGCAAACACAATCGCCGCCCACATGCCTTCGCCCGTAAACGCATAGACCAGCCAGGAAAAGGCCAGCGTGTCAACGGCGTCTCCAAAGCGGTTGACCAGGTTGGAAGAAAGCAAAAACCGGTATTTCTTTTGCCGCAGTACATCGCGGTAGGTTGGGGCGTTCATGCGTCTCGCTCCTCCTGACTTTTCATTCATTTTTCTGATTTTTTCTTTTTGGCTCAGGCCGCGGAGGCCCCCCATTTCTTGCCGCCAAGAAATGGGGGAAAGAACCGCGAGGGGCTTTGCCCCTTCGAACCCCTTTGATCTCCTACGCAAGCCTTGCGCCCCCTCTCCCTGGGAGCGGCCGGCTTGCGGCACAAGGCCGCCAAACGCCGGCTGGCAACAGAACAACTCGCAATCTTCGATTGCGAAACTGTTCCTGTGCGTTGGGGTTACGGCTCTACGGAAGAATACAGGCGAAGCGTAAAAATTACACCCCAGCTGAAAATTACAGCCAACCTTCCGCGTTAATCCGTGAGAACAGCGCGGGCCGCACAGCAAGCCCCCTCTGCGACGTGAGATCGCAGAGGGGGCGATGTGTTTCCCCATGGTTCGCCGCGGGACGCGGCGTGCGCGACTTGCGTGCAGGCTCAGCCTGCCGGCGTGCGCGACTTGCGTGCAGGCTTAGCCTTGGGCTCAGCCTTGTCAGCGGGCACCCTGATTATTCTTGAGGGCTTCGGCGACGACGCGGGACTGCTTTTTGACCTTTTCGGGCTTGACCTTCTTGCCGCGCATTTTCAGACCGGCCTTGTAGCCCTTCTGCATGTCGTCGGAGAAATGCGGCACGAGCTTTTCCTTCACGGCAGTCTCGTCCAGGCCGTTAAGCAGCACCATTGTGAGGATGGCGCGCACGTCGAAATCACCGTTTTCATACAGATCGTTGCACAGCTCCGCCAGTCTCTGCACCGGCTGGCTTTCGGGCGCGCTGGAGGAAAGCGTTCCCTGCACACGCGGCAGGATGTGGGCGCGCGTGAACGCAATCGGCCGCACCGTCGCATATGTCGAACGCTCGTCAATCAGATCCATGCGCAGCTCGGGGTAAATGTTCGCGAAGCGGTTGAACATAAAGACCGGGTCGGCGTTGTTTTCCTCGTTCTTGGAACGCTTTTTCTTCGCAGTCTGCAAGGCCGCAACACGCTTCGGGCCCTCCACCGTTTCGCAGAAATCATTGATAATGCTTTCCACGTCGGCGTCCTCACCCTCCTGCGGGTCATAAAGCCAGCTTGAAATGCTCTTCCAGTTCTTGTCCGGGCCGTCATCCGTCATTGCGCATGTTTTCAGCTCAATGCGTTTCGTTTTCATCGTATACATGACGGCATAGGCGAGATTTTCTCCCGCGAAAACCTCCATCCGCACGCCGTCCTCGGGCTCGGCAGCTATGCGCTTGAATTCCTGCTTTTCCAGCGCTTCGCCCAGCTTGCTCACAATCAAATCAAATGCCTTCTGCTCCAATGGTATCATCACTCCGTGTCGTGTTATTCCGCATATCCAGCGCCCGTTCGGGCGGCCGCCGCACGTCGCGGCGCATCATTTTACCTATTATACTATAGCTTTCCCCGTTTGTCACGCAGATTCTGCGCAATGCCCTGCTTTCTTTGTGCCCGAAGCATTGCGCGCCCGCACCGTTTGTGGTAAGATAGAATTTCAGACGGAACCGCCCCGCCGCGCATCTTCGCCCGGGGGGATTCATAAAGATAAAACAGGGCGCGCACCGCGCTCAAATAACGAAATGTGAGGCTTTTCGACATGAAAAAGACCATCGCCGTCCTGTTTGGCGGCTGCTCGTCCGAGCACGAGATTTCGCGGCTCTCCGCCGCTACCGTCCTGCGCAATCTTTCCCGCGAAGCCTATGAGCCTGTGGCCGTGGGCATCACCAAGGAGGGAGCCTGGTTTTTGACCGAAGCTTCCCCCGAAGAGATCGAAAAGGGGACCTGGGAAAAGCACCCCTCCAACCGGCAGGCGTTCCTCACCCCTGACCGCACCGTGCACGGCCTGTTCCTGCCCGCTTCCGGCGACACCCTGCGCCTGGACGTGGTGATCCCCGCGCTGCACGGCAAAAACGGCGAGGACGGCACGGTACAGGGGCTTTTGCAGCTCTCCGGCATCCCGTTTGTGGGCTGCGCCGCACTGGCCTCCGCCGTGTGCATGGATAAAGCCGTCTCCCACACGCTGCTGGCTTCCGCCGGAATCGGGCAGGCGCGCTACCTGTGGTTCTACGCTTCCGACTACGAGGAGCAGCAGGCTTCCGTGCGCGAGCGCATTGCCGCCGACCTGGGCGGCTACCCCGTCTTTGTCAAGCCCGCCAACGCCGGATCCTCCGTGGGCGTGAGCCGTGTGGATCGCGGCGACGATCTTGACGCCGCCGTTGCGAAGGCCGCGCACGAGGACTGGCGCGTGGTGATCGAGGAATGTATCACCGGGCGTGAGGTGGAATGTGCCGTGCTCGGCAACGAAAAGCCCGAAGCCGCGCTGGTGGGCGAGATCGCCGCTTCCGCGACCTTTTACGATTACGATGATAAATATGTAAACGGCACTTCCCAGCTCTACATCCCCGCGCGCCTGTCGCCGCAGGTCATCGACGAGATCCGCCGCACCGCCTGCCGCGCCTACCGCCTCCTCGGCTGCGAGGGTCTGGCTCGCGTTGACTTCTTCGTGCGCAACGAAACGGAAGTCATCCTCAACGAGCTGAACACGCTGCCGGGCTTTACCTCCATCAGCATGTACCCGAAGCTGTGGGAGGCCTGCGGCCTTTCCTGCTCCGCTCTGCTTGACCGGCTGATCGCGCTCGCCTTTGAGCGGTGAAGGGAGGCGGGCGCATGGATCCCAGGCCCATCGGCGTGTTTGACTCCGGCCTCGGCGGCCTGACCGCCGTGCGCCAGCTCACCGCCGGGATGCCGAATGAAACAATCGTCTATTTCGGCGACACCGGCCGCGTGCCCTACGGCTCGCGCAGCCGCGACACCATCCGCCGCTACGCCCGGCAGGACGCGGCCTTCCTGCTCTCGCAGAACGTAAAAATGGTCATCGCGGCGTGCGGCACGGTCAGCTCCGTGGCCGCCGACCTTGGAGAGACGCTCCCCGTTCCCTTCCTCGGCGTGCTCGATCCCACAGCACGCGCGGCTGCCGCCGCCACCCGCTCCGGGAAGATCGGCGTCATCGGTACCACGGCGACCATCCGAAGCGGCTCCTACCGCCGCGCCCTCGCCGTCCTCGACCCCACCCTCCAGGTATTTGACACAGACTGCCCACTTTTTGTGCCGCTGGTGGAAAACGGCTTCCTCGCAGAGGACGATCCCATCCCGCGCCTGACGGCGGAGCGCTACCTGGCTCCGCTGATCGAAGCGGGAGTCGACACGCTGATTCTCGGCTGCACACATTACCCGCTGCTGGAACCCGTCATCCGCCGGGTGATGGGGGAAAACGTAGCCCTCATTGACTCCGGGCGCGAGACGGCGCTGGCCTGCCGTGAGTTTCTTCTCGAAAACGATCTCGCGGCTCCACGGGAACAGCAAGGCTCGCGGCGGTTCTACGTCAGTGACCGCACGGAGGGGTTTGCGGGGATTGCGACGCTGCTGCTGGGCGGGAGTCTGGATGGAACGGTGGAGCATATTGATATTGAAAGCTACTAGCTGAAAAAGAGCAAAAACTGGAAGTTTTCGCTCAAGCCTTTTTCAAAAGGCTTGCAGGGGTGAAGGGGGCGGCGCCCCCTTCAAACAACCGTGCGAAGCCACAGAAAAGCCAGGAAAAAGAGCGAAGCGATTTTTTCCGGACCTCCAGCACGAATTCCAAAACGACATCCGAACAATGTCCATTCGCAAATAAACTTGGCAATGGAATGAATACATTCCACATTTCTCCTTCTGCTTATGATAGAATAAGCCAGTTTATCCGGGAGAATTCCCCGGCTGTGAAAAGGGGGAGAAAAAGTGGAACAAAAGGACAGACAGAAACGAATCGCCAAGCTGCAATCCTTAATACAGGAGCTTTCTCCGAAAGAGCGGGACGCTGTCATCTGGCTCATTCGTCATTTCCGTGTGGCAATGGAGCTGGTGAAATCAGAGCGCATGGAGCCCGATGAATGGGAAGCCTCTCTGCACCGTGCCATTGAGTCGGACGACGCTCTTATGAAAATACTGCTTCTTTACCATAAAATCTATTGGGAAGAACAAGATGAAATAAAACCTTAGATTACGCAAAGCGCGCGGGCGCGGAGGTATCAAATGGAGGAAAATTATCTGATCTCCATCCTTGGGAGACAGGTCGTGAACGGGGAGCCGGAGGAGATCGAGGTGACGACCTTCGGCCAATACTCGGAAAAGAACGGAAAACGGTACATCATGTACCGGGAATACGAGGATTCCGTGCCATCCTCAAAGGCGCGCACTTCCATCCTCAAGGTGGAGGAAGGCCGCGTGACGCTTCTGCGATCGGGCGGGGATGAGACGCGGCTGGTGCTGGAGCACGGCAGACGGCATTTGTGCCGCTATGATACAGGCTTCGGCGCGATGACAGTGGGCGTATACACCCACGAGATGAAGAACGAGCTCGGGGACGATGGAGGCCGCCTGTCGGTGCGCTACACGCTCGACGTGAATTCGGCGCTCGCCAGCGTGAACGAGATTCTCGTCACCGTCCGCCCGGCTGGTGAAAAGCAGGATCCCGCACCCGGCCCGGAAACCCCGGACGCCGCCGCGGATTCAAAGACAGAAGAAAATCAGGAAAACTAACAGAAAGGCGTGAACCAAAACCATGTCAAAGCTGGTACAACAAGCCACCCAGGAACTCAGAACCGCGATCGAGGCCGCCATGCGCGCCGCCATCGAGGACGGCTCTCTGCCGCAGGCGGATCTGCCCGCCTTTACGCTGGAGGTCCCCGCCGACCGAAGCCACGGCGACTGGGCCTGCAACGCGGCCATGGCGGGCGCTCGCGCCTTCCGTCAGGCTCCGCGCAAAATTGCGGAGTCCATTGCCTCCCACCTCGATCTGGCCCCCACCTATTTTGACCGGTGCGAGATTGCCGGGCCGGGCTTCCTCAACTTCTTTTTGAACCCGCGCTTTTACGCCGACGTTCTGCGCGACGTGGAAGCTTTGGGCAAAGACTACGGCCGCAGCGATTACGGCAAGGGCGAAAAGGTGATGGTGGAATTTGTTTCCGCTAACCCGACCGGCCCGATGCACATGGGCAACGCGCGCGGCGGCGCGCTGGGCGACTGCCTGGCGGCTGTGCTGGACGCGGCAGGCTACGACGTGTGGCGTGAATTCTACGTCAACGACGCGGGCAACCAGATTGAGAAATTCGGTATTTCGCTGGAAGCGCGCTACCTGCAAATCCTCCAGGGCGAGGACGCGGTAGAATTTCCGGAGGACGGTTATCACGGCGACGACATCCGGGAGCATGCGCAGAATTATGTCAATGAGCACGGCGACGGCCTGCTCTCCGTGTCCCCCGAGGAGCGCCGCGCGGCGCTGGTGCAGTACGCGCTGCCGAAGAACATCGCCCGGATGCAGCGCGATCTGGAAAAGTACCGGATCCAGTATGACAAATGGTTCCTGGAAAGCACGCTGCACGAGGACGGCGAGGTGATGGAGATCGTCGACATCCTCACCAAAAAGGGCCTGACGTATGAGAAAGAGGGCGCGGTGTGGTACCGCGCGACTGATTTCGGCGCGGAGAAGGACGAGGTGCTGATCCGCCAGAACGGCAACCCGACGTATTTTACCGCCGACATCGCCTACCACCGCAACAAGTTCAACCGCGGCTTCACCCGCTGCATCGACGTGTGGGGCGCGGATCACCACGGCCATGTGGCGCGTATGAAGGGCGCGATGGACGCGGTGGGCCTGGATGGCTCGAAGCTTGACGTGGTGCTGATCCAGCTGGTGCGCCTGGTGCGCGCCGGGGAAGTGGTGCGCATGAGCAAGCGCAGCGGTAAGGCGATCCAGCTTGCGGATCTGCTCGACGAGGTGCCGATCGACGCGGCGCGCTTCCTGTTCAACATGCGCGAGGCCAACACGCAGATGGACTTCGACCTGGATCTGGCCGTGCAGGAGGATTCCCAGAACCCGGTGTACTATGTGCAGTACGCTCACGCGCGGATTTGCAGCCTGTTCCAGAAGCTGGCGGGCGAAGGGCTGACGCTACGCCCGTGCACCAGCGAGGAGCTGGCGCTGCTCAGCGCGCCGGAGGAGATCGAGCTGCTGCGGCATATCGCGTCGTACACCGACGAGATTGTGGCGGCGGCGCGCGGCTATGACCCGGCCCGTATCACGCGGTACGTCATCACGCTGGCGAACCTCTTCCACAGCTTCTACAACGCCTGCCGCATCGGCGGCGAGGAGGATTCCCTGGCGCATGCGCGCTTGCAGCTGTGCTCCGCGGTGCTCACCGTGATCCGCAACGTGCTCGGCATGTTCAAGATCACCGCGCCCGAGCGGATGTAAGCCGCGCGGGGGAGAAAAAACCATGAGAAAGCCGCCGTTTTCCCTGCCGTTCCTGCCGGACGGCGTTTCCGCCGCCCAGATGCACGATGCGGGGATGGAGGAAGGGGAGTGTCCCGCGCTCTGGGCACTGGAGCATCCCGACTTCATCCGCGCGCAGACGGAGCGTTTCCGCCGCGCGGGAGCGATGGCCCTTCTGGCCCCGACGCTCACGGCAAACCGGGAAATCCTTTCGCGGTTCGGGCTGGCCGATCGTGTGCGGGAGCTCAACGAAAGCGTCCTGCGCCTGACGGCGGAGAACGCGGGAGATTTGCCGGTGGGCGCGCGGATCGGGCCGTCCGGGATTGCGTTTTCGTATGAGGAAGCCGACCGATTCGACGACATTTTCACCCTCTACCGCGAGCAGGTGCGCGCGCTGGAGGATGCGGGGGCGTCGTTCCTGCTGGTGGAGCGGCAGACCTCACTGGCGGACATGCGGGCGGCCATGTTGGCGGCGCGGCTGACGGATCTTCCCGTCATCGTGACCATGATGCCGGATCCCTTCGGGGAGACGGTGGAATTTTTGACCGCTTTGATCATCTTGCAGGCGATGGGGGCGGATGCGTTCGGGGTGGACAACATTTCCGCCGCCGACATGGAGGAGCTTCTGCGCGAGGCTCTGGCGCATGCGGAAATTCCGCTGGCGGCGCGGCTCTCCGTGCCGCACGCGATGTCCCCGCTGGACTTTGCACGGGATACGGCGCGGCTGGCGCAGGCGGGGGCCTGCGTGCTTGGCGCGGGCTCCGGCGCACGCCCGGAATACACGGCGGCGCTTGCGTCGAGCGCCCTGTGCTTCCCCCTGCCGGATGAAAGGGAAGCGGACAGCCATGCGGCGGCATCCCCGGACGGTGTGTTTTTCCTTGGGGACGATCTGGAGCTGAGCGAACCGCTCTTGTGCACCTCGCATCTGGACGACGATCTCATTGAGCTGGAGCACGGCTCCGCCAACGCGGCCCTGGTGCGGGTGGAATCCATTGACGACGCGCTTCTGCTCGCGGAGCACGGCCCGATGGCGCGCCTGCCGCTGGCCGTGTGGGCGGACTCTCTGCCTGTTCTGGAAGCGGCTCTGCGGTATTTCCAGGGACGTCTGATTGTCGATTCCAGTTCCCCGCTGGAGGAGAATGTGCTCGCCTCGCTGGCAGCGAAATATGGTGCGCTGCTGTACTGATGTATCAAAAAAGCCCTCCGGCTCAGCCGCTATGATGCTGAGCTGGAGGGCTTTTTCTGTTTTCTCAGGCACCCTTGCTATCAGAGTCATCTCTCTTCTGATCCGCAAGCACGCCATAAAGCGCGTCGATTTCCAGAGGGTAATAATGGTAATAGCCCTGAATCATGTCACAGCCGGACTCCCTGATCAGGATGTTCTGACCCTCGGTTTCCACTCCCTCCATGCACACCTTTTTTCCAAACCGGTGGCAGGCATAGACGATGCTGTAAATAAAATTCATCTTATCCACGGATTGTGCCATTTCCTTCAGCAGCGAGCGATCCAGCTTCACGATGCTTGTCGGATACTGCAAAAGCATCCGCAGGGAGGAATAACCGCTGCCGAAATCGTCGAGAGCGATCCGGATCCCCAGACGGCTGCATGTTTCCACAAAGTGAATCAGCTTTTCGGGCTGTTCATCCATGCAGCTTTCCGTCATCTCCGCGGCCAGACGGGATCCGTCGACCTTATATTTTTGAAGCACCTCTTCCATGAAATCCGGAAAGGTTTCGTCCGTCATCTGCTGCAGGCTGACGTTAAACGTGAGATAAAAATCCGGCGAATAGGACACCAGACGCATACAGGTGCATACGGCCTGTTCAAACACCCATCTGCCCACCAGATTGATCATATTGTCCTTCTCCAGCATGGCGACAAATACATCCGGAGAAACGTCCCTGTCCCGGAACTTCCATCGGAGCAGCATTTCCCCGCCCACAATCTCCCCGGTCTGTGCGGAGACAACGGGCTGCACCACCACGCGGAAATTTTTCATACCGTGCAGCACATCATGGCTGAGCGCAAGCGCCATATTCGACATGTACCGCACCTTGGAAATATTCTCCTCGGAATATTCCACCGTCTCGCTGTTCACGTCGTGCTTGGCGATGCGCAGAAGCGAAACAAGCTGTTCCATAAAGTCGGCGGGCAGCAGGCTGGCAAGCGGATACTCCATCATCGCAAACGAACATGGCTGCGGGACAACGATCCCCATCAGGCGGTACCATTCCCCGACGATCTCCCGGATCTGCTGCACAAGCTTTTTGCGCTGTCCCTCATAGGGGAACTCCACAAGCGCCGCGCAGCGCATCCCCTCCAGCCGGTAGAACGACACCCGATCGGTCAGCTGGTCCGTCAGGCTCTCCGTGATGGTGCGCACCAGATGGTCGCTGAACACACGCCCCCTGGTGCTGTTGATCTCGGAGATATTGTTGAAGCTGAAGGCAATGACCAGCGCCTTCTGGCCGTCCCCCTTTATCTCCTCCAGGCGGCTGAACAAAGCGGCCTCCCGGGGGAAATTCGTGACGGAATCGACCACAAACTCATCATCCTGGTGCGTAATCCGCCCGGAAAAGAAGAGCGGCGTGCTCCGTTCCTCGTTCCATTTCACAATCCCGTAGCTGCGGATCCACATGTTTTTCCCGTGCACATTGCGCACCTGGTAGCGCAGATCGTGGATCCCCCGCTTTTCACTGAGGATCGCCCTCATTTCCTTCCAGTACAGATTCCTTGCCTTATCCAGGGAAATCCTCTGCGCCCAGGCCTGAATCAGCCCCGGCACAACATTGCTTTCAAATCCGAACTCGTCGCGCATGTTGTCGGAGATATAATACAGATCCTTCTGCATATCCCCAAAGAAGAAATACCCCGTGCTGTTCTGCTGTGTCATGGATTTGAAAAGCTGCTCCATGTCATGGTAGGTCGTGCCGAGGAACTGATAAAAAACGCTCCCCGTGTCCACCGTCTTTTCGATCTCCCTGCACGGCGGTATATGGCGGTTCACTTCCTGCACCCTGTAGTTGGAAGTATAGTATTTCCGCTTATCCTCATACATCACCTTATCCGCTTCTATGATCAATGCTTCCAGATCATAGGGCGGCTGGTCCGACCATACATCCCCTATCGCGATGTGATGCTTGTCGCCCTGCACGCGCTGATGCAGCCGTTTCACCTGATGAAGAAAGCTTTCCTTGTCGCAGTTCTGGAATACGGCGACAAATTCATCCCCGCCGATGCGGTACACCCAGGGGGTGTCCAGCGTGGTGTGGATCATTTCAAAGCAATATTGGATCAGCTGATCGCCGACACTGTGTCCCAATGCGTCGTTGGTCTGCTTTAATCCTGTGATATCACAGTACACAATTCCCACGGAATGCAGGTTTTGAAACGCTTCGCTGTGTTCAAACATCGCATTGCGGTTGTAAGCACCCGTGAGCGGATCATGAAAGCTGAGCGTGTTCAGGTGGCGGAGCAGATCCCGGCGGCGAAGCAGCGCCACGATGAAGTAACCGATCACCTTGATCAGCGGAGCAACCAGCATCATCATATCCTCATTCGGGTTATCCACCCCGAGGAAGCCCACCACACTGTTTTCATTGAAAATCGGCCCTGCCACCAGGCGGGAAATATCCTGCGGCTTTAAGATGGCATAGGTGGTCGGATACTGATCGCGGATATCCTCGAGCGAATAGATCGTGACGAGCTCATTTCTCTCAAAGCGCTCATACCACCAGTTCACACTTTCCATCGGAAGCTTTTGCAGAATCTCCTTCTGCTGCGACACATCGTCCGCACACCATTCATAGGTATTGCTCACAAATCCGTTCTGGGATTCAAAGATATACACGCGGTCGCACTCAAAGGTTTTGCCTATGTATTCCAGCATCATGTGCAGGGATGCTTCCGGATCCGTGGTGGAAAAAATCCGCTGCAAACACTCATTCAAAATGCTCTCACTGCGCGCGTAATAATACGGCACATTGCACACCACTTCGGAATCCACGTCAATGGCCAATTCCAGGCGGTAGCTTTTATTTTCACATTCAATCAGGCTGTCTTTGATCAGAAAGCGTTTCCCCAAAACCGGATTGCTGTGCACCCAGGAAATGAATCTTCCTTTTTCCAGGACCGAGTTGGTACAGAAGGAGCAGGGCTCGTCGCATCCCTGCAGCACCTTGTAGCACTTTTTCCCCACATACTTTTCCTGATTTTTATAGCCGAGAGATTCCCGGAGCTTTCGATTCATATAAACAATCTCATATGTTTCGGGATCGGAAACGTAAACCAGCTCATCAAATTCTTCAAAAAAATCCCAGAGAAAAGCCATCGATTTCCTCCTCCTGCGGCCGTCCATCACTGCCTTTTTTGTCTATTCAAAGTGGAAATCCATGCGTTCCACCGAAAATTTCCATCTGTTTCCATCCATCCTATACAAATTCAGTGTACTATTTGCAATCTTAAATTGCAAGCATTTTTTGTATAAAAATGTAAAATAACTTCTGCTGATAATTGTAAAAATATCAAAAACCACAAGCAGCGTCTGTTCACTTTCTCTCATCTTAAACCAAGCTGCCATCTTGAAAACAGCACCCTTTTGTGCTATAATCCTCCCCGTTGCCAAACGAGGAAAGAGGAGAATACACATGTTAAAACGCTGCATGGGAAAAGGAATCCAATTTTTCAAAGCAGACCTCGTTTTTACCATTTCGCTGCTGCTCGCACTTTTGTCCATGCTTTTTGTCCCGCCGAACCCGGGCTATTTAAATTATCTCGATTACAGCGTGCTGGCCACGCTTTTCTGCCTGATGTGCGTGGTGGCAGGCTTTCGGAAAAGCGGGCTGCTTTCCTGGATCTCCCGCCATGTCCTGCGCCTGGCGCGGCATGCGCGCACCGTTTCGCTGCTGTTTGTTCTGCTGTGCTTTTTCTGCGCGATGCTTCTGACAAACGATGTGTGCCTGACGGCTTTTGTCCCGCTCACGCTGGTGGTGCTGCACGGCTCATCGCCCCTTCGGATTGCCTGGGTCGTGGCGCTGGAGACAACCGCCGCCAACCTGGGAAGCATGCTGACTCCCATCGGAAACCCTCAGAACCTTTACTTATATGCCCACTACCAGATGGAGCCCGCCGCCTTTTTCTCCGCGGTAGCTCCGGTCTGCGCGGTCAGCTTTGTGATCCTCTTCGGCTGCGTGTTCCTCTCGGGACGCGGCAAGCCGCTGGAAGCGCCGGGAGAGGATGCCCCCCTGCAAAAGCGGCGTCTGGGCCTGCATCTGGTGCTGTTCGCCCTCTGCCTGCTCACCGTCCTGCGCGTGCTGGATTACCGGGTGAGCTTCCTTCTGGTGCTCGCGGCGCTGCTTGTTCTGGACCGGGAGATCCTTCCCGCCGTCGACTACCGGCTGCTCGGCACCTTCGCGGCCTTTTTCATCCTTGTGGGAAATCTCGGCTCGATCGGCGCGGTGCGTTCGTTCCTTGCGGAGCTGATGCAGGGCCGGGAGCTTCTCGTTTCCGTACTGGTCAGCCAGGTGACAAGCAATGTCCCGGCGGCCATTATGCTCTCCGGCTTCACGGAGAACGGGCGCGCGCTCCTGCTCGGCACGAACATCGGCGGGCTCGGTACGCTGGTGGCCTCGCTGGCCAGCCTGATCTCGTACCGTCTGTATCTTGGCGGGGAGAAGGCGCGGCCCGGTCTGTATCTGGGCATCTTCACCGCCCTGAATGTCTGCCTGCTTCTGATCCTGACGCCTTTTGCTTCCGCCGTGTGCCTTTGAGTGCGCGGCGGTTTTTTCTCCTGTTTTTATATTGCATCAGGAGACCGGTTTATTGCACGTTTTCCTCTCTTATGTGAAATTTTTCACAGAGACTGTCCCGGCTTCTTTCCTGTCCTTTTCGACGGATTTTGTCTTTTCTCTTGCTTTTTTGCTCTTTTTCCACTATCATGAGAACAGCAGAGCATCTGGGAGCGCACCCCCGGCTTTTTGCCGGTGGGGCGTTTCTTTTTGTTTGCCCTCAAAAAAGAGAAAGGGTGTTGATTTTGGAAATCCTGCAAGACATTCTCGCGGCAATCGGTGTAGTGCTCAACGGCATCCCCCAGGGCCTTCTCGCGCTGACCTACGGTTTCGCGTCCGTTCCGACGGCGATCGGCTTCGCGGTGGGCGCCGTCTCCTGCGGCGCGCTGAACTCGGTGGCCCCGATCTCCTTCCAGGCGGAAACGATCGTCATGGCCGGCAGCATGGGCAAGACGCGCCGGGAGCGTCTCTCGATGGTCATGTTCGGCGGCCTGATTATGGTCGTGCTGGGCCTGACAGGCGCGCTGTCCGCGATCACCTCCTTTGCCGGGGATGCGATTGTCCACGCCATGATGGCGGGCGTCGGCTTCGTGCTGGTGCGCACGGCCTTCGGCATGGTGAAGGAAAACCAGATCGCCGGATGGGTGTCCGTGGCCTCCGCCGTGCTCATCTATCTCGTGACCAAGTATCTGGATCCCTCCAACGCGCTGGTTTATACCATTGTCGGCTCCCTGATTATTTCCAGCGTGGCCGCGAAGATCGCAGGCCAGAAGCTGGGGGAAAACGCTGTGGCGGAGCAGATGTGCCGCCTGCGCCTGGAAAAGCCCACGATGAACCTGAACGTGGCGCGCGGCGCGCTCTCGCTGGCCTGCCTGACAATCGGCGCGAACATTGCGTTCGGCAACATCACGAGCGGCATGTCCGGCGGCGAATTGAACGTTGACCATCTCACGGTGTATTCCGGCCTTGCGGACGCGCTGAGCTCCCTCTTCGGCGGCGGCCCTGTGGAGGCCATCATCTCCGCGACGGGCGCGGCCCCGCACGCGGTGCTCTCCGGCGTCATCATGATGGCGGCTATGGCCCTGATCCTCTTCTTCGGCCTGCTGCCGAAGATCGGCAAGTTTGTGCCGAGCCAGTCCATCGCGGGCTTCCTGTTTATCCTGGGCGCGTTTGTGACAATCCCGGGAGACGGCGCGGCGGCCTTTGCCACCGGGGAAGCCGGCGGCTCCGTGATCGCTGCCGTGACCATGGCGGTCACCGCTGTGTTTGACCCGTTCTTCGGCATGCTGGCGGGCATTGTGCTCAAGCTGATCATCGGCGCGACGGGACTCGCCCTGTAAGGCGAACGTCGCCCACAACCCATACGCAATATCAGGAAAGGCGGAAAGAATATGGAACAGCAGTATTACACTCTCGAAGTGGCGGGCCTGACCCGTCAGCTTCCCATTATGCAGGTCTCCGAAAACCTGTGCATTGCCAGCTTTGTGATCCTCGGGGACTGTGAGCTGGTCACAAAGGCCGCCCCGCTGCTTGAGAAAAAGCTGCCGGAGGTCGACTACATCGTGACGGCTGAGGCCAAGGGCATCCCGCTCGTCAATGAGCTGTGCCGCCTGCGCAATCTGCCGTATTACATCGTGGCCCGCAAGAGCGTAAAGCCCTACATGAGCCACCCGATCACCGACGAGGTGGTATCCATCACCACCCAGAAGGCCCAGACGCTCTGCCTGGACGGCAAGGACGCCCTGCTGCTCAAGGGCAAGCGCGTCGCCATTGTCGACGACGTGATCTCCACGGGGGAATCCCTGCTCGCCATTGAGCGCCTGGCGGAGAAAGCGGGCGGCAACATCGTGGCCCGCGCCGCTATCCTCGCGGAGGGAGACGCCGCCAAGCGCGACGACATCCTTTTCCTCGAGCCCCTGCCGCTCTTCCCCATCGGCTGAGTCCGCACGAAAAAAGGCCTCTTGCGATACGAAATCGCAAGAGGCCTTTTTTCATCTGTTTTATTCGATTTCGCCGGCAGCCTTCGCGTCCTCGATGACCTTCTGGGCCACCATCGCGGGAGCTTCCTCGTAACGCACAAAATCAAACTGGTAGCTTCCGCGTCCCTGCGTCACCTGGCGCATGTAGGTGGAGAAGTCCGCCATCTCCGCCATGGGAACCTCGGCGTCGATCGTCTGATAGCCTTCCTTGGCAGGGTTCATGCCGAGCACACGGCCGCGGCGCTTATTGATCTCGCCCATGATATCGCCCATGTTGGCATCCGGCACCGTCGCGCTCAGCGCGCCGATGGGCTCAAGCAGCACGGGGGACGCCTGCGGCATACCGGCCTTGTAAGCCAGGGAAGCCGCCGTCTTGAACGCCATTTCAGAGGAGTCCACCGGGTGATACGAGCCGTCATACAGTGTGGCGCGCAGGCCAACCACCGGATATCCGGCCAGAGGGCCCTTCACGATGCACTCACGCAGTCCCTTCTCAACCGCCGGGAAAAAGTTCTTCGGCACGGAACCGCCGACGACGCGCTCCCCGAACTCCAGGCCCTCGCTGTCGCAGGGCTCAAACTCGATCCACACGTCACCGAACTGGCCGTGGCCGCCTGTCTGCTTCTTGTGACGGCCCTGCACCTGCACCTTCTTGCGGATCGTCTCACGGTACGGCACACGCGGCTTCTGCAGCGTCACGTCTACGCCGAACTTGCTCTTGAGCTTGGAGACAATCACATCCAGATGCTGCTCGCCCAGGCCGGAAATGACCATCTGATGCGTCTCGGCGTTTGTGGCGAACTTGATGGTCGGATCCTCTTCCACCAGACGGAAGATGCCCTGCGCCACCTTGTCCTCCTCGCCCTTGGTCTTGGGGGCGATCGCCATGGACAGCGTCGGGGACGGATAGCTGACGCCCTCGAGCGTCACCTTGCGCGTGGGAGCGCACAGCGTGTCGCCCGTGTTCGCGCCGGAGAGCTTAAGCACCGCGCCGATATCACCCGCGCCGATGAAGCCCGCGTCCTCCTGCTTCTTGCCGCGCATCACGACCACCTTGCCGATGCGCTCCGTGTTGCCCGTGCGCATGTTGACCAGCTGGGAGTCCGGCGCAACCTTGCCGGAAATGACCTTGATATAGGAAACCTTGCCCACAAAGGGGTCGGCAACGGTCTTGAACACGAGGGCGGCGGTCGCGCCGTCCGGGTTTACGGAGATCTCCACGGGATCGCCGTTGATGTCCGCGCCGATCTCGCCCGCCTTCTCCTCAGCGGAGGGCGCGAGCCACGTCAGGCCGTCCAGGAACTGCTCCATGCCGCGCATGAGGATTGCGTCGCCGCAGAACACAGGGGTGATCGCGCCGCTCTTGACGCCCTTGCTCACGCCGACGATAACCTCCTCAGGCGTAAAGGGCTCGCCGGAGAAGTATTTCTCAAACATTTCGTCGCTTGTCTCGGCCACAGCCTCATAGATAGCCGTGCGCAGGCCTTCGAGACGATCGCCCATGTCGGGCATCTTGACCTCGACGGGCTTGCCGCCGGAATAGTCGTATGCCTTATATTCCAGAATGTTCACATAGATATCGGCCTTGCCGTCCACGATGTACGGAACAACCACGGGGCAGGTGGAGGGGCCGAAATGGCTCTTGAGATCCTCAAACACACGGTAGAAGCGGGCGTCCTCGTCCGCCAGGCCGTTGACGAAGAAAATCTTCGACAGGCCGCGCGCGGAAGCCGCGTCATATGCCTTCTCGGTGCCCACGGCCACGCCGTCCTTGCCGGAAACCGCGATCAGAACGGAATCGGCGGCGCGGATGGATTCGCACAGGCCGCCCTCAAAGTCGAACAGGCCCGGCGCGTCGAGCAGGTTGATCTTGCTGTTTCTCCACTCCAGCGGAGCCACGGCGGCGGAGACGGAAGCCTTGCGGCGGATCTCCTCGGGATCGCTGTCGCAGACGGTGTTGCCCTCGCTGACCTTGCCGCGGCGATCGGTCGCTCCGGAGAGATAGAGCATCGCTTCCGCGATGGATGTCTTTCCGGAGCCGCTATGGCCTGCCAGCGCTATGTTGAAAATATTCTTGGCCGGATATTGTTTCATCTCGAAGTTCCCCTTTCAGCTTTTTGTGCTCGGACTCAGGAGCACGCCTTTCCCGCAGGCGGCGAAAAGTAAAGGGCGTCCGGACACGGGGAACCCACGGTTCTCTGCAAGCAACGGTATCTGCTGCGCCGAAGCTGCCGGGAAGCTTCCCCCGCGCTCCGTCTTGCGGCTCCTCGCTGTTTGCGAAAAATCCGTCAATGTCTCCGTTTTCAGATACGCCCTGTACAATCTATCCAATATGTAATCCGAATTTATCCCTATTATAGCGCAGAGAGACGAGAAAGGCAAGCGGCAAAGAAGAATTTTTCACAACTCCCCTCCAATTCCTTGCGCCAAATTTTATGAAGTTCCGACAAGAAGCCCTGGTTTTTGACCCAGTGCACAGGCCCTATCCCTTTTCTTGCCGCCATGCCGGAAAGAAGGTATAATAAGGAAAAAGAGCCGGACGGGGAGGAATCGGACATGAATGAGCGCGCGGGTCTATGGGCGCGGTTTACAGAAAGCAGGGCATTTCTGCCCTGCGCAGGGTTTGCGGCGGGAATTCTTGCGGGAGGCGTTTCGGTACTGTACCGCCTGAGCCTTCAGTTTGCCTCGGATACGCTGGGACACTCTCTCACGTTTATCCGGAAAAACGCGGGATGGACGGCGGTCTGGTTCCTGGTTTTGATTGCGCTGGCCGGGCTGACCTCTCTCCTGGTGCGCCGCCAGCCGCTGATCGGGGGCAGCGGGATCCCACAGCTGGAATGTGAGCTGCACGGCAAAATCAAAAGCTCCTGGCTCTCCGTGCTGCTGTGCAAGTTCGCGGGCGGCTTTCTGTGCATGCTGGGAGGGCTGTCGCTTGGCCGGGAAGGGCCGTCGATCCAGCTGGGCGCCATGGCGGGAAAAGGATTCTCCCGTTTCCTGCGGCGCGGCGGCGAGGAGGAGCGCGTCCTGATCAGCTGCGGAGCCAGCGCGGGGCTGGCGGCGGCCTTTCACGCTCCCGCGGCGGGCGTGCTGTTCTGCCTGGAGGAGCTTCATCACACCTTCACGCCCCGGCTCCTTCTGCCGCTGATGACGGCTGTGCTCTCGGCGGATCTTCTCTCCGTACAGGTGTTCGGCGTGGGGCCGGTGTTCCAGTTTGCTCCCCAGACGGATTTTACGCCGGTGCTTTATCTTCTGGTCGTGCCGCTGGGGCTTCTGCTCGGCGTGCTTGGCGCGTTCTACAACGCCGCCACGATGGCTGTGGTCCGCTTTTTGCAGGACAAGAGCGGCCTTCCGGTTTTTGTCCGCCTGCTCATCCCCTTCCTCATGGCGGGAATCCTGGCGCTGTGCGCCCCCTCTCTGCTCGGCTCCGGCCACAATCTGGTGGAACAGGCGGCGGCGGGAGACTATATGCTGGAAATCCTGCTGCTCCTGCTGGTGGGAAAATTCCTCTTTTCCCTTCTCAGCTTCGGCTCCGGCGCGCCGGGCGGGATCTTTTTCCCTCTGCTCGTCCTCGGCGCTCTGATCGGATGCTCCTACGGCGTGTGCGCGGTGGAGCTTTTCGGGCTGGAAAAAGATCTGATCGCCGCGTTCCTGCTGCTCGGTATGGCGGGCAATTTCGCGGCGATTGTCCGCGCACCCTTCACCGGGGCCATCCTTCTTTTTGAGATGACAGGCTCCGTCCACACACTGCTCCCTCTGCTCGCCGTCTCCCTCATCGCCTGCGCCACCGCCGACGCCCTGCGCAGCGCACCGATCTATGATTCCCTCGCCGCCCGGCTTAACGCCGGTCGGCGGTCTGAAGCATAATTTTGCGGGCTTCGCCCGGAAAATTACGCTTCAGCGGCTGAGTGCTATCCGCAATTCCATGTAGAGCCGTACCCCAACGCACGAGAACAGTTTCGCAATCGAAGATTGCGAGTTGTTCTGTTGCCAGCCGGCGTTTGGCGGCCTTGCGCCGCAAGCCGGCCGCTCCCAGGGAGAGGGGGCGCAAGGCTCGCGTAGGAGACCAAAGGGGTTCGAAGGGGCAAAGCCCCTCGCGGTTCTTTCCCCCATTTCTTGGCGGCAAGAAATGGGGGGCCTCCGCGGCCTGAGCGGGAAACGGGAAAAGAAAGAACAAGCCCCCACACCTTCCTTGCGGAAGATGCGGGGGCTGCCTTTTTGCGAATGAGTTTTTTCAGCGCTCTACAACCGACAAAACTTATTCACTGATATGTGCCACGGCAACCGTAAACGGCGCGCCGTTGACATAGAAGCCGCAGCCGTCGCCGGCGTTGCCGACGGCGTACACCTTGAAGAACCAGTCATTGCCGCTGTTTCCGGCATACTCCACACGGAAGGAGGAGGAACCGGCTGCCATGACAGGCTTGCTGGAAGCCGTCAGCTTGAACTGGTAGCTGCCGCCCTTCTTTACAGAGAAGGGTGCGGTGGTATCGCAGGATACGCCGCCATACACCTCGGAAGCGGTGATGGTGGACACCTTCGTGCCGTTCACCAGAACGTCGCACGTCTGGCCCACAGCGCCGATGGCGTATACCTTGAAGAAATAGTCATTTCCATTCTGCGAGGCAAACACCACGCGGAAGTTGGAATTGCTGACCGTCACGACGGGAACCTGGCCGTTGGTGGAGGTAAGCTTATACTGATAGGAACCTTTCACAGAGAAATTACCCACCGTATCGCTCACGCAGCCCTGCGGCTGAGCATTTCCGCTTGTGCCGGGGTTCGTACCCGTGCCCGGATTTGTGCCGGAGCCGGTATTCGGCATTGCCGTGCCGGTGCTGCCGTCGTTCCACGAACCGCCGGAGGAACCACCGGAGGATCCGCCGCCGGATGTGGATTTCTCGACTGTGATCGTGCAAGCTGCCGTCTTACCGCCCACCGTCGCCGTTACTGTTGCGGTGCCTGCTTTCAGGCCCTTCACGGAAGCGGTATTATCCTTGTTGTCGGTCAGAGAAAGGATCGTGGTATCCTTGGTCGCAAATACAGCCTTCTCGTTTGTTCCCTTCACCGTGGCGGTGATGGCAGCCGTTTTGCCAACCTTGATGGTATCAGAGGAAGAGGTAAGCGTAATGGTAATCTCAGGGACTGCGGTTTCTTCCACCGTGATAACCGCCTCAGCCGTGCAGGACTTTCCATCCGCATAAGCATACGACGCGGTGATGGCCGCTGTTCCCTTGGCCACCGCTGTCACGGTGCCGTTGTTCACAGCCGCAACCTTTTCATTGCTGCTTGTCCATGTGACCTTTGCGTCAGATACCGGATTCCCATCCTTCGTTACATCCGCTTTCAGGGAAACGGTCTCCCCAACCTTGATGGTAGCTTTGTCCGGTGTGACCGTGATCGCATAAACCGGATCCACCGTAATATCAAACCCTGTCACCGTGACATTCACACTGACGGAATTGTTCGAAAGTGTTCCGTTTGCGTCCTCATTCAGCTTAACCGTTGCGGTGACAGTAGCGCTACCGTTGGCGTGAGCTGTCACTTTACCCTGAGCGTTCTTGCCTTCGTAATCGCTGTCCGGCTCAGCCGTCGCTACAGCATCGTTGCCGGACTTCCAATCCACTTTATAATTGCCGGAGTCCAGAACGTCACCATTTTTATCTACAACTTGGATTTCAATAGAATCAGTCGGCTTGTCTTTGCTCAGCGAAAGATCTCCGTTGTCGGGCTTTACTGCTTTCACTTCATACTGCGTTTTGCCCGGCTCCGGCTTGGTGCCGTTCATCTGCTCTGCCGTCACATCGAAAGCAACGATGGCATATTTAGAAGCAGCCTTGGACACCTCGAAGGTAACGGAACCTTCTGCGACAGATTTCACGCCGCTGTCTACCCATGTTCCCTGCTCATTGGAGAAAACCTTGACTTCATCCGAAGCAACAGTAGTGGGAACCGTCAGCTCCACGATCATATCATCCGAAAGCTTGCTGACATCGATCGTTACCTTTTCACCCGGGATCTGATTGTCACCGAATTGATCGTTTACAATCGTAGGCATCAGATCGATTTTCTGGGAATCATCTCCCCTGGTTTCCGCAAGCAGCGCAAACGTTTGAGCGCTTTTTGCAGTAAATTTCCAGGTGTAAGAAATTTCGCCAACCTTGACCGTAATGTTCAAAGTAAAGCTGCCATCTTTGAACTTGTCATGATTGAACACGCTGGTGTCGAGCAGCAAGCTTCCGTTCTCATCGGATGCTTCCACCTGAACATATGCTTCAGCTGCGTCCACCTTGTCCAAAACAGCCTCAACAGCCGCAGCCGGAACGGTAACGGTAGCAGGATCTTCCTCAGAAACCGTCGGAATTTTGGCCGGGGTGTTCTCGCCCGTTGTTACACTTCCGGTCACATTTTTATAATACGAGATCCGCCAGGCCGGGGTGGGATCTCCTGCTGAAGAAATCTCCAGCTTGGAACCGCCTGCCATGGAGATCGGCGGGACTTCAAAGGTGATCTTCTGGTTGTCGGATTCATTTTCCGCAGGAGTATTAGGCTGCATGTCGGAAGGCATTTCCGGGACATAGACCAGGTTGTTTCCCGAATCCAAAACCTTCAGCTCATACTGTCCTTCCAAATTTTGACCGGTAACAGTAATTTGAACCTGCTCCTCAGAAGAAAGATCCACCTGTACGGCTTTTTCCGCATCCAGATCCACTTGAACTGTGTAGCCCGAATCCTGGCCCTTGCGGTACCCGGAATCGACGCTCTGTCCGCTCTCACCCTGCTGAATGGTGATGTGCCCGGAATCCGAATCCCAGGTCCGCGCATACACCTGCGGCCCCGCCGCCGAGACGATGGTAAACATCGACGTGAGCATGCAGGTCACGAGCACAAGCGAGAGGAACTGCTTAAACGCTCTCATGATACGATATCCCTCCTGTAAAATTTCCGCGCGAAAAGAAGCGGGGGACGCTTCCGGCCCGCGCGCCGCCTACGAAAAAACTGTGCTGTGTCACCCCTCCTTATGTGGATTTCCTTGCTTCTCACACCATCTGCGTCCTAAGGAGCGCGGCCACCACCTCCCCACCGAAATTCTCTTGTCCACCGCCCGCTGGGCGGATCAAACTGCTTGGAAGGCGCCCTCTTTGTTGCTTTTCCTAAACCCCTCATATTTGGGGGTCAGAATACAGCTATTCTATTTATTGGTATTAGTATAGCACGCGTTCCAGGTAAAATCAACCATAAAAAGAAAAAGAAAGGGAAACAGCATCCGCCTTCCAAAAGCGGATGCTGTTTCCCTTGCAACGAACTATTTCCAATGGATCCTTGGGATCCGGAACATAGTCTATTTTTCTCAGGCCTTGCCGGCGCAGCCAAGCACGACGTTGATCTTGTGCGCCACCATATCCTTCACAGCGGTACGGGCCGGAGCGAGGTACTGGCGGGGATCGAAGTGGCTCGGATTCTCAGCGAAATACTTGCGGATCGTAGCGGTCATGGCAAGACGGATATCGGAGTCGATGTTGATCTTGCAGACAGCCATCTTCGCAGCCTCACGGAGCATCTCCTCCGGGATGCCGATCGCGTCGGGCATCTCTCCGCCGAACTTGTTGACCATCTCAACATACTCCGGAATAACGGAGGAAGCGCCGTGCAGAACGATCGGGAAGCCGGGCAGGCGGTTGGAAACCTCCTGCAGGATGTCCAGACGCAGCTGCGGCTTCTGGCCAGGCTTGAACTTGTAAGCGCCGTGGCTGGTGCCGATGGCGATTGCCAGGGAATCGACGCCCGTGCGGGTGACGAAATCCTGCACCTCGTCGGGATCCGTGAACTGGGCCTTGTCGTCCTCAACCTTCACGTCGTCCTCGACGCCCGCGAGCTGGCCAAGCTCAGCCTCAACGGTGACATTATACTTATGAGCGTACTCCGCAACGCGGCGGGCTTCCTCGACGTTCTCCTCATAAGGCTTGGAGGAACCGTCGAACATGACGGAGGTAAAGCCGCCGTCGATGCAGTCCTTGCAGATCTCAAAGCTTGCGCCGTGATCCAGATGCAGAGCGATCGGAATGTCGGGGTTCACCTTCACGGCAGCCTCAACCAGCTTCACCAGATAGGTGTGGTTGGCGTATTTGCGGGCGCCGGCGGAAACCTGAAGAATCACAGGGGCATTGAGCTCCTGGCAGGCTTCGGTGATACCCTGAACGATTTCCATGTTGTTCACATTGAAAGCGCCGATAGCGTATCCGCCTTCATAGGCCTTCTTGAACATTTCCTTCGTATTTACCAACGGCATGGGGGTCACGCTCCTATTCTATGATTTAATCTGTCCTTATTATACAACAATCTGTCCCGTTAGGAAAGCATTATTTCCAAAATTTTTTGGCTTTTGCAATGCTTTGGCAAGCTTTTTCAGAGTTTCACAGATTTTGAGCATAAAAACCGCCGTTTTTGACAAAACTTTGACAATGTTCACTCAAACAATTCCGGATGAAGGCGGCTGTAATGAAAGACATACTGCTGTGCGATTCCCGCGAAGGGACCGAAAAAGTCCGGCGATTTCCCGGGAAACAGCGTCTGCATCGCGCGGCGCATCCACACGTCCAGGGGAAAGGCGTCGAGCCGGTGCATCCCGTACAGCAGAGCACATTCCGCCACCTTCGGGCCCACCCCGTCGATTGTCTGCAAGGCTTCGCGCGCCTCGGGAAGCGGCAGGACGGCAACCTCATCCAGCGGCAGCTCCCCGCCCGCGACGCGCCGGGCCGCGTCCAGTACATACCGCGCACGGAACCCGCAGCGCAGCGGCGCGAGATCCTCCACGGAAAGACCCGCGAGCCGCTCGGGCTCCGGAAACGAAAAGCCGCCCTCCGGCAAAGGCTCCCCGAAATTCTCACAGAGCCTGTCCACAATCCCCATGATGCGCGGGATGTTGTTGTTCTGCGAGAGGATGAACGAACACAGCGCCTCCCAGGGATCCTGCCGCAGAATCCGGATGCCGGGCGCAAACGAAGCCGCCGTCTCCAGCTCCGGGGAAAGCGCCGAAAGCTCCCGGCGGATCGCGCCGTAATCGAGATCCAGATCGAAATAGGAGCGCCAGAGCGGGTCCTCCGCCGCCTGTCCGGCCGATTCCTCCGAGACGGTGAGTGTCCGGCCGAACGCCACGCCCGAAAAGCTGCCGTCCTCACCCTCCCGCCAGCGGAAGCACTGGCCGCAGGTCAGCGTGGCCGCCAGGTCAAACGGCCCCAGCCAGTCGCTCACGCCTTGTCCTCCCCGTCCTCGCGCCCTGTGTAGAGCCGCCCTGTCAGATACGCGATGGCGCGTTCAATCGCGTCGCGGGAATTGCCCCAGTCGCCGTCCTTGTTGCGGTAGTCGAACATCCGGCAAAAATGCGTCACGTCAGCCTCCACTGTCTGCAAGTAGGACTGCGACAGCCGCCGCACCTCGGCGCAGAAGGGCTCCGCCGCTTTCTTCGGCAGCCGGGACGCGGCATCCTCCAGCAAATGCGCGTGATGCAGGCACAAGCACTCCTGCTCCGAGAACAACCGGCGGAATTCCTCTTCCTTGCCCCAGAGGTTCAGAAGGCTGTCCACCAGATGGTTCCGGTTCTTCTCCATATTTTCACAGATGAAGCACGTTTCCTTTTCTGGTGCCGCCGCGCCGCCGAACAGCTTCTTCTTTTTGGGAGCGGCCTTTGCGCTGAACGCGCGCTCCTCCACCTCCTTGAGGTGGCTTTCCAGAATCAACGCGATGGAAAGACGGCTTCCCACCTCGCAGATCCGGTCAAAATGGTGGGAACAGAACCCCAGACGGTTCGTCTCGATGCGCACATCCGGCTCCATCATGGCTGCTCCGGTGATGTATTCGGCCAACCGGCTCTCCAGCATGGCGTCCATGCGGCAGATCGGGCAGCCCTTCTTCGGCTCAAACAATTCGCTGATGGGTATGCTGCAAATATCCTCTCTCATTTTCCAAGTATCCTCCCTTAGTGCTGCACATGTATGTATTCTACCATGCTTGTCCTGCAAATGCAAAGGAGGAGCGATTACAGTTTGTACTTTCCATAAGTTTACATAATTTTTACATGGTCTTGTGGGATGTGGAAAGGTTTTACCCATTTCAAGTGGTTTTCCACATTTTCCACTGAGTTTTCCACAGACTCCACTGAGTTTTCCCCTGGCTTTTCCCGAAGGGGAAAATAAATTATGTCAACTTTTTCGATTACGCGCCGTATAAACCAGGATCCCCGCGCTTTTTGTAAACTCCTTTTGAATTTCGCGTTTTTACCCTCCTATTTTACCTTTTCCTATGCTATAATAAAGCAGCAGGCTGAGCCTGCACGCAGCGGCCCGCGCGTTGGTAAAGTGCGTAAATATCAGCCCGGCGGCGCGGGACGGTCTTAACATGCTCCCGTATTACTCTGCGGCAGCAGCGCGGGACGCTAAACACACGGAATTCTCACAGCCGGGACGGCGGAGCCGTCTTGTGCGGCTTGCCCGCCGCAGGCGCGAAAAATAAAGAAGATAAGGATTTTGTGCCATGAATTATCATAAGAACGATTCGGAAAACGGCGCCCGCTCCTCCCGTGCGGAGGGCGTGATCGCCGGAAGAAACGCTGTGACGGAGGCTTTGCGGAGCGGACGGCCGATTGACACGCTGTATGTCGCGCGCGGCTCGCTGGAAAAGGGCAGCCTCGCGGCGCTGGCTGCCAAGGCACGGCAGGCCGGGGCCAACGTCAAGGAAGCCGACCCCAAAAAGCTCGACGCGCTGTGCGGCGGAGCTGTGCACCAGGGGGTGGTGGCACTGGCCGCGGCCAAGGAATTCGCCACGCTGGACGATATCTTCCGCCTGGCGGAGGAACGGGGCGAACCTCCTTTTCTCATTTTGGCGGACGAGCTGGCCGACCCGCACAATCTGGGCGCTATCCTGCGCACAGCAGAGTGCGCGGGAGCACATGGAGTGGTAATCCCGAAGCGCCGCTCTGTGGGCCTGACCTACACCGTGGGCAAGGCTTCGGCAGGCGCGCTGGAATATGTACCCGTCGCGCGCGTGGCAAACCTGCCCTCGTGCATGGAGGAGCTCAAGCGGCGCGGTGTGTGGATCTTCGGCGCGGACATGGACGGGGCGCCCTGGTGCGAAGCCGACTTCACCGGCCCCATGGCGCTGGTCATCGGCTCTGAGGGGTTCGGCATGGGCCGCCTGGTCAAAGAAAAATGCGATTTTATCATATCTTTGCCGATGAAGGGCAAAATAACCTCACTGAACGCCTCTGTGGCGTGCGGTGTGCTGGCCTATGAGGCGGCACGCCAGCGCGCGGGTATCCGGGCGCGCTGACGCCCCGGCGGGAAAGGAGCAGAAAAGCAGCAATGTCGGATGATCGAGAGTACCGCGAGGATTTTTCTCTGGAAGAAATCCTCGCAGACGTGCGCAACAGCCGCACCAATCCTCCCAAGCCGGAGGATATCGCACAGCCTGGACTGGACTATGTGCCGTCCAGTGAAAAACAGCCCGCAGACGAGACAACGGCGGAGCCAAAGCCCGCTTCCCGCCGTGTGCCGCTGTACCCGGAAAAGGAACAGAAGAAAAAAGAACCGGTGCGCGAAGAAAGCATACGGCAGGAGGAGGACGGCGTTATCACCGCCGAAGATCTGGCAGAGGAGGAGCCGGAGGAAACCCCGGAGACTCCACGCCGCAAAAACCTGCGCGGCCTGTTCTCCTTTGGGAAGAAGGAAAAAAAGAAGAACACGTTCCTGGACATGTCCGACGACGAGGAGGAAAATCCTTATAAGGATCTCCACCTCAAAAGCCGTGAAGAATACAAGCGCGCCTACGAAAAAACCATGGATTTTGACAGCGCCCCGCGCAGCAGTGAAGATTCGCCTTATTCCTACCTTTTCCACAGCGACGGACAGGACAGCGATGATGATCTGGCCGCGCGCGCGGACAAAATGCGCGCCGAACGCCATGCCCGTCTGGCCCGTGCCATGAAAAAGGCCGGCTATGATGAAAAAAGCCAGACCGGCGGGGAAGATCTCTTCTCCATGTATCAGCGCGAGGAAGCCCAGCGCGCCGAGCGCAGCACGCACGACGCCGAGGCAGCCGCCCGTGTGCTGGAAAAAGCAGGCGGGCCGGAGCCTGAAGAGGAGCCAGCCGAACCGGAGCGGGATGAGCCTGCGAAAGCAGCGGAGCCGAGCACCCGCGAGTTTCCAAGCCTGACTGTGCTGGACACGCCCGCTGCCCCCGCACGCGGCAAAACGGCGGACGCTGGTTCCACCCAAACACGCCGCACCGGACAAACCTTCAAGGCATCGCGCGGTGCAAAACGGAAACCGACGGAAACGGAAATCCCCGTGCCGCAGGCCGATGCGGAGCAGATCCCGGAGGACAGCGTGCTTCGCGTCAACCGCCCGGCCTCGCAGACGAGAAAGAAGGCTGCCCAGCCCAGCTTCCGCCCGGCCCCGCCCCCTGTTTTCCTGACGGAGCAGGAAGAACCGAAACGGCAGGAACCCGCACAGGCAAAGACAAAACCGGCCCAGGACACGTCCGTACGGACCGCGCCGCCCACAGCGGAAACGGAACGCGAGCAGGAGCCAGCCCCGGTAAAGGAGCCTTCGCCCGCTGCCCCCACCCCCGCACGCGAGCCCGCACCCGCTCCGGTGCGTGAGCCGGAGGAAGCGCCGCAGCCCCGTGTGCTCTCCAATGCAAAAGGGAACGCAAAGAGCGGTTCCCATGAACATTCCTACCGTTCGCGCAAAAACCGTCCCGCCAAGGTGGTGACGATGGAGGAAACGCCCGGTGAGCTGCAGGAGGCCCTTGACAACGAGGCGCGCACCTATCCGCGCCCCGGCAGGCTCTCCGCCTCCGCGGAACCGGCGGAGCAGCACACACAGCAGGCAAAGCAGCCTGCCGTACATACGGACAGCACGCCGCAGGTAAAGCAGCAGCCCGCCGCCCACACAGAGGCGCCGGAGGAAGCCCTGCCGGACGCCTGGGCGGAATTTGCCCCGGCAGCCAACACAGCGGTCAAGACAAAAAAATCAGCGCGCACCGCGCCGCAGGATGAACCGGCGTCCACTCCCATTCAGCCGCAGGAAACCGCTGTCTGGGATTATGATGGATGGGAGGAAATTGAGTCCTCCTCCGGCAAGCCCCTGCGCGGGCGCACCATCCCCCTGCATCCCACCGCTTCCCCTGCTCCCGCCGAGGAGGAAGAAGGCGGGGAGGAAGCCGAGGAAACGCTCAAGCGCAAGCCCGGCCAGAAACGCCATAAGCGCTTTTCCATCCTTGGCACAGAGGAAAAGGACAACCGTCCCGAGGATGAATTCCCAGTGGATCCCGAGGAGATCGAGGACTACGAAAAGCCGGAGGACGCGGCATCCATCCTGCACGACCTTGGGGAAAAGCACCGCACCCTGCTTTTGCGGGCGGGCGTGACAGGGCTTTCCCTGTTCCTGATGCTTCTCTTCGGGCTGATCTCAGAATACAACGGGATTCTGCCTTCGTTTATTCCCTACTATCTGCTGACACAGCCGTATCTGATTCTGGAATTGATCTTCCTCCTCATTGCGGGAGCCTTTTCCTGGCCGGTTCTGCTCAACGGCCTCAAGGGTCTGATCCGCTTGCAGGCCAACAGTGACAGCGGTGTGGCGGTGGCCGTTGCGGCGTCCGCCATCCACACGGTGCTGCTTCTGTTTTCGACCGCGCGGGTAGATACAGCATCGCTGCATCTCTATGCCCCGCTGGCCGTGCTGGCTCTTTTCCTGAACACACTCGGCAAGCTGTCCATGGTCAAGCGGATCACCAAAAATTTCCGCTTTGTGGCTTCGCCGGACAAAAAAATGGCCGTCCATCTGCTGGGTGACCACAACATGGCACTGCAAATGACGCGCGGCTATGTGGAGGACTCCCCTGCCATAGCCTACCAAACAAAAACAGGCTTTTTAAAGAATTTCCTGCGAATTTCGTATCTGCCGGACGCATGCGAACAAAGCTCACAGGTCATTGCGCCGATCGGCATCGTGTCCTCTCTGCTGCTTTGTGTGGCAGCGCTCCTTCTCTCCGGTGACGCGATGGCGGCGCTCACCGCCTTCACCGCTTCCTGCTGCATCTGCACGCCGATGCTCAACCAGCTGTGTGTGAATCTGCCGCTGGCACAAGCTTCCCGCCTCGCGGGGCGGCATGGCGCCATGATCTCCGGCTATCAGGCACTGGATAAATTCAGCGATACCAACGCCATTCTGCTTGATGCCAAAGAGCTGTTCCCGAAAAACTGCGTTGTGCTCAGCGGAATCAAAACCTTTGGGGATCAGCACATCGACGATGCGATTCTTGACGCTGCCGCCCTGCTTAACCAGACCGGCGGCACGCTCAGTGAGATTTTCGACGAGGTGATCCAGAGCCGCCGCGAGCTTCTCCCAAAGGTGGAGAACTATACGTACGAGGACAACAAGGGCATTGTGGGCTGGGTGTCCGGCCACCGCCTGCTGATTGGTACCCGCGACCTGCTTCTGGCGCACCATATCACCCCGCCCTCGCGCGACTATGAAAAGAAATACGCCCTTGGCGGCAAAAAAGTGCTTTATCTGGCTTCGGGCGGGCAGCTCGTTGCGATGTTCCTTATCGCGTACAATGCCGACCGCCGCCGCACGATTGAGCTCTGCCGTCTGGAGGATAATGGTGTTGCCTTCCTGGTGCGCACCTGTGACCCGAACATCACCCCGGAGCTGATTGCGGAATGTTTCCAGCTGAACGCCCGCTCCGTCAACGTGCTCACAACCCGTCTCGGCAACGTCTATGTGAAAGCAGGCAAGAAGCCGGACGCTCCCGCCGCCGCGTGGCTGGCCACCAAGGGCCGCCCCACAGGCATGATGCGCCTGGTTTCCCTGTGCATCCGCCAGCGCGGGAACATCTCGCTTGCCGTCGCCCTGCAAAATGTGGCTGTCGGGCTTGGGTTTGTGCTCGTGGCTTTCCTGGCCTGCTATTCAGGCCTCGGCAAACTGAACACCCTGTTCCTTCTGATCTATGAGCTGTTCTGGGCGCTCGCCATCGTGCTGCTGCCCAAGCTGCGCAAGCCTTAAAATATTTTATTGCAAAACGTGGACAGCCCCCACACCTTCCGCAAAGAAGGCGTGGGGGCTGTCTTTTTTTACAAATAAGTTTTTTCAGTACTCTGCAACCGGCAAAACTTATTCACTGATATGTGCCACGGCAACCGTAAACGGCGCGCCGTTGACATAGAAGCCGCAGCCATCACCGGCATTGCCGACGGCGTATACCTTGAAGAACCAGTCATTGCCGCTGTTTCCGGCATACTCCACACGGAAGGAGGAGGAACCGGCCGTCATGGCAGGCTTGCTGGAAGCTGTCAGCTTGAACTGGTAGCTGCCGCCCTTCTTCACCGTGAAGGGCGCGGTGGTATCGCTCATCACGCCGCCATATACCTCGGAAGCGGTGATGGTGGACACTTTCACACCATTTACCAGAACGTCGCACGTCTGGCCCACAGCACCGATGGCGTATACCTTGAAGAAATAGTCATTTCCATTCTGCGAGGCAAGCACCACGCGGAAGTTGGAATTGCTGACCGTCACGACGGGAGCCTGGCCGTTGGTGGAGGTAAGCTTATACTGATAGGAGCCTTTCACAGAGAAATTACCCACCGTATCGCTCACGCAGCCCTGCGGCTGAGTGTTTCCACTTGTGCCGGGGTTCGTACCCGTGCCCGGATTTGTGCCGGAACCGGTATTCGGCATTGCCGTGCCGGTGCTGCCGCCGGAGGAAGATCCGCCGCCGCTGGAATCGGAATCTTTCTCAGTAACTTTAACGCTTATGCTAAAAGTATATAAAACAGAACCAGGCGACATACACATTGCGGTAATGGTCACTGGACCACCTTTAGATTTCCCTGTTATTGCTCCTGTAAGAACATCAATATCAACAATACTAGTATCACTGGATTTCCATGTAACTATTGCATCTGATATTTCTTTATCATGATTTTTTATTAGAGCTGTGAGTTGCGCTGTTTCCCCCTTTTGAATTTCTACGAAACCACTAATAGGTTTTGAATTGCAAAAAAACTCTATACTATAATCAGGATTTATTTGTTCCCATGTTACATCTGGAGATACTATAAAAAATCTATCAGTATAATCAGGAACAACTTTAAAAGTTACTTCATTTCCATTTTTGATTGCAAGATTTTTTTCAAGCTCCATCCATTCATGATACAATTTGTGATCATAAAAAACATTGACTATATTGGTATCAAACTTTGCTTTAACTGTTAATGTGGAGGATAAATCATTAGGAAGCCTGTTAAAATCATTTAGGTGTACTTGTATTCCTGTAATATTGCTTGGCTGCTCAGTAACCCTATCTATCCAAGTTCTTAAATTAATTTGAAAACTTTCACTGTCATTTTGATTTCTTTGAAGGATTTTTTGAGTACTATTAAAACTCCACATATAGCGACAAGAATAACCATAGCTGTCATATACAAAAATATTTAAAGAAAATCCTGGACAATTAAACTTTTCATGTTTAAAAATATCGCTATCAATTAATAAACTTCCCAAATAATCTTCTGGCTCAAAAACATTAATATATACGGCTTTCGTATCAGTTGCTATATTATTTAAAATCACTTCAACACTTGTTGATGGAATAATAGCAGATGAAGAATTTTCATTATTAGAAACAGTCTGAATTTCTACGGGATTGTTCTCGTTCGCAGTCAAACTTCCACAGATAGTGGTTTTATACGAGATCTCCCAAGCCAGCATGTCGCTTCCTGCCGGGTATACTGCCAGCGTGGAACCGCCTGCCATGGAAACCGGCGGGACGGTGAAGGTGATCTTTTGGTTGTCGGAATCTCCCGGCTGTACCTCGTCATTTGTCTCCACAGGAGAAGCGTTTTCCGGTGCATAGACCAGATTGTTTTCCGTATCCAACACCTTCAGATCAAACGATCCCGCAAGGTTTTCACCGGTAAAGATAATTGTTACATCTTCTTTTCCAGACGAAAGATCCACTTCCACACTTTCACTTAACTCTACCTTAACATACTCGGATTCCGTAACCTTAACATATGCGGAATTGACTTTGGTTCCATCGCCCTGCTGGACGAGGACATAACCGGAATCAGAACTCCAGACTCTATCCCCTACCATTGGCTCCGCTGCCGAGACAACGGTGAATATCGACGTGAGCATGCAGGTCACAAGTACAAGCGCGAGGAACTGCTTAAACGCTTTCATAATACGATATCCCTCCTGCAAAATTTCCGCGCAGAAAGAGACGAAGCACGTCCCCGGCCTGCACGCCGCCGAATGGAAAAACTTCCTTTTGCATCGATCCCTCCCTCATTTACTTCCATTTCTCTCCTATTGCTTATATTCAACGGAACGCAGCCATCACCTCCCCACTAAAATTCTCTTGTCCTGCCGCCCGCCGGGCGGATCAAACTGCTTGGAAGGCGTCTTTATGGTGCAGCATTGCTGCACCATACAAAGATGGCGCCATCTTTGTCGCTTTTCCTAAACCCCTCATATTTGGGGTCAGAATACATCTATTCTATTTATTGGTATCAGTATAGCATGCATTCCAGGTAAAATCAACTATCAATAGGAACAAATTGGAATTTTGGATCGCCGTTATGCGCGCACCGGAATTCTTGCAACTGTGAAGCTGAACGCCGGAAGCTTGAGAGAGCCCGCAAACGGCTCCTGTGCTGTTTGCAGCGTCACCACATCCGGGTTGGTGATGCAGTTGTAATCCTCCTCACATCCGGAAATGCGGGACAGCTTCACCGCCCCAGCCGGTGCATACGATTCCGCCAGACGCAGAGAAAGATCCCTGGCCCGCGCGCTGTGGTTCACAACCTTCACGATGATTTCTCCCGCCGCCTCGTCAAAGGAAGCATTTGCATAGATCTCCTGCTCACGCAGGGCTTTTTCCTGCCCCTCCATGGCAAGGGTAACGGTCCCCAGATTCTCGCCGTACAGCTTCTGAACGTAGTAGCTGGGCGTTCCATAGGCGCGCGCGTCATCAAACCAGATCATATCCGGCGACCACTGCGCGTAGCCCACACGGGCAAAAAGCGGCGCATAGGAAGCCAGCACCACCACATCCGCGTTGCGCTCCACACCGGTGAGGAAAGCCGCCTCCGCCAGCGCGCCGCCAAGCGTGTTCGCGTCCGGGCGGTTCATGCCGTTCACCGGATGCGCGGCGTACTCGCCGGAAAAGACCTTGATGTTTCTCGGGTACGCATCGTAAAAATCGGTGTGCTCGTAGAACCATTCCGGCTTGACATAATAGTGCTCGTCCACCGCGTAGACAAAGTTCTCCTTCTTCGGCGCGGCTTCCTTGTAGAAGTCCCATGCGGCCGTATAGCGCTCCGAGGTGATATCGGGGCCCGCGGAGCCAATCAGGCGCATCTCGGGATATTTTGCATGGATCGCCTGCTCAAACGCCTGATAGCGGGAGAAGAAATCCACCTTTTCCGTCTGCCACTGCTCGTTGCCGATGCCCATCATCGTCATGCCGAACGGGGCGGGATGGCCCATCTGCGCGCGCACGGCGCCCCATTTGGTTTCCGAGGAACCATTGGCAAACTCCACCAGATCGAGCGCGTCCTGCACGAACTCCGCAAAAGCGGGATCGTCCATCTCCACCAGCTCATACGACTGGTACTGGCACGCCAGGCCAACGTTCAGAACAGGCAGCGGCTGCGCGCCGATCAGCTCGCACAGCAGAAAATATTCGTAGTAGCCCAGGCCAAGCGACTGGTTATAGTGCGAATAGCAGGTGTGGAAGCCGCTCTCCTGCTTGGTGTCATGCATGGCCCAGCGGTTAAAATTGTTCCGGCGGCTCTCCGGGCGTCCGACGCTCTCCTTCCAGCGATAGCGGTTTTCCAGCGTGTTGCCCTCGATGATGCAGCCGCCGGGGAAGCGCAGGAATCCGGGGTGCAGGCCCTTGAGCAGTTCAAACAGATCCCGGCGGAACACGCCCGCCACCGCGTCCTCCGGCATGAGGGAGATAAAATCAAACTCCACCACACCCGGCTGCGTGAGGGACAGCACAAACCGCGCGCCGCGCACATCCTCTTTTGCGGTGAGCACAGCTTCGTACCGCGTCCACTTGTGCCAGGCGTTTTCCTCCTCGCTTACGCAGGTGATCTCCGCTGCCGCGTATTCCACACGCTCCTTGACAGCCGCGACGCGCAGGCCGCCCTGATACCGGACGCAGCGCGCATAAAACGAAACCCGGTAGCTTTTTCCCTGTTCCAGACGCAGGCCGTCATATGCCTTGTTCGCAAAGCCCTGTCCGGCGTAATCGACCGTAAAACGCAGGTAATGCGGATTTGCCCGGTCCAGCGGACTGCCCATGACATACTCCATACGGCCCTGGCCATACTCCTGCGTGGGCTCCCAGGCATATCCGGGATCGTGCTTCGTGTAATAGTCGCCCACCGTGCCATAGCAGTCGAGGAACTCGAATGAGCGGTTTTCAATCATCTCCGCATACAGTCCGCCGTCTGCGGCATAGTTGATGTCCTCAAAGAACAGGCCGATCATGTCTTTTTGAATCGGCACACCTTTTTTGTCTGAAAGATAAAGCTCCATTTTTTCCTCCCTCTGTCTCCAACAATTGGAAACCTTTGCTTTTATCTGCTTTTTATTATAAAAAACTTTTTTCTCTGTGTAAACCTTTTCCCGCTCTGCAAAAAGGCCCCCGCGCCCTTTCCCAACGGAAGGACGCGGAAGCCGGGAATTCTTTTGCCTTTTACTTTTCCTGAAGGCTGTTGAGCAGCCCGCCTTTGCGGATAATGTTCTGAATAAAGGGCGGGAAGGGCTGTGCCTGGAAGGTTTTTCCGGTGGTTTCATCCTGGATGACACCGGTATCGAAATCCACGGACACCTCGTCGCCCGCCTGGATTTCCGCGGCGGCCTCGGGGCATTCCAGAATCGCCAGACCGATGTTGATTGCGTTGCGGTAGAAAATGCGCGCGAAGGTCGGCGCAATCACGCAGGAAATCCCGCTGGCCTTGATGGCAATCGGCGCGTGCTCACGCGAGGAGCCGCAGCCGAAGTTCTTGCCCGCCACCATAATGTCGCCGGGCTTAACCTTCTTCACAAAATCCTTGTCGATGTCCTCCATGCAGTGAGCGGCCAGCTCGCTGTGGGAGGCTGTATTCAGATAACGGGCGGGAATGATTACGTCCGTATCCACGTTATCGCCGTAGCGGTGTACCAGTCCATGTGCGTTCATGTCGATTCCTCCTCAGTTGAGCTTGGCCGGGTCGGTCAGATAGCCCGTCACCGCGCTGGCGGCGGCAACAGCCGGGCTGGCAAGGTAAATTTCGCTCTCAATGTGGCCCATGCGGCCGACAAAGTTGCGGTTTGTTGTGGAGACAGCGCGCTCCCCCTTGCCGAGCACGCCCATGTGACCGCCCAGGCAGGGGCCGCAGGTCGGCATGCTGAAAATCGCGCCCGCGAGAATAAACGTCTCCGCCAGCCCTTCGCGGATCGCGTCGAGATAAATCTGCTGGGTGCCGGGGATGATGATGCAGCGCACCCCGTCGGCTACCTTGCGGCCCTTGAGGATGGAAGCCGCCATGCGCAGATCCTCCATGCGGCCGTTCGTGCACGAACCGATCACCGCCTGATCGATCTTCACCTCGCCCACCTCGTCGATGGTGCGCGTGTTCTCCGGCAGATGCGGGAACGACACCGTCGGGCGGAGCTTGTCGAGCTCGATGACAACCTCACGGTCATACACCGCGTCCGGGTCTGCCTCATAGACGACGGCTTCGCGGCGGAAACGGTTCTTTCCGTAGGCAAGCGTCACCTCGTCCACCGGGAAAATACCGTTCTTCGCGCCCGCTTCGATCGCCATGTTCGCAATGCACAGGCGGTCGTCCATGGACAGGCTCTTCACGCCGTCGCCGGCGAACTCGAGAGACTGATACAGCGCACCGTCCACGCCGATCTCCCCGATCAGGTGAAGAATCACGTCCTTGCCGCTGACAAATTCCGGCAGCTTGCCGCGCAGTGTGACGCGGATCGCGGACGGAACCTTAAACCACGTCTTGCCCGCGATCATACCCGCGGCCATATCCGTGGAGCCGACGCCCGTGGAGAACGCGCCCAGCGCGCCATAGGTGCAGGTGTGAGAGTCCGCGCCGATCACGCAGTCGCCCGGCACCACGATGCCCTGCTCGGGCAAAAGCGCGTGCTCAATGCCCACGCGGCCCACATCGAAGAAATTGTCAATATCATATTTGGACGCGAACTGACGCACCTGACGGCACTGCTCCGCCGCCTTGATGTCCTTGTTCGGGGTGAAGTGGTCGAGCACCAGCGCAATGCGCGACTTGTCGAACACGGAATCCGCGCCGCATTTTTCAAATTCATTGATCGCCACAGGCGAGGTGATATCATTGCCAAGCACCAGATCCAGCTTCGCTTCGATGAGCTGGCCCGGCTCCACATGGTCCAGACCGGCGTGCGCCGCCAGAATCTTCTGGGTCATGGTCATTCCCATTTTTCCTCTCTCCTTTTCCCTGCCGCCCGTTCTCCGACGGCGTCTGTGCCTTCCAGTATGCCAGATTTCTTGCAAAAAGAATGTATCATATGTTACAATAGAAAAAATTCTGCCTGACAACGGGCGAAAAACGGCATGGGACAGACGATGCACCGGGATCAGGAGGGAAACAGCATGGCACAGCACGCGGAAAATCCGTGGAAAATCTTTGAGGAAACGCAGCCGATCCGGCTTTACGCCAAAAATCAGACGGTCTATTCGCAGGAGGAAACGGCGGTGCAGTTCTATTACCTGCTGAGCGGATCCGTGAAAATCACGCTCTCCTCGCCGGACGGCGGAGAACACATCCTGCGGCTGGTCGCGCCGGGGGAGCTGTTTGGGGAAGCGTCGTTTTTTGACGGAAAAATGCGCGTTTCCTCGGCGCGCACACTGGAAAAGTCGGAGATCATTTCCGTTAACCGTCCGGCGCTGCTGCAATGCATTGCTTTGCGCCCCCAGCTTGCGATGGATCTGATGCACTCGCTGGCCGGGACGATCCGGCTGCTCTCGGC
The DNA here is from genome assembly GCF_002160025.1 of Anaeromassilibacillus sp. An200. Classification (GTDB taxonomy): domain Bacteria; phylum Bacillota; class Clostridia; order Oscillospirales; family Acutalibacteraceae; genus Caccousia; species Caccousia stercoris. Next base: position 110,801 of record NZ_NFJU01000002.1, read on the forward strand.
GCAGGTGGACGCGCTGGCCTTTCTGCGCGCGGATGAGCGTGTGGAACGGCTGCTGCACGGTCTGGCGGACGAGGAAGGCATGGTGCGCCTGACGCATGAGGAGATTGCCGGGCTGGCGGGTCTTTCCCGCGTGACGGTGACGCGCGTGCTCTCGCGCCTGGCGGCGCAGGGCCGGATCGAACGCGGTTACGGCGGCCTGCGGCTCCATAAACAACCAGCTTCCAAAGAGCAAACATAAAGTTTTCGCTCAAGCCTTTTTCAAAAGGCTTGCGGGGTCTGGGGCAGAGCCCCATAAAACCGTGCGAAGCCAAAGAAAGCCAGGAAAAAGAGCGAAGCGATTTTTTCCGAACGTCAGGCTCTCAGGTGCTTTCCCGCACAACAAAGCGCCCGTTCCCCACAAAGCATATGGGGAACGGGCGCTGTATTTCTGAAAGCTTACTCCGCGGCAGAGGAAGCCGCTTCGGCGGAGGAGGAAGCATCCTCGCCGCCGGCGTTGGTGGGCGTACCCGCCACAAGGTTTTCATAAAGCTCCTTGCAGCCAACATAATAATCGGGTTTTTTGTCCAGAAGATCGTCGCGGATCCAGCGCAGGGAGAATCTGTAATCACTGAAAACCTCGCCGATCTCCGTATCGGCCAACCCCTTGCACTCAGACATCGGCAGGCGCATGTTTTCATAATCATCCGCGCCCTCCTCCGGCAGAGAACCGTCCAGATAGGTGAACAGTCCCTCCTCTGTGCCGTAGGCAACAAAGCTGTCGTCGTCCGTCAGATAAATATAGGAATCGCCTGTCTGAACGTCTCCCTGGAACTTCACGATCCCGGCCATCTGCATGTTGGGATCCATCGTATTGGCAGCCTCGCCCTGCGCAATCTCAAAGACGTTCATCTGCACGACAATCTCGCCGTCTCCGTTGATATCCTCTCCGTATTTCTCCATTTCCTCCGCGAGCTGATCCGAAAGATCAGAGGGGATTGTCTGTGAGGTCAGAATCGCGATGTTATAGTCGGGGTGAACTTTCGTCACCATATCGTAGACCATGTACGCCACAAACAGCACCGCGATAGCCGCCACAATTACATGAGTCTTGTGGTAAAACCAGAAATTATTCCATTTATCCTTTTTGGTTTTCAATGTGATCTCCGCACCGGCGCGGTTGATCTCCTCCTCGCCCGCGTGCAGCAGATACCGTTCTCTAGCCACAGCCTTCCCTCCCGGCCCGATAATACTTGTCTCATTATAGCAGGATTTCCCGGGAAAAATCCATGAATATATTGTAAATTCAGGGGAGAAGCAGATACGCCCGCAGGCCCTCCGGGGACTGCGCCGCGCCCAGGCTTCCCTCACCCGTCAGCTCACCGGGAGAGCCATAGCCGTAAGCCGCTCCGACAAAGGCGGTTCCCGCTTCGCGCGCGCCGTCACGGTCATACCGGGTATCCCCGATCATGACGGCCTGCCGCGGGGGAACACCCAGACCGGTGCAGGCCGCTTCGATCAGGCCTCGCTTACCCATGCCCTTTTCATCCTCACGGTTGCCGGACAGGAAGTCGACGCGGGAGAGGATCCCAAAGCTCTCACAGACGGCATGCGCCATCTGGGCGGGCTTGGCAGTGGCAACAGCCAGCCTTGCCCCGGCGGCACGCAGATCCTCCAACAGAGGAAGGATCCCCGGATAGACGGAACATTCCAGATAGCCGCCCGCGCGGTAATGCGTGCGGTAGCGCTCCACGGCTTCCTCCGCCTGCTCCGGAGTCAGATGGCAGAAGGTGGTGTAGCTGTACCAGAGCGGCGGACCGATGAAGCGGCGCAGCGTGTCCTCCGGCGGGATGGGCAGGCCCATTTCTTCGAGGGAAAGGCGGACACAGTGCAGGATGCCGGGATGCGATTCCGTGAGAGTGCCGTCGAGGTCAAACAGGACGGCGGAAAAACGCGGACGCATCGGACTCACCGAGGCAGGCGGGCGGCCGCCTTCTCCGGGAAGGTGGCGGCTTTCACGGACACGCGCTCATGTGTGCCGGTGGCAATCACGCCCGCGTCGTCGCGCGCCTCCAGCGTAAAGCGGAACACGCGGCCCTCCTGCGCGACGAGAGTGGCCGTGGCGGTGATGTGCGCGCCCTCCGGGGAAGGAGCGTCGTGGGAAAGGGAAAGCTTCGTGCCGACGGAGGTAATGCCCTCGTCAAGGTATTTCTGCGCCAGCAGGCAGGCGGACTGCTCGAGAAGCGCCGCGACCATCGGGGTCGCCAGCACGGGCAGAGAGCCGGAGCCAACGTGGCAGGCCAGCATCTCCGGGGTTACGATGGCTTCGGTGGACAGGGTTGTGGGATTTGACATTGTAATTCCTCCGGTTCTTTTATATAATGAGTAGTCAGAAAGCAAACGAGTTTGGACGGGTTGGAAAGGCTCCCGGTTTCGCCAGGGAACGCAGGCAGGCGCGGGGGCGCGATACGAAAAAGAGCCGTGAACTATGGCGGTTTACGGGATGCTCTCAGTTTGCAAAGGCGCGCAGGGCTTGGTGCGAACGTGCCGGGCTGGTTGGGAAACGGGCTTTGGGCGGCTCGCGAGGGCGCAAAAAAGGCGCTTCGCTGTTTTTTGCTTGCACGGATGTGCTTGCGCCTGCGGCGCTTTTATAGGGGCTCTGCCCCTATCCCCGCCACCTTTTGGAAAAAGGTGGACGAAAACTTCAAGCGGCTCCGCCGTGCTTCCCGTCGGCTTTCTTAGCTTATCATATTTTATCCCATTTGTCACGGAGGAACTCCCTATGCAAATTGGTTCTGTTACCCTCAACGGCTTCGCTCTCCTCGCGCCCATGGCGGGCGTCACCGACGAAGCTTACCGCTCCCTCTGCGCCCGCTTCGGCGCAGCCGCCACCATCACCGAGATGGTCAGCGCCAAAGCGCTGCATTACCACGACAAGAAAACACCCGAGCTCATGCATCTCAGCCCCGACGAGCATCCCGCCGGGATCCAGCTTTTCGGCTATGAACCGGATATCATGGCCGAAGCCGCGAAAATCTGCATGGAGTATTCCCCGGATTTTATTGATATCAATATGGGGTGTCCCGCACCGAAGATCGCCAACAACGGCTCCGGCTCCGCGCTTATGAAAAACCCCCTCCTCTGCGGCGCGATTGTCTCCGCCGTCGTGCGCGCCGTCCCGGTTCCCGTCACGGTGAAAATCCGCAAGGGCTGGGACAAGAACAGCGTCAACGCCGTGGAAATAGCCCGCGTCTGCGAACACGCCGGGGCCTCCGCCGTCACGGTGCACGGCCGCACCCGCGATGAAATGTACGGCCCGCCCGCCGACTGGGATATCATCCGGCAGGTCAAGCAGGCCGTCTCGATTCCCGTCATCGGCAACGGCGACGTCACAAGCCCCGCCGCTGCCGCGAAAATGCTGGAAACCACCGGCTGCGATGCCGTCATGGTGGGGCGCGCCGCTCTCGGGAATCCGTGGATTTTCCAGCAGATCAACGCCTGCCTGATCGACAAAACGCAGATCATCCCCCCGCCGGGCATTTACGAGCGACTGACGGTGATGGCCAAGCATATCGAAGCCATGTGCGAGCTCAAGGGCGAAGGGCGCGCCATGAACGAGGCCAGAAAGCACGTCGGCTGGTATATGAAGGGCGTGCGCGGCGCGGCTGAGTTCCGCCGCCGCGCCGGAGAGCTCTCCACCCGTGAGGATCTGTTCAATCTCATCCGCGACGTGCTCCTTGCCCAGCAGCAGGATACGGCGGATCCCCACGATCCGGAGGATGTTTCTTGACAAATAGATGTACGACAAGTATAATGCTTGTATGATAACCTCGTGAAAAAAGGGAAAGGACGGCGATACCCCATGAAAAGCGAATCCATCATCAACGGGCTGCAAAATGCTCCCCACCGCGCGCTGTTCAATGCGCTCGGCTTCACACAGGAGGAGATGAAGCGCCCCTTAATCGGCATTGTGAGCTCGCAGAACGAGATCGTGCCGGGACATATGAACATTGACAAGATTGTGGAGGCGGTTAAGCTCGGCGTCGCGATGGCGGGCGGCACCCCGGCGGTGTTCCCGGCGATCGCGGTGTGCGACGGCATCGCCATGGGCCATTCAGGCATGAAGTATTCGCTCGTGACGCGCGATCTGATCGCGGATTCGACCGAATGCATGGCGATGGCGCACGGCTTTGACGGCCTTGTGATGGTGCCGAACTGCGACAAGAACGTGCCCGGCCTGCTCATGGCGGCGGCTCGCCTGAACCTGCCGACAATCTTCGTCAGCGGCGGCCCGATGCTGGCGGGCACGGTGGACGGCTGCAAGGTCAGCTTCTCCGCGGCCAGCGAGGCTGTGGGCGCGTTCGCGGCGGGCAAAATTACCGAGGAAAAGCTGCGCGAGTTTGAGGAAAAGACCTGCCCGACGTGCGGCTCCTGCTCCGGCATGTATACGGCGAACTCGATGAACTGCCTGACCGAGGTGCTCGGCATGGGTCTGCCCGGCAACGGCACGATCCCGGCTGTCTACTCCGAGCGCATCCGTCTCGCGAAGCACGCGGGCATGCAGATCATGGAGCTGGTGCGCCGCAACATCCGTCCGCGCGATATTATGACCGAGGGTGCGTTCCGCAACGCACTGACGATGGACATGGCGATCGGATGCAGCACAAACAGCATGCTTCACCTGCCCGCCATCGCCCATGAAGCCGGCATCGAGCTGAACATGGATATGGCCAACGACATCAGCGACCGCACGCCGAACCTGTGCCATCTGGCCCCGGCTGGCCCGCATCACATTGAGGATCTCTATGAAGCGGGCGGCGTGTACGCCGTGATGCACGAGATCAACAAGCTGGGCCTGCTTCAGACGGATCTGCTCACCTGCACGGGCAAGACGGTCGGGGAAAACATCGCGAACAGCGTGAACAAGAATCCCGAAGTCATCCGTCCGGTGGAGAACCCGTACAGCAAGACCGGCGGCATCGCGGTGCTGCGCGGCAATCTCGCGCCCGATTCCTGCGTTGTAAAGCGCTCCGCCGTTGCGCCCGAAATGCTCCAGCATTCCGGCCCGGCGCGCGTCTTTGACTGCGAGGAGGACGCCATGGCGGCCATCATGGGCGGCAAGATCGTCGACGGCGACGTGGTGGTGATCCGCTACGAAGGCCCGAAGGGCGGCCCCGGCATGCGCGAAATGCTCAACCCAACCTCGGCCATCATGGGACGCGGCCTTGGCTCCACCGTGGCGCTCATCACGGACGGACGCTTCTCCGGCGCGACGCGCGGCGCGGCCATCGGCCACGTTTCCCCGGAAGCCGCCGTGGGCGGCCCGATCGCGCTCGTGGAGGAGGGCGATATCATCGATGTGGATATCATGAACAACCAGCTGAATGTGCGCGTCTCCGATGAGGAGCTGGCCGCACGCCGCGCCAAGTGGCAGCCGCGCGCGCCGCGCATCACAACGGGATATCTTGCCCGCTACGCCTCCCTCGTGACCTCCGGCAACACCGGCGCGATTTTGAAGGCGGGCAGCGAAAAATAAATTTAAAAAAATTTCCTCTGACTGCAACAGAATCCATCTCCCAGGTGTATCTTCATTGTCATACCAAGAAGCCCCAGGGCTCAAAGAAGGGAGATTGTTTCTATGATTCGCAAGAAAATCCTCGCTGCTGTTCTGACGATGACGCTTCTGGCGGGAACAGCCGCCGCCAGCGCCTTTGCCGCAGGCGGAACGCCGCTCCCGCTCTCTTCCGCACCGCAGGAGGACGCGCCGCCGGTCTCCGGTGAAGCTCCGTCCGATCCCGGCGCTTACTCCTTACAGGTGAATGGCGTGGAGCTGGAAGAGAGCGCCTGCCTGATGATCCCTCTTTTCCCCGTGGCGCGGGAGCTTGGCTTTACCGTCACACAGCAGGAGGACGGATCGGTTCTGGTCGACACCGGCGACGTTCACACTGTGGTGATGCCGGGAGTGGATCGGTATCAGATCACAACCAGCCACACCGGGATGGTGGGAATGAGCGCGCCGTTCTCCTTCGGCATGGCTCCCTACATTTCGCAGGAAAACGTCTATGTGCCGCTGGGATTGATCGATGCGCTTCTGAACGGGCAGGGGGATTCTGTGACTGTCTCCGGCAATTCCATTGCCATTCAGGATGCAGGCTGAGAGCAAACGGGCCGTGGAAGGTTTTCCACGGCCCGTTTTGATTCGTTGCCCGCCCCCTGCCTCCCTGCTGTTAAAAGCTGTCCGGCTGCTGCTGAGCCGTCCCGCCGCTTTGCTCCTTGCGGACAGCGGTCGGACCGGCCAGGCGGAAAAGGAAGCGCGCACCGAGCAGTACCTGACGGAATTCGGCAGCAATATCCTCCGCTTTGCCTACTCTTATCTGCATAATCAGAGCGACGCGGAGGAAGTCTTGCAGGAAACCATGATCCGCTTCTGGACGTGCCAGCCTGTCTTTGAGAACGAAATCCACGCCAAAGCATGGTTTCTGCGGGTGGCGGCAAACCTGAGCAAAAACCGGCTGCGCTACAACCGGTTTCGCACCACGGACGAGCTGGGCGAGACGCTGGCGGAGGAGGAGCGCGAGGATTTGTCCTTTGTGTGGGAGGCGGTGAAGTCCCTGCCTGTCAAATACCGCGAAAGCATCCATCTGTTTTATCAGGAGGGGTATTCCACCCCGCAGATCGCACGGATTCTGGGACAGAAGGAAGCCACCGTGCGTTCCCATCTTCAGCGCGGGAGGATGCGTCTCAAAGAAATCTTAAAGGAGGAGTACGATTTTGAGGACGACATATAGGGAAATCATGGATCATCTTTCCGTCACGGAGGATCTGCGCCTGCGTATTCTGGGAGAACTCCGTCCGAAACGAGCCCCCTCCCTTTTCGGGCTCTCCATTCCCCGCGTCGTTTCGGCTGCGGCCTGCCTGCTTCTGCTGACGGCTGCTGCGGTGGGCGTCATGCACACCCGCCTGATCGCTCCTCCGTCCACGGTCTCATCCGCAGTGGGAAACCCCGTTTCCCCCACCGTGAACACCGCTTCCGCGGAGGAGCTGGCCGCCCTTGTGGGATTCGCCGTCACGGAGCCGGAAATACCCTTCGCGGCGGAAAAGACGGAATACACAGCCTTTGGAAAGGATCTGGCACAGATCGAATGGTTCGGGGAGGACGAAAGCGCCTGCTTCCGAAAAGCACGCGGCTCTCTGGATCCCTCCGGGGATTTCAGCACCTATGAAAGCGTGACGGAAATCACGGCAAACGGCGTTTGCGTTATGTTAAAGGGCGATTCCTCCGGTTATCTGCTGGCCGTCTGGGAGGGAAGCGATTTTTCTTATTCCCTTCGTCTCTCCCACGCCCGATCGGAGCAGGAATGGCTCTCCCTGCTGGAAAACTGCGATATCTCCTGAAACAGTCATATACGCCTACCGGATTTCCCCATAAAAAACAACGCAACAATGCATGCGCGACTTGTGTCAAGGCTCAGCCTTGGGGCGTGCGCGAAAACTTTCACTCAGCTAAAAATTACAGCCAACCTTCCGCGCCGCTCCGTGGCTGGGCCGCGGGCAGCATAGCAAGACCCTCTTGCGACGTCCGATCGCAAGAGGGTCGATTTCTTTTCCTAAGCCGGGCGGCGGGCCTGCCCGCCGCTTGCGCGATTTGTGTCCAGATTCAATCTGGTTAATTGGGATCGGGGACGGTTTCGCCGTTGTTGAGCAGGACAAGGTTGCTCATGGCGAGATCCACGGTGTCGGAGAGGGCAAGGCCCATCAGCTCACCGTTGGCCACGATCGCATAGCGGCGATCGGAAACCTTATAGTATTCGATCGTATCGGGATCCGAGCCGTCATAATAGGAGAAGGTGCAGGTAAACTGCGGCTCTCCGGTGGGCATTTCCCACGTATCCTCCGCGACGGTGATCGAGATGAGGGTGAGATAGAAGTGCTTGAAGTTATCCTCATAGTCCAGCACCGTACCGTCACCGTTTTTGACCGTATAATTATAGACGGTGTTGTCCTCTGTGCTTTCCTCTTCATTCTCCTCGCGATCGATGGTGAAGTGATAATCCTGGCCATTTGCCGTGAGATCCATCCCGCTTACCGTGATAATGTTCGGAAGAAGGGTGAGCGTGCTTTGCAGATAGAACGGATCCGCGTCCGCCCAGGATGTCACTGTGCTGTTGGCAATCAGGAACACCGCGTCGATGCCGTCATACACGATGTAGCGGTTCCCGTCGGCATCCGTGGCGGAAAGCTTGAGCACATAATCCTTGCCGCCCGAGGTGAATTCACACACAACAGCGGGATCCGCAAGGCCGTAGGACTCCAAATCCTCCTGAGAAGGATGCGCTTTCACCAGGCTGTCCGCGGAAAGGCTGGTGAGAGATGTCGTGATATCGGACATCTTCGTGGAATCTGCCGTCGCATGGCGAGGCTCCGTCATGAGATAGCCGTCTTCGGGATCGTACTCGATCGTCACAGCGCGCTCAAACGCCGTGCCGGAAAGATGCAGAACGTCCAGAATCGCGGACTCCGTATAGGTGCCGGTCGTCTGTGCAACGCTGGCGGCACTGGACGTATCCTCGCCGATCTCCAGCTCAAAGAGCGCGGTATCGGCCAGATCGTTGACGGAATCAAACAGAACGGAGCTGATCGAAGCAAGATACACTTCATCGGAGCCGTCCGGCTGGACATAATAATAGCCGCCGTTTTCCACACCGATGCTGTAGGAATAGGTGGAGCCGTCCTGATACACGGCCGAAACCGTCGCGGTGGGATCGGTCAGCCCGAATTCCTCGGGATTCTCCACCGTGCCAATCGATTTCTGCGCGGTCAGGGAATAGCCCGCCTTTGCAAGGGTGGAAACATTGTCGTTCAGCGCCAGGCCCTCCAGACCGTCAACCTCGTAGACTACCTCGGTCTGCGGCTCCGCGGCTTCGCTGGACGCACTCTCGCTGCCGGAGGAGGCAGCCTCCGAGGAGGTTTCAACCGTCTCCGTATGGGCGTGGATGGTGATGGTCCCCGTCTCATTTGTGACGGTGACGCTGGCCAGATCCTCGTCCGTCTTTTCAATCAGAGCAACGGTGGAGGAGGAAGAAGCGGCAGCCGAGGAGGTGGTGTCCTCCCCTGTGCCGCCCGTCAGCGTGAGGGCGGCGACAGCGCCGCCCAGCACCACGACGCAGGCCAGGGCGATAATCAGATATTTGCTGTTTTTTTTCATTTACAGATGCCTCCTGCGGAAGAACACAACGATACCGGTGATCAGGAAGGCGAGCGGAATCAGGATGGTGAACACGCCCAGGCCGATGAACATGATCTGCCCGTTGGACATCGCGATATCATACGTGACGGTCTGTGTGGGCGTGCTGTAAACCGCGGTGGAGGAACCGGTGGTTCCGGTCGCGTACTTGGAGAGGTCCGTGATATACTGACCGTTTCCATAGGTGGAAGAATTGGTAAAGGAAGCGTTGAAGAGATAGGGGCTGCCGATGACGATGACATTGGCGTTGAAATACTCACCGTCCTCGCCCTTGATCATCTTCACGCCCGCGGCGGCCAGATTGTACGAAGCGGTTTCGTCCTTCTTTTCCTCCTGCGTGGCCACATCATAGAGATAGCTCGACTCAGAGGAGGTCAGCAGCGGATAGGTGGTCACACTGTTGCGGCCTTCCCAGAGAATTTCAATCGGGTTGGTCTGCGGGCTGAGGATATAGCTGTAGCTGTCCGCGCCGTCGAGATCCAGCGAATCGGAAACGTTTGCGAGAAGCATCTCCGGGGACTGGACATAGCTGGCGGAATCGCCTTCAATGACCTCGGCGGGGGTTACGTTCATACCCCACTCGTTCAGATAGCTGTTAAGCACGGGGAGCTCTCCCTGCGCCGGATAGCACACTACCATCACGCTGCGGTCCAGAGAGGTGGTGGTATCGTTGAGGTAGGTGTTCAGCTTCTCCACCTCCGCTTCGGAAAGGTCGGTGGCGGGAACGCCCAGCACAACGATCTGCGCGGACTCGGGGATCTCCTCGGTGAGAAGGTTGAAATCCACGGTGTCGAAGTTGTTGTCGTTGAGGATCTCCTTATAGGAGGTCATATCCAGCATCTCACTGTGGCCGGTGTCAAAGGCGACAATCGGCATGGTGTCGGCGTTCACGGCGCTGATCGCGGAAGCCAGAGCGCCGTTGACGTCTGTGTAGGCGATCTGCTGGTAGGTGCTCTGATCGTACTTAACAGGGAACAGATCGGAGGAAGTAACCACGCGGTAACGCTTCTCCGTGCGCACCAGCACGCTGCCGGAGGTCAGGCCGTCATACTCGCTGAGCATGCCGGGCTCCTTGTCCGGGTTTTTGTATTCCACGGTGATGTTGGAATTGCGCTCGGCCATTTTGGCGGAAATGGAATCCACCTTCTGATAGTTGGAATTCGCCTTGGCGGTGCTCTCCTCCATCATGATGATGATCTCGGTCTTTTCGTCCACCGTGTCCACAACCTCACCGGCTTCCTCGGAGAGGCTGTTATCCGCGGATTTGGTCATATCCAGGTTCATGGACGGGAAGCGCTCGCCCAGAATGCCGACCAGCACGTTCACGAGTACAACCACCACGATGAACACCGCCGTCAAAGCGGTGGCCATGGAGCCGTGCTTGAACTTCTGGCTGGTAAACATCTGTTTCAGGGAAACCTTTTCCTTCTTCTGCTTGTTTTTCTTATTCTTGTTCTTTTCCTCGCTGCGCTTTTTGGCCTGCTCGGCGGCAGTCTGCGCCTCCTCGGAAATCTCCGGGGAGGACTCAGCGGCAGCGTTTACGTCCTCTGTGTTTTCCGGCGTGCTGTCCACGCGCGGGTTCTTCTCGTTGTCGTGATTCATCGTTTTATGCCTCCCTTTAGCTCCATCTTCTGCTTTCGAGCCTGCGGGCGGTCAGGAAATTGAACACCGCGACGACGCTCACGAAAAAGACAACGCTGGAGATATTGAAAATACCGTTGGTGAAGGGGGTATAACGCGCCTGGAAGGAGATCCAGGACACAACCGTCTGGAAAAAGGTGTTGTCCAGCATGCTGCCGAAGGAATCGATCAGCATCAGCAGGATGCTCACGCCGACCGTACCGACCAGCGCGACGATCTGGCTCTCCGTGAGGGAGGAAATGAACACGCCGATCGCGATGATGGCCGCGCCGTACAGCAGCGAAGCGACAAAGTTGCCGAAAATATGCGACCATGTGGGATCCGAGAACGCGCCGATGATGAAGGCGGGGATCAGCGTGATGGCCAGTGTGATGAGATACACGGTGAAGGCGGACAGGAATTTGCCCCAGACGATCGCCGTCACGCTCACGGGCGCGGTGATCAGGGCCTGATCCGTCTTGTTTTTGCGATCCTCACTGAGCGTTTTCATCGTCAGTGCGGGCAGGAACAGCATGCACCAGGTGAACATGATGCCGTACACCTGGCCGATGTAATAGGAGGAGCCTGTCATGACGACCTGGAAATCATACACGCCGAACAGGAACAGGACAACTCCCATGAACACATACGCGATAGGGGAATAATAATAGGAACGCAGCTCACGTCTCCAGATCGCTGTCATGCCTCATCCCCTCCTTCCTTCACTTCGGAGCTCTCCGACGGAATCACCGCGGGATGCTGAATGGATTTCGGAATATACGAATCGCTTGTCAGGCGCAGGAACACGTCCTCAAGCGAAAGATCGCTGCTCTTGAGCGCGAGAAGCGGCATGCCGCAGCGCGTGCAGCAGGCAAACAAATCGCGGCGCAGATCCTTGCCGGGAGCACCCTCGATCGAATACTCGCACACGCCCGGCTCCTTCTCTCCGAAGGATTGCAGCTCGATAACGTTCTTTACCGAGCGCAGATTTTGCAGAACCTCATGCTCCGGACCCTCGATGCGGGCGATCAGGCGGTGGTCGCTCGACAGATCATGGCTGAGCTTGTCGGGCGTGCCGTCCGCGACGATCACACCCTTGTTGATCACAAGGATTCTCTCGCACACGGCCTGCACCTCGGGCAGAATGTGGGAGCTGAGCACAACCGTGTGGTTGCGGCCCAGGTTTTTGATCAGGTTGCGGATCTCGATGATCTGCTTCGGGTCAAGGCCGACGGTCGGTTCGTCCAGGATGAGCACCGGCGGATTGCCCAGCAGGGCCTGCGCGATGCCGACGCGCTGCTTGTAGCCTTTGGACAGGTTCGCAATCAGGCGCTTGTAAACATCGTTGATCTTGACAAGATTGCAGATCTCCTTGATGTGCTTCTCCTTCGGGATCTTGACCTTCTTGAGGTCGTACATGAAATCAAGGTACTCCTTGACCGTCATGTCCATATACAGCGGCGGCATTTCCGGCAGATAGCCGATGAGCTTTTTGACCTCGGCGGGCTCGTCGAGGATGCTGTGTCCCGCCACCGTCACTTCGCCCTCGCTGGCGGAGAGGTAGCCTGTGATGATGTTCATCGTGGTGGACTTACCGGCGCCGTTCGGCCCCAGAAAGCCCAGGATAGTACCCTCCTCCACGGAGAAGCTCACATGGTCCAGAGCCACATTTGAGCCGTACCGCTTCGTGAGGTTTTTGACCTCGATCATCCTGAATTCCTCCTATATGCTTTGCCCTCTCCCCTGTGGGGGTCCTGCGCCAAAGAGCGGGGAGGGGACAGCCAAATCTCCCGATTTGTCAGTTCTCTGAATTTTGCTCCGTGCGCACGGTTCCTATTTTAGCGAAAATCCCCCATAATTGCAATCCCAAGTTTACCAGCGCCAAGTGATTATTAGGTGATAAATATATGAATAAAGTGTTAATAGTGAGCCAAAAGCGGAAATCATCCGTATTTTTTGTAGAAATAAGACAAAAAAAGAGCCTTCCTCCCATGGTACAAAACCACGGGGGAAGGCTCGAACGCTTGCTTTTGTTCCCGGAAGGCTTATTCCTCGCTGAACATATCCTTGCCGACGCCGCACAGCGGGCAGACCCAGCTGTCGGGCAGAGCCGCAAACGAGGTGCCGGGGGCAATACCGTTATCCGGATCTCCGGCGGCGGGATCATAAATATAACCACAGGCGTTGCAGATATACTTTTCCATTTTGCATACTCTCCTTTTTTATCGGCCCTTTGGACCGTTTCCTTCTGTCTCTCAGTATAGCGGCAGCAAAGGGGTTTGTCAATAGAAAACAAGAATTATTCCTGTTTTTTATTTTTCCCCATTTTCCACACGCCCAGCGGCGTTTCCGACGGAAAAAAGCGGCGCGCCAGAAAGACGCAGGCCGTCCCCACCGCAAAGCCGAGCAGCGAGCCGATCAGCACATCGCTGGGATAGTGCACAAAGAGGAACGCGCGCGAAAACGCAATCAGCGCTGCGAGAATCACGGCAGCAATTCCCCACCACCGTTTCCCGCAGAACAGCAGCACCGCCGCCGCCGCAAAGGACGAGGCCGAATGCCCGCTGGGAAACGAAAAACCGCTTGGCAGGCGAATCGGGGGGATCAGCTCCGGATGATCCACAAAGGGGCGCGGCCGCTCCACAATGTTTTTCAGAACGATATCATTCAACAAAAAGGTGATGGCAAGCGCCGCCAGCAGCAGCACTCCCACACGCCGCCAGCGCCGGACGCACAGCAGGACCACCGCGGCCGCCAGCCAGATCAGCCCCGCGTTTCCAAGAAAGCTGACAAGCGGAAAAAAGAAACGGGTAAAATCGTTATGCAGAAAATCGCGGAAAAACTCGAGGATTGCGACATCCATAAAGGAAGCTCCTTCCCCGGGCGAAGCCCGTATTCCCGGCGGACCCGGATATTCGCTTTTATTATATCCTGCCGGATCGGAAAACACAAGGGAAAACAGGCGTTAAAATTCTTTTGTCACATTAAAAACTTCGGTTTTGTGTGGAAAACCACCAAGAAATTGGAATAATTCTGTGGGGGTGTGTCAGAATGATAAGAAATTCGTCTGCTTTTCTGTTTTTTTCAGAGAAAAAACTTTCTTTTTTGGAACCTATTGACAAAAGCGAAAAGATAGCGTATAGTTATCACAGTGCCTGAGTCAGTTCGGAGCACATATTTTGAGTAAACGAGGTATAGCATCCAATGTACGAGGACAAGACTTTAATCTGCAAAGAATGTGGCGCCGAGTTCGTGTTCACCGCTGGTGAGCAGGAGTTCTACGCGGAGAAGGGCTTCACCAACGAGCCCCAGAGATGCAAGGCCTGCCGTGCCGCCCGCAAGACGGCCAGAGGCGAAGCCGGTGGTACCCGCGAGACGTTCGACGCTGTCTGCGCCGAGTGCGGAAAGCCCTGCAAGGTTCCGTTCCAGCCCAGAGAGGACCGTCCGGTCTACTGCAGCGATTGCTTTGCAGCCAGAAGATAAATCTAGTATAAACCTTATATCAGATTTTCGGTACGCCCTTCGGGGCGTACTTTTTTTGTCTCCATGGATTTGACAAACGCCGCCGCAAAGCCCTATAATATTCCTATCCTATTATATATAGCACACGATTTCCCGCCCGCGCTCCAACTGCCGGGCGGCTTTTCTTCTCACACGGAGCCCTTCGGGGCCGCAGCAAACTTATCGGGAAGGTCAGGTGACTGGGGTGCCCAGCAGACACGAAAAAAGGAAAAAAGAAGGATGGTTTTCCGCCCTCTTTGGGCGCGGACGTGAGGAGGAGCAGCGCCGGAGCACCCCGCCCCGGTCGGAGGCTCCCCGCGATCCTGTGGAGGAGCGCCGCCGCGTTTTGCGGGAATCGGGACCCGTTTCGCAGGCAAACCGATCGTTCAATATTGACATTGCGCTGGATGCGCCCATGCAAAAACCCGCCGCACAAAAGCCCGCTGTGCAGAAGCCTGCCGCACAGAAGCCCGCTGTCCGGCAGGACAGCACGCAGGCAAGCCCCTCCCCGCAGCGGCAGACAAGCGCACCGGCGGCAGCATTCCCCTCCGCACGCCCGCAAACTTCCGTCTCCCGCACACAGGCCCCCTCTTCCGCGCACACAGGGGCTCGTTCCTCCGCACCGCCGCGCCCTGCTTCCCCACCGGCAGCGCGCCGCCCCGCCGCCCAGCGCAATGTGGTGCCGGAGCCGTACCGCTCTTACTATGCGTCCCTGCCGAAAAAGCCGTATTATCCTGTGGCCGTGCCGCTCAAACCGGAGCCGCCAAAGCCCACAGTCTACCCTGTGCGGGAGATCTATGGAAAGCCCCGCCCCAATCCGCGCAGTATTGTGATTCCGGCCCGCCTGATTCCGGCGCCGCCGGTATTCTCTGCCCGTTCGCCTGACGGCCGGGCGCCCGTGTCCCGTCTGGAACCGGAGACGCCGCGCGAGCCCACCGCGCGTGAGCGCCTGATCGCTCTGGTCTCTGAATCGGCACAGCCGCCTTCCCGCCCCACCGCTCCCGTTCCGGCGGAGAAGCCTGCCGAGCCCGCAGAACCGGCTGCCGCTCCTGCCCCGGCAAGCAAACCGGCCGAACCCGCCGCCGAATCCGCTCCGGCGGACGTCTCCATCTGGGATCGGCTGGAACAGACGGTCTCCCATCCCTCCGGCCGCCCTGCCCCGCTGATGCGTCTGTCGTCCGAACCGCAGGAGGAACCGGAAGAAGAGGAGGAACCAGAGGAATCAGAGGAAACCATGGAACCGGTTCTTCCCACTCCGGAGCCGGAACCAGAACCGAAGCCAGAACCAGAACCGGAAGCGGCATCCACCGCCGCACCGGCTCTGACGGAGGAGGAGCAGGCCCAGGCACTGGCGGCGCTGCTCGATCATGCGCAGTCCGCCCCGCCGTCCTCCGAATCCCCCGCTCCCCTGACCCGCGGCCCGCTGGCCCCCGAACCGGAGCAGCCGGAGCCGGAAAAATCGGAGCCGGAGAAACCGGAACCTGCCCCAACGGCAACAGACCTTCCCCTGCCGCCTCCCGCCGGATCCGGCCATTATGTATATGTGGATAACAGCGACGACTGGGACGACGATCCCTTCTTCACCAACTGGGATATCGAGCAATTCCCCGACGAAGAGCCGGAGGAGGGGGAGGAGGCTTCCCCTGAGATTTCCCAGGAAAGCGAGACAGCACCGGCCGAGATCCTCTCGGAGGCCGCTGTCACAGAGCCGGATGGAGAAGCTTCTGCGGAAAGCACCGAGCAGAGCGAGCAGCCGGAAACACCCGCCGTCCCGGCAAGCACATCGCCCGATACTGCCGCAGTCGTAAGCGCTGCTCCGGTCAACAATGCTCCGGCGGCTGCCCCACCCATAAGCGCGGCTCCCGTGAGCAGCGCCCCCATAAACAGTACCCCCGCCAATTCTCCCGCACCGGCGGCCCAGCCTGCTTCCCAGCCTGTTTTCCAGGCTACCGTCAAACCGATCCGTCCCGCCCCCAAAACACCGACCGTCGAGGTGCCCGCTATCCCCACGTCCCTGCTGGAATACAGCCCTGAGCCGGACATGGACTCGGTGGAGGAGGAGCTGAATGCCAACGGCGAAAAGCTGATTGAGACGCTGCAAAGCTTCGGCGTACGCGCCACAATGCTGGAAGCCTGCCGGGGTCCGGCGGTGACGCGGTATGAGCTTCAGCCTGCCGCGGGCGTGAAGATCAGCAAAATCACAAATCTCTCCGACGACATCGCTCTGAACCTTGCCGCCACGGGCGTGCGCATTGAAGCTCCGATCCCCGGCAAAGCCGCCGTGGGAATCGAGGTACCGAACCGGAAGGTCAGTACGGTGCGCATGCGTGAGCTGATCGAATCCTCCGCGTTCCGGCGCGCGGAAAGCCCGCTCACCACGGTGCTCGGACGCGATATCGCGGGTGAGCTGGTGATGGCCGATCTGGCGCAGATGCCCCACCTGCTGATTGCCGGCTCCACCGGCTCCGGTAAGTCCGTGTGCATCAACTCGCTCATTGTGAGCCTGCTTTACAAGAGCACGCCGCAGGAGGTGCGCTTCCTCATGATCGACCCGAAGGTGGTCGAGCTGGGAATTTACAACGGCATCCCCCACCTCATTGTCCCCGTGGTGACAGACCCGCGCAAGGCCGCCGGAGCGCTCGGCTGGGCGGTAACGGAGATGCTGCGGCGCTACCAGCAGTTTGCCGCCAACAATGTGCGCGATCTCAACTCCTATAACCGTCTGGCACAGGAGCGCAATTATATTGATGAGCAGGGCATGCGCATGGAGCACATGCCGCAGATTGTCATTATTATTGACGAGCTGGCCGACCTCATGATGGCTGCCCCGAACGAGGTGGAGGATTCCATCTGCCGTCTCGCGCAGATGGCGCGCGCCGCCGGCATGCATCTGGTCATTGCGACGCAGCGGCCGTCCGTGGACGTCATCACCGGCATCATCAAGGCGAACATCCCCAGCCGCATCGCGTTCGCCGTGTCCTCGCAGGTGGACTCCCGCACCATCCTTGACATGGGCGGAGCCGAAAAGCTGCTGGGACGCGGAGATATGCTCTTCTCCCCCATCGGCAACAACAAGCCCACCCGTGTGCAGGGCTGCTTTATCGATGACCGTGAAATTGAAGCCGTTGTGGAGTTCATCCGCCAGGCCGCCTCCGCCGAGTATGACGAAGGCGTGATGGAGGAAATTGAACGCGGCGGCACACAGGAGCAGTCCAGCGAAAACGACACCCCGGACGGCGATCCGATGATCCCCGAGGCGGTACGCTGTGTGGTGGAGGCCGGGCAGGCGTCCACGTCTCTCTTGCAGCGCAGGCTGCGCCTGGGCTATGCCCGCGCCGGGCGGCTGGTCGACGAGATGGAGCAGATGGGCGTTGTCGGCCCGCACGAGGGCAGCAAGCCCCGCCAGGTGCTGATCACCTGGCAGCAATACCTGGAAATGGCGCAGAACCGCGGCTGGGAGAGCTGATCCCGCTTGACAGGACTTGCTTTCATGCGGTACAATAAAAATGTTATTTTGCAATTTATCAACTGGTTTCCTGCAAAAAGCGGGATTCCGCATAATTCTGCCCCGGCGCGCGCGGGGGCGAGGGAGTGATCGACATGAACCATGTTTGGATTCCGGAAGGGTACCGCTCCTGTCTCGGGCTGTACGACACGCAGAAGGCCATCGGCCTGATCAAGAACCTGTTTCAGCAGAAGCTGTGCCTTGCGCTGCATCTCAAGCGCGTCACTGCCCCGCTGTTCGTTGAGCCGTCCAGCGGCCTGAACGACGACCTTAACGGCGTGGAGCGCCCGGTGGCGTTCGACATTCCCGCCGTCGGCGGCGAGGGCGCGCAGGTCGTGCATTCGCTGGCCAAGTGGAAACGCATGGCCCTGTACCGCTACGATTTCCACCCCGGCAACGGCCTTCTGACAGACATGAACGCCATTCGCCGCGATGAGGTTCTTGACAACCTGCACTCGATCTACGTCGACCAGTGGGACTGGGAGAAGGTCATTCTTCCCGAGGATCGCAACGTGGATTATCTGAAGGAAACCGTCCGCAAAATTGCGGGTGTGATCTGCAACACACTCGAAGAGCTGCAATATTATTTCCCCCAGCTTCCCGGCGGGCTGTCCCGCGACATCACCTTTGTGACGACGCAGGAGCTGGAGGATCGCTGGCCGCATCTCTCCCCGAAGGAACGCGAGGACGCGCTGCTGGCCGAATGCCGCACCGCCTTCCTCATGCAGATCGGCGGACGCCTGCGCTCCGGTGAACGCCACGACGGACGCGCCCCGGACTACGACGACTGGACGCTCAACGGCGACCTGCTCTTCTGGGATGAGGTGCTGGATCGCTCCATTGAACTGTCCAGCATGGGCATCCGCGTGGACCCTGCGGCGATGGACCGCCAGCTTACGGAAGCGGGCTGCAACAGCCGCCGTTCCCTGACCTTCCATAAGATGCTGCTCGAAGGCAAGCTGCCGCTCACGATCGGCGGCGGCATCGGGCAGTCCCGTCTGTGCATGCTGCTGCTGCACAAGGCGCACATCGGCGAGGTGCAGGTTTCCGTGTGGGACGACGCTACCCTCGCCGCCTGCCGCGACGCGGGAATCGAGCTGCTGTAACCGGAACGCCCTTTCAGAAGGGCGAACATCAGGAGGAAACGCAATGGCACAAGAGCGCGGCGAAGCGATCCAATACAAGCTGGCGGATGCGGCGCGCCGCTGCATGCGCGATACCCCCGTGGACAGCCTGACCGTCAGCCGCATTGTCCGCGAGGCGGGTGTGGCGCGGCAGACGTTTTACCGCCATTTTGCGGATAAATACGATCTGATCAACTGGTATTTCGACAAGCTGCTTCTCGAATCCTTTGAGCACATGGGCAGCGGGCGCACCGTGCGCGAGGGATATGAACGCAAGTTTGCGTTTATCCGGCAGGAGCGCGTCTTTTTCCGCGCGGCCTTCCGCTCCAACGCGCAGAATTCCCTGCGCGACCATGATCTGGAGCTGATCCTCCGTTTCTTCACCGACCTGATCCGGAGCAAAACCGGGCAATCGCCGGACGAAAATATGGCGTTCCTTCTGGAAGCCTACTGCTGCGGAGCCATTGCGATGACGGTAAAATGGGTGCTCGGCGGGATGCCGGACAGTCCGGCCCTGCTCGCTTTCCGCATGGTGCAGGCGTTTCCCGCTCCGCTGGCGGAATTGTTCCGGCAGCATGGCCTGCTGGGGGAATCGGAGCAGCCACCCACAGAAGCTTCGGAAAAATAGACATTTCTTATCATCTGTCACTTTACTTTTTTGTCCCGTTTTTGTACCATGAAAGGGACAGAGGGCGTGCGTCCTGCTGGCGCACGCCCCTTTTTTATTTTTGACGAGGAGTGACAGAAATTATGGCAAACCGCATTATGCTCAATGAAACCTCCTACCACGGCGCCGGTGCGATCGCGGAGATCGTCACGGAAGCCAAGGCACGCGGCTTCTCGAAGGCCCTCATTTGCTCCGACCCGGATCTCATCAAGTTCGGCGTCACGGCCAAGGTCACAGATCTGCTGGACAAGGCCGGTCTGGCTTATGCCATTTACTCCGGCATCAAAGCCAACCCGACGATTGAAAACGTAAAAGACGGCGTGAAGGCGTTCCAGGACGCCGGAGCCGACTACATCATCGCCATCGGCGGCGGCTCCTCCATGGACACCTCCAAGGCGATCGGCATCATCATCAACAACCCCGAGTTTGCCGACGTGCGCAGCCTTGAGGGCGTGGCTCCCACGAAGAAGCCCTGCGTCCCGATCATCGCCGTGCCGACTACGGCCGGCACCGCCGCTGAGGTGACGATCAACTACGTCATCACCGACGTGGAGCGCAAGCGCAAGTTCGTCTGCGTTGACCCGCACGACATGCCCGTTGTGGCCATTGTCGATCCCGATATGATGTCCTCCATGCCCAAGGGCCTGACCGCCGCCACCGGCATGGACGCGCTGACCCACGCCATTGAGGGCTACATCACCAAGGGTGCCTGGGAGATGACGGACATGTTCCATCTCAAGGCTATCGAGATCATTTCCCGCTCCCTGCGCGGCGCGGTGGAGAACACCAAGGAAGGCCGCGAAGGCATGGCTCTCGCCCAGTATATCGCGGGCATGGGCTTCTCGAACGTTGGCCTTGGCATCGCGCACTCCATGGCGCACACCCTCGGCGCTGTTTACGACACGCCCCACGGCGTGGCCTGCGCCATGATGCTCCCCATCGTGATGGAGTATAACGCCGAATGCACCGGCGAGAAGTACCGCGAGATCGCGCGCGCCATGGGTGTTCCCGGTGTGGACGCGATGAGCCAGGCCGAGTACCGCAAGGCCGCTGTCGATGCCGTCGCGAAGCTCTCCGCCGACGTGGGCATCCCCGCCACCCTGCCCGCCCTCAAGGAAGAGGATCTCACCTTCCTCGCGGAATCCGCCTATGCCGACGCCTGCCGTCCCGGCAACCCGAAGGACACCAACGTCGAGGACCTCAAGTCCCTCTTCCTCCGCCTCAAGGCAGACTGAGTCTGCACGCAAGTCGCGCACGCCGCGTCCCGCGGCGAACCATAGCAAAACACATCGACCCCCTTGCGATCTCACGTCGCAAGGGGGTCTTGCTTTGCGGCCCGCGTTGTTCACACGGATTAACGCGGAAGGTTGGCTGCAATTTTCAGCTGGGGTGCTGATTGACGCGCACAGCTTCCCGCAAGCCCGTACCCCAACCCACGGAATCTCCCCAAATTATTCCCCACGCTAATTTGGGGAGATTCCCCCACCAGCCGCCCAGTCTTGCGCGTCAGCGCAAATTTGGCCGGCCGTGACGGGGGAAAGGGGGCGGTAAACGAACGTAGGAAACAAAGCGTGGGGTTCGAAGGGGCAAAGCCCCTCGCGGTTCTTTCCCCCATTTCTTGGCGTCAAGAAATGGGGGGCCATGCGGCCTGAGCTTATTCTACACGAAGCTGATTGAAGCAGGCATTAACGGCTGCTTCATACTCCTCCGACCACACGGGCGGTTCAAACTGCGTGTAGGTCACTCGGCCTATCGTATCACCATAAAAAAATGAACGTATCGTATAGACATAACCATAATCAGACTGCACACTGACCTGCATATATAAAATCCCGTCCTGCGTCTCGTCAATGGTCATTTGGGGAACATCACCCTCATTTGATCCGACCAATCTCCCGATCGCATCCAGCGCCTCATCCTTGTCAAAGCTCTCGAACCGGCTGTCCGTGCTCCACTCGATGCTGTAAGCATATGTATTGCCACCGGAACCAAACAGTTCCCGATAGGATTCCTCCTCATATAACTCCATATCAGACGGCATTGGGATCGCGAGATCCGTGTCCGGGATAGCGGCCACACTCCACTCCAAAGGCTTTTCCTCTGCCGCTGATTCCTCCGGCAGCGGCTCCTCCGCTTCCTCCACGCCCCATTCGGGCGCCACCGTGTCACCGGGATCCGGTTCGGGAGCTTCGGACACCACGCTGATCTCCTCCGGCCACAGCTCGGAGGACTCGGATTCCTTCTGGTATGAGGAAATGCTGAACGTCAGCAGCATCACGCTTCCCAGTGCACACAGAATGAAAAACAGGAACAGCATGGTCCCACCCAGCGTGCGCGGGGCCTTCGCGGAAAACACCACATCGCTCGGGATGCCGGCAGTCGCGGCTTTCAGCCGGTGATAGGAAAGCACACCCACAAGCCCCAGCGCGGAAAATATCAGAAGCGGGGCCACAAAGCAGGCGGTCCCTCCTCCAATCCCCCAGAACCCGGAGGTAAACAGCAGGAGGATGGCTATCACCATAGCCGCAATCGCCCCGGCGCGGTTTCGTTTCAGATAGGCAAATGCCAGCACAAACAGCACCAGCGCCGCACCGGACGGCACGGCGGAATACAGCCACACAAGCTCCTTAAAACTCCAGAAATAGACCTCGCGTATTTCCGGCAGCAGAAACAGTGCTCCCAGCGCCAGAAACAGCAGCGCATAGCACGCAAGGCCGACAGCCCCCAGATTCGACAGGCGGCGCGCCGTGCGGAACTGGCTCACCAGCTCCGCCTGCGTGGAAGCCTGTTTTGTGGCGGGGCCGCTCCTCTGCCGCACATTGGGAGGCGGGATCTCATAAGCCTGCTTCGTCTCTTTTTTTGTGGATCGTTTGTTTTCCTGTCGGTTCACCCATTGGGACCCGGCAGAGGATGTTTTTTCTTCTTCCGTTTGATTCAAGGGCCTGTCCGGCAGCTCCCATGGTTCGAGATCCCGGTTGCTGTTCCAGCTCATGGGGTATCCTCCTTTATGTCACTGTCAATAAAGCCGCCGCCCAGCACCAGCGCGCCGTCGTAAAACACAGCGGACTGGCCCGGCGTCACGGAGCGCTGCGGCTCGTCAAAACGCACGGCGGCACGCCCGCCGGGAAGCGGCGTCACTTCGCACGGCGCGGCGGGGGCATGGTACCGGATTTTCGCGCGGCAGCGGATCGGCCCGGCGGGCGCGTCAAACGGGATCCAGTTCACCCCGGAAACTGTCAGATCCGCGCGGTACTGGCTGCCCTCTTCCCCCAGCACCACACGGTTGCGGGCAGCATCGAGCGCGGTGACGTACATCGGCTTTCCAAACGATCCCAGCCCCTTGCGCTGGCCCACGGTATACCGCGCCAGCCCCTGATGGCGGCCCAGCACGTTCCCCGCGGCGTCGACAAAATCGCCCGGCGTGAACGGCTCGTTTGCGTACCGCGCCAGAAACGCGGCATAATCGCCGTCCGGCACAAAGCAGATATCCTGGCTGTCCGGCTTCGACGCCACGGCAAGCCCCGCCTCGCGCGCGACCTCGCGCACCTGCTCCTTTTCGAGCGAGCCGATCGGAAACACAATCCGCGCGAGCTGCTCCTGCGAAAGCGCGTACAGCATATAGGACTGATCCTTTTTTGACGCCACAGCCTCAAGCAGAAAGCGCCCGTTTTCCTCGCGGATCTTCGCGTAATGCCCGGTTGCCACACCGTCGAAGCCATTGTCGAGCGCATAGCGGAGCATGGCGCCGAATTTCACGGCGCGGTTGCACAGCACACAGGGATTCGGTGTGCGCCCCGCGCGGTATTCGGCGGCAAACACGTCCATCACCTCGCGGCGGAATGTGTCCCGCAGCTCCACCGTGCGGTGCGGGATCCCCAGAACAGCGGCCGCACGGGCGGCGTCCCCTGCGCCGTCCGCGTTTCCCTCAAGCAGAAGGGTCGCGCCCTCCACTTCATAGCCCTGCCGCCGCAGGAAAACAGCGGCGGCGGCGCTGTCCACGCCGCCACTCATACCGAGAAGGATCCGCTTCACAGCCAGATCCCACTGTCGTCCGCCGCCGCTTCCTCGTCCGGATCGTCCGGCAAAACGACAAAGCGTCTGCGTCCCGTAAAGAAATCCGAGAGAACGCCCGGGGCAGGCTCCTCATGCTCCTGGGGAGCACAGTCCCTCTGTGGATCGCAGCAGGGGCAGGAATTGCAGCTTTCACCGCAGCCGTCGCAGGGATCGTCCTGCGGCTCCGCCTGCGAGGCAATCTCCTCCATCTTCTCAAAGGCGCGGCGCATCCGCGCTGTGCTCTCCTCCACCGAGCGGCACAGGCGCTCCGTCTCCTCGTTCTGCGGATCGCGCAGATTCTCAAAATAGTATTTGCCCAGCGCCACATAGGCACGTGCCGTGTTTTCGCGCTCATTGCGGATCACAATGCGCAGGCGATTGATCACGGACGCACGGTGATTCTTCTCCACCACGGAATCTATGACTCTGGCAATCCCGTTTCCCAGGTTCTCCAAAAAACTCATCTGAAAACTCCTCCTTTTCGGGGTTCTTTTTTTCATTATATCGCATTCCAGACCGGAATAACAGTATTATTTGTGTAATCTTTTTTTCCATACCTTTTTTCTTTTCCCGTGATATTTCCCGCCGTGCTCTCCATACTAAAAACCGGAAGTATTCCTTTTTAAATTCTGGTATGCTATAATAGGAGCAGTTATGCCGCCGGGCGGAAAGCTCCGCCGCGGGCGCAACCAGGGAGATTTGAAAGAGGTATCTATATAACTATGTCGACAGAGATTAAAAAGGAAGTGAAATGCCCCGGCTGCGGCGCGATGTCGCAGGCGAGAATGTGGTCCGGAATCAACGCGGAGGTCAACCCGAACCTTCGCCTGAGCGTGCTGGAGGAATCCCTTTTTGACTGGACCTGTCCGCACTGCGGGTATCAGGCGATGCTCGCTTACCCATGCCTGTACCACGACAAAAGCCGGCGCTTCATGATCTACATTCTGCCCGGAGAGCCGGATCCCAAAAAAGCCGCCGGTATTTCGGCGCAGTTTCCGCAGCTGCGCGGCGTGCGCAAGCGTGTCACGGGCTCGCTGGCCACGCTCAAGGAAAAAATCCTTCTCTTTGAGGACGGGCTGGATGACCGCGCCGCCGAGCTGGTCAAGCTTCTTCTGGCTCTGGTGCTGGCAAACAGCACGGGCAAGCGCGTGGAACAGGGCTTTTACTGCACCTGCGACGAGGAAAAGGATCGCATCGGCTTTTCCTTCTTTGTGGAAGGCGAGGAGGAGCCGGTGCGCCGCATGACCTCTTTTGCCGCATACCGGCAGGCGCTTGCCATCGCGGAATCCATACTTCCGCCCGACGGCGACGATTTCCTTCTCGTCAACGAAACCTTTGCGCGCGCTCTGCTGTACCGCTATCGCCACGGCGGCGAAATGCCCGAGCCCGCCCAGCCGCAGGCAGAGCAGCAGGCCCCGGCGGCGCCCGCTCCGCAAACCACCCCGCCGGAACCGGAAAAGGAGCAGCAGACAGCTCCGGCCGCCGAACCGGAACCGTCCGAACCGGAGCAGCCCGAGACGCCGGAACAGACGGAAACATCCCCGGCAGAAACTGCCCAGCCAGCGGATGAAGCCGTCCCGCAGTCTCAGCCCCGGACGGAGCAGATCCTCGGGCCAGCCGCCGATCCGGTCGCGAAGCCGGTGGCCGAATGGGTAGCCAAACCGGTCGCGGAAACCATCGCGGAAGCAATTGACGAACCGGAGGACACGCAGGAAACCCCAGTGGATTTTTCAATACTCGAAACACCAACCGGCGAGGAACCGCCTGAAAATAAGATGGGAGAGTAACAGCCAATGTGCGGAGTTTGTGGTTTTACAGGAGAGATCGTGGACAGAGACGCTGCCTTGCGCCGCATGACGGATGTGATCACGCACCGCGGCCCGGACAGCAGCGGCTTTCACCTCGGCCCCGGAATCGCGATGGGGTTCCGCCGTCTGAGTATCATTGACGTGGGCGAGGGCGGCGATCAGCCGATCTACAACGAGGACAAAACCCTCGTGCTCACCTTCAACGGCGAGATTTACAATTACCAGAGCCTGCGCGCGGAGCTTCTGAAAAAAGGCCATGTGTTCACGACGAAAACCGATTCCGAGGTGCTGGTGCACGGCTTTGAGGAGTGGGGTCCCGATCTGCTCCCCCGCCTGCGCGGCATGTTCGGCTTTGCGATCTGGAACACAAAGGACGAGAGCCTGTTCCTCGCGCGTGACTATTTCGGCATCAAGCCGCTGCACTACTGCGTGCAGGACGGCCATTTCCTCTATGGCTCCGAGATCAAAAGCCTGCTCGAATTCCCGGGCTTTCACAAGGAATTCAACGAGCGCGCGCTCGACAGCTATATTTCCTTTGAATATGTCGTCCCGCCCGAGACCTTTTTCAAAGGCGTGTACGCCCTCCTGCCGTCGCATTACCTGTGGTACCGCAACGGCAAGGTGGAAACGCACCGGTACTGGGAGCCGAAATTCCAGCCTGACGAGAGCATGACGGAGGAGGAAGCCGTCTCCGCCATCGAGAAGGTGTTTGAGGAATCCGTGGCGGCACACAAGATCAGCGACGTGGAGGTGGGCTGTTTCCTCTCCTCCGGCGTGGATTCCAGCTATGTCTCGACCTATTTCAAGGGCCAGAAAACCTTCACCGTGGGCTTTGACTACGGCGATCGCTACAACGAGATTGATTTCGCCAAAAATCTGAGTGAAAAAATCGGGCTGGAACACCATTACAAGGTGATCTCCGCCGACGAATACTGGGACGCCGTTCCGAAGGTGCAGTACCACATGGATCAGCCGCTCGCGGACGCTTCCTGCGTCGCGCTGTATTTCGTCTCGAAGATCGCGAGCGAGTACGTCAAGGTTGTGCTCTCCGGCGAGGGCGCGGACGAGCTGTTCGGCGGGTACAACATCTATCACGAGCCGGACGATCTGGCAGGCTATCAGCGGCTCCCGCTGTTTTTGCGCCGCACGGCGGCGGCCGTGGCAAAGGCGCTGCCCTTCTCCTTCCGGGGAAAAAGCTTCCTCATCCGCGGCGCGCTCCCGATCGAGGAAAACTTCATCGGCAACTGCTCCATGTTCACCATGGACGAAAAGCGCCGCCTGCTGCGCGACGGCCTGCCGTGCACCCGTCCGCAGACGCTCACCAAGCCGATCTACGAGCGTGTGCAGGGTCTCGATGACGTGACCAAGATGCAGTATCTCGACATCAACGTGTGGCTGGTGGGCGATATTCTTCTCAAAGCCGACCGCATGAGCATGGCCAACTCTCTCGAGCTGCGCGTCCCCTTCCTGGACAAGGAGGTGTTCGCCGTCGCCTCGCGCCTGCCGCGCCGCCTGCGCGTCAACAAGGAGAACACCAAGTATGCCATGCGCAAGGCCGCCATGCGCCATCTGCCGCAGGCCACGGCGCAGAAAAAGAAGCTTGGATTCCCCGTGCCCACGCGCGTCTGGCTGCGCGAGGAAAAATATTACCGCATTGTGCGCGAAGCCTTCGAGAGCGAGACGGCCCGCAAATTCTTCAACACCTCCGCGCTTGTTGCCCTGCTCGACGACCACTATCACGGCAAGCACGACAACAACCGCAAAATCTGGACCATCTACGTCTTCCTTGTCTGGTACAACCTCTACTTCGCAGGCTGAGCCCAAGGCTGAGCCTTGAAGCAAGTCGCGCAAGCGGCGGGCTTGCCCGCCGCCCGGTTCGCAGAAACACGCCGACCCCTCTGCGATCTCACGCCGCAGAGGGGTCTTGCTGTGCGGCCCGCGGCCCAGCCACGGAGCGGTGCGGGAGGTGGGCTGTGATTTTCAGCGTGGTGCTAATTGACACGCTTCAGCGGCCCGGTGCTATCCGCAAACCCGCGTAGAGCCGTTCCCCCACCCACGGAATCTTCCAAAATTATTTCCCACGCTAATTTTGGGAGATTCCCCTCACCAGCCGGCCAGTCTTGCGCGTCAGCGCAAATTTGGCCGGCCGTGACGGGGGAGAGGGGGCGCAAGCCTAACGTAGAAAACAAAGCGCGGGGTTCGAAGGGGCCAGGCCCCTCGCGGTTCTTTCCCCCATTTCTTGACGGCAAGAAATGGGGGGCCTCCGCGGCCTGAGCGGAAAAGAAGCACTCCGCCGCAGGCGGAGCATAAGGCGGAAACAAAAAAACACAGCCGGTTGGCTGTGTTTTTTCAATGTGCGCATCATTTGCCCAATATTTCATTTATACGCTGGCACTGACAGCGGCGGCGCGCTGCTCGGCAATATTCAGCACATGGTCGCCGATACGCTCAAAGTCGGTGAGCAGCTCGCTGAAGATGATGCCGCCCTCGTCGGAGCATGTGCCCCGGCGCATGCGATCCAGCTGGCTGTCGCGGAATTCGCTCGTCATATCGTCGATCTTCTGCTCAAAGGAAGCGGCGCGTTCCAGCCAGCGGTCGACGTCGACGCCCGGCTCGGACTCCAGCACGTCAATCGCTTCCAGGCAGACATTCTGCATCTTGAGCAGCTCGGCCCGGGCATCCTCCGAAAAGCGGATATTCTTTCTCTTGAGAAGCTGGGTGTATTCGCAGATATTGATGGCATGGTCGCCGATGCGCTCAATGTTGCCGGAAATCAGATAATACGCACTGACGGCGGCGGAATCCTTCTCGTTCGTCTCATTCACGATAACATCCGAAATGTACCGGCAGATCTCCTTGTTCAGGAAATCAATATATTCTTCCGTTTCCTCGGCCTGTTCCAGGCGGCGGGGATCCACGGCCAAAACAGCCTCAAAAGCGAGATCCACATTCTGACGCGCCATGCCAAGCATGCGGCTGATCTCCTGCCGGAGCTGGTTGACATACATGGCGGAGAAGCCGATCGGGTGCTCCTGGCGTGTGAGTGCCGGGCCGGGCACCAGATAGGCCAGGTGCATGCCTTCCTTCTCGTTCTCATTGCGATCCGGCAGGACGCGCATGGCAACCTTGACCAGCATGGTGCCGAACGGCAGAAGGATCAGCGTGGTGACAACATTAAACAGCGTGTGCATGTTGGCGATCTGGGAATCCGGGCTTCCGGGGGTAAAGGAGGCTAAGAGATCCGTCAAAGGAGTCGTCATGCAGACGATCGTAAACAGCACAGTGCCGAACAGGTTGAACATCAGGTGAATGATGGTCGTGCGCTTCGCGTTGCGGGAGGTACCGAAGGAAGCCAGCACTGCCGTGATGCAGGTGCCGATGTTCTGGCCGAACAGGACGTATACCGCCGAATCCAGCCCGACAATCCCGCCGACCGCCATCGCCTGCAAAATGCCGACGGAAGCCGAGGACGACTGGATGACAGCCGTGAACAGCGCGCCCGCCAGAATACCCACAAGCGGGTTCGAGAAGGTGCTCACCATCTCCACAAAGGCAGGCCACTCGCGCAGCGGCTCCATGGACGAGCTCATCATCTCCATGCCGATGAACAGCACGCCGAGTCCCGCGAGAATGTTGCCGTAGTGGTGAATCTGGGGTTTCTTGAAGAATACGACCATCGCCACGCCCACAAACGCAAAAAGCGGGGCCAGCTGGCCGATATCAAGCGCAATCAGCTGACCGGTGATCGTGGTGCCGATATTCGCGCCCATGATGATCCACACTGCCTGCCGCAGCGTCATCATACCGGAGTTGACAAAGCCGACGACCATGACGGTCGTGGCGGAGGAGGACTGAATGGCGGCAGTGATGCCCGCGCCGACCAGCACTCCGAGAAAACGATTTGCCGTGAGTTTTTCCAGGATCCGCTTCATCCGGTTGCCGGCCGCAGCCTCAAGACCGGAGCTCATCATCTGCATGCCGTACAGGAACAGCGCCAGACCGCCGAGGAGCCCAAGGACAATGCTCACATCCACAATATTCCCTCCGTTTTTCCGGCGGCCCCGCAGATTTCACCTCTTTCCCGCCTCCGTCCCGGCGCGGGCTGCGCTCCGCCTTTACCTTATCTTTACACATTCTTTTCTTACTCATTTAGTATATCCAATTTCAAAAGAAAGCGTCAACGGACTTTACGAGAACTTTACAAATACTTTTCCCCCCTTTGACAATTTGCGACGCATGCCGCGCCGTTTCGCCCGCCCAAAATCGCATTGACGCGGCGTGTGAGCACTGCTATACTGGAAAAGGGCCGTTTCCCGGAACCCTTTCCGGACGGCCAAAGGAGGAATCTTTCCATGCTGACCCTTTCCATTTCGCAGAATTATCTGCTGATCCCCGTGAAGCTGGGAGCGGAAAAGCAGCTTCTCACCCTCTTTTCCTCACAGGACAGGGAAAAGAAGCTTTATGAGTTTGAAGTTCCCTTCCCGCGCGGCGGGGAAACACCGGACTGGTTCGCCGCCATCCCGATGCGCCGCCACCGGGGCGAGACGCTGCTGCTGTGCGCCCCCATCCCCGACGAGGAGCTTTCGGCTGTGCGTCAGGCGGATCACCGCCCGGAACCCGTGTCCGGCCGCCCGCTGATCCACTTTGCTCCCGAGCACGGCTGGATGAACGATCCCAACGGCCT
This sequence comes from Anaeromassilibacillus sp. An200, assembly GCF_002160025.1. GTDB lineage: Bacteria > Bacillota > Clostridia > Oscillospirales > Acutalibacteraceae > Caccousia > Caccousia stercoris. The sequence continues at coordinate 140,983 of NZ_NFJU01000002.1, forward strand.
GGTCCGGCTGGCCGACGGCACAGCGCGCCTGTATTACCAGTATTCCCCCTTCGGCATCGAGTGGGGGATGATGCACTGGGGCTCCGCCAAAAGCCGCGATCTTCTGCACTGGGAGGCGGGAGATATCGCGCTTTTCCCGGATGAAGCCGGCACCATGTTCTCCGGGTGCGGCTGGCGCGACGCGGAAAACGCCGCCGGGTTCGGCCCGGACGCGCTGCTGTTCTACTACACCAGTGCGGGCGGCACCGAGGCTCCCTGGTCGCGCGACGGCGTGTTCACCCAGCGGCTGGCCGTGAGCACGGACGGCGGGGAAACGCTCAAAAAGCAGCCCGGCCTGCTCCTGCCGAATCTGGCCCACGCGAACCGCGATCCCAAGGTGTTTTATCATGCGCCGTCGGGAGCGTACTGCATGGCGCTGTATCTTTCGGAGAACAATTTTGCCCTCTTCCGCTCGCCGGATCTGATCCACTGGGAGCAGACGCAGTTCCTCACCCTGCCCGAGATGTGGGAATGTCCCGATCTGTTCCCGCTCTTCGTGGACGGGGAGGAAAAATGGGTGTTCTGGAGCGCGGACGGCTACTATGCCGTAGGCTCCTTTGACGGATGGCGCTTCACCCCCGAGCAGCCGGTACGCATGGCTTACGGCAACCGGATTCCCTACGCGGCGCAGACCTTCCCGCGCGAGGAAGGGCGCGTGCTCTCCGTCGCGTGGCTGCGCCTGCCGAACGCCGGACGCTGCTACACAGGCGTGATGGCTCTCCCCGCCGAACTGGGCCTTGTGCGCGACGGCGTGGGCTGGGCTCTGCGCCTGCACCCCTGCCGGGAGCTGTTCTCCGCCCTGCGCGAGCAGCCCGAAGGGGAGGCACCGGACGCGCCGTGGCTCCTGCGCTCCACCATCCCGGCGGACGCGGGCCGCGCGCGGCTCTCGTTCCCCGGCGGGGAGATTGTTATGGACATGGACGCGGGTACGGGACACTTCGGAGAAACCGATCTGGCCTTCCCGCCAAAACAGCCGCTCTCCCTCTTTCTGCTGGCCGACCGCGCCGTTTTTGAGCTGACGCTGGCAGATGGGGCCTTCTGGGCGCCGGAGCAGAACCTCTCCTCCACGCTTGCCGGAAAACCGGAGCTGACCGCCGGAAACGGCGCGCCGATTCCCTTCACGCTCTGTGTGGTGGAATCATCTGCCGCACTGTGAGTTTATCACGGAACTTTTTTAAAAAAACGGCTATACTAACAGCACAATCCAAAAACACCCCGACACAACAACAACGCAGGAGGTAACGATACAATGGCAGTCATCACTTTGACAAAAGATAATTTTCAGGCGGAGGTTCTTTCCTCCAATGTTCCGGTACTTGTGGACTTCTGGGCTTCCTGGTGCGGCCCGTGCCGCATGGTCTCCCCGATCGTCGATGAGGTTGCGGAGGAGTCCGACGGCAGCTACAAGGTCGGCAAGGTGAACGTCGACGAGCAGCCCGAGCTGGCCGCCCAGTACGGCGTTATGAGCATCCCGACACTCCTTGTGGTCGAGAACGGCAAGATCAAAACCTCGTCCGTGGGCGCCCGTCCGAAGAACGCGATTCTCGACATGCTTCGCTGATAACAACTGTTCCCTGAAAGAGCTTTCCCATATAAGGAAAAAGGCCCGCACAGAACCAGTTTTCCGGTTCCATGCGGGCCTTTTCCATTCTGTTTTATTCGTACCGCAGCGCCTCAATCGGATCCAGCTTTGCGGCCTTGTTCGCCGGGTAATAGCCGAAGAATACGCCGATCAGCATCGAGAACGTCACGGCCACCACAATCGCCGTGATGGAAGGCGGCGCGGGCTGTTCCAGCAGCATCCCGCCGAGCGCGCCCAGTCCTGCTCCCACAAGAATTCCCAGCGCGCCGCCGATGATGCAGATGATCGTCGACTCCACAATGAACTGCATGCGGATTGCGCTGTCCCGCGCGCCGAGCGCCTTGCGGATGCCGATCTCGCGCGTGCGCTCCGTGACGGACACCAGCATAATATTCATCACCCCGATGCCGCCGACGAGCAGCGAGATCCCCGCGATGACGGCAATCGCGATCGAAAGCGTGCTCATCATCGAGTTGACCTGATCGAGCATGGAATCCATGCTCTGCGTCATACACTGCATATTCGGATTGTCGGCATAATACCGCTCGTTGAAAAAGTCCTGCGTGCGCACGGAGAAATCGCGGTAATCCACACCCTCCTTCGCCGCCACGGTGAATTGCAGGTAACCGGAGGGGTAATAGTCCTTATACTCATACGCCGCCGTCAGCGGTACATACGCCTCGGTGGCCAGCCCCGTGCCGAACATCATCATGCTCTCCTGCTGCTCGGGCGAGTCGTACACCCCCACAATGCGCAGCGTCTCCATGCCGTTCGGCAGCTCCACGCGCAGATCCTTTCCCACCGCCGTTTCGTTTGGGAACAGATCGTTCGCCAGCTTTTCGGAGATGACGATCACGCTTCCGCCGCGCGCCACATCCTGATCCGTGATGAAGCGCCCCTGAAGCATGTCAATCGTGCCGGTGCTGCTGGCCAGCTCAAAGCCCGCGTTTACGCCGGTGACGTTCACCTGATAGGAACGGTAGCGCTTTGTCACGGTGCCGCTGCCCACAGACTCACTCAGCGAGATTGCCTCGATCTCCGAAGCAAACCGCTCCTGGTAGACCTCCAGCATTTCCTCGGTGAACATATCCTCCTGCGTATAAACCGCGCCTGCGGTGAAATCCTTTGGATAGACCATGACGGACACCTTGTTGACGCCGATGCCGGAGAGCGTCCCGCTCACGGCTCCTGTCATCGCGTCGCCCACGCTCATGATCGCGATAACCGACCCGATGCCGATGATGATACCGAGCATCGTGAGCAGGGAGCGCATCTTGTTGCTGACAAGGCCCGCGAGAGCCTGCCGCACGCTTTCCATGAAATTCACGGCTGCACCATCCCCTTTCCGGCCCGCTCCCCGACGATGTTCCCGTCGCGCAGGGTGAGGATCCGCTCCGTCTCCTCGGCCAGCTCGTTGTTGTGGGTGATGAGGACGATCGTTTTCCCCTGCTCCCGGTGGAGACGGTGGAAAATATCCATCACCAGCCGTCCGGTGGAGGAATCGAGCGCGCCCGTCGGCTCGTCCGCGAGGATGATGGCCGGGTCGTTCGCCATGGCGCGGGCGATGGCCACACGCTGCTTCTGGCCGCCGGACAGCTCGTTGGGGCGGTGCTTCGCGCGATCGCCCATGCCCACCAGCTCCAGAAGCTCCATGGCCCGGCGGGAGCGCACGGCACGCGGCACGCCCGCGTACATCATCGGCAGCTCCACGTTGCCGAGCGCCGTGGAGCGCGGGATCAGGTTAAAGGTCTGGAATACAAAGCCAATCTTCTCGTTGCGGATCTCGGACAGGCGGTTGCTGCTCATTTCCGTCATAGGCACGCCGTCGAGCGTATATTCCCCCGCCGTCTGGTGATCGAGCGCGCCGATGATATTCATGAGCGTCGATTTGCCCGAACCGGACGCGCCGACGATCGACACAAACTCACCCTCGCGGATCGTCAGGTTAATCCCGTGCAGGATTTCCAGCTCATTCGGCGTGCCGAGATAAAAGGATTTCACGATCCCGCGCATCTCGATGACGGGCTCTCCCCTCGCCGCGCTCACAGTCCGGCCCCCATCATCTGATCCATCAGCTCGCCGGAGGCTGTCCCCTCACTTGCACCGTCCCCAAACAAGGGCACAATCCGCTGCCCCGGCACAGCGCCGTCGGCGTTCGAGAGAATCACCGTCCCGGCGGTCAATCCCTCGCCGGACACCTCGACGGTGAGATCGCTTTCCAGCCCCAACGTTACGGGGATCTCCTGCACAAGGTATGTACCGTCTCCCTGATCCACGGCGGCATACACCACGTCCTCCCCGCTGACGCTCACGCCGAGCGCTTCATACGGCACGGCGAGCACGTCTTTTCTTTCCTCCACCACAATATCTGTCTTCGCGGACATGCCGATCCGCAGAGGGGTGTCCGTCCCGTCCACCGACACCGTGGCGGCATACTCCACGTTCCCGCTGCCTGTGGACCCGGACGATGCCACGGTGGTGGCCGCCGGAGCGATCGACGTCAGCTCCCCGGAAAAGCTCTGGTCCTCGAGTGCGTCGGCCCGCACCCCGGCCTTCATGCCTTCCCCGACGATCCCCACATCGTATTCCTTGATCGAAATATCAACCTCCAGACGCGATGTGTCCTCGATGACAAAGAGCACACCTGCGGGCGTGCCGCCCTCGGAGACATTCACCGCCGTGACGGTGCCGGAGACCGGAGCGGTCACGGTGCAGTCGAGGATCTGATCCTCGAGCGACTGGATTTCCAGCTCCTGCACGCGCGTATCGGAGGACGCGCGGTTCGCGTTCAGCGCGGCGCGCTGATCCTCCAGGCCCTGGCGCACGCTGGTCTCGGCGGCCTGCTGGCTCACCAGGGCGTTGTCGTAAGCAATCTGCGCTTCCTCCAGCGCCGTGGAATACTGGGCAAGCTGATCATCAACCGCGGCCTGCGCCAGTTCCAGCGACTTCTGCGCGGAGTCGCGGCTGGTGCAGGCGTCCTCATACGCCTCGCGGATGGAAAGCAGCGACTGTCCGCCGTAGGCGGTCGAGCTGTCCGTCTCATAGCTTTGCAGATCCGACAAAGCAAAATCATAGCTCTGCTGAATCCCCTGAAGCTCTATTTTCGCAAGCTCCAGCTTCGTTTTCAGCTCCTGATTCTGCGGATCCTTCGCAAGCTGATCCGTCAGCGAATTGACCGTGTTCTGGGCCGCGTCGCGCTCCTTTTTCAGGTTGCTCGCGCTCAGGCGCAGCTCGCGGTAGGTATCTCCCACCTCCTGCTTGGCCTTATCGTATGTCTCCTGTGCGCGCTGGACGCGCAGGTTTGCCTGCTCCAGCGCTTCCTCAGCCTGCACCAGCTGGCTGTTCATGCCGTCGTCAATGTCGGCACGGGCGCTGTCGTAATCCGACTTCGCCTTTTCCAGCGCACGCAGGGCGCTTTCCGTCGCGGAGCGGGCGGTGTTGACGGTGCTGTTCAGGCCGTTGTCCAGATTATTCACCGCGTCCTGATACTGCTTCTCACTCGCGGAAATGCTCTGCGCCGAACTGTTTTGCGAGACGGAAAGCGAAACCTTCTGCTTTTCCAGCGATTCCTCCAGCGTCTCACTATCAAGCTGGCATAAAATCGCGCCCGCTTCCACATAATCGCCCACCTCGACGTGAAGATCTTTCACCACACAGCCGTTCACATTGGTATACACGTTCGTTGTGGAAGCACTTTTCACGGTGCCGGAGGCCGTCACGGTACTTTGCAGTGTGGTGGGTTCCAGCGTCAGGCACGAAACCGAAACAGGCACCGTGCTTTTTCGCGCCGCGGAGATCGCCTGTAATCCCGCCAGGCAAATCGCCAGCACCAGCACGCACGAAATCACCGCCACAGTCCCTTTTTTCTTTTTTTTCATATTCCCCATTCCTCTTTTCCAGCCGCAGGATACGGCAAACAATTACAGATCATTCTTTATTATAAATGCCGGTTTTCCAAAAAGTATGAACCATTTGCGAACAGACACGGAAAAACTCCTGTCAAAACCGCTGTTCCGCTCCTTGTATTGCACGGATCAATGTGCTATAATGCGATTAATATTCTCCAGACGGCGACAAGCCGCCCGGATCGGAGGAGGATTTGTGTGAACGTTTTGGTCATCGGCAGCGGCCGCCTGGGACGTTACCTGGCGAACATGCTGGACCGGGAAGGACATGACGTTGCAATCATCGACGAGAACGCCGACAACTTCCGGCAGCTCGACAAGGATTTCAGCGGCATCACGGTGGAGGGCGTCCCCATGGACATGGAGGTGCTCAAGGAAGCCGGGATCGAAAGCTGCGACGCTGTTGCCGCCGCCACGCCGGACGACAATCTGAATATCACCGTTTCCCAGATCTCGCGCGAGTTCTTCGGTGTGAAGAATGTCGTTGCCCGTATCAGCGACCCGGCGCGCGAACAGGTGTTCAAAAAGCTCGGCCTCAAGAGCATCTGCCACACGAAATGGGCGGGCGAGGCCATGTTCAACGCACTGGTGCGCCCATGGGATGACCGCCACCTGACCATTGAAACGGCCACAATGGGCTTTAGAAGCTATCTGGTGGAAAAGCGCGACTGGAACTGCACCGTGGACGAGATTCCCCAGAAACCGGAGGAAGTCCCCTTCGCCATCATCCACCGGGACGGCTCCACTGAATTCTGCTATCATCATCTCACCCTCCTCACAGAGGGCGACAAGGTCATCTTTTCCCGCATTGAGGACTGAGAGAGGAAGGAAAACCGATTATGAGGATCGTTATCACGGGCGGCGGAAAGCTGGGCGCGCATCTGGCGGAAAACATGCTGGAGAGCAAGCACACCGTCCACCTGATTGAGCGGGATAAATACCGCTGCCGCCGTCTGGCAAACAAGCTGGACGCGGAAATCATCTGCGGTGACGGCACCGAGCTGGAAACGCTCATGGACGCGGAAACGGAGGACACCGACTGCTTCATCGCCGTGACCGGCAGCGATCAGGACAACCTGGTTGCCTGCCAGCTGGCCAAAAAGCAGTTCCGTGCCAAGAAGGTCATCGCCCGCGTCAACAATCCGCGCAACTCCGAGGCCATGCGCGCCTTCGGCGCGGACATTGCCGTGAGCAGCACGGAGGTCATCACCAACCTGATTGAGCAGGAGGTGGACGTGGCGGAGCTGCACCTGCTCGCCACGCTGAACAAGGGCCGCGCCGGGATCTGCGCCATCACGCTGCCGGACGACACCGCCCTGCGCCGCCGCACGCTCAACGAAATCTCCCTTCCCGAAGGGACGCTGATCATCTCGATCGTGCGCAACGACACGCTGATCATCCCGAACGGCTCGACCACCATGGAACCGCGCGACGAGGTTGTGGCGGTATGCACCGCCGGATCGCAGAAGGAGCTTCTGCGGATTCTTTCCGGACGCTCACCGCGAGCGGGGAAGGATTAAGGAAAGCAGCAGCTGACCAAGAGCAAACATGAAGTTTTCGCTCAAGCCTTTTTCAAAAGGGCGCCGTGTGCCGGTGGCACACAAACAAGGCGCCGACCGGAGCGGGAGCGGAGACTTTGCAGGGTTTGGGGGCGCGGTGCGCCAGTGGCGCACGAATTAGCGCCGACCGAGCCGGCAGGCGAGACCCAGAGCCCCAACAATTCCGCGCGAAGCCCAAGAAAGGCAGGAAAAAGAGCAAAGCGATTTTTTCCGGACGTCTTTCTCCGGGACAATTTCCCGCACAAACAATGCAAAAACCGGGACCATTTTGAGTGCCTATCGCTCAAAACGGTCCCGGTTTATTTTTTCAAAATTCTTTGTCTATTGATTTTCCTTATCCCGGCCGAAAAGCGTGTCCAGCGGCACGTCCAACACTCTGGAAATTGCGTCAATCTCAATGTCTGTCACAGCGCGCCGCCCCGTCTCAATGCGGGAAATCGAACCCCGGCAGGTGTACACCGCCAGCAGCTCCAGCCGATCGGAGAGCTGCTTCTGGCTCAGCCCCGCGCGCTTTCGCGCTTCGCGGATCTGCGGGCCGATGATATTCAGCTTTTCCGAGTCCAGAATCCGTTTCATTGCTGCACCTCTGGATATTTTCCACTTTTTTCTCTTTGCAGTTTAGTGTATAATGGAAAACAGTAATTTATGTCCTATGAGTAGGACAACGAGGTGAGAATTATGCGGATTGCAGTCATTGGTTCCAGAAACCTTACCGTTTCAGATTTAGGAAAATATCTTCCTGACACGGTAACGGAAATTGTTTCTGGTGGCGCAAAAGGAATTGATTTATGCGCAAAAGAATATGCCCTTGCACACAACATTACACTGAAAGAATTTTTGCCAGATTACAAAAAATACGGCCGAAGCGCACCTCTGCATCGTAATCTCGAAATCATCCAATATGCAGATATGGTGATCGCTTTTTGGGACGGAACTTCACACGGCACAAAATATGTTATCCAAGAATGCAAAAAAATGCAGAAGCCGCTTCGTCTTTTTCTCTGGAAGGCTCCCGACTTTTCGAATGAATGATTTCCCCCCCGCATAAGCATGAAAGAAAACATGCAAAAGCGGGGGGATCTCCTTTGAAGGTGATGATATTGGCGGGCGGCTTCGGGACGCGGATCGGAGAGGAAAGCCGCCTGCGTCCCAAGCCGATGATTGAGGTCGGCGGCGAACCGGTGCTGTGGCACCTGATGCGCTATTTTTCCGCCTACGGGCATCGGGAATTTATCGTGTGCTGCGGGTATCTCGGCCATGTGATCAAGGAATATTTCCTGCACTACCGAATGCACCGATCGAGCGTGACCTTTGACTTTGCCCGCGAGGGGGAAATGACGCTGCACGGCTGCGCGGCGGAGCCGTGGCGTGTGACACTGGCTGAAACCGGTACCGGCACGCTCACGGGAAGCCGTGTGCGCAAGGCTGCCGCGTTCACGGACGGCGAGCCGTTTTTCCTCACCTACGGGGACGGGCTCGCGGACGTGGATTTAAACGCCCTGCTCGCTTTCCACCGCCTGTCCGGAGCGGAAGTGACGCTCACAGCGGTACAGCCGGGCGGGCGCTTCGGCGCGCTCGAGATCGACGACAACCGCCGCGTGCGCGCCTTCCGCGAAAAAGCCCCGGAGGACGGCGGCTGGATCAACGGCGGTTTTCTCGTGGTGGAGCCGGAATTTCTGCGCCGCATCCCGGAGGGGGACGACTGCTCGCTCGAGCGCGGGCCGCTCACGGAGCTGAGCCGCGAGGGAAAGCTGGCCGCTTACCTGCACCGCGGCTTCTGGCACTGCATGGACACGCAGAGGGATCGGGAATCGCTCGAACGGCTGTGGCAGAGCGGCGCGGCCCCGTGGAGCATCGGGAGGGACGGACTATGAAAGCAAGCGTCATTGTTCTCACCTGTGACCGCGAGCACTGGATCGGGCGGTCAATTCGCAGCATCCTGCGGCAGGATTTCCCGGATTTTGAATTGATTGTGGTGGACAACGGCTCACGCGACGCTTCCGGACTGATCGCTGCCGAATACGCGCGCCGGGATCCGCGCGTGCGCGTCCTGCGCCGGGAACGGGGTACGATCAGCGCTGGGCGCAACGCCGGTCTGGACGCGGCGCGCGGCGAATGGATCGCCTTTTTTGACGACGATGATACCGCCGAGCCGGATTTTCTCTCGTTCCTCGTCGCCCTCGCGGAGGAAACGGGCGCGGACGCCGCCGCGTGCGGCTCGTGGAAGGAAGTCGACGGCAGGCGTCTGCCGAATTTCATCGAGGATCGCCGCCTGCTTTTGACGCCGGAACAGGCCGTGCTGGAGCTTCTTCTGCGCCGCCGCTGCAATGCCGCCACGCCGACCAAGCTGTTTCGCCGCTCGCTCTTTTCGGAGCACCGCTTTCCCGAGCGCGCACGGTATGACGATATTGCCGTGGTGTACCGGCTCTTCGCGTCCGCGCGCCGCGTTGCCTTCCATAACCTGCCGAAATACTGCTTCACGCGCCACGGGGGAAACTCCTCGGCCTTCACGACAAACGATCGGCTTTTGTCCCCCGCCCAGCTGCGGGAATATTTCACGGCGTTTCACGAGCGCACACGCTGGCTCTCCGACCGTCTGCCGCGCCTTTCCGCGTTCGCGCGGTACGCGGAATACTCTTACTATCTCTCGATGTTCGCCAAGCTGACGCGCACCCATCTGCCGGACTGCGAATCGGAACGCCTCTGGCTGGCGGACACCCTGCGGGAAGCGCTGCCGTGGCTCGAGCCGTGCCCGTGGCTTCAGGACTTCGAGCGGGCGCGGCTGTGCCTGCTTCCCCGGAAAGGAGGGCGGTGACATGGCAAGAACCGCTTTTCTCACGCGGGCATACAACGCCGCCCCGTTTCTCCCGGAGGCCGTGGAGAGCGTGCTGCACCAGACGGACGGCGACTTTGTGTATTTCCTCTGCGACAACGGCTCCACGGACGGCACGGGCTCGCTGGTGCGCTCCTTCGCCGCGCGCGACCCCCGCATTGTGCCGATCCCATGGGAGAAAAACTCCCCGCTGGAAAGTATGAACCTGCTTCTACAGCGAGTATACGAAAGCGGATGCGAATACTTTGCCGTGCTGGACGCGGACGATCTTTACGAGCCGGAATTTCTGCGCACAGGGATCGCGCGGCTGGAAGAAACCGGCGCGGATCTCTTTTTCTGCGGCTCCCGCTTTTTCTCGCAGGACGGCCCGCGCGGGCAGCGCGCCCTCCCGGAGCCGGTGACAATCGACCGGGCGGAGTTCGGCGCGCGGTTCCCGCCGCTGCACACACACCTGCGCGCGTACTGGGCAAAGCTGTTCCGGCTTTCGGTGCTGCTCCATCCGCCGCTTTTCGTGGACAACAGCCTGTTTTACGGGAGCGACACGGTGTTTCTGCTGGACGCCTTCGCCCGCTGCCGCCGCGTGACCGGCACGCCGGAACTGCTGCACCGCTACCGATTGCATGGTTCCTCAGACTCACACCGCCTGCTGCCCGGCCGTTTTGAGGACGACAAGCGTCAGCACGCGCGCACTGTCGCGGTCCTGCGGGAAAACGGCTGGCTGACGGACGAAAACCGCCTGTTTCTGGCCCGTGTGTTTCTCAACGCCTGCGCCGACACCGCTTTTTTAGCTATGCATCAGAGGGAACTTTCCACGCGCGCGGCTGTGCTGGGAGAGGTCTTTTCCTCACCGGAGCTGCGCGCGGCCTGGGAGCGTCTGCTCCGGGAAGCGCCGCAGGCCCCGGAGCATGACCGGATCCGTTCCACCGCGCAGGCCAGCTTTGTCTCCCTGCGCGCGCCGCTGGTTCCCGGGCCGGGCGAGGAACCGCCGCCGGACAAGGACGCTCTGCGCGCCGCTCTCGTTCTGCGGGACGCCGCGCCCTACTGCGAAAGCCGCCTGCATCACGCCGAAGCGCTTCTGCTGCTCTCCGTCTACGCCCGCCGCGCGGGAGACGACCGGGTTTCCCGCCTGGCCGCGCGCGAACTGGCCGAGAGCGGCGATCTGCCGGATAAGGAGGGATTGTTTTGACCACCGCGAAAATTCTGGAATTCTTTTTGACCACCCGCTGCACGCTCAACTGTAAAATGTGCCTGTGCGCCATCCCGTACCAGCCCGTCAAGCGCGACACGCCCAAGGAGGAATTGTTCCGCCACTTCGCGCTCGCGTTCCCGCTGTACGACGAAATCGGCCGTGTGGAGCTGATCGGGGGCGAACCGATGCTGCACCCGGACTTGCCGGAAATCGTGCTCGAGCTTCTCAAATACCGCGACAAATTCAAAAAGATCCGCATCACTACAAACGGGACGATTGTTCCCTCCCCGGCGCTGATCGACGCTGTGCATCAGGCACAGGCCGCGGGGCTGGAATTTGATTTTCTCGTGGACGATTACGGCCCCCTGTCCCACAAGCTTTCGGAAATCCGGGACGTTCTCGCCCGCGAACACATCGATTGCCGCGTGGACTGCTACACCGGGGACGACCAGCGCGGCAACGGCTGGCTGTGCTACGGCGACTTCACCCTGCGCGAACACGAGACGGAGCAGCAGCTGTGGGAAAAATTCTCCCACTGCCTTTGCCCGAAGCTGCAATTCCACGACACGCACGACGGCGTGATCTATAGCTGCGTTTACGCGATGACGGGCGTATTGCTCGGGAAATTTTCGCTGCGGGACGGGGAATTCGTGGATCTCAAGGATTCCTCGAAATCCGACGCGGAGAAAAAGCGGATCCTCGAAACCTTCCTGAAGCATCCGACCGAGGCCTGCCGCTACTGCGACAGCTTCCGCGAGGATTCCCCGCGCTTTCCCGCCGCCGAGCAGCTTCCGCGAGGGGAGGGATCCGCATGCTGACGCTCCGCCGCCTGGCCGTCATCCCGACGCTGCGGTGCACGCTCCGCTGCCGCCTGTGCTGCAACAGCGTCCCGCTCTACGTCGACCCGCCTTTCCTGCCGGAGCGCGAGGTCGCTTCCGACATTCACGCCGCCTTTTCCCTTGTGGATCGGATCGAGTGGATCCAGCTCGTGGGCGGTGAAATCTTCCTGTACCCTAAGCTTGCGTATCTGATCGACGCGATCCGCGAGCACCGCGCCCAGTTTGACCGCCTGATTCTCATGACAAACGGCACACTCCTGCCGCCGCCCGGCGTGCTCGACGCACTGGTTGCCCTCGGCCCGGACTGCGAGGTGCAGATCAGCGACTATGGCCCACTCTCCCGGCGCGTGCGCGAACTGGAAATGCTTCTGGCCGCCCACGGGATCCCCTCGCAGACCAAGGTGTTTTACGGCGATATGCAGCATTACGGCGGCTGGGTCGACAACACCAGCTACGACGACCGCCACTGGTCCAATGAGCAGATCGAGGACATTTTCGGAAACTGCTGGCAGATCAAAATGCGCAATTACCACATGTACCAGGGCAAACTGCACGCATGCATCCGTTCCCTGTTCGGGCTGGATCTCGGCAAGATCCCCGTGCCGCCGGAGGAGTATGTGGACGTGCGCGATCTCTCGCAGAGCCGGGAGGAAAAGCGGGCCGCGCTCGCGCGGCTGGCGGATCGCCCGCTGACGGCCTGCCGGTACTGCGGCGGCTTCGACACGCTCCGCGCCGAGCGGTTCCCGGCGGCGGAGCAGCTTCCATGATTGCACAGCGCCCGCTCGGGCAGACGGGGATTTCCCTCTCCGTGCTCGGCGCGGGGACGACGCGCTTTCTCTCCGCCGACCTGCGCGACAGCGAGGGGCTGGACCGCTGCGCGGCCCTGCTGGCCCGGGCGGTGCGGTATGGGGTGAACTACATCGACAACGCATTCAGCTACGCCGAGGGGCACAGCGAGGAGATTGTGGCGCGGCTTCTGCGTCTCGTTCCTCGGGAGAGCGTGCACCTTGCCGTCAAATCGAACTCCGGCTCCGACCCCACGGCGGACGATGTGCTCCGGCGCGTGGAGAGCGGTCTGCGCCGCACCGGTGCGGAATATTTCGATTTTCTCTACCTGTGGAGTGTACTGGACGCGGAGCAGCTTGCTTTTCTCCTGCGCCCCAGCGGGCCGTATGAAGGCGCGCTGGAAGCGAAAAAACGGGGCTGGGTGCGCCATCTGCTGGTTTCCAGCCACGCCCCCGCGCGCGACGCGGCGCAGATTGTGGACTGCGGCGCGTTTGAGGGGATTCTGCTCTCTTACAATCTGATGAGCCGCGCGGAGACGGGGCCTGTCATCGACCGGGCGGCGGCGCGCGGAATGGGCGTGCTCATCATGAACCCGCTGGGCGGCGGTATTCTCCCGCAAAATGAAACGCTCTTTTCCGGGGCTCGTCTGCCGGGGGACGCCTCCACGGCGGAAGCGGCGCTGCGCTTTGCGGCAAGCCGCGCCGGGGTGACGTGCGTGCTCGCGGGGCTTGCTGGCACGCGGGATCTCGATCAGGCGATCCACGCCTTCGACGGCTGGGAACCGGACGACGCGGAGCGAAACGCGCGCGAAAAAGCCGCATCGAGTGCCGCGTCCCTTCCGGGACTCTGCACAGGATGCGGCTACTGCCGTCCGGTCTGTCCGCTCGGGCTTCCCATTCCCGAGTGGATACAGTCGTATCATCAAAAGCTTCTGCGCCTGCCGCGCGAGCTGTACGGGCTGACGGAGCCGGAGGAGATCGAACGCGCCGCCGTGCTTGGGCGGCTGATTCAGGGGTTCTCTCTCCTTCCCGCGTCCGGGGAAAGCCCGTGCATCGGGTGCGGCAAATGCGCGTCGGTGTGCACGCAGCACCTGCCGATCCCGCAGCGGATCGCGGAGCTGTACACCATGATCCGCACAGCGCACGCCAGCGAAGCGGATCGCCGGGAACGCCTTTCCACCCTTCTGCGCGGACACGGCTTCCGGCGCGTCGCGTTCTGGCCCGCCTCGGGCACAACGTCCTTTGTTCTGCGGGAATACCGGCGGTTCTTCGGGGAACCGGACTTTGAGCCGCTGTTTTTCGACTCCTCGCCCGCCGCCGGAACGCTTGACGGCCAGCCCGTTTACGGCCCTGCCGACCTCACCCGCCTGCGGCCCGACTGCGTGCTTGTGGCAAGCTTCCGGTTCCGCAAGGTCATCCGCGAAGCGGTGGAACCGCTCCTGCGCCCGCTGGGAATCCCGCTGCTGTGTCTGCATCAGGACGGCGACGCACCGTGGGTGTTTTAGGCTTTGGCGGGCTCTTACCCCTTCAGCCCGTGCTCCTGACGCTCCATATTCTCCACCACCACATCGAAAATATCGCCCTTGGAAGCGCAGTATTCGAGCACCTTCCACGGTGTATTGGTGTGGAAATGAATCTTGATCAACTCCTCGTCCCCGGCGGCAATGAGACAGTCGCCGGGGATGTTTTGCTGAATGTAATCGTGGATCTCGTCCTCGTCGAGGTTTTCTCCTTCGATCAAAAGCTGCGTATCAAATTGAAATTCCAGCATCTTCGTTTCCTCCCTGTCCATCACACCGCTTCCCGCCAGCACCATGCTCTCACTGAAACCGCGAAGCGCTTGAAGTTTTTTTGCCCGGCATTCTCTCAGCCGGCGGCAAGCGTCTCAAAAGGGTTCGCGCCGCTTCCCGTCAGCATCGTGCTCACACTGAAAATGCGGAGCGCTTGAAGATTTTTTGCCCGGTGTTCTCTCAGCCTGTGGCAAGCGTCTCAAAAGGGTTCGCGCCGCTTCCCGCCAGCATCGTGCTCACACTGAAAACGCGGAGCGCTTGAAGTTTTTTTGCCCAGCTTTTTTACAAAAAAAGCTGGTGAAGTTTTTTTGCCCGACTTTTACAGGAAAAGCTGGCGGAGGGTTTCGGGAGACTCGGGGCAGAGAAGGGCGGGGGGAATGTCAAAGACAGTCTTGCAGCCGGCATCGCCCTGCGCGGCGAGACGCGCGACGGCGCGGGCATACGCGACAAGGACGGAGGACGTAAACTCCGGGTTGGAATCGAGGCGCAGGCTGTACTCGATGACGTGGGTGTTTTCGCCGTTCCAGCCGGTCTTGCCGCTGCGCAGGACAAAGCCGCCGTGCGGGATTCCGGCATGGTCGCGCTGAAGCTCCTCCTCGGAGATAAAGTGCACCGTCGTGTCGTAATCCGCAAAATAGTTCGGCATGGTCTTGATCTCGCGCTCAATGCGCTCCTTGTCCGCACCGTCCTCGGCCACGACAAAGCACTCGCGGGTGTGCTTCTCGCGGGTGGTCAGCTCGGGGGCCTCGCCATTGCGTACACGCTCCAGCGCGCTCTCCACGGGGATCGTATACTGGCGCGCGTCCTTCACGCCCTCAATGCGGCGGATCGCGTCGGAATGGCCCTGGCTTACGCCCTTGCCCCAGAAGGTGTAGCCCGCGCCCTGCGGGAGAATCGCGTGGGCATAGAGACGGTTGAGCGAAAACAGACCCGGATCCCAGCCGCAGGAGATGAGGGCGGTGTGCCCGCTGGTTTTCGCGGCGGCATCCACGGCGGCAAAATGCTCCGGGATTTTCGCGTGCGTGTCAAAGCTGTCCACCACGTTGAACAGGGCGGCGCAGCGGGGCGTCTGCTCGGGGAGATCCGTCGCGCTGCCGCCGCAGAGGATCAGCACGTCCAGTTCATCCTTCCACTGCGGAAGATCGTCCGCCGGGTGCACACGCACGCCGGGCGTGAGAACGGAAACGGTAGACGGATCGCGGCGGGTAAACACCGCGTGCAGCTCCATGTCCGGATTCTGCCGGATGGCGCACTCCACGCCGCGGCCCAGATTGCCATATCCCAAAATACCAATTCGAATTGCCATATACTGTTCTTCCTTCCTTTTACAAAACGGCATGTTACTGCCTTTTACTGCTGTGTTTCTCCCGTATCCTCAAGCAGAACAATGGTATACTGCTTTTCGCTGCTCGGCGTTTCCGAGCTGCCGGGGCTGTAGACCGTCACAGTGATGCTCTCACCGCCGCTGTGTGTGCGCAAGACGGCATAGAGATCCTCCAGCGAGGAAATTTTCTGCCCCGCGGCTTCGGTAATGATATCGCCCGTGAACGCAATCCCTTTGAGGGGGCTGTCGTCGTTGACGGAGACAATCAGCACGCCCACGGGGATGCCGGAAGCATCCGCCTGGATCTCCGTCACGGTGCGCGCTGTGATGCCAAGACGGCTGCGGCCCGATACATAGCCGCGCGTCATCAGATCGCTGATGATATTCGACGCATCGCTGATGGGAATGGCGAAGCCGATCCCCTCATAATAGGTCGACACAACTTTGTTGGAGTTGATGCCCACCACCTGGCCATATTCGTTGACGAGCGCACCGCCGGAGTTGCCGGGGTTGATCGCCGCGTCCGTCTGAATGTAGGTCAGGCCGTTGGCCGCGCTCTGATCCAGCTCACGGTTGAGACCGGAGACAAAGCCGCCTGTCAGCGTGCTGCCGTACCGCTCGCCGCCGGGATTGCCGATGGCATAAACACGCTCCCCGACCTGAAGCTGGGAAGCGTCGCCAAATTCGGCGGCCTGAAGGTTCGCGGCGTCCACACGCAGGACGGCAATATCCGCATTTCTTTCATACCCGATCACCACGGCGGGATACTGCGTACCGTCGTGCAGCTTCACGGTGACGGTGCTCTCATTCGTGTCCAGCACGACATGGGAATTGGTGACAATATACCCGTCGGCGCTCAGGACGATGCCGGAGCCTTCGGAAATGTCGCCGTTCCACTCCGCGTTCACACTGACGACGGAATCGACACAGCGCTGGTATACCTCCACAGAGGACAGCGGACCGCCGGAGGGCTTGGGCTGGATCACGATGCCGCTCTCGCCGTAGACGATCTCCGGAAGCGTCAGGCTGTCGAAGGGATCTCCCCAGCCGCTGGGCTCCTCGGGCGACGAGGGGGTTTCGTTTGGTTCCGTGGGCTGCGTGGGATCCTCCGGCAGGAAGGGGTTCTGCTGCTGCCACTGTACAGGGAAATCATCGGGGCTCATGCCCGTGATGGAGCGATCCACTGCCGCGATGCCAAGCCCCACAAGCGAACCTATCACAATCAGGCCAAGCAGCACGATAAACACGCGCGCACCCGTACCGGCCGGCTTACGCGGCGGTTTGGGAGGACGGATGCTGTACTGGCCATAGGGGCTGTAGGAAGCGCCATACGGAGGACTCGGCGGCATGGCGCCGAAACCGGGCTGCTGCCACGGGTGCGGCTGTCCCGCCTGTCCGGGGTATGGCTGCTGGTATGCTCCCGGCTGCTGGTATGCTCCCGGCTGCTGGTACGCGCCGGGCTGCTGATACGCCCCTGGCTGCTGGTACGCTCCCGGCTGCTGATATGCCCCTGGCTGCTGATACGCTCCCGGCTGCTGGTATGCCCCTGGCTGCTGATACGCTCCCGGCTGCTGGTATGCACGCGGGGGCGTCTGCCAGGCGCGGGTGTGCGGCGGTTCTTCCGGGAACGGCGCTGCGGGCACTTCCGGTGCAGGCGGTGCGGGCGGCGCGTCGGAAACAGTGGGCTGCTCCGGCGCGGCGGTTTCTTCCGGGACAGCGGAAGCGTCCGAATTTTCCGGCATCCCCACCGCATGCGGCGTGTCCCAATCATCCTGCGGCCACACCAGCGCGGTTTCTTCGGGCATGGCTTCTGTCTGCGTGTCCTGTGCACCCTGCTGCTCCGGCTGTGCGGCGGAAGCTTCTTCGGGTTCCCCGCTGGAATCCTCCTTCGGCGGCTCGGCCGTTACAGGCTCCGGCGCGGAGAGCTCCGGCGCATCAGGCGTTTCTTCGTTCACAGGGATTGCCGCGTCCTGTGCGTCTGTTTCTCCGGCGGCTGTCTCAGACGGCTCGCCGGACAGAGGGGATTCGCCCCATTTTTTTTCTTGCTCCATTGCGTTCTCCCTCAATTCTTCTTGTCTTTGCCGGGCTTTTCCTTCCCCGGCTTGTCTTTTCCGACTGTCTCCGGGACAGCGGGCTGCGCTTCCCCAAGCTTCGGCAGCCAGAATTCAAACTGGCAGTATTCATTCTCCACGCTGCTGGCGGTAATCTCTCCGCCGTGCAGGCGGATGATCGTCCGCACAATGTACAGGCCCAGTCCCATTCCCGTCTTGTCCTTGCTGCGGGATTTGTCGGTTTTATAGAAACGGTCGAAGATCAGCGACACCTCATCCGCCGGGATGCCGGGGCCGCTGTTGCGCACGCGCACGAAGGTGCGATCCTCGCAGTCCGTCACGGCGATATGAATATAGCCGCCCTCATTTGTGAATTTCACGGCGTTCTCGATCAGATTGTACATCACCTGATGAATCATATCCGGGTCGCCGTCCACAAACAGGCTTTCCGCGTCCTCCAGACCCCGGATCTCAAGGCGCTTATCTTCGATCGGCTTTTCAAAGGAGAGCAGGGCGGAAAAAATCGTCTGGGTGATATCAAAGCGGGCGGGGCGCAGATGCAGCTCGCCGCTGTCGATCCGTGACAGATCGAGCATGGTGCGCACCAGACGCGAGAGCCGCTTGACCTCGTCCGACACAATCTGCAAATAATGGCGCTGCTTTTCCGGCGGGATTGTGCCGTCCAGAATCCCGTCGATAAAGCCCGCGATGGTGGTCATCGGCGTTTTCAACTCGTGGGAAACGTTCGCGATGAAATTGCGCCGCACGCTCTCACTTGTGGAAAGCGAGCTGGCCATGTTGTTGAACGCGATCGCAAGCTGGCCGATTTCGTCGTTTCCCGTGACAGGCACGCGGCGGGTGAAGTTGCCGTCTCCGAAGCTCCGGGCCGCGGACGCCATATCCCGCAGAGGCCGCACGAGACTGTACGAATACAGCCACACGATGCAGAACGACACCATAAACGACGCGACCGCCGCCAGCAGGAACATCTGCATGAGATTCGCGCGGTAATCGGAAAAGGCCCGGAAGTTGCACGAGGCAAACACCGCGCCCACCGAAATCTGGTCTCCCTCCTCGGGGACATAGGTGATCGGCACGCCCACCACATAGCACGGCGAGGGGTACATGCCGTCCATCGTCGTCTGGCCGATGTACTGGTTGTTCACGGCGCGGGACACCAGCTCCTGGGAGATATCCTGCGAAGCGGGCTGCATGCCGCTTCCGTAGGCCGATGCGATCACCGAGCCGGACAGATCCGTGATGAAAATATCGGAATCAATGTTTTCCGCGAAGGCCGACATAAACGTTTGCAGCTTATCCCCCTGCTCCCGCGTGATGACATATTCCCCATCCGACACCTTGATCATGCTTTTGGCCGCGATGGAGGAAACGCTGTCCGCGTTGCGCTGCAAAAGAGCCTGCTTTTCCTCCTGCCAGTTGCTCGTGCTGAACGCGAGCATCACCAGCCCCAGCAGGAAAAAGCTGATGAGGATGGTGAAGGAGGTGATTTTCAGGTATTTGCGGAACAGTGATTTCTGCATGGTTATTCCTTCACTTCAAATTTATAGCCAACGCCCCACACGGTCTTAAGTGCCCACTTGTCGGACACGCCCTCCAGCTTTTCACGCAGGCGCTTGACATGCACGTCCACGGTGCGGCTGTCGCCGTAATAGTCGAAGCCCCACACCTCGTCAAGCAGCTGATCGCGTGTGAACACGCGGTTCGGGTTGCTGGCCAGATGGTAGATCAGCTCCATCTCCTTCGGCGGCGTGTCCACCACCTTTCCATCCACCTTGAGCTCGTAGTTTGTCAGGTTGATGGAGAGCTTGTCATAGTGAACCTCCTTCACCAGATCGTCGCCGTTTTTCCCGAAGCGCCGCAGAACAGCTTTGATCCGGGCCACGACCTCTTTAGCTTCAAACGGCTTGACCACGTAATCATCCGCGCCCAGCTCCAGACCGAGGACTTTGTCAAACACCTCGCCCTTTGCCGTGAGCATGATGATCGGGCACTGCGATTTTTTGCGGATCTCGCGGCAGACCTGCCAGCCGTCGAGCTCCGGCAGCATGATATCGAGCATGATCAGATCCGGCTTTTCGGAGTCGAACAGATCGAGCGCCTGCCGCCCGTCGTTCGCAATCACCACATCAAAGCCTTCTTTTTCAATATAGAGCCTGAGCAGCTCGCAGATATTTCTGTCATCATCCACAACCAATATTTTTCCAGACGCCATAGGGCATCCTCCTTCCCGGCCTCTCCCCGGGCCGATGGTTTCTGTGTATCCAGTTTTTATTATACGGGAGCGGCCCTTTCAAGTGGTGAATATTTCATGAAAATTTGCTTCCCTTTCAGCCGCTTTGCACGCAAAAAGCGGCCGCGGACATAATGTCCGCGGCCGCCCGGCGAATGAGGATAGAGTTTTGTTATCGCGTTGGAGCGCCGATTAGTCGTCGTATTCCTTCTCGGTGAACAGGATGCTGCCGTTGGAAGCGTCGATCACGAACTTGTACTCCCAGTAGTAGCCTTCCTTCACTTCCACCTCGTACACAGCGCGGCCGTGCTCGTACTCATACTCCACGTCGGTGACGCGGCCGTTCGGCACCTGAGCCTGCGCAATCTCTCTGGCTTTGTCCATCGTGATGGAGCCGGTCGTCTGCGTGGGCTTGCTCACCTGCGGAGTGGAGGGGGTGCTGGCAGCCGGAGGAGTTGTCGTGGTGGAGGAAGTTCCCTTGTCGGGCAGGGTCGCAACAGTCTGCGCGCCCGCCAGATTCTTGGTGTAGTAGGAAGCGTCGGACTCCTTCTCCCAGCCGGAGCGGAGGACCGTGCCGTTGTCGGCGTCGATCACAATGGTATACTCGGCGTCGTTCAGCCAAACCTCGGCGTCATACACCACACCGTCATTCCAGCGGCTCTCGAGCGTGAGCTTGGAGACAAAACCGCCCTTGACCTGGCCCAGAGCCACCTCGGCGGCCTTCTCATAGGTAATGTAGCTGCCGGCGGGGATGGCCTCGTCGCGCTCGATGGTGTCCTGCTTGTTCTGGTAGATGGTGCCATCCGTGGCGCTGAACTCGAGATCGTATTCCTTGTTGTTGTAATGAATTTCAGCCTTGTAGCGCAGGGAGCCGTTGTCCTCGATGTCAAACTCGATGCTCTTGAGCACGCCGGGGACTTCCTTGAGCGCCAGATCCATCGCGCCCTTCATGGACAGGAAGGTGACGGAGGAGGTCTGTGCGGCGGGAGCCGCTGTCGTGGTGGAGGTGTTGGTGGTGTAGGAAACAACCAGACGGTCATTAGCTGCCGCGAAGGCGGGGACGGACGCGGATACGGCCAGGACAAGCGCTGCTGCGATGGAAATCATCTTCGTTCTTTTCATAAAAATTTTCTCTCCTTTTGTTTTGTATCAAAATTTGTGGGGGTGGGACGCCGCGACTGCCGCGGCGCTGTGTTTTGTTTTCTGTCTGTATATTGCATGAGGCGTTCACTTTATTGCAGGGGGCTGAAAAAAATTTTTTCATGTGGGCCGCGCGGCCTCGGAAAATTCTTTCGTTGTCTGTATATTGCACGGGCGGTTTGTTTTATTGCAGGATTGAAAAATTTTTTGAAAAAATTTTTTCCGCGGCTTTTCATTCCCCTTCGGGGATGCTATAATGATGTTTACATTTAGTATTCAAAACCATATGATCAGCCGGGCTTCCGCCCGTAAAGTGGAGAGGTGTTACCCCATGGTTAAAATCATTGTTGACAGTACCTCCGATATCCCGCGCGAGGAAGCCGAACGGCTCGGTATTATTGTCGTACCCCTGACGGTGCGTTTCGGGGAGGAGGAATTCCGGGACGGCGTGGATCTGCTGCCGCCCGAATTTTTTGCCCGGCTGGCCCTGTGCCGTGATCTTCCCACGACAAGCCAGGTCAGCTCCGGCGTTTTTATGGACACCTTCCGGGACGCGCTCACGGACAAGGATGACGAGATCGTGGGGCTTTTCCTCACACACCGGCTCAGCGGAACCTATCAGTCCGCCTGCATCGCGCGCAATTCCTTCCCCCGCCGGAAGATTTACGTCATTGACTCCGGCACCGGCTCCTATGGCCTGTGGCCGCTTGTGCAGGAGGCTGTGCGGATGCGCGACGAAGGCCGCTCCGGCGCGGAGATCGCCGCGCGCATCGACGAGATCAAGGGCCGCGTGATGCTCCGCATTGCGCTGGAAACCCTCAAATTCGTCCAGAAGGGCGGGCGCATCCCGATGACCGCCGCCGTTGTGGGCTCGCTCCTCCATGTCAAGCCCATCCTGCGGATTCAGGACGGAAAGATCGAGATCGAGAAAAAGGTGCGCGGCAATCAGGCTGCCTATGATTTTATGGCCAAAGCCATGGACGCGGAATGGGATCGCTCCTGCCCGCCCAGCCTCGCCTCCGCCCAGTGCCCCGATCTTCTCGCGGCCTTTGTGCGCCGCCTGCGCTCCGAAACCGGGATGGAGGAATACGACCACCACGAGCTGGGAACCGTTATCGGCACCTATTCCGGCCCCGGCGCGGTGGGCGTTGCCTATCTTTTGCGCGAGGATGCCGCGCCCGGCTCTGAAATGCTCTAATCACCACAAAACGGAAAGGCCCTCCGCGATTTTAATCGCAGAGGGCCTTTTTCTGTGTACCTTTATCCATGCTTACCCGGCAGGCTTTGCTTTGGACGGAGTATCACTGTATTTTTTCTCCATGGCAGCAATCAATTCCAACTGCTTTTGAAGTAAGTTCTCTATCAGAGGAATCCATTGTTCATCCACATGGGATAACCTTTCCGAAAATGAAACAGCGGAGTCTTCTTTTTTCCAGAGAAGCCGGTCAGCAGAAATCCCCAGAATTTCGCAAATCTTTTTCAGACTGGTCAAAGATACTCCCACAAATCCCAGCTCCACATCTGCCACAAAGCGGGGTGTCACACCCATCAGCTCCGCCAGCCGTTCCCGACTCATCCCGCTCTTGTCACGATAAAGCCGTATCTGCTCCCCTATCAGAACATTGATCTCTTTTTTCTCCTTTGCTCTCAAAGCTGTTCCCCCATTTATACCGTCTAATAAACGTATTTTATATGTAGGTATTAATAGACAAAATGGAGTATTAGACGTATAATATATACGCCTAATAATTCAAAAGGGAGAGAAATTTGTTGAACAGGGAAAAAACAGTTTGTTTCACAGGCCATAGAGAAATCCGAAAAAGCGACCGCTTTCTTTCCATCACGTTATACCATATTGTTGAAGAGCTTATTTTGAACGGTTTTACATTTTTTTGCTCAGGCGGAGCCAGAGGATTTGACACATTAGCTGCACAAACTGTATTGCAACTGAAAGAAAAATATCCTCATATACATTTAATTTTGATTCTTCCCTTCCGTAATCCATATACACAGGAATCCGGCTGGAAAAAAGAAGATGTCCAGTTTTATCTGGACATCAAAGAAAAAGCTACGAAAACATTTTATGTTCAGCAGGAATATAAGAGAGGATGCTACTATAAACGGGATCGATGGCTGGTCGACTCATCGTGGATTTGCGTCTGTTATCAATATCGAAATACAGGTGGAACAGCCTATACCACACAATATGCCCAAAAGGAAGGAATTCAGATCATTAACTGTATTGACACAAATCCGGAATCTTTCCATTTTATAAAAGAGTAAATTTCTCCCTTATCTCCGGAAACGGGAGAAATGGGGCGGGCGGAGTGAGAGGCGTACCGATGGCCTTTCCCATCCAGACCATATCATACCAGCGGTCGAATTTGAAAGCGCACCGCTCAGCGTGACCCCAGGTGCGAAAGCCCAGCTTTTCATGAAACAGCAGGCTTGCGCGCGTGAGATGGGGATCCTCCTCTTCGCGCGGGCAGGCGATGCAGGCGTTCAGACTCTGCACCCGCTGGGCAGTAAGGATTTTTTCCAGCTCGTCATACAGCCGCCTTCCCACACCCTGCCCGTGACAGTCCGGAGCCAGATAGATCGACGCTTCCGCCGACCACGCATACGCCGCGCGGGGATGCAGGGGTGAAGCGTAGGCATAACCGATCACCCGATCGCCCTGCCGCACCGCCAGCCACGGGAAGCGGCGCAGCGTTGTTTCGATCCGGCCCCGGAATTCTTCCAGAGAGGGTGGGGTCAGCTCAAAGCTGACGGCGGTGCGCTCCACATACGGCGCATAGATGGCAAGCATGGCCTGCGCGTCCTGTGGAGAAGCGACGCAAATTTGTATGGGTTCCATGTGAGAATTCTCCTTTCTGTGCGGGCGGCTTTGGCTCGCCCATACGCCAAAAAACGCCGCGGCGGAACGGCGCGCGGCGTTTGGCAGGGCAAACCTTTACAGCAGGCGGATCGTGCCGCCCTCGTCGGAGATGGGAAGGAACACCGGGCGCTCCTTCGGATTCTCGTTCGGCGTGTGCAGCACCAGGCGCAGAATACCGTCGAAGCCCCGGAAGATCATGCCATGGCCGCCGTCCTTGCCGAAGATCGGCTCCGGCGAGGGCTTCCAGTTTCCGGTGATTTCGCCGTTGTCCGGGTACGCCGCGCCCTGGGCGTAGCCCTCATAGCCCCCGGTCGACCACAGCATGAGCAGGCGGCCATCCGGGCAGCGGTGCATCCAGGGGCCGTCCGTCACATAGCAGTCGCCGTTGTCCCCGCCGCCCTTCGACCACGGAGCATCCGACGCATGGAACAGCACGCGCGGTTCACCCGCGGCGGCGGTGAGGTCGGGCGTGAGCGGCATGGCGCACATTTCGCCGTCCTTCACCTGAAGCCATTCATGGCAGAACACCAGGTACGGCGTGCCATCCGCCGCGACGTAGAGCGTACCGTCAAGGCACTCCCAGTCCGCGGGAGTCACGGGGCCGTCACTGAGGGGAACAAACGGGTCACGGATATTGATTTCACTCGTTTTTTTCATGGAACACTCTCCTCCCAAAAAGCGCTTTCTCGTTCCCTATTGTAACGCAAACGGGAGAAAAGATCCATCCGGGATTTTTACGACAGCCCGAGGGTACGGATCACCTCGTGCAGCTGAGCGGCAGACTCGTGCAGGGCGGCGGATTCCTCCGGGCTGAGCGGGATTTCCAGCACCTTCTCCACGCCCTCATGCCCCACGACGGTGGGCAGGCTGAGCGCGATATTTTCCAGCCCATACTCGCCGCGCGGCAGGACGGAAATCGGAAGCACGGCGTGCTCATCGCGCACGATGCACTCGGAAATGCGGGCGACGGCCATCGCGATGCCGTAATACGTCGCGCCCTTGCGCTCAATGATCTCATACGCGCTGCCGCGCACGGCCTCATAGATGCGCTGCATCGAATTTTCATGGTCGAAATGACCGCGCAGTTCGCAGAAATGGTTCAGGTCGATGCCGGAGACGTTCGCTCCGCTCCACACGGCCAATTCGCTGTCGCCGTGCTCGCCGATGATGACGGCATGAATGCTGCGGCTGTCCACGGCGAGATGGCGGCCCAGCTCATATTTCAGGCGGGCGGTATCCAGCACGGTACCGGAGCCGATCACGCGCTCGGCGGGATAGCCGGAAATGCGCTGGGCGGCATAGGTAAGCACGTCCACCGGGTTGGAAACGATCATCAGGATTCCGGAAAAGCCCGTGGCGGTCAGGTTCGGCAGGATGCTTTTGAGGATCGCCACATTCTTGTCGATCAGATCGAGACGCGTTTCGCCGGGCTTCTGGTTCGCGCCCGCCGTCACGATGACGAGGGAACAGTCGGCGGCGTCGCGGTAATCGCCCGCGTAGATTTCCATGGACGCGGTATAGGGCAGGCCGTGGCTGAGGTCCATGGCTTCGCCCTCGGCCTTTTTATGATTCGCGTCGATGAGGACGAGCTCGGAGAAGAGGCTGCGCTGCATCAGGCTGAACGCGATGGACGCGCCGACGAAGCCACAGCCGACAATAGCGGCTTTTCTGGGATTTGGCATAGAAAAAACCTCCTTTAATAAAATCATGTTTTCTGATTTTCTCTTTGTCGCTTCTTTTCCGCACTTAGCCGCTGAACTTTGATTTTCCGGTTCGCAAGAACCGCAAAATTGAAGTTCAGTCTGCGAACCGCCGCAGGCGGGGCGCAAGTTGCTCAGGCCGCATGGCCCCCCATTTCTTGCCGCCAAGAAATGGGGAAAAGAACCGCGAGGGGCCTTGCCCCTTCGAACCCCACGCTTTCTTTTCTACGTCAGTTTGCCGCCCCTTCTCCCTCAGCGCGGCCGGCCAAATTTGCGCTGACGCGCAAGACTGGCCGGCTGGTGGGGGAATCTCCCCAAATTAGCGTGGGGAATAATTTGGGGAGATTCCGTGCGTTGGGGTTACGGCTCTACAAAGGATTGCAGATAGCACCTAGGGCTTGTTTGAAAATAGAGAAAATGCCGGATTTTTTCCCAGAGCGAGGTGATTTCCAGGAAAAAAGCGCAGGAATCCTTGCCGGATTCCGAGCATTTTTGACGCAGAAAGCAGCCGCTGTTGGGGAAAAAGACGATGTTTATGATTTTTCAAACAAGCCCTAGCTGCTGAACTTTGATTTTTCGGGCAAAGCCCGCAAAATTGAAGTTCAGACCGCGAAGCGCCGTAGGTGCTTTGCGCGTTTTCCGTGGGTTGGAGCTACGGCTCTACAGGGGGTTGCGGATACCACCCAGCCGCTGAAGCGTAATTTTCCGGGCGAAGCCCGCAAAATTATGCTTCAGACCGCAAACTGACGCAGTCAGTTTGCGAGAATCCCCACCTTGCGCAGCAGGAACTGGCCGTTGGTGGTCTGGGAGGGGCCTTCGCGGCGTTTGTAGTCGAAGAAAATTTCGCCGTCGCGGTACGTTTCGCAGAAGCAGCAGTTTACCACACGTGGCCGCTCGTCCGCGAGACGGCAGATTTCCAGATCGTGCGTCGTGATCATGCCGGACACGCCCAATTCCTCCAGACGGCGCAGGACAGCTTCCGCGCCCACCAAACGGTCAACGGAGTTTGTACCACGGAAAATCTCGTCGATGAGGAACAGCACGCTTTTATCCTGTGCCGCCGCGTCGAGAATCGTCTTGATGCGCTGAAGCTCCGCGTAAAACGTGGAGATCCGCCCGGACAGGTCATCGGACAAACGCATGGACGTCATGACGCGCATGGGCGAAAATGTCAGCGATTCCGCGCAGGCAAAGCCGCCCGCGCAGGCCAGCACCATATTGATTCCCACCGTGCGCAGAAACGTTGTCTTGCCCGCCATATTCGAGCCGGACACAATGTGAATCCCCCTGCCAAGCGTGAAATCGTTGCAGACGCGGGAGTCGTTCGGCAGGAGCGGATGCCCCAGCGCCCGCGCGGTGAACACGCCCGTGCCCTCCGCCGGCTCCGGCACGCACGACCCGGCACAGCAGCGCGGCAGGTTCGCAAGGCTCAGCAAGCTTTCCGTCTCGCCCAGCGCAGAGAACCAATCCGTGGATTTTTCTCCCCACTTCTGCTTCCAGCTGTCGAGCGAAGCGGCATTCCAGAGATCCCACAGGAACAGGCCATTTAAAATGAACGCAAGAATGGAGCTGTTGCCCAAACCGATCCGCCGCGAAAGCCCGGCAAGGCGGCGCAGGGGCTCGCGCGCCCCGCCGAGCACCGCAGCCAGCTCCCGCAGCTTTTCGCTCTCAAACGGCTCCTGCGCAAACGTGTCCACCGGCTCTCCGCACACGCTCAGCCGATGGGAGGCGGCAGCCATCGCGGCAAGGAACGGACGGATCTGCGGCGAGCTCAGCCCCCAGATCGCAAGCTGGGCAAGGAACAGCACGCTGAACATCACTCCGGGCACAACGGCCATCGACTCGGGCAGCAGCAGCATCAGCAGGCCGGAACCGCACGTGAGCACGCGCAGCACCCAGAACAGGGCGCGCACCGCTCCGCTTTGCAGGCGGCGCTTGCCGTCCGCGAGACGCTCCGCCGCCTGTGGCAGGCTCTCCTCCACGCCGACGCGACCCAGCAAAAGCTCCATCCGGCAGCAGAATTCCGGCTTTCCCGCCAGCTCCGCCACAGCCCGCTGGCGCTCGCGGATCTCCTTCCCGCTGTAGCGCGGGCAGAGCAGATCCTCCGCGAACCGCGCGCGCCCGAAGGAGGTGCCGGTGCTGTTCAGAAGCTGAAAGAGTGAGCGCTTTCCCACGATATCGAGATCGCGGGCATATTCATGCTCCGATCCGGCCAGCTCCTCGCCCGTATCCTTGAAGTCTCCCCAGCGGCCCTCGAGACGATCCAGATGCTTCTGCACCAATTCGGCCATGCCGCTCTCAAAGCGCATGCGGGCATTGAGCTTCGCTTGCACGATGCCCGCCGCCACAAAAATCACCGCCTGTATGGCTGTGAGCGTGATCCCCAGCGTGGGATTGCCTCTCAGCCAGATAAAATAGACGGTGAGAAACACGGTGATGAGCAGCGCAAGCTTGGTCAGGCCGAAGATCAGCGAAAGACGGTTCCACTTCTTTTCCCCGGCGCGGTGCTTTTCCAGAAGCTCCTGCCACTGAGAAGCCGTTGTGTGTATTTGTTCCTGTTGCATGTGTGTTCCCCCGTTTGCTTTGCTTTTATCTTTTTCAGTATAGCACACAGGTATACAAAATTAAAAGAAAAAAGACGCTTCCCGGTACACAATCCTCCGGGAAGCGTCCTGTTATACCTTAATAGTTTTCCGCTCTGCGCTCAAAGTAGGCCTGCGGGTGCTTGCACGCCGGGCAGACAGTCGGGGCGCTCTTGCCGATGTGGATGTATCCGCAGTTGCGGCAGACCCACACGGTCTCCTCGCCGGCCTTGAACACGATATCCTGCTCCAGGTTCTGGAGGAGCTTGCGGTAGCGCTCCTCGTGGGACTTCTCAATCCCGGCGACAAGGCGCATCGTCGCGGCGATCTCCGTGAAGCCCTCTTCCTCGGCCACATCCGCGAACTCCTTGTACATCTCGGTCCACTCGTAGTTCTCGCCGGCGGCCGCGTCCTTCAGGTTCTCCGTGGTGGCCGGGATGCCGCCGTCATGCAGAAGCTTGAACCACAGCTTCGCGTGCTCCTTCTCATTGTTCGCCGTTTCCTCGAAGATAGCCGCGATCTGCTCGTAGCCATCCTTCTTCGCCTTGGAGGCATAGTAGGTGTACTTATTTCTCGCCTGAGACTCGCCCGCAAACGCCGCGAGCAGATTGGCTTCGGTTCTGCTTCCCTTGAGTTCCATTTTCATTTCCTCCTTATTTTGGTGACTGTTGCAGGTTTATTTCGCTCCGTTGGTTAGTGTATCCTTATTGTACCCGATTTATTTCCAATAATCAAGAGGTTTTCACATAAAAATAAGAATTATTCTTAAATTTATCCGAATTCCCCTATCTTACGGCACCTGGAGGCAAAAAAAGCCCCGAAGCGCGGGAAAGCGATCCGGGGCGAACGATACAAGATGAAATGTTATTCGGCGTCCGTGATGGCTGCGTGGAACTCCTGCAGGGACTTCACGCCGCGCGTCTCGGGATCCTTCGCGGCCTTGATGCCCTCGACAGTCGCCTTCGCGGCGGCCATGGTGGTGACATACGGCACACGGCCCTTGATAGCGGCCTTGCGGATATAGCTGTCGTCGGTCGCGCCCTTCTTGCCCAGCGGCGTGTTGACGATCAGCGTGACCTCGCCGTTGGTGATGCGGTCGAGCACGTTCGGACGGCCCTCGTTGATCTTCGCCACACGCTCGGACTCAATGCCCGCCGCGCTCAGCGCGTCATGCGTGCCGGCAGTCGCGATCAGCCGGAAGCCGCAGGACAGGAACCCGCGCGCCACTTCGGCAAGCTCCGCCTTGTCGCGGTCGTTGACGCTGATGAGCACCGTGCCGGAGAGCGGCAGCTTTGTCTGCGTGGCTTCCTCGGCCTTGAAGAAGGCTTCGCCCACGGTGGCGGCAAGGCCAAGCACCTCGCCGGTGGAGCGCATCTCCGGCCCGAGGACGGGGTCCACCTCCTGGAACATGTTGAACGGGAACACAGCTTCCTTCACACCGTAATGCGGGATCTTCTTCTCCTTGAGACCCGGCACCGGGGACGGACGGCCCGTCAGCTGGGAGGTCATGATATCGGTGGCAAGGCGCACCATCTTGATGTTGCACACCTTGGACACGAGCGGCACGGTACGGGACGCGCGCGGGTTGGCCTCGAGCACGAACACGCGGCCATCCTCAATGGCGTACTGCATGTTCATCAGGCCGACCACGTGCATTTCCTTGGCAATCCGCTTGGTGTAATCCTTGATCGTGGCAACCTGCTCGTCGGTCAGGGCGCGCGAGGGCAGGATGCATGCCGAGTCGCCGGAATGAACGCCCGCAAGCTCGATGTGCTCCATCACGGCGGGAACGAACACATTCTCGCCGTCGCTGATGGCGTCAGCCTCGCACTCCGTCGCGTGGTGCAGGAAGCGGTCAATGAGGATCGGGCGGTCCGGCGTCACGCCGACAGCCGCGTTCATATAGAAGGCCATGGCCTCATCGTCATAGACAACTTCCATCCCGCGTCCGCCGAGGACGTAGGACGGGCGCACCATGACGGGATAGCCGATGCGGTTCGCGATCGCGATGGCTTCCTCGGCCGTTGTGGCCATACCGGACTCCGGCATCGGGATGCCGAGCTTGTCCATCATGGCGCGGAACAGATCGCGGTCCTCCGCCATGTCGATCGTCTCCGGCGTGGTGCCGAGGATGTTCACGCCTGCCTTCTTGAGGTCGGCGGCAAGGTTCAGCGGGGTCTGGCCGCCGAACTGCGCAATCACGCCCACAGGCTTCTCCTTCTCGTGGATGCTCAGCACGTCCTCAAGAGTGAGCGGCTCAAAGTACAGCTTGTCCGAGGTATCATAGTCGGTGGACACCGTCTCCGGGTTGCAGTTGACGATGATTGTCTCGAAGCCCAGCTCCTTGAGCGCGATCGCCGCGTGCACACAGCAATAGTCAAACTCGATGCCCTGGCCGATGCGGTTCGGGCCGCCGCCGAGGATCATGATCTTCGGGCGGTCGTGATCGGTGGGAGCGTCGTTCTGAATATGATAGCTGGAATAATAGTAGGCCGCGTCCTTCGTGCTGCTGACGTGCACACCCTCCCAAGCCTCGTTGATGCCGTACTTCGCGCGGGCAGAGCGGATCTCCGTCTCCGGCACGGCCAGGATCTGGCTGAGGTACTTGTCGGAGAAGCCGTCGAGCTTCGCGGTGCGCAGGGCCGTCTCGTCCGGCACCTGGCCCTTGTGCTGAAGCAGCGCTTCCTCCTCCTCGACCAGCTCCTTCATCTGCTCGATGAAGTAATGCTTGATCTTCGTGAGGTTCCACAGCTCCTCAACCGTCGCGCCCTTGCGCAGGGCCTCATACATGATGAACTGGCGCTCGCTCGTCGGGTTCGCGAGCAGGGTGAGCAGCTCGTCCTTTGTCTTGTCGTGGAAATCCTTCGCCCAACCCAGACCGTAACGGCCGTTCTCCAGACTGCGGATCGCCTTCTGGAAGGCTTCCTTATAGGTCTTGCCGATGCTCATGACCTCGCCGACGGCGCGCATCTGCGTGCCCAGCTTGTCCTCGGCTCCCTTGAACTTCTCAAAGGCCCAGCGCGCGAACTTAATCACAACGTAGTCGCCGCCCGGAACGTACTTATCCAGCGTGCCGTGCTTGCCGCAGGGGATCTCGTCGAGCGTCAGCCCGCTGGCAAGCATCGCGGAAACCAGGGCGATCGGGAAGCCGGTAGCCTTGGAGGCGAGAGCGGAGGAACGGGAGGTGCGGGGGTTGATCTCGATAACGATGATGCGGCCGCTCTTGGGATCGTGGGCAAACTGCACGTTGGTGCCGCCGATCACGCCGACCTTCTCCACGATCTTATACGCCTGCCGCTGCAGCTCCTTCTGCACGTCCTCGCTGATGGTGAGCATCGGGGCGGAGCAGAAGGAATCGCCGGTGTGCACACCGAGGGGATCGATATTCTCGATGAAGCAGACGGTGATCATGTTATTCTTCGCGTCGCGCACGACCTCGAGCTCAAGCTCCTCCCAGCCGAGGATGGATTCCTCGACCAGAACCTGGCCGACGAGGCTGGCCTGCAAACCGCGCGCGCAGACGGTGCGCAGCTCGTCCACATTATAGACAAGGCCGCCGCCCGCGCCGCCCATCGTGTAGGCGGGACGCAGCACCACGGGATATCCCAGCTTTTCCGCGATGGCGAGGGCGTCGTCGACGGAATAGGCCACTTCGCTGCGGGCCATCTCGATCCCCAGCTCGTTCATGGTGTTCTTGAACTCGATGCGGTCCTCGCCGCGCTCGATGGCATCGACATTGACACCGATCACCTTCACATTGTATTTCTCGAGGATGCCGGCCTTGTTCAGCTCCGAGCACAGGTTCAGGCCGGACTGTCCGCCGAGGTTCGGCAGCAAAGCGTCGGGACGCTCCTTTGCGATGATCTGCTCCAGACGCTCCACATTCAGGGGCTCGATGTAGGTGATGTCCGCCGTCTCGGGGTCGGTCATGATGGTGGCCGGATTCGAGTTGACGAGCACAATCTGATATCCGAGCTGCCGCAGGGCTTTGCATGCCTGCGTGCCGGAGTAGTCAAACTCGCAGGCCTGGCCGATGATGATGGGACCGGAGCCGATGATCAGGACCTTGTGAATATCATTTCTCTTCATAAATATCCCTCGCCTCGCCTTTCTTTTGTCAGTCTATATCCTTATTAGTTTACTGGAAAACCGAAAAAATGACAACTGTTTTTTTAGAAGCATTTTTGCATATTTTTACAGGAGAAACTGATAAAAACGACAAAAAGCGCATGGCCCGGAAGCAATCCGTCCGCCATGCGCATATTGTGTCCCACACAGGGCAATCTAACCAAACGTGAAGTTTTCGGTCAAGCCTTTTTCAAAAGGGCGCCGTGTGCCGGTGGCACACAAATAAGGCGCCGACCGGAGCGGGAGCGGAGACGCGGGGGATGGGGGCGCGGTGCGCCAGTGGCGCACGAATTAGCGCCGACCGAGCCGGCAGGCGAGACCCAGAGCCCCATCAATCGCGCGAAGCCGCAAAGAAGGCAGAAAAAAGAGCGAAGCGATTTTTTTCGGACCTTTACCGCAAAGCAAAAAGCGGAGTGCTAAGCCTCGAGCAAGAAGGCGCAAAAGGAGGAATTTTTATGCCGCAAAAGCTCACAGAACAGGAATATCAAAAAATGGCGGAGCGGGCAGCGCCTGGATCGCCTGTGGTGAAAAACGTACTCCTCGCCTATGTTTCCGGCGGGGCCATCTGCTGCCTGGGACAAGCCCTGTTTCTGGCGTTTTCCGCGCTGGGACTGCCCGAAACACAGGCGCGCGGCTTTGTCTCCGTGACGCTGATCGGCCTTTCCGCCGCGCTCACCGCCCTTGGCGTATACGATAACATCGCGCGCCACTGCGGAGCGGGCACGCTGGTGCCGATCACCGGTTTTGCCAACGCTGTCGTGTCCCCCGCCATCGAATTCAAGACCGAAAAGATCATCACCGGCACCTGCGCAAAGCTGTTCACCATCGCGGGCCCGGTGATCACCGCGGGCGTGTCTGCCAGTATTGTATATGGACTTATTTTGTGGATTTTCGGCATTGTTTAAAGACTGTTTAAATGTTGAAAATTTTCCTTGCGAGCGCAACCACAAAACAGGGGAAATCTGTTTTGCCTGAGTCAATCTGTCGTCTCTTTTTTTCGCCGTCACAGAATGTGAAAAATATTCACCTATCGGAACCGTCTTTTTACCTATTGACCCGCTCCCGGCCTGTGTGTAAGATAGAAATCGTGATTGTGAACAAAAGGTGAACACGTAAATTTTTGGGAGATGAGGTGCAGGATGTATGACGAGGACGGTAGGACAGGCGAGCTGGAATGGCGTAAGGCTGGAATACCTGGTGGCACAGGACGACGCGGGAAGCGTTGGCGTGGAAATCCGGGAAACGGTCACACGAAGCGTGTTTGCGTCTCTATTTCCGGCTGGGCCGGGGAATTTTGAAAAGGCGGAAGAGTTTGCCAAGCGACTGGCGGACGGCCTCGTCTTTGCAGATAACCTGCCGGAACTCGCGGAGGATTTCCGCATGGAGCAAAGCTTTACGGGTGCGTGAATTTTATTCACGCACCCCTTTTTTCTGTCTGGGCGGCTCCGGTGCAAAGCCTGCCTTGCGGATGCTGCGGCGCAGCCAGCCTCCCTGCAAATAATAAATGATGAAAAGCACGCTCGTCAGCGCCCAGGAGATCGGATAACCCCAGACGAGCATCTCGATCGTGTGGTACTGCGGCACGACAAAGAGGATCCACAGGATTCTTCCCACGCACACGCCGAAGCAGGTGATGATCATCGGCCAGAAGGAATCGCCCGCGCCGCGCACCGTGCCGGAGATGACTTCCACGCAGACATAAGTAAAATAGAACGGGGCCAACGCGTGGATGATCTGCATGCCGCTCTCGATCACGCCCTCGTCGGAGGTGAAGATCCGGAAAATCAGCGGGCCAAAAACCAGCACCACCGTGCTGATCAGCGCCGCCGCCCCAAAGGCCATCAGCCCGCACACACGCACACAGCGCCGGATCCGGTCGTATTTCTGCGCACCGAAATTCTGCCCGGAGAAGGTGGTGGTCGCCGTGCCAAACGCGCCCATGATCATCCAGAAGATACCGTCGATCTTGCCGTTTGCCGTCCAGGCGGCAATCACATTCGTGTCGAAGCTGTTGATCGTGGCCTGCACAATGATATTGGAGACATTATAAATGACGCTTTGCAGGCCCGCCGGCAGGCCGATGCGCACAATGTCGCGCAGGATCGGCAGCGAAAAGCGGATATCCCGCAGACGCACGCGGTACACGTCATCCGAGCGCATGAGGATATACATCACCAGCACGGCGCTCACCGCCTGGCAGAGAATCGTCGCGATCGCCGCGCCGTTGACGCCGAGGTTCAGCGCCACAACAAACAGCAGATCCAGCACCACATTCAGGAGTGTGCTGAAAATCAGGAAATACAGCGGACGCTTGGAATCGCCCACGGCGCGCAGAATACCCGCGCCCATGTTATACACGAGGTTGAACACCATTCCCAGGAAATAAATGCGGATGTAGGAAAGCGCATGATCGAAAATATCCGCGGGCGTGCTCATAATCGTGAGCGCCAGCGGCGACACGATCAGCCCCACGACCATGAACACCACGCCGCCCGCAATGCCCAGCGCCGTCGCGGTGTGCACCGCAAGGCTCGTCTCCGCCGGGCGGTACGCCCCGTAATACTGCGAAATGATAACCGTCGCACCCGAGGACAGGCCGACGAAAAAGCCGACCAGCAGATTGATCAGCGTTCCCGTGGAGCCGCCCACGGCCGCCAGAGCCTCCTTGCCCACATACTGTCCCACGATAACGGCGTCCACGGTGTTGTACAGCTGCTGAAAAAATGTCCCCAGCATGATGGGGAAGAAAAAGATCAGAAGCTGCTTCCAGATCACGCCCTCTGTGATGCCGTTTATCCGGCCTCTCTCCGATGCCATGGATCCATGCCCCTCCCGTTTTTGGCAAAAAATCAGGCGGGCACAAGCCCGCTTTCCCACAGCATAGCACCTTTCTGCGGCTTTGTCCAGATGACGGAGAGGGTTTGTGCAGGCTTTCTTTTTCCTTCTGTTGACAATGTGGAGAATCCAGCTTATAATAAAAGTGTGGAAACCCGGACGGTTGCCACAGCATACATAAAACTTAATGAATCTGTGAAGCTTTCACTTCACGCAATCCATGAGCCGTTCTGTTGCAGCAGACGGCTCACTTCTTTTTGTTATGGAACTTGTCCCATGCCTGAAGAAAAATCCAGCCAATCGAGACAATCCAAAAAACTTCCTGAAGCGTTATGTATATCACCCCTTTTGAGAAAAATTTCCCGCGAGGGCTCTATACATGCCTTCCTTTCCGCTCCCGCGGGATGGTCAGGCAACCGTCTTTTTCACCGTACACCGTCTACAAAATGGCTAAAACTCAACTGCGGACGGTGGGTTTCCACAGATACCATTATATCGAGCGAGTTTCTTCTGTCAATACAAACGCAAAACATCCCGAACGCCTGCGCGTCCGGGATGTTTTGCGTTCGGGCTTCTTTCAGGATTTGCTGGGAAACGCTTCAGTGCATCATGGAGCTGACATTGCCCATCATATCGCCGGCAGCCTGTCCGACAGCGTTCATGGCACGCTGCACACTGCGGCGCAGATGCTTGTTATCCTTCATCATTTTCGCGCCGATCGCCGTCACAGCAGCCGCCGCGGCCATGCCGATACCGATTCCCTTGACCAAACCCATGGTTTCACGATACATTTGCACCAACCTCCAAGCTTGATAAATTTGTTTTGCGGAACGTAGTCCCTGCATTATCCTTCCCTCCGTTCCCGTGTTTTATGGCTCTCAGTTTTTGACAATCCCGTTTTCCGGGCCGTTGCGCTTTTTCCGCCGGTGTGCTACGATAAAAAGAAATCTGAATGAAAAGGGAGATCGTTTCATGCCCTCTTTGCATATCGTCCTTGTCGAGCCGGAGATTCCCCAGAACACCGGCAACGTCGTACGCACCTGCGCGGCCACCGGCGCACATCTGCATCTGGTGGGGCCGATGGGCTTTTCCATCGACGACCGAAAGCTCAAGCGCGCCGGTCTCGACTATTGGCGCCTGCTCGACATCACCCTCTATGACAGTCTTTCCGATTTCTTTTCCCGCAACCAGGGAAATTTTTTCTATTTCTCTTCAAAAGCCGGACGCACGCACACCGATCCTGTTTACCCGGACAACTGCTATCTGGTGTTCGGCAAGGAGACGGCCGGGCTGCCGGAGGATCTGCTGTGCGCCCATTATGAATCGTGCGTACGCATTCCCATGATCCCCGACAACCGCGCCCGCTGCCTGAACCTGTCCAACAGCGTCGCCGTCGGCGTATATGAGGTTCTTCGGCAGTGGGGGTTTCCCGAAATGCTGTGTGAAGGCAGCCTTTCCGAATAAAACCCGTCCCAGCCTGAAAAAGTGCACAAAAGCCTGTTTTCCCCGTCCTCATGCGGAAAAAGAAAGCATGTCCCCGTTTTCCGTCCGTTTTTTTGCCTTTTTCCGAAACGGCTTTTATTTATCTGTACAGTTTTGCATGGAATGAAGCCAAAATTCTTGACATGGCACAGGAAAAAAGGCTACAATAAGAAGCAGAATGGCGTTATCCGCCGTTCTGCGGATTGCTGGGCGTGACGCACCCGGACTCTGTTTATTGTTTCCATGAATCTTGAAAAAAATGAATTTTTTAAGGTGATTCCGTACAATTCCGCGCGCCTTATGGGCGCAGGAGATTTTTTGATATAATCACATTTCTTTCACCCCGGCTGGCAGGCGTTCGTGCGCCCAAAGCCGGACGCGCGGATTGACGCCTCCGAGCGGGCGGCATTGCC
This sequence comes from Anaeromassilibacillus sp. An200, assembly GCF_002160025.1. GTDB lineage: Bacteria > Bacillota > Clostridia > Oscillospirales > Acutalibacteraceae > Caccousia > Caccousia stercoris. The sequence continues at coordinate 178,288 of NZ_NFJU01000002.1, forward strand.
TTGAAGGACAAGGAGGTGTCCAAACAACTTGATACCTATCGTAGCAGCCGTGATCATTGCGGTCGTCTGCGCTGTGGCCGCTGGCGTGGTCTGTTTCTTTATCGGAATTGCACACCGGAAAAAGCAGGCTGAGCTGGCCATGGGCTCCGCAGAGCAGGAGGCCAAGCGTATTGTGAGCGAAGCCATCAAGACAGCGGAGGCGAAAAAGAAGGAAGCCGTCCTCGAGGGGAAAGACGAAATTCACCGCCTGCGCAATGAAAGCGAAAAAGAACTCAGCGACCGCCGCAAGGAGGTCCAGCGCCAGGAACGCAGAATCCAACAGAAGGAAGAAACGCTCGATAAGAAGATCGAGAGTCTGGAAAGCAAGGATGAAATTCTGAACGGCAAGATCCGGCAGGCCGAGGAACGCCTGGAGGAAGCCGAGGCCGTGAAAAAGAGCCAGTTCGAAATGCTGGAGCGTATCTCCGGCTTTACCATGGAGCAGGCCAAGGATTACCTGCTGAAAAATCTGGAAGATGAGCTGACCCACGACAAGGCCGTCAAGCTCATGGAGTTTGAACAGCAAACACGCGACGAGGCGGAGAAATCCGCCCGCGAGATTATATCCATGGCAATTCAGCGCTGCGCCGCTGATCATGTGGCGGAAGCCACGATCTCCGTCGTGCCGCTGCCCAACGACGAAATGAAGGGCCGCATTATCGGACGCGAGGGCCGCAACATCCGCGCCATCGAGACGATGACGGGCGTTGATCTCATTATCGACGACACACCCGAGGCCATCACCCTTTCCTGCTTTGAGCCGGTGCGCCGGGAAATTGCGCGCATCGCGCTTGAGCGCCTGATCTCCGACGGACGCATCCATCCCGCCCGCATTGAGGAAACCATCGAGAAGGCCCGCCGCGAGGTTGAGGCCACCATCAAGCAGGAGGGCGAACGCGCCGTCATCGAGGCGGGCGTCAACGGAGTGCATCCCGAACTCGTCAAGCTGCTGGGGCGTCTGCGTTACCGCACCAGCTACGGACAGAATGTGCTCAACCATTCGCTGGAGGTTTCCTTCCTCGCAGGCATTATGGCCTCCGAGCTGGGCCTCGACCCCACCATCGCACGCCGCGCCGGTCTGCTGCATGACATCGGCAAGGCACTTGACCATGAGATTGAAGGCTCCCATGTCGATATCGGCGTGGATGTGGCCCGCAAGTATAAGGAAAGCGAGACGGTTGTGCACGCCATCCAGGCACACCACGGCGACGTGGAAGCCAAAACCGTCATCGCCTGTCTTGTGCAGGCCGCCGACGCGATCTCCGCCGCACGCCCCGGCGCGCGCCGTGAGAATCTGGAAAACTATGTCAAGCGTCTGGAAAAGCTGGAGGAAGTTGCCTCCTCCTTCGAGGGTGTTGACCGCTGCTTCGCCATTCAGGCGGGCCGCGAGATCCGCATTATGGTCAAGCCCGAGATCATCACCGACGATCGCATGGTGCTGCTGGCCCGCCAGATCTGCACCAAGATCGAAAGCGATCTCGAATATCCCGGCCAGATTAAGGTGAATATCATCCGCGAGAGCCGCGCGATTGAATACGCCAAATAAAAAGTCCAAAAGGCCGCCGCATTTGCGGCGGCTTTCGTTTATTCGGAGGTACCCATGAATATTCTTGCCATCGGCGACGTGGTCGGCAGCGTCGGCTGCCGTTTCCTGCGCGCCCATCTTCCCACCCTGAAAAAGCTCAAGGGTGTTGACCTCGTCATCTGCAACGGTGAAAACTCCGCGGACGGCAACGGCATCACCCCCGTCAGCGCCGAATATCTCTTTCAGAGCGGCGTGGACGTAATCACCACCGGAAACCATGCGTTCCGCCGCCGGGAAATGTACACCGTCTTTGATTCCTGCGAAACGATCCTGCGTCCGGCGAACTTCCCCGAGGGCGGCGCGCCCGGGCGCGGCTGGCTGGTGTACGACATGGGCCGCATCCAGGTGGGCGTCATCAACCTGATGGGTGTGGTGTACATGGAGCCGCTTGACAATCCTTTCGATGCCGCCGACCGTATTCTCGCCGCCGGATTGCCGAAAATCACGCTTGTCGATTTTCACGCTGAGGCCACAGGGGAAAAGAAAAGCCTTGCCTATTATCTGGATGGCCGGGTGTCCGCTGTTTTTGGCACACACACGCATGTGCAGACCGCCGATGAACAGATCCTGCCGAACGGCACAGGCTACCTTTCCGATCTCGGCATGACAGGGCCGATCCACTCTGTGCTCGGCGTCAAACCGGAGCTGACCATCGAGAAAATGCACCGTCATATGCCTGTGCGCTTTGACTTGGCCAGCGATCCCTGTGAGATGGACTGCGCCCTTTTCACCATTGACGACAAAACCGGAAGATCGTTATCTGTAGAACGATTTATTATAAAATAGGCAAAATATCGCAAATTTTGACAGGAAAACTTGCTTTTTTTCGCATAATGCCGTATATTTATATCGAAACATCTCTGATCTGGAGGCGGCTTTATGGAAATTCTCAAGGTATCGTCAAAATCAGCGCCCAATTCCGTGGCGGGCGCCATCGCAGGAGTCATTCGGGAATCCGGATCCGCCGAATTGCAGGCTGTGGGGGCGGGAGCCGCCAATCAGGCCATCAAGGCTGTTGCCATTGCGCGCGGCTATCTGGCTCCTTCCGGAATTGATCTCATCTGCGTGCCTGCTTTTGTCAGCGTCGAAATTGACGGCGAAGAGCGCACCGCTATGCGTCTCATCGTCGAACCCCGTTAAGCTTCCGGTTTTCTCCGTGGCAGCGGCGCAAGACACCAAAAACGGCGTCTCTGTAATCGAAATCACAGGGGACGCCGTTTTCTTTTTCAAGATTTTTTATTTTGCGGGCTGTTCATATTCCAGAAGATCGCTGATCTCACAATCCAACACATAGCAGAGCTTTGCTAAAACATCCAGATCCACTCGCTCTACTCCTTCTCCTTTATAATAGCGATCGATTACATCATACTTCACACCGGTAAGAGTGCGCAGACGGTTGCGCGTAATGCCGCGGTCCTTTAACAGCTCCGCCAGCTTCATTTTTATCGTGCCATATTCTTCTGTGTGATAATGAACAATGCTTTTCAAGCCTCCGCACCCCCTTTTTATTTTAGCAATCGTTGTCGGAATTTGCAAAGAGTTTTTGCTGCAATGGAACAGCTTTTCAGCCTCAGCTGACCCTCTGCATCCTTGAAAGAAAAACGAGGGTATGTTATAATGATAAGAAAAGGTTTGCGCCTGCGGCGGGCAAGTCGCGTAAGACGGCGCCATTAGGGAGATTAAAGGGAGATTGGGAAGGAAATGCAAGACAACAGGATTTGCGCCGTACTGCTGACCGACTATGACGGCGCACCGCAGAACAAAGCGGTTTTCTGCCGCCTGCTGCGGGAATGGTACGGCGGCAAACGCCGCCAGAGCGGGCGGGAACGCGCTGTGGAAAACGGGAAAGAAATCTCCTATGTTTACCGCCTGACAAAGCGCGATCTGCGCTGGGAAAAGCGCTGCGGTTCCCTGATGCTGGAGGAAGCCGAACCCGAGGAATACGGCTGGAGCATTGTGACGCGCAGCTTTGAGGGCGATGTCGTGTCCAAAATCCGTTTGGATCATGATTACCATTGGCTGCAAACCGCTTATTTTGACAACGGCTTTACCGGCCGCACCTCCGTCTGCCTGCGTCCAGCGCAGAATGAGAAACTGGAGCTTGTTCGCTGGGATGCGGAAAGCGATGCGTATGTGACGGAGCTTCTCACCGCCTGCGAATTGCCGCAGGGAGGTTTGTCCAGCCTGGTAAATGCCGAAGCGGGAGAACCGCCTGTTCTCGCGGAGTTGGTCAACGGCCGTGTGGGCTACTGCCCGCTTGAGCAGGCCACACGCCGTGCCGCCGTCCTTGAGCAGGAAAAGGATCACCCCTTGTCGATGGAGGTTCCCACAGAAGCGCAGAACGACGATGCGCTGGATCGGTTTGAGGTCATTGACAACACTGTGCACCCTGTGCTTCCTGTGAAGAAAAAGCCGAAAGAAGAGATTGCCGCGCCCAAGGAAAGCGACTATGCCGTTAACCGTGAGATTGGTTTCTTTGAGGAGGAACCGATCATCGAAACAACTCCGCGTCCGGTTGAACGGATCCGGATTGACGACAGCGTGAACGCCAATGCGGTCAGCGCTTTGCTGGACGAGGTTTCCAACGCGCGCAAGGGAGAAGGCAAGCCCCCCCGCTACACGGTAGCGGCGCGCGGCAGCGCGGGAACCGTGCAGTCTGCTTTGAAGGAGAAAAAACCGGAAGGCCTTCCGCCCGAGCAGGAGCCGATCCTGCTGCCGTCTCTCAAGGCGGTGAAGCAGATCGTTGTGAGCGCGGAGGAAAGCTATCTGTATTTCGGCGGCTTACAGGACGGCAAACGCACCGGCCGGGGCCGCACCCAGATGGAAAATGGGTGTACTGCCTATGAAGGGGACTATCAGAACGATCGCCGGGATGGTTTCGGCGTATACTACTATAAAAGCGGAAAGCTCTGCTATGCGGGCCATTGGAAGCAAAATGCGCGCGAGGGCGCGGGTGTGGCCTTCAGCTCACGCGACGGCTCTCTCTTCGCGGGACGCTGGAAGAACAACGTTCCCACCGGTTTGGGGGCGGCCTTTGATCCGGATGGCAATCTGATCTATACCGGTGAATGGAAGGACGGCAAACGCCACGGTCACGGCACAGAATACCGCGACGGGAAAATCCTTTTCACCGGAGAATGGGAAGCCGGCCGCCCTGTGAAGGGTTTCCGGCGTATTGACTGACACAACAGGAGGCGTTCCCTGATGGAGTATGTAGAGCTTTACAACGTGGAATACGGCGAGTGTGTGGTTCTCGGCGGAGCCCACCACAATATTTTGATGGTGGACTGCGGAAGCATGAACCGCAGCCGCAAGGAGGACGGCCGTGAACTGACTCTCTGCGTAAGCGAAGAGATTTTTGAGCGTTACCGCAAGGCATCCTCCCGCACGTTTCTGCTCTCACACTGCCACAGGGACCATCTCTCCGGCTTCTGGAACCTGCTGGGTAAGGAACCGAAATATTTCAATCAGATTTATCTCCCTGCCAGCCCGTGTGACCGCAACGGCCGCGCGCTGCTGTTGGAATTTGCCCTTTTTGTCTTTGTATTTCTGCGGGATCAGACCGATTATTCCCGCGCGAACATCGCTTCCCTGCGCCTGTTTGAGCGCACGGCACGCGCTTCCGGGCCGGAAACCGTGCGCGGATTGGGAGCGGGGGATACCTTCTCCTTTGACGGCGTAACCTACGACGTACTGTGGCCGCCGCGCGAGAATTATCCTTTCTCCGACCTGTTTGCAGGCGCGGTGGAGGAATTGAACATTGAGCTGTCCTCTCCGTTTTTGCCGGAATGTGCGCGCACGTTCCAGGCGCTGAAAAATGAATTCTGCCGGACCTACTGCCGGGCTGCGTCCGGTGCGCCCTTAGACGGACAAATGATTGCGGAATGTACCTCTCTGCTGGTGCGCATTGACGAGCTGGCCGCGGAACTGAATCTCCTTCCGCCCGCGCCCGATATCCGCGAAATTCTGAACCGCCCTGTCACACGCACGGCTTATGCGGACGCATTGAATGCTGCAAGCGTTGTGTTTCACAATCACCGCACACAGGAAGCCAGTCTGAACGACATTCTCATGACGGGCGACGCCGCGCCGGAAACCTTTGACGCCATCGCGGACAAGCTCTATGCCGGGTATTACATTCTGAAAACACCGCATCACGGCACCGCCAGCCATTGGAGCCATATTTTCTTTGAACTCTCTGCCGAGCATTTGCTGATCAGCAGCGGAGGCTATGATAAGGGCGGAAAAATTGCGCAGGAGTATGTGGACTTTCCCGCCGTCAAACACTGCACCAACAGCGAACCCTGCCAATGGTATCAGGCCAGCGGCTGTTCCTGCGGGCGCATGGCAGTCTGTTATGACATGGAATGCGGCCCTGCTCTGACGATCAAATGCCCCTTTGTGAGGGGAGAGGCGAAGGAAGCCGCATGCCGGATCTATGTGGTTGGTTCTTCCGGACGACGCTCATGCCTGTGTGACAATCTCTCTGCGGCTCCACCAATGTAAACAGCAAACAAAACAGCGCCTCGCCGTTAATGCAACGGTAAAGGCGCTGTTTTTTGTGGGCAAGAGAAAACACTGAACAGCAGCTTTGTATGGTGGAAGAGAAAACGCCGGGCACAGTATTTTCCAGACCAGGCAATAGAAAACAGCGCAGGCGATTGCCTGCGCTGTCATGTTCAAACTGCATTTTCCAGCTCCCTGTGAGCGGAAGTGTCACTCTCAAAACTGGACAAAGATTTGAAACGAAGAGGTCTTGCTGTAAAATCAGACTGACCAAGAAGTGATGGTCAAGCCCTCGGCCTATTAGTACTGCCAAGCTACATGCATTACTGCACTTCCACACGCAGCCTATCAACCTTGTAGTCTTCAAGGGGCCTTACTGGCTTACGCCATGGGATATCTTATCTTGGAGTTGGCTTCACGCTTAGATGCTTTCAGCGTTTATCCAATCCGCACATAGTTGCCCAGCTGTGCCATTGGCATGACAACTGGTGCGCCAGAGGTGCGTCCATCCCGGTCCTCTCGTACTAAGGACAGCTCTCCTCAAATATCCTGCGCCCACGACAGATAGGGACCGAACTGTCTCACGACGTTCTGAACCCAGCTCGCGTACCACTTTAATCGGCGAACAGCCGAACCCTTGGGACCGAATACAGCCCCAGGATGTGATGAGCCGACATCGAGGTGCCAAACCTCCCCGTCGATGTGGACTCTTGGGGGAGATCAGCCTGTTATCCCCAGGGTAGCTTTTATCCGTTGAGCGACGGCAATTCCACTCTCATACCGCCGGATCACTAACTCCAACTTTCGTTACTGCTCGGACCGTCATCCTCGCAGTTAGGCTGGCTTATGCGTTTACACTCAGAGGCACGGTTTCCGTCCGTGCTGAGCCAACCTTTGAGCGCCTCCGTTACCTTTTTGGAGGCGACCGCCCCAGTCAAACTGCCCGTCTAACAATGTCCCCCGGCCGGATTCACGGCCGCAGGTTAGAATTTCAGCAACTTAAGAGTGGTATCCCAAGGACGACTCCGCAAACACTGGCGTGCTTGTTTCTCCGTCTCCCACCTATCCTGTACATAAACTACCGAAACCCAATATTAAACTGCAGTAAAGCTCCATGGGGTCTTTCCGTCTTGTCGCGGGTAACCGGCATCTTCACCGGTACTACAATTTCGCCGGGCGGGTAATTGAGACAGTGCCCAGATCGTTACACCATTCGTGCGGGTCGGAACTTACCCGACAAGGAATTTCGCTACCTTAGGACCGTTATAGTTACGGCCGCCGTTTACTGGGGCTTCAATTCAATGCTTGCACATCTCCTCTTAACCTTCCAGCACCGGGCAGGTGTCAGCTCCTATACTTCATCTTTCGATTTGGCAGAAACCTGTGTTTTTGCTAAACAGTCGCCTGGGCCTATTCACTGCGGCCACGTCTCCGTGGCACCCCTTATCCCTAAGTTACGGGGTCAATTTGCCGAGTTCCTTAACTACCCTTCTCCCGTTGGCCTTAGAATCCTCATCCTGTCTACCTGTGTCGGTTTGCGGTACGGGCGCCTCAGATATACACAGAGCTTTTCTCGCCCTGAGCCAAGCATGCTTCCCTACTCTAATTTCGGTCCCTTACGCCCGGGTCAACCAACGCCCGGGTCATGCCCTTTTCAGATGTCCCTCTGCTTAAATCTTTTGGCGGCTACGGAATGTCCACCGTATGTGCATCGGCTACGCCTCTCGGCCTCACCTTAGCTCCCGGCTTACTTGGAGCGGACGAACCTTCCTCCAAAAACCTTAGACTTTCGGCCAATATGATTCTCACATATTTCGCGCTACTCATTCCGGCATTCTCACTTGTGTAAAGTCCACCAGCGCTTCCGCTCTGACTTCGCCCCTTACACAACGCTCTCCTACCATTCCTTACGGAATCCCAAGCTTCGGTGTATGATTTAGCCCCGTTAAATTTTCGGCGCAGGGTCACTCGACCAGTGAGCTATTACGCACTCTTTTAATGAGTGGCTGCTTCTAAGCCAACATCCTGGTTGTCTGTGCAACCCCACATCCTTTTCCACTTAACCATACTTTGGGACCTTAGCTGTGGGTCTGGGCTGTTTCCCTTTTGACAATGAAACTTATCTCACACTGTCTGACTCCCGTACATCGATTATCCGGCATTCTGAGTTTGATAGGGTTCAGTAACCTTTCGGCCCCTAGCCCATTCAGTGCTTTACCTCCGGTAATCTAATACGAGGCTAGCCCTAAAGCTATTTCGGAGAGAACCAGCTATCTCCGGGTTCGATTGGAATTTCTCCGCTATCCACACCTCATCCGCTACCATTTCAACGGGAGTCGGTTCGGTCCTCCATGGAGTTTTACCTCCACTTCAACCTGGACATGGATAGGTCACCCGGTTTCGGGTCGAATACGACTGACTTCATACGCCCTGTTCAGACTCGCTCTCGCTGCGGCTCCGGACCTCAAGTCCTTAACCTTGCCAGTCACATTCACTCGCCGGACCATTCTACAAAAGGTACCCGATCACCCATTGACGGGCTCTCGGTGCTTGTAAGCACAAGGTTTCAGGTTCTTTTTCACTCCCCTCCCGGGGTGCTTTTCACCTTTCCTTCACAGTACTCTACACTATCGGTCACTGAGTAGTATTTAGGCTTGGAGGGTGGTCCCCCCATCTTCCCACCGGGTTTCACGTGTCCGGCGGTACTCTGGATACAGCTGGCCGCTTTGTCCTTTCGCATACGTGACTCTCACACTGTTTCGTTGGCCTTCCCATGCCATTCTGCTAGAACTCTGCATACCGTGCGCTGTCCAAAACCCCAAAGGTATTGCTACCTCTGGTTTGGCCTCTTCCGCGTTCGCTCGCCACTACTAGCGGAATCTCGGTTGATTTCTCTTCCTCGCCCTACTTAGATGTTTCAGTTCAGGCGGTTCCCCACGTACACCTATGGATTCAGTGCACGTTGACTGGACATGACTCCAGCCGGATTGCTCCATTCGGAAATCTCCGGATCAATGCCCACTTACGGCTCCCCGAAGCTTATCGCAGTTAGTCGCGTCCTTCATCGGCTCTCAGTGCCAAGGCATTCCCCTTGCGCTCTTTGTAGCTTGACCATGTGATCTTCTTGGTTCTTTCGAGTTAAAAACTCATTCAATGAATAAGTTTTCCTTTGAAATTGTAGATTTCACAATATCATAAATCTAGTTTCCTAGCTTTACTTCTCGCAATATCTGCTTCATTTCATCTTTATCCAGTTTTCAAAGTGCACCAGCTCCGCTGGAGGGACGCTCGCTGCGGCGACTTCGCGCCTTGCTCGTTCCCACTTGGGCAGCTGCTCCCATTCGGGAGATATTCGCTCTCTTTCGGGAGCTTGTGGTGGGCTTAGGTGGACTCGA
>NZ_NFJU01000020.1 GCF_002160025.1 Anaeromassilibacillus sp. An200
CCTGCGACAGGTTTTGGCCTGCCGCTTTTTGTGCTGCGATGGTTTTTCATGAGGCATTGAAAACCTGTTTGTCAAGGTACACGCCCTCGCTACTTATTTTCGTAGCAAGTGCTTTTGCCGAATAAAATACATTCTGAGTGTGAATGGTTCTTTCTTGATAAATAGTTTCCACATACTTGATTTTATACTTTGATTCTAATTCCAAGAGAATTTGTACTAAATCGGATATGGGGGTGAAAAATACAATTTTTAACTTTGGCGACTGGTAACACTCCATATTCTTCCCTTGCCGTACATACCAAGTATCAATGTCTATGGGAATATGTTTATCAGAGCCATCAAAGCACCATGCAGGAGACAAAAAGTTATAATCACGCTGAACAAACAGGTATTCATTCCGATTAGAATATACATCTGGCTCTATATAACAATAACCAAATTTCACAAAATGCTGCATAAAGAAATGCTTTATATTTTTATAAAGTGTTCTCGGTAAAGCAGCTTTATTCTCTGCCGATAAAAACAACGATCCTTCACAAAGTACATGGTCATCTTTCAAATATACAGGAGGACCGCTAAACCTCAGAGACACAGGAGTATCAGTTTCAACAGAAGTGTCATCCGGTGTATAGATCCAGAAAAACGGCGTCCCAGAATATGCTTTCCCGAAATCGTGAAACTCCCGACAAGAATGCAATGGTTTTCCAAGTGGAAGATCAATTTCCTCTATACTTGGGAGCCTTCCAAAGAACGGCTGATAGATAAGAGAATATCTTTGTTCCATTTCAAAAAACAATTCTTTCAACTTATGCGGTGTACAGTAAAAGAACATCTCCACATTATCACCTCAATTCCCCTCGAAAACTTCCTCGTTCCCGTTGCCGCCCGACGTTTTTCCCCGTTTGGCAGCGCTGATTTTTTATCTTCCATTATAGTGAGTTTTAGAATTTTCTTCAACCCTGAGATACGGGGTACATAAGGCAAAAAGAAACCCCGGCAAATACTGCCGAAGCAATATCGCCGGGGATTGAGGCACCTGTAAAGTCACCCCTGCCAGAGGGCTCCAAACCGCGGGGGCAGTTTGATCTAAAACTTAGTATGCCGCACTCAGCGGGTTAAGCGTGCCGTAGTCCTTCTTGTCGATTTCGTCGATAAATGGAATTGCCTTTCCTGCTCCCAAAGCCACACAATCCTCTGGATTTTCCGCAATGCGGATCGGCATCTTGGCCTTGCGGCTGAGAAGCTGTGAGAAACCGAAAATTTTGGCGGAACCTCCCGTCAAAACACCGCCGTCCTCAAAGATATCTCCCACCAGCTCCGGCGGTGTGCGCTCCAGCAGATCCTGAAGAGCGCGCACAATCTGCATAGCCGGATCTATCATGGCTTCCAGCATCTCATCGCTTGTGATATCCGCCCACTGCGGCAAACCGGTCATGGCATTGCGCCCCTTGACGCGGTGCGTCAGCAGCTCACGGCGAGGATAGACGCAGCCAATAGCGATTTTGGCTTCCTCCGCCATCCGCTGGCCAATAATCAGATTGTATTTCCGGCGAATGTACTTGATGATGCAATCGTCAAACAGATTTCCGGCTGTGCGGATGGAAGTGGAAATCGAGATTCCGCTCAGGGAAAGCACCGCCATATCCGTGGTACCACCTCCAATATCAATAACCAGCGATCCATGAGGAGCGGAAATATCGATCCCTGCTCCCAGCGCGGCGGCAACCGGTTCTTCGATCAGACAGATTTTTCGCACGCTGGAGGAGCTGATGGAATCTACAACAGCTCGCTTTTCCACCTCTGTGATTTCACAGGGAACACTGACCACCACACGCGGCATAAATACTTTGCTGCCGTTGATTTGACGAAGATAATGCGTAACCAAATGACGCGCCAAATCAAAATCGGAAATCACTCCGTTAAACAGCGGCGTCACCACATTGATTCTGTCTGAGGTACGCCCGATCATGGCATACGCCTCATGCCCTACCGCCACTACCGTATCCGTATCCTGATTTACCGCGACGACAGAAGGCTCCCGCAGAACAATTCCTTTTCCATCCAGATACACCTTAATGGATGAAGTGCCCAGATCGATTGCAATATCAGTTCCCAGCAATTCCTCACATCCTTCTTCCTTGCTCATACATCGTTTATTATACAGGAATCCTGCCTTTTCTTTATGAAGAAAATGTTACAGTTTTCCTCTTTTTTCATCTTCCTGCCCAGCTTCCCGATCATGATCCTCCGCGGATGCTAGAGCTGCACAGCACCTCACACGCAAGCCCGCTTCCTGTATAGTCTCCACACATTCCGCGAGTGTATATCCAGTCGTAACAATATCATCCAGCACAATGATCTCCTTCTGGATAGCCTTCCCGTTTTTCACGCGATAAACATGCCGGACATTTTTTCTTCTCTCCTCCAGATTCAGCAAATGCTGCGTCTGGTTTTCCGACACCTTTTCCAAAAGATCCACATAGGGAATTCCCAGTACCCGTGCCGCAGCACGCGCCAGAAGAAGCGACTGGTTATAACCGCGCTCACGCATCCGTTCGGCAGAGATAGGTACCGGCGTCAGCACAGCGTTATGAAACAGATCGCGATGAAGCAGTTCCCGCGCAATCGCCCCTCCAAACCAAGGTGCATAGTCGCGGCGTCCGCGGAACTTGAACCGTAAAATTGCTTCGCGAACCTCTCCACCGTATCGAAAGGGCGAAGCACACAGCACGTTCCCCGGCTCAGGAAGTTCGCGCACACAGCTTTCCCAAAGATCGTGCGAAGCGCAAACCTCACAAGGGCCTCCACCCACAGAGATTGCGTCACAAAACGGGCATCTCTCCGGAAAAAGAAGTGCAAGAAATGCCTGTCCCCACTCCCAAAGACTCATGCATTCATCCCCTCGCCGTTGAGGAACCCACACAAACCGGAATATCTTCTGGTTTTGCGGTTGTTCTCCACCATAGCGGCCAATGCCTGCCGGGTACCAGCCAAAATCAAAAGTTCCTTTGCCCGTGTGACAGCCGTATACAGCAGATTGCGGTATGAGAGCTGGGAGGGGCCGGGGAATATGGGCATCACCACAGCCGGAAACTCATTTCCCTGGCTTTTGTGTACAGTCATCGCATAGGCCAGTTCCAGCTCGGCGGCTGTTTCCAGCTCATACAGCACCAGCCGATCGTCCATCTGCACCGTTACCGTGGAAGCCCTTCGATCAATCTCGCACAGAATCCCCAGATCCCCGTTATACACGCCCTCCCCGGTTGTTCCGTCAAATTTCGTCCAGCCCAGGTGGTAATCATTTTTCACCTGCATGACTTTATCGCCTTCCCGGAACAACACGCCATGGATGGAGATTTCCTTTTTTCCTTTTTCCGGCGGGTTCAAAGCATCCTGAAGACGGCGGTTCAGTTCTGCCGTTCCCAGATCTCCCTTGCGTCCCGGTGTCAGGACCTGAATATCTGTTAAGGGGGAATAGCCATAGCTGTTTGGCAGCCTGCGGCGGCACAGATCGGCAATCAAATTGCCAAGCTCCTCCGCATCTCCACAGGGTAAAAAGAAAAAGTCGCTGGAATGGTTGGTCAGCTCCGGCATTTGCCCTGCCACAATGCGGTGAGCGCTTGTGACGATCAAACTCTGCATCGACTGGCGAAAAATTTCATTGAGCTGCACCACGGGTACCTTTTCAGACGCAATCAAATCTCCAAGCACATTACCGGGACCAACGCTGGGAAGCTGATCACAGTCTCCCACCATAATCAAACGGCAGCCTAATGGCAAAGCGCGCAGCAGCGCGTCAAACAGAAGAACATCCACCATGGAAAGCTCGTCCAGAATCAGCGCGTCGCAATCGAGAAGATTTTTCTCGTTTTTGGCAAACATCTGATGATCGTTTTCGTCCCACTCCACTTGCAGCAGGCGATGAATGGTTTTGGCTTCCTCGCCGGTCAATTCGCTCATCCGCTTAGCCGCACGGCCTGTGGGAGCGCCCAGCAGCACCTTTTCTCCGTTTGACTTGAGCAGCCGGATGATCGCGTTGAGCGTTGTGGTTTTTCCGGTTCCGGGGCCACCGGTCAGAATCAAGAGACCTTTGTCCAGCGCTTGCCGGATCGCCTCCTTCTGACGCTCCGCATAGGAAATCCCTGTTTCCTGCTCTATCCTTTCAATGGAGCGCACCGCACCGGCGACCGGCTGCGCGGGAAACCGAAGCATGGTGAGGATCCGGCTGGCGGCATACACCTCCGCCTGAAACAGGCGCGGTAAAAACACAAGATCTTTTCCGTCCATCTCCCGCTGGATCAGGGAACCCTCCCCCACCAGCTCCTCCAAAGCCTCCTGCGTCAGCTCCGGTGGGACACCGAGCATCCCGGCCGCCGCTGCCGAAAGCTTTCCCGCCGGAATACAGGTATGGCCGTTGTTCAGATTATGGCGCAGAACATATTCCAAACCGGCGCGCACCCGCCATCCGTCATCCTGCGGGCGCTCCAGTGCCTCGGCAATCGCATCTGCTTTTTCAAAGGGAATATCCGCCCCTTCCTCACAGATGCAGTAAGGATTTTCGCGAATCAAATCCACACACGCAGGCCCCATCACCTTCCACAGGCGTAAAGCTTCCTCCGGCGTCAATCCATAGGCGCACAGTGTCTCCATCGCGTCCCTCACACCGTGCGCCTGCCGGAATTCCTCGCCTATTTTCAGGGCCTTTGCTCTTGTAATCCCTTTGATCACACTCAGGCGCTCAGGTTCTTCCTCGAGAATCTTCAGCGTATTGTCTCCAAAGGTCTCCACAATCCTTGCCGCCGTACTGGGCCCGATCCCCTTTACAGCTCCGGAGGAAAGATATTTGAGCATAGCGGAGGAGGTTTCCGGTTTATACCGCTCAAAGCCTTCCGCTTTGAACTGCGTTCCGAACGTTGGGTGCTTTGTCCATTTCCCCATGACACGCAGCACCTCTCCCACACTGACCCAAGGCAGGCTGCCAACAACGGTAACGAGCTCCTGGCCATTGTTCATCTCCAGAATCGTATATCCATTTTTCTCATTTCGGAAAACGATACTCTCCACGCTTCCCGACATTTCCAGCAGTTGTTCTTCGCTCATCCGCTCTCCCCATCCGCCTGCCTTTTCCAGCCGCCTGTTTCTCTCTGCCGCACGTTCAATCAGACGTCCTGTGCGACATATAGTATCAGTATAATACAATCTTCATGGATTTGCAAATCAGATCTCCTCATTTTTCATTCCTTCCCGAATCTCAATAATGCCATACTGCTCTGCCAGATGCTCACAGATCTCCCTTGTTTCCTCATCCATGCCGCAATCCAGACAGAGAATCCGCTTTTCGTCCCCACCGCCAAGCCATTTCAGCTTCTGTACCGCTGCCCGCAGGGCAAGTTCTGCTTCCTCATCATGCCCTCGGAAAGCGAGAATGAAATAGATTTTTCCTGTTTTCCCTGTGTGCAGCAAAGCACGGAGAAAAATCCGAATCGCTTCGACGGCTCCCAAAATCAACAGCAGCGAAAGACATACCTTTCCCAAAAACACCAGCATAAAAAATCACCTCACTGCCAAAGTATGACAGCGAGGTGATTTATGTTCAGAAAAGAAAAAATCAGGAAAGCGCCTTTTTCAAAGCCTCCGTGCGATCGGTGCGTTCCCAGGTGACGCCCAGATCCTCACGGCCCATGTGCCCGTATGCCGCCAGCTTTCTGTAGATGGGACGGCGCAGATCCAAATCACGGATGATAGCGGCCGGTCGGAGATCAAACACGCTCTTGACAGCCTCCGCCAGCTGCTCATTGCTGTATGCGGAGGTGCCGAACGCATCCACCATGACAGACACCGGATGCGCCACGCCAATGGCATACGCCAGCTCCACTTCGCACTTCTTTGCCAGGCCCGCCGCTACGATATTTTTCGCGACATAGCGGGCGGCATAAGCGGCGGAACGGTCCACCTTCGTCGGATCCTTGCCCGAGAAGGCGCCGCCGCCGTGGCGGCCGTATCCGCCATAAGTATCAACAATGATCTTGCGTCCCGTCAGGCCGGAGTCACCCACGGGGCCGCCGATGACAAAACGGCCGGTCGGGTTCACGAAATACTTCGTATTTTCATCCAGCCACTGCGCCGGAATCACCGGACGGACAATATGCTCCACGATATCACGGCGGATCTGCTCCAGCGAAACATCCGGATCGTGTTGGGTGGACACCACAACCGTATCCACGCGGGAAGGCTTACCGTCTACATACTCTACCGTGACCTGCGTTTTGCCATCAGGCCGCAGATACGGCAGTTCCCCACTCTTGCGCACCGCTGCCAGCTTCTTCGCCAGCTGATGCGAGAGGGAAATCGCCAGAGGCATCAGTTCCGGCGTTTCATCGCATGCGTATCCGAACATCATTCCCTGATCGCCCGCGCCGATTCTGTCATTCTCATCCTGTGCCCCGTTCTGTGCTTCATAGGATTCATTAACGCCCATAGCGATATCCGGAGACTGCATATCAATCGAGGTGAGGACGCCGCAAGTGCTGCCGTTAAATCCATAGGATGGATTGTCGTAGCCAATGGAGCACACCACATCGCGAACAATCGCGGGAATATCCACATAGCACTCCGTGGAGATTTCACCCATCACATGGACCACACCGGTGGTAGCTGTCACCTCGCAGGCCACATGCGCTTGCGGATCCTGTGTGAGAATCGCGTCGAGCACTGCGTCGGAAATCTGGTCACACACTTTATCCGGATGACCTTCCGTGACAGATTCCGAAGTAAATAAGTACTTTTCCATTTGACACCCTGCCTTTCTCATTTTCGGTGGAGAAATCCCACCGGGCGCAGCCCCTTGACCACAAAAAGAAGCCGCTCGGGTACTTCAAGCGGCTTCTAAAAAACCTCATCTTTCGGTTACCCGCAGGAATTAGCACCTTGCTTTCGCAGGTTGCCGGACATCATAGGGCCTGTTCCCTCCGTCACTCTTGATAAGGGGCTATTTAATTTTTACATTTACATTATAGCACAGAGACCTTCTGCATGTTATGAACATTTTGTAAACAATCTCATTCAAACTTTGCCCTTCAAAATGGGAGACAGATGCTTATAAAGCAGGAAAGTCAGAGCAGAATCCAAAATTCCCTTTCCAAGCGTCAGCGGGACATTGAAGGTCAAAATTCCCTTCCAAATTTCATCCGCCCAAGGAGCCAGCAC
Organism: Anaeromassilibacillus sp. An200; assembly: GCF_002160025.1. GTDB lineage: Bacteria > Bacillota > Clostridia > Oscillospirales > Acutalibacteraceae > Caccousia > Caccousia stercoris. Next base: position 7,207 of record NZ_NFJU01000020.1, read on the forward strand.
CTTATACATGTCCACAATGGCCTGTTCCGGCATGACCAGCAGATATGCCGGATACACCAGATACACATTGACAAAGAAGCTGCACACCGTCATCACAAGTGCTCCTACAGCCATGCTGATGACAGCTGTTTTCCGGCTGGGCTTTCTGCGGTACAGGATACCGGCGGGAAGAACAAACAGCGCGCCCAAAAGGAAATTGCACAGCTCCCCCACGCCGCCTGTTGTCGTTGCGGGAAGGTTAAAGAGATTTTTGATCAGGCAGACAGCCACACCATAAACCGGACCAAGCGCGAAGGAAGCCAGCAGAGCGGGAAGCTCAGAAAAATCCACCTTTAGGTAGGAAGGCAGAAACGGCAGGCCGAAGCTGATAAACATCAGCACCGTTGCCATTGCGCTCAACAGAGCGGCAACCGCCAGCTTCCGCACCTGAGAGGAGCGGGCGGCGGCAGAGGTTTTCGCAGTTACATTTGTCATAAGTCATTCCTCCATTTCATGTTTGCAGTCTTACCGCGGTGCGGGTCAGGAGGAACCAAAAAAAGCGCCCCTCTGCCAAAAAGGCAAAGGGGCGCACAAAAATACCTTCTGATATCCGCTTCTTTCATCCGGACTGTACCGTTGGCTTTGGGATCGCACCAAAATCAGCTTACGCTCGCGGGCTCATCGGCAAATGCCGCATTACCGCCAGTGGGGAATTTCACCCCGCCCCGAAGACAGCTATTCATATGACGGTATCATCATAGCATCATGTGAAGAATTTGTCAACCTTCTTCCCATGTTTTTTCACAAAAAAGCGGCAGGCTTTTCTCCCCATAAGAGGAAAAGCCTGCCGCTATTATTTCCGATGAAAAATCAGACGGGATGAATCTCCTTGGCAGCATCGCCGTGCTTGCCGTCAATGCCATACTTGGCGTCACGACGCTTCTTGAAGAAGTCCAGAGCCACCTTGGGGAACTGAGCGTAGGAGAGAACGTCTTCCTCCTGCTCAATCCACTCGGCGCACTCCTTGCGCAGAGACTCCAGCTCGGGCTCAAGCAGATCGGCGGGACGGCAGTTGATGATCTCTTTGCCGCCGTTGATCTTCTTGGCAAACTCCGGATCCACCGGAACCGGGGTCGTGCCGTACTTACCGGAAACCAGATCCTTGAATTCGTTGGTGCACATCTTATAGCGCTCACCGTTGATCACGTTGAACACAGCCTGCGTACCGACGATCTGAGAGGTCGGGGTAACCAGCGGCGGATAACCGGAATCCTTACGGACGCGCGGAACCTCCTGCAGCACGTCCTCAAGCTGGTCGGCCTTGCCAGCCTGCTTGAGCTGGGAGAGAAGGTTACTCAGCATGCCGCCGGGTACCTGGTAAATCAGCGCCTTGGTATTGGTTGCCAGCATGCTCTGATCCAGCAGACCGCTTTCAATATACTTCTTGCGCAGACCCATGAAGTACTCGCGGATCTCATTGAGCAGCACCAGATCCAGGCCGGTGTCGTACTCGGTACCCTGCAGGGCAGCCACGATGGACTCCGTCGGTGCATGGGACGTACCGAGAGCCAGAGGAGACATGGCGGTATCCACCACGTCAACGCCAGCCTCGACGCCCTTCATGATGCACATGGAGGCCAGGCCGGAGGTGTAATGGGTGTGAAGCTGAATCGGAATAGAAACAGCCTGCTTCAGATCACGGACCAGGCCTTCCGTCTCATAGGGAGTCAGCAGAGCAGCCATATCCTTGATGCAGATGGAGTCGGCTCCCGCCGCCTCGATCCGCTTCGCATAGTCCATATAATACTCATGGGTGAACACCGGGCCGGTGGTATAGGAAATAGCCACCTGCGCATGTGCACCCTCCTTCTTTGCAGCTTTAATCGCTGTCTGAAGGTTCTTGATATCGTTCAGCGCGTCGAAAATACGGATGATATCAATACCGTTTGCGACAGAGCGCTGCACAAAGTATTCCAGAACGTCATCCGCATAATGACGGTAGCCCAGCATATTTTGGCCACGGAATAGCATCTGCAGCTTCGTGTTGGGGCACATCTTGCGGATGGTACGGAGTCTGTCCCACGGATCCTCGTTAAGGAAGCGCAGGCAGGCGTCGAACGTTGCGCCGCCCCAGCACTCCAGAGAATGGAAGCCGACCTTGTCCATCTTCTCCAAAATGGGAAGCATGTCGCCAATCGGCATTCTTGTTGCAATCAGAGACTGGTGCGCGTCACGCAGCACCGTCTCGGTAATCCCGATCTTCTTTGCCATATTCTCTCTCTCCTTTTTGAAAGTATGTGAGCCAAAGCTTCTCTTCTTTACTGGAGAGAGACCAGAGCCGTGCCGGACTCGACGCTGTCGCCCTTGTTGACATGAACAGCGGCCACAGTCGCATCGTGCGGAGCCATAATCTCATTTTCCATCTTCATAGCCTCAAGAACAACAAGGACCTCGCCCTTCTTGACAGCCTTGCCAGCCGTCACGGCAACGCTCACGATCGTGCCGGGCATCGGGCTGGAAACAACCTCAGCGCCTGCGGCGGGAGCAGCCGGCTTCGCAGCCGGAGCAGCGGCCTTCGGAGCGGGAGCGGGGGCGGCAGCCGGGGCAGCGGCAGGAGCGGCGGGAGCGCCGGCGCCGGTCTCCTCGACCTGAACATCATAAGCAACGCCGTTGACGGTAATCTTCAGATTTTTCATATCGGTAGTCCTCCTAACAATATTCACTCTTACAGCTGGATGTTGCTGTGCTTCTTGGGCAGGTTGGAGACGCGCTTGCTGGAAAGCATAGCCAGATTGGCAATCACGCGGTCTCTGGTCTCCTCAGGAAGAATCACGTCCTCAATGTAGCCCTGAGCGGCAGCAGAAAGAGGAGTCGCTTCCGTTTTCTTGTATTCCTCGATAAGAGCCTTGCGGGCCTCAACAGGCTTCTCCGCACCCTTGAGTTCCTCGCTGTGCAGGAACAGAGCGGCGGCGGCGGGAGCCATCGGGGATACCACAGCATCCGTCCAGGCCATCGTATAATCCGCGTTCGCGCCGCGGCCGGCAACCGCAATGTAAACCGGGCCATAAGCCTCGCCGGTGATCACGGTGATCTTGGCGCAGGTGGCCTCCGCGTATGCATTGGAAAGCTTGACCGCCTCACGCAGGGAAGCAAACTCCGTGGCGTTGACAAAGGAAACCACCGGAAGAGAGAATGCATCGCAGAAGCGAACGAAGCGAGCCGCCTTCGCACAGGCATCCGCATCAATTTCACCCGTGTAGGCAACGATACCGACAGAAGCGCCGGAAATCTGGGCCAGACCCGTCACCGCAGCCTTGCCGAAGGAGGCGGAAAGCTCAAGGAAGGTGTCGGGGTCAGCTACAGCCACGATAACGTCCTCCGCATCGGAGGAGGCAACCGCACAGGGAGCGCCGACTGCGGCGACCTCTGCGGCAGGCGCGCCGCTGAGATTGTTGGAGGGAAGCGTGACAAGGATATCCTTCACCTTTTCCATGGCTTCCTCTTCCGTCTTGGCCACAATGCTGCACACGCCGGTCTTCGCCGCCTCTTCAGCAGAAGCATTCAGGCCGCCCGTGGAAACTGTCAGCTCTGCCTTTTCAGACATCACAATCACGTCTGCGTTGGCCGCGATCATGGCAGAGGTGCCGATGCAGGGACCAAGCACGAGGGAAATCTGAGGAACCACGCCGGACAGAGCAGCACTGCTTTTCAGGATCTCACCGTAAGCAGCCAGCAAATCGGCGCCCTCGGAGAGACGGCCTCCGATGGAGTCATAAATCCCCACCACGGGAGCGCCGGTCTTGACAGCCAGATCGTACACCTTCTTGATCTTGGCCGCCTGCGCCTTGCTCATAGCGCCGCCGGAAACGTCGCTGTTCTGCGCAAACGCATAGACAGGGCAATCTGCCACGAGACCATAGCCGGCAACGACCTCAGCCAGCCCGTCTCCGGACTTTGCCAGCCCGTCCACCTCATTGAATGTGCCTTCGTCGAATAATGCAGTAATGCGCTGGTATCCCTTGGAAGCTTTTGCCTCTTCCCGGGCCTTCCGCAGGAGCTCCGCATTGCTTACGTTACTCATGTTAATTCCTCCTTCTATTGAATGAAGCCATCGTTCGATCAATAACAGCAATTGAAATTATTATAATATATTCTCAGAATCTTGACAAGCACTATTTGTAGAAAAAGTGTCAATCCTTGCAAAATTTTACGATTTGTTCGGTTTGCAGAACGAATCGTTCCTCCTCCTCCCGGAACCCCTCCGCACGCAAAAAAGATGCCCACGCAGAAAGAGAGCAGACAATCCGATAGGCCCCCCGGTTTGCAGCGAGCGAAGCAGCCGCACGCAGAAGGCTGTCCGCGTAAAAGCGGCGTTCGGCTTCCTCCTCACAGGAAACCTCCAGGCAGCAGATCTCCAGGCTGGAATTTCCGGCAGATACCCCGATCGATCCCAGCTCCTGTTCCCCATCTTTCATCACAAGAAGATCCGTGACTTCGGGGTGCATCTGCCGAACCTGTGCAAACGGTTCTCCCTGTACCGGTAAAATGGTAATCATCCGGCGCTCCCCCTTCTTTTCTTGTGTGGCTTGTCCTTTGGCTTTGCTTCCTCCTTCAGACGCCGCACCTCCTCGGGGGTCAGCTCCCGCCATTTTCCGGGAGGCAGCATGCCGAGACGGACGGAGCCCATCGCAATGCGGCGCAGGCGCGCTACCTCCAGACCAAGCTGCTCGCACATGTTGCGGATCTGCCGGTTTCTTCCTTCATACAGAACGATCTCCAGCACAACCCGTCCCTTTTCCTCTGTCAGCACACGAACACGGGCGGGCGCCGTTTTTCTTCCGTCAATCACCATGCCCGTTTCCATTTGAGCGAGCTGCTCATCCGTCACACCCGGATGCACCGTAACACGGTAGGTTTTGGGCACATGACGGGCCGGATGCAGCATGGCATTGGCAAAGTTGCCGTCATTGGTCATCAAAAGAAGGCCCTCTGAATCCTTGTCCAGACGGCCTACCGGATAAACTCTCTGTTCCACATCGGGAATCAGCTCGGCCACGCATTTGCGATCGCGTTCGTCGCTCATGGTGGTGATGTACCCGCGCGGTTTATGGAGCATCAGATAAACGTTCCCCTGCGCGGCGGCCAGCGGTTTTCCCCGCACAATAATCCGATCGGTATCGGGATCGGCCTTATCCCCCAGCTGTGCGGTTTCTCCGTTGACGCTGACCTCCCCGGCCGCGATCCATTCCTCCGCTTTCCTGCGGGAAGCCAAACCGCGATCCGCTATGATTTTCTGAAGTCTGATTTTTTCCTGTGGCATGCTGCGCAACAATCCTTTTTCTTCAATCTCTCTATTTCTCTTTCCGGCGGGAAACCGCGTGAGGAATCCCCACGCTCATTTCCAGCCGAAAAAGGAGGCAATTTTATCCCAAAATCCTGGCTCGGCTTCCCTGCACGGGACATCCCCTCCCGCATACAGAGGGAACGACGCCAGCGGATTGCCGTCAAGCCAATAAGTCACACGGCCAACGGCATCCCCCTCCTGCACCGGCGCGTACAGAAAACGGGGAAGCTCCACACATCGCACCACGCGATCCGCTTCCTGTGTCAGAAGAGGGGCGCCCGTCTCCTGCTCTCCATGCACCGGCACCTCCTTCGCCATACCACCTGTGACAGGAAGGCTTCCGGAAAAGGGAGTCTCTGGCGTTCCGAAGCGTTCCACGCGGGAAAAGCCGTATTCCATCATGGCCAGATGATCGTTCCAGTCATCGGGCGCATACAGCGTGACGGCAACCAGGCGGATCCCATTTTGCTCCGCGGCGGAAACCAGACAGCGTCCCGCCTGCTTGGTGTAACCTGTTTTCACGCCGATACAGCCGTCCAGCATGGTCAAAAGCTTGTTGTGATTCTGATAGGTCCTTGTCTCCGCAGGCTCAAGAAACGAAACACTCGTCTGGCGGCTGGAGGTCAGCTCCCGGAATGCTTCGTTTTCGAGCGCGGCACAAGTCAGCGCCGCTAAGTCGGAAGCGGTCGTATAGTGTCCTTCCGCGTCCAGACCGGAAGGGGTGACAAAGTGGGTATTCTCCAGTCCCAGCTCCTGTGCCCTGCGGTTCATGCGATCCGCAAAAGCGGAGAGAAAACCGTCGATCAGAATCGCAGCGGCATTAGCTGCGTCATTTCCCGAGACAGAAAGCATGCCCGCGGCAAGGCCATGAAGCGTCAGCCGATCGCCGTCCCGCAGTCCCATAGAGGAACCCTCCACCGCGATCATATCGGAGGTGATCGCCACCTCCCGATCCTCCTGTTCCAGAGTCAGCAGCGCCGTCATAATCTTTGTGGTGCTGGCCATTGCCCGCTGTTCCTCCGCATTTTTGGAGAACAGGACGCGCCCCGTCTCCGCCTCTATCAAAATCGCGGAGGCAGCAGAAACCGAAGGCTCCGGCACATTCTCCTGCGCCTGTGCCGGAACGCCGCTCCACAACAACAAACAAATGGCACCGAAACAGCAAATTATTTTTTTGATCATTTTCCATCACCTGCCGATATATGGATATGCGGCAGAGAGATAGATTATCCCGGTATCTCAGACCTGCGGATCCTCAAGGGTCACATCCTTCTCAGGCTCTTTTTCCAGCTTTTCCTGTTTTTCCGCTTTGCGGGCGGCAAAAAATTCGTTAATTTTATCGGCCACTTCAGGAATCATGCCGATTACCCGATCCGCAGAGCTGTTATAGGGATCGATTTGCAGCAAGCGAACATTTCCGCCGCTGATCGTCAGAAAGCCCAAGGGTGTGACCGTCACTCCGGCCCCTGCTCCGCCTCCGAAATACTCCTTCTCCGGGTGTGCCTTCGAGGGCAAATCGGAGCCGCCGGACGCAAAGCCATAGCTGATTTTGGAAATCGGGATAATCACCGTACCGTCCGGCGTGGTGACGGGATCGCCCATCACCGTGTTGACATCCACCATTTGGCGGATTTTTTCCAAAGTTGTTTCCATCATGCCTTCAATCGGATGTTCGCTCATACCTTTGTCCAGCCTTTCTTTCGATGTGTTATGATTTCGCCCCAGAGGGCGTAGTCTCTGCTTTTTTGTTTTTATCCGCCGCCTGGAACCTCTGCCACAGCTTTGCTGCGCGGATCGCGGCACTCACTGCTTCCCAAAGCAGGAAAAACAGGGGAATTCCTGCCCTAAAGCGCAGGCAGGCCCGCGGCTTATTCTGCTGAAACTCCGGAACAATACTGATTCCGAAGCGACGGCACCGGCAAACCTGCATCAAAACACCGGCCGCCGGATATCCCACAGCACAGGCGTTCGCATACTGTACGGCGGTTTCCGCCGCATCCTCCGACGCAATCTCCAAAAGCAGATCAAACTCCCGGATCGTCACATGAGAAAAAAAGCGTTTCAAGACGGAAGCCGCCAGCTTAGAGGCTTCCACCAGGAGGTTCAGGACGGTCCCCGGATCCTTCCCTTTCAGTATCTCCCGAATCCCCTGCTTTTTTTCATCTTTTTGGGATTTCTTCCCCGTGTCTTTCTTTTTTTCCGTGTGCGGTTTTTCCTTTTTTCCGGAAGGTTTCTCTTTTGGAGGGAAAACGCGAAAACGAAGGAACAGATAGCGCACTGTAACCGCCCATTCGTTCTCATAGAGAACCTTGACTGTCACAGGGCTTGCAAGGAGCAGGGCCAAAACCAGCACAATCCCCGCTGCTATCAGCACACTATCTTCCCCCTTTCGCCGTTCTACACGTCTGCGTTCGCTTTGTCTTCTGTTTCACTTCCGCTGTCCTGCGGTTCATCCGGGAGAGGCGGAAGCTCATCCAGAGAAGAGATATGCAGACAGCGCAGAAAATTCTCTGTTGTTCCATAGAGCAAAGGCCGGCCCGGCAGTTCCAGGCGGCCGCGCTCCTCAATCAGCCCCTTGGCCGCAAGCGTGGCCATGACACCGCCGCAGTCTACACCGCGCACCTGATCCACAAAAGCCTTCGTCACCGGTTGGTTGTATGCCACAACCGCCAGAACCTCCATGGCCGCTTGGGAAAGCGGTGTATTTCTGTGCAGTTCCAAAGCGCTCCGCACCTGATCGGCAAACTGCGGCGCACTGCACATCTGATAAGAGGTATCCATTTTCACAATCCGGATCCCACTGGATGGCTTCTCATATCGCTCCATCAGGGTTTGAAGTGCCTTGCGCGTGGTTTCCGCATCAATGGAAAGAACTTCTGAAAAGCGGCTCTCCGGCACAGGCTCCCCGCTGGCAAACAAAATCGCTTCTATGGCTCCCTGAATTTTTCGGATTTCCAATCTTCTCTCGTTCCTCTCATCTGAACTGTCTCATTTCCAAAGGCTCCATCTATTTGCACCCGATGTGCTTTGACAAGCTCCAGCACCGCCAGAAAGGTAGCCACCTGCTCGGAACGCTCCGTTTTCCCCTCAAACAGGCTATAGTAAGAAAGCCTGTCCCCCTTCCACAGTTTACGCAGAACAGAGACAATCTGAGAAGAAACTGAGACGATCCGATGCGCCACGATACCTGCAAACGCACTGGGCGTGGGAAGCAGACGCCGTTTCCCTCTGCCTGTCGCGTTCAGGTATGCCCGCAAAAGCTCCTGCGGATCATGCGAACGGCGGTACGTGCGATCCCGCTCCCTCTCCTCCGGGGGACGGACAAAGCTGTCAAAGGAAAGCTGCTCGCCCAGCCGGGCTGCCATCTCCTTACAAGCCTGATATTCCAACAGCCTGCCAACCAGCTCCTGCTGGATTTCCTCCGCCTCCTCATGCTTGGGAAGAAGAGACGCGGATTTCATCTCGATCAGCCGGGCCGCCATTTCCAGGAATTCGCTGGAAACGTCCATATCCCGCTCCCGCATGGCATTGACCTGTTCCACATACTGATCCACAATCGCCAGAATGGAAATGTCGCAGATATTCAGTTTGTTTTTGGCCAACAGCTGAAGAAGCAAATCCAGAGGGCCGTCAAAGGCCTCCAAATGATAGGACAGCGCTTGCAAAGAATTCCCCCTTTACAGAAGCCCCAATGCACGGAACGGCGTGGAAGCAAGCGATATCACCGCGTTCCACAGATGGCCGTGCAGGAAGGAGAGAACCGGATCCAACACCCCGGTAAAAAGCAGCACAAATAAAACCAAAACCACATACCGCTCATAGCGGTAATACTGATAGACCATCCGGTTCGGCAAAAAGGCGGCAACCAGCCGGGAGCCGTCAAGCGGAGGGGCCGGAAGAAGGTTGAAAACCGCCAACATCAGATTGATGGAAATATAGTAGTAGAAAAAGACGCTCAGCACCGAAAGCGCCTGCACGGGAATGAACGGCAGGCAGAGCAAAAGATAATACACCACAGTTCCCACAAAACCCGCAAGGATATTGCTCACCGGCCCGGCCAGCGCTGTCAGCGCCATGTCACGCTTCGGATTGCGGAAATACCTCGGGTTGACGGGAACAGGCTTAGCCCAGCCAATCCCAAACAGCAGAAGGCCAAGCGTTCCCACCTTGTCGATACTCGCCAACGGGTTGAGCGTCAAACGGCCGCTCTGCTTCGCGGTGGGATCTCCAAGCTTATAGGCAATCAGCCCATGGGCATATTCATGCAGCGGGAGAATCAGAAAAATAACGGCCACTGTCGCGAGAAGCTGCATCACCAGGCTGGGAAAGTCGACCCCTTCCCCCCGCATGATGCCGCGGATTGCATCAATCAGCATACAAGCACCTTTCCATTCGCAAGGCAGAAAATCTTCCTGCTTTTGCCGAATTATTCTTTCCTCTTGATGATTTATTTATTATAATATAGTCAGGATCCAAAAACAAGTGATTTCCTTGATTCCTCCCCCCTTCCAGCTGCATATACAAAGAAAACTGTAAAAAGATCGAAAAAACTCTTGCTTTTCTCTTAAAAAGCTGATAAAATACGAATGTTGTATTTCTAAATGATATCGTCCTCAAAGGAGGTGCAGACATGGCAAAGTGTGAAATTTGTGGCAAGGATGTTTCCTTTGGCATCCAGGTGTCCCATTCCCATAGACGTACAAACAGAACCTGGAAACCGAACATCAAACGCGTGAAGGCGATCGTGAACGGCACTCCGAAGCGCGTTTACGCCTGCACCCGCTGCTTGCGTTCCGGCAAGGTCAACCGTGCTGTCTAAGAGTTGGCAGACGCAACCCTATGAAAGATGAGGATCTCTGAGGAAACTCGGAGATCCTTTTTCTTTTGGTATGGATAGTACAGAAAAAACGGATCCGGCGAGTGAACCGCGCGGATCCGTTTTTCTATCCCGTCAATTCTTCTTTTTTACGGTAATCTTTTTTTCCTCCCCCGCAAGCAGACGCTGGATATTGGAGCGGTGCTTGTAAATGAGGATTCCTGCTTGCAGCAGCGCGATGATCACCGTGCTGACCACATAAAGCATCGAGGTGGGCCCGGCAGCGGAGCTTTGATGCTGATAGTCCACAAAGTAATTGAAAATCAGCGTGAACACTGGAAACGAAGCGGCGGCGCAGATCGAAGCAAGGGAGACGATCCGGCTGAAAAGGAACACGATGATAAATACCACAATCACCATCACAAACGCGCGCCAGTCAATCAAAGCGATGATCGCCCAGCTGGTCAGAACGCCTTTGCCGCCTTTGAAGCCGAAAAAGATCGGGAAAATATGTCCCATCGCACAGCAAAAGCCGGCGATGTATGCGCCATACTGAATCAGTTCCCCGGAGCCAATCCCCTCAATCGAGGTGAATGTCGTCATATAGGCAAACAGCTGGCGGCCGATAAAAACGGACAGAATGCCTTTTGCAAAATCAAAAATGAAGGTACAGATGGCGGCCTTCGGGCCGACGGAGCGGAGAACGTTGGTAGCACCCGCATTTCCGCTTCCCATGGTTCGGATATCCTGCTTATGCGAAAAAAGCTTTGTGAAAATGATGGAGAAGCTGATGCTTCCCAGCAAATACGCGATTACGCCTGTTAACACACCATACAACAGAACATTCAACAAATCAAACACCCAGCCCTTCCTGTAATGAAAATTTACTTGGAATTTTCCCCGCGCTCACGGATGACAAAGCGGATGGGGGTTCCTTCCATGCCAAACGTCTCCCGGATTCGGTTTTCCAAATACCGCTGATAGGAAAAATGGAACAGCTCTTCCGAGTTGACAAAGAACACAAACGTAGGGGGACGCACCGAAGCCTGCGTCATGTAGTAAATTTTCAGGCGCTTTCCCTTATCAGTCGGCGGCTGAACACGGGCGGTCGCCTGTGCCAGCACATCGTTCAGCATACCGGTGGAAATGCGCATAGAGTTGGAATTTGCCGCCAGCTTGATCAGCTCAAACAGGCGATCAATACGCTGGCCTGTTTTGACGGAGAGAAAGACAATCGGCGCATAGGGCATGAAGGAAAAATCTACCTCCAGCTTTTTGCGGTACTCCTGCATAGTCTTATCATCCTTGGCCACGGCATCCCATTTGTTTACCGCAATGACGCAGCCCTTTCCCGCTTCGTGCGCCAGGCCTGCCACCTTGGAATCCTGATCCGTAAAGCCCACCGCAGCGTCGATCATGATCACGCAGACGTCGGCTCTTTCGATTGCCATTTGAGCCCGCAGGACACTGTAACGCTCGATGGAATCCTCCACCTTGTTCTTTCTCCGCAAACCAGCGGTGTCGATGAAGGTGAATTTTCCGAAGCTGTTTTCAATCGCCGTGTCAATCGCATCGCGCGTGGTTCCCGCGATATCGGAAACAATGCAGCGTTCCTCTCCGGAAATCCGGTTGATAAGGGAGCTTTTTCCGACATTCGGCTTACCGATCACGGCAACACGGATTTCCTCTCCCTCCGTCTCTTCCCCTTCGTCCTGCTGCGGCAGATATTCAAACACACGGTCAAGCAAGTCGCCTGTCCCGTGGCCATGCACAGAGGAAACAGCAACCGGATCACCCAGGCCGAGGTTATAGAATTCATAAAACTCCGCGGGCGGTTCACCGATCGTATCGCACTTATTGACGCAGAGCACAACAGGACGGCCGCTTCGGAGGAGCATCGCGGCAATCTCCTTGTCCGTTGCCACCACGCCGGTGCGCAGGTCTGTGACAAGGATAATCACATCCGCCGCGTCAATGGCAAGCTGGGCCTGCGTGCGCATCTGCGCCAAAATCACGTCGTTTGTCTTTGGCTCGATTCCTCCCGTATCCACAAGAGAAAACGTCCGGCTGCACCATTCGCACTGACCGTAAATCCGATCTCGCGTCACACCTGGCGTATCGTCCACGATGGAAACGCGGGAGCCGACCAGCTTATTGAACAGGGTCGACTTTCCCACATTCGGGCGGCCGACAATCGCCACAACTGGCTTCGCCATTGCGCATCACTCCCTCAGTATCAATTTCAGCAGCTCCCCGCCGTCATCCGGGACAACGGACACCGGGACGCCCAGTTCTCGTTCCAAATCCTTCAGGGATACATTGTCCAGGAACAGATCGCCCTCATGCCGCAGCATGGTATCAGGAACGAGAAGCCTTCCTCCCAGCTCTTTCCCTTGAAGCTGTTTGAGGATATCTCCACCCGTCACCAGACCGGCCACATTGATGCTTTCCCCGAAGAAATCATTTCGGATCGCCGCTACCTTACAAGTTAAATTATGGCATTTTCTTCGCAGTCCGTCAAGAAGCTCTTCCAAAAAGGGCGCAAAAGAGACGCCTGTAACCAACGTCCCGCTGTGCGTTTCTGCATCGCTGGAGACGTCCTCCAGCGCAAAGAGAAATTCTTCACGGAAATTCGCGATCAATCCCACACCGTTTTCCAGCTGATCAAACGCGCCGTAGAAGGCGGCGTCCGGGATCGGAAGCCCCGCTTTCAGATAAAATTCATCCGCGGCATAGCAGATCCGCTCCCCATGCTGCTTCTGCATCTGCTCTCCCCAGCGTTCCGCTGTGCGCACAACCTCGAGCGCTGTTTCCGCCGTATATGGGGTGAGAGGCGTTAATCCTTCGCGGAATTTCGTCACGCCAAGCGGGACAAGGGCAATACTCTGTACCGATGGATAAAGAGGAAGCAGATCGCGGAGCGTCCGCTCCAGCTCCTCCCCATCGTTCCAGCCGTGGCACAGAACAAGCTGACAATTCAGCTTGATCCCCGCTTCCGCAAACTGGTACAGATAGCGCAGGCAATCTCCTGCAAAACGGTTTCCCATCATCCGGCACCGAAGCTCCGGGTTTGTCGTGTGCACCGAAATATTGATGGGGCTGATCTTCATTTTGATGATGCGATCCGCTTCCCGCTGGCTCAGATTCGTCAGCGTGATATAGTTTCCAAACAGAAAGGAAAGCCGGGAATCGTCATCCTTGAAGTAAAGGCTTTCCCGCATCCCGGAGGGAAGCTGATCAATAAAGCAGAACACGCACTTGTTCCAGCAGGAGCGCTGCCGATCCATCAGATAAGTCTCAAATTGCAGGCCGATGGACTCATACTGGCCCTTGCGCAGCTTGATCTCCCGGGCCGCGCCCTGTGCATCCCGCAGAAGCAGCAGCACTTCCTTTTCCGTCTCGTAAAAACGATAATCCAGAATATCACAGATCTCATTTCCATTGATGGAGCAGAGAGTTTCGCCCGGCAAGATCCCGGCATGTTCTGCCGGACTATCATGATCCACGGAAAAAATGGTGACGGACATGGAATCCCTCCTTACCTGTAAATGTCAGAAGCAGGAAGCAGACAAAAAAATAGAGAAGGATCTCTCCTTCTCCATTTTTCGCATAGAAAAGAAAGCTTACGCTTCCTTCTTAATGACTTCCCTGCCGTTATAGTAGCCGCAAGCGCCGCAGACTCTGTGAGGAGCCTTCAGCTCACCGCACTTCGGGCATCTGGCAAGAGCCGGAGCGCTCAGCTTCCAGACATTGGAGCGTCTTTTATTCTGTCTTGCACTGGATGTTTTTCTCTTTGGTACCGCCATCGTCAGCACCTCCTTATAAACTGGAACTAATCTATCAGTTTTCTAAGAACCTCCAGACGAGGATCTATCTGATGCAGATTGCAGCCGCAAGGCCCCTCATTCAGGTTTTTCCCACAGGAAGGACAAAGGCCCTTGCACTCTTCCCGGCATAAAAACTTGTAAGGAAGCTCCAGCAGAATATCCGAACGGAGAAGCTCGTCCAGATCCAGCGTGTGTTCCTCATCCACCTGTATGCTGTCATCATCCTTCTCTTCCTGAGAGTCGGAGAGCAGATGGGAAAACCGGTAATGATACCGCCGTTTTACAGAAGCCGTGCATCGGTCGCATGGAGCCTCATAATCAAAGGAAACCTCCGCCTCCAGCTGAACAGAGCCATAGGAAGCTGTGGCTACCCCCTCCACCGCAACAGGAGAGACAAAGGGGAAAATACCGTTCCATTCCGTTTCCGAGAGATCCATCTCACAGGAAAACGGAAGGCGATCCGATTCCCCGGAAAACAGGCTTTTTAAATCAAGCAGCATATCCATACCTCAGCGCTACATTTAAACATTATATCGGGTTGAAAATCGTTTGTCAAGAGAGATCTTTACAAAATATTGAACAAAAAGACGCTGCCGGAGTGGTTCTCCGGCAGCAGTCATGGTGCATCAGACCTCAGACATTCTCCGCAAGGGAGTCCATGCCCTCCGGCAGCTCGGAAGCGTCGGCGGAAACCAAAAGCGTAATTTTGACATTGGAGCTCTCAGCCAGCATGTTCAGCTTCTCCGCAAAGCTCTTGAACACGTTCATATCCTGGCCGATAATCTTCAGGGTGGAATCAATGAAAATGTCGGTCACATCATAGTCGCCCGCGCAGATGCCGCTGACAAAGCCGAAGAAAGCGTCCGCACCAGCTACTTTATAAGCGTCCGTATCAATGAGACGGGCTTCATGGGGAAGATCATACGTCAGTTTGGAACCCTTTTCGATGACGATCACGTTGCCGTTTGTGCTCTTCACAGCCTGGCTGGCGCGCTCAATCAGCTTCTTTGTCTTTCCAGATCCCTTTTTGCCAACAATCAGTGTAATCATTTGGAAACTCCCCTTTTTATTTATTTCCGCAGTAAATACGGAGGGTTTTTCTAGTCTTATTTGCCGAGACGCTTTTCCAGGGCTTCCTTCTCGGACTCATACCCGGGCTTACCAAGCAGGGCAAACATGTTTTTCTTGTAGCTCTCCACACCCGGCTGATCGAACGGATTGACACCCATCAGATATCCGGAAATGGCACAGGCCTTCTCAAAGAAATAGATCAGATAGCCCAGCGTCTGCTCCGAGAAATCGGGAGCACGCAGGACAATATTCGGGACACCGCCGTCGGTGTGCGCCAGAACCGTACCCTCAAATGCTTTTTCGTTGATGTAGGCCATGGATTTTCCTTCCAGGAAATTCAGGCCGTCCACATTCTCCGGATCGTTGCCGATGAAAATGTCCTTCTTCGCCTTGTCAAACAGCACAACCGTCTCAAAGAGCGAACGGCGGCCCTGCTGGATATACTGGCCCATGGAATGCAGGTCCGTGGAAAACACAACGGAAGCCGGGAACAGGCCCTTGTTGTCCTTGCCCTCGCTCTCGCCGAAGAGCTGTTTCCACCACTCGTTCATCATTGTAAAGCAGGGCTCATAGCTGACGAGGATCTCCGTCTCCTTACCCTTGCGGTACAGGATGTTGCGTGCCGCAGCATAACGATAGCAATCGTTCTGCTCCAGATCCGGGTTGGCAAGCTCCTTCTGCGCCTGCTGCGCACCCGCCATCAGCGCGTCGATGTCTGCACCCGCCACAGCGATGGGAAGCAGTCCCACAGCGGTGAGAACGGAATAACGGCCGCCAACGTCGTCCGGAACCACGAACGTCTCATAGCCCTCCTTGGTGGCAAGCTGCTTGAGCGTTCCCTTGGCCTTATCCGTCGTGCAGTAAATACGCTTTCTGGCCTCTTCCTTACCGTATTTTTTCTCCAGCAGCTCACGCAGAACGCGGAATGCAATCGCGGGCTCCGTCGTCGTGCCGGATTTGGAAATCATGTTGATGGATACATCGCGTCCCTCGCAAATCTCCACCAGCTCCGCCAGAGACGAGGAGCTGATGCTGTTGCCCGCGAAATAAATATCCGGGGTCTCCTTCTTCATGGCATTGTAATTGGGAGATTTCAGGAACTCGATCGCCGCGCGGGCGCCCAGATAAGAGCCGCCGATGCCGATTACGATAAACACATCGGTGTCGGACTGAATCTTCTTCGCCGCCGCTTTGATGCGGGCGAACTCTTCCTTATCATAGTCTGTCGGCAGAGTAACCCAGCCGATAAAATCATTTCCCAGACCGGTTCCGTTATGCAGGGTATCGTGCGCGAGCTTCACCTGCGGCGCGATCGCCTGGAACTCGTTATCGTTCAAAAAGCCGGAGAGGTGTTTCACGTCCACCTTCATCGCCATATTCATTCCTCCTAATCTTTGCTTGGGACTTCATTCCCCTGAAAGCGAAAACCGGTTCTCCCAACCGCTTCGCTGAGGGTATCTTCATTTTACAATAAATCAGGCATGTTTGCAAGGAATTGGACTACAATTTATAAATTTTTCATTTCCGTAAGAAAAAATTAAAAGGAAACGACGGCACGGAGAAGAGAAAGCCAGGCGGAAGAAAAGGTCAAAGCCTCCACGGACGATACTGCGCGGATCTGCGATCGGGCCAGGACCTCTCCGTCAAGCACACACGTCACCTCGCCCACAGCCTGCCCCTGCTCCACCGGCGCCGTCAGACTTTCCTCCATCACAGCTTCACACACCACTTCTCCCTCGCGCCCTTTTGGCACGACCACACCGGTCAGGGGATCCGCCTCCACTGCCACTGTGCTCTGCATTCCCTTCTCCACAGCGACCGGCGCCAAGGCGTCAGGAGAGAGAGAAGGAGCAGTCAGCGCCCAGCCGGAAAAACCGGCGTCCAGCAGTGAGGCCGCGGAAGAAAAACGCTCCTCCGTACTGGCGCAGCCAAGCACTACCGCAACAAGAGCCATCCCGTCACGCTCTGCTGTGGCCGCCATACAGCTGCCCGCCTTTCCTGTCGTGCCGGTTTTCAGGCCGGTAATGCCGGAATAGCTTTTCAGGAGTTTGTTGGTGTTGACAAGCTGTGTTTTTCCTCCGCGCAGTTCGTCCATCCAAACCTGCGTATAGTCAAAAATTTTTTCGTGCTGTATCAGAGCGCGCGACATAAGAGCGATATCGTAAGCCGTTGTCACATGGCCATCTTCGTCCAGGCCATTGCAATTTTTAAAGACCGTATCCTTCATTCCCAGCTCTGCGGCACGCTCGTTCATTCTTTGGACAAACGCTTCCTCGCTGCCGGAGACATACTCAGCCAATGCGACCGCTGCGTCGTTGGCGCTCACAATCACCGTCGCTTTGAGAAGATCATCCACACTCATGGTTTCTCCCGGTTCCAGCCAGATATCGGAGCCTCCCATGGAGGAAGCATGTTCGCTGGCGCTTACCATATCCTCCAGATGGATCCGGCCCTCATCAAGTGCCTCCATTACCAGCAGGAGCGTCATCACCTTGGTAATCGACGCACAGGGGCGCTGTTCATGCGCGTTTTTCTCGAACAGCACCTTCCCGGTGGACGCTTCCATCAAAACGGCGGACGGAGCAGGCAGCTCCTCGGCGGAAAGCGCTGTCACTTTTGTGGAAAGCGTCATCAGCGCAGTCACCGCCGCCAGAAAACAGGCCGCTATCCTTCTTCCCTTCATTTCCGACACCTCCTAAATGCTACATAGGTATGCGGATAGAAAAGGAAAAAGACCGGGCTCTCTTTACCGGCGGACCGGGATCCCCTTCCCAGCCAGATATTCCTTCAGCTGCGGGATCGTAATCTCCCCAAAATGGAACAGCGAAGCTGCCAGAACAGCATCCGCCTTTCCCTTCGTAAAAGCGTCGGCAAAATGCTCCATGTTTCCCGCGCCTCCGGATGCGATGACAGGAATCCCAACACGCTCAGAAACCGCCGCTGTCAGTTCCAAATCATAACCCGATTTCTGGCCGTCGCAGTCCATACTGGTCAGAAGGATCTCCCCCGCTCCGCGCCGCTCGGCTTCCACCGCCCATTCCAGCGCGTCGCGCCCTGTGTCGATACGGCCGCCGTTCAGATACATGGTCCAGCCGCCTTCCGGCCTGCGCTTGGCGTCAATGGCGCACACCACACACTGACTGCCAAACTTGTTGGCTGCCTCCGTCAGCAATGCAGGATTTTTCAGCGCGGCGGAATTGACAGACACCTTGTCCGCGCCCGCGCGGAGCAATGCCGTAAAATCGTCGACGGAACGGATCCCTCCTCCGACGGTAAACGGAATAAAAATCTGCTGCGCCACACGGGAAACAATATCGATCATTGTTCCGCGCGCCTGATGGGAAGCTACAATATCCAGAAGAACCAGCTCGTCCGCCCCCTGCTGATCATAAGCGGCGGCGGCTTCCACCGGATCTCCCGCGTCCCTCAGATTGACAAAGCTCATCCCCTTTACCACGCGGCCATCCTTGACATCAAGGCAGGGAATAATACGTTTTGCATACATATTCGTTTCCTCCTTTACAGCATCGCGGCAAAATTTTTCAGCATCGCAAGGCCCGTTTTTCCGCTCTTTTCCGGATGGAACTGAACCGCGTGCAAGGATCCCCGGCAAACCGAAGCATCAATCACAACGCCGTATTCCGTCTGAGCGGAAACAATGGACGGATCGCTTGCATGCAGATAATAGGAGTGGACGAAATAGACATAGGGCTCCTCCTCAAGCCCCTGAAACAGGCCGCCACGCTGCCGCAGCGCAAGGGAGTTCCAGCCGATATGGGGAATTTTCAGCCCCTTTTCGCCGGGAATACGCGCAATGGTTCCCTTCAGAATACCCAGGCCCGGCACGCCGGGGGATTCCTCGCTCCCCTCAAACAAAAGCTGCATGCCCAGGCAAATTCCCAGAAATGGCCTATTGGAGGCAACAAAATCACGGATAGGCTGAACCATTCCCACCGATTCCAACGCCTGCATGGAGTCTCCAAAGGCTCCCACGCCCGGCAGAATCGCCGCCTCCGCGTTAAGAAGCACCTGCGGATCGGAAGTCACCTGCGTTGGAACACCGAGATAATCAAATGCTTTTCTGACACTTTGCAGATTTCCCGCACCATAGTCGATGATTGCTATCATGTGGCTCTCCCCTTCTTCCCGCTTTTGGGGTTTCTCATGCCCGCACGGGATCAAGAATATATTTATATTATCATGCTTCGCCGTTCTTGGCAATGCAAAGGGGAACGGCCCGGAATTTCGGATCTTGACTTATGCTTATCGCAGAGCTATTATTATAAATTGTGCCGTATCAACAGCACCACTAAACAAACGTCCGGATGCCGCCAAAACAGCGGTGTACCGGCGGTATATTTAAAACGAGGAGCAGATGAAAATGGACTACATATCTCTGGTTGGGATCGCAGTCGGCCTCTCGATGGACGCTTTTGCCGTTTGCATTACAAACGGCGCTGTGTGCAGACGGGAAAACGTTACTCCCCGCTTTGCCCTTCGCATGGCGGCAAGCTTCGGATTTTTCCAGGCTCTCATGCCCATGGTAGGATGGCTAATCGGAAAGGCGGGTGAAAGCCTGATTTCCTCCGTCGATCACTGGATCGCTCTCCTTCTCCTCTGCTATCTGGGCGGTAAGATGGTATATGAAGCCGTCAAGAAAATGCGTTCCGGCGAACAGGAGGAGTGCCGGGCAGAAAATGTCAGCTTCCGCACACTGATGGCGCTCTCCGTGGCAACCAGTATCGACGCACTGGCAACCGGCATTATTCTTCCGTCCGCGGTTGGCGCATATTCGCTGACGCTGATGCTGGTTTCCGTTGGAACCATTGGCCTGATCACCTTTTGCATCGGCTTTGCCGGAGTCTTTCTTGGCAAAACCTTTGGCATGTTGATTGCGGGAAAAGCAGAAATTCTTGGCGGCGTTGTCCTGGTGGCCATCGGGTTGAAAATTTTCATTGAGCACATGTTCCTCTGAACATTTCTCAAAAACAGCAAAGCGGCTGGGTTCCAAGGAACCCAGCCGCTTTTTGATTTAAGAGAAAGTTTTGTTATTCATGGGAATGATCATGGCCGCAGTCACAGCCGCAGCCACAGGAATCCTCTTCCTCGCAATCGTCGATGTCAAACTCAAGCGGGACGCCGCAGTTGGGGCAATCCATCTGGCCGTCGCAGATGACATCCTCAGAAAGGCAGATCGTCTCATTGCAGTTCGGGCAGGTGATTTCATAGTAGCATTCGTCGCTGTCGAAATCTTCCTCGTCGCCCTCGTCCTCATCCTCGTCATCTTCACAGCCGCAGCCACAGTCACAGCCGCCGTAGACCTCTTCCTCCAGAGAGCCCAGATCCTCGTCCACCTCATCCAACTGAGCGGAAACCTCCTGCAGATCGCTTTCCACATCGGAAACCGTATTGGCCATTTCGTCAAGCAGATCGATGATGGCGTTAAGCACCTTGACTTCCTTTTGGGAGGGATCCAGCTCCAGACCCTCGGCAAGTCCGCGAATGTATGCAACCTTTTCCGTAATCGTCACTGTTGTGAGACCTCCTTCTGCAAATCCTTGCATTTCCCACGGCAAAAGCGGATGGCGTTACGCACGCTCCATATATTCGCCGGTGCGGGTATCAATGCGGATCATTTCTCCTTCGTCGATGAAGAGCGGAACCTTGATTTCGGCGCCGGTCTCCAGCGTAGCGGGCTTCGTCGCATTTGTGGCGGTATCGCCCTTGAAGCCGGGATCCGTCTTGGTAACCTGAAGCTCCACAAAGTTCGGCGGCTCCACACCGAAAACGTTGCCCTTGTAGGAGAGAACCTTGCAAACCATGTTTTCCTTCACAAACTTGAAGTTGTCGCCCATGACGCTGGCATTGATGGGCAGCTGCTCATACGTCTCGTTGTCCATGAAATAGTACAGATCACCATCGCTGTACAGATATTCCATCTCTTTGCGCTCCACAAAAGCGGTCGGGTACTTGTCGTTCGGGTTGAACGTTTTCTCTGTGACCGAACCGGAGATCACATTGCGGATCTTGGTGCGGACAAAGGCGGCTCCTTTGCCGGGCTTCACGTGCTGAAATTCGATGATGGAATACACGTTTCCATCCATCTCAAACGTTACGCCGTTTCTAAAATCGCCTGCAGAAATCATATCCGAATCCTCCAATTAGTTTTTCTTTTCTTAGTGTATAATATCCGTGTCGATTTTTCAAGAAAAATTTTCAACAGCCTTCCGGAAAGTATTGTTCCGGTTTTTTCACAGAATAATCAGATCCTTGCGGGATTGTGTGATATCCTCGCAGCCGTTCTCCGTAATCACGACCAGATCCTCAATCCGCAGGCCGAATTTACCCTCCAGATAGATGCCGGGTTCCACGGAAACGACCATGCCGGGCTGCGTCAGCGTCTTGCAGCCCATCGCAAAACGCGGCCATTCATGGATCTCCACACCGACTCCGTGGCCGAGAGAATGCTCAAAGGCCCCTTTGTATTCCGCTTCCAGAATGTCGCGGGCCACCTTATCAATATCCTCACAGGGCACGCCGGGCTTGACCGCATCAATGGCAGCCAGCTGAGAGCGAAGGACCAGATCGTAAGCATGGCGCTGCTCATCGCTGACATGCCCCACCGCGACGGTTCTCGTCATGTCCGCATGATAGCCATGCAGAAGCGCTCCCGTATCCATCGTCACAAAGTCGCCATTCTCAATGACCTTGTCAGACGGCACGCCGTGGCAGAGGGAACCGTTTTTGCCGGACACCACGATGAAATCGAAGGACACGCCCTCAGCCCCCTGACGGCGCATGAAGAATTCCAGCTCCAGCGCGACCTCGCGCTCCGTGCGTCCGGCACGGATATAGTCAAGGATATGCGTGAAAGCGTCATCCGTGATTTTCTGAGCCTCACGCAGCTTCTGAATCTCCTCCGGCGTCTTGATGGTGCGCAGCTCCTGCAAAGCGCTGTCCAGTGCGCCGCCCTTCTCCACCTGAATGCCGGATTTCGCAAACGCTTCCTCAAAATCATGCGCCTGCTTGAGCGTCAAACGCTCAAACTCCACAAACACGCGGCGCACGCCGTCCTGCTCCATCAGCTCCCGCAGTGTGTCATTCATCTTTTTGATGCAGACAACTTCGCTGCCGGAAACCACGCGTCTGGCCGCTTCCGCATAGCGGAAATCTGTCAAAAAATACGCCTTCTTCGGCGTAACCAGAACAGCGCCCGCGCTGGAGGGAAAGCCGGTCAGATAGAACCGGTTCTCCGGAGATGTCACCAATACAGCCGCGTCCTCCCCCTGCTTGCGCAGGAATTCTTCCTTTAAACGAGCAATCGCTGTGCTCATGCCTGATCCTCTCCCTTATCCATCAGATATTGAAGCGCCTGAAAGGCCAGAAAATAGCTGTACTTTCCAAACCCGGAAATCTGCCCGGCACATACAGGGGCGATTACGGAATGATGCCGGAATTCCTCCCGCGCATGGATGTTGCTCATGTGCGTCTCAACAAACGGAATCGGAACAGATGCAATCGCGTCGCGCAGCGCATAGCTGTAGTGCGTCAGGGCGCCCGCATTGAGAACCACACCATCATACCGTTCCCGTGACTCGTGAATCTTATCAATCAGTGCTCCCTCATAATTGCTTTGAAACACATCGCAGGCAAACCCAAGGGAATTGGCATATCCAACCGCCTGCCGTTCCACCTCCGCCGCCGTTTCCTGGCCGTAGACGCCTTTTTCACGGATCCCTACCATATTCAGATTGGGTCCCAGCAGAAGCAGCACTTTTTTCTGCGTCATTTCTTTGTTCCATCCTTTCTCTCCGCCCACAGGCCCAGACGCTTCGCCTTTTCACGCACAGGCTTTTCCAGCGCGCGCCGCCACCCAAAGCGCAGCACGCTTTCATTTCCCTGCGGCACTACCAAAATGGAGCGAATTCCCGAAAGATTGGCTCCCAAAATATCGGTAAACACCTGATCGCCCACAGCAGCCGTTTCCTCTCTGCGCACCCCCATCGCACCAACGGCGCGGGAATAGCCAACAGGGAACGGCTTCATAGCCATGGACACAAACGGGAGAGAAAAGCGCTGGGCAAAGGGTTCCACACGTTTTTGAAAATTGTTTGACACAATCATCATCCGGATACCGCCCTGCGCCATCCTCTGTGTCCATTCCAGCGCGCCCTCAAAGGGCTGCTGTGAGCCATGGCCGGACAGGGTGTTGTCCACATCCAAAATCAAAGCCCGGACTCCCATGGAATGCAGAAGCTCTAAGGTGATGTCCGTCGCCTGGGCGACACAGACCGTGGGAAGAAGAATTGCCATATCATTTCTCCTTGCTGAATCATGAATAGAAAAACAAAAAGCGGGCGTTTTCCGCCCGCTTTTCAAGTGTGAGTTTCTTCCCGCAATGTTTACTTATACTTGCGCTTACGGGCTGCCTCAGACTTCTTCTTGCGTCTGACAGAGGGCTTCTCATAAGCCTCTCTCTTGCGAACCTCTGCAATCACACCAGCTCTTGCACACTGCTTCTTAAATCTTCTGAGGGCGCTTTCCAAAGATTCGTTGTCTTTGATTCGAATTTCAGCCATTTATTTCCCTCCCATCCGCCGCACGGCAGGGGTATTAGTAAGCCGCATTAATCGCATTACATGAAAAATATTATACATATGCAACCTTCATCTGTCAAGAGAATTTTCAAAAATAAAAGAATTTTAGGCAAACAAATTATTTCTCTCGCCGGAGTTGCCGCTTCTGAGCCAACACGCCCGCAAATCATACAGATAGCGTTTCGCATTTCAAGGAAGTCCTGCTCTAAATCAAGCCTGTCAAAAGCGGCTCGCACCGCATTGGCATGGATGCCGTTCTGGTTCTTTCTGCCAGCAGCAATACAATCGTTGATGTTCTCCACTTGGGCGGCGCAGAATCAAGACGGAAGATACGCCCTGCCTTCCGTATGATTATAACTCCTCTCCCTTTATGTATGAAATACTTTACAATACAATTTCGTATTTATAATCTTTCATGATGATATCTGTTCCCTTTTTCTTATATGTGTTCTCGCTGACAATTTTTCCGCCACATTTCTGGGCAACCCGATTAGAAGCGGCATTTCCCTGAGCCACGTAAATGGTTACTTTCTCGGCTCCTTGACTACGAGCATAATTTATCATTCCCTGAGCGATTTCAGTTGCATAGCCTTGACACCAAAAATTCTTATGGACGCAATAAGCAATATCGTACACTTTCTTGTCATCACTTATCATGAAACTGCATGTCCCTACCCGTTCCAATGAATTCTTAAAAACAGGAATCAAATAACAACATTCCTCATCCTCGCCTAGGCCTTCTAACATTTTCAAATATTCATTATCTATTTCTTCTTTTGCTTCATCCGGCAAATATTGTCCCATCTCTGGATTATTCCAGATACTATATGCCCACAAAGCATCTTCTTTCGTGAATCCTCTTAATAAAAGTCTCGAAGTTTCAATATCATTTATCTTCATAAAATCCTCCGTGAAATTCAACTTTTCGCCGTTGCTTCTTTCCGCAAGGCATCCAGTAACGCTATAAAAAGCCGATCAGGAAGTTTGATTCTGATCGGCTTTTTGGGGCCTTGTGTCGGTTTTTTGCACCCGGGAAACATGGCGGAGAAAAGGAAAAAGCCCCGGAACCGTTGTGGTTCTAGGGCTTTTCTTGGAGCTGCTAGGCAGATTCGAACTGCCGACCTCATCCTTACCAAGGATGTGCTCTGCCTACTGAGCCATAGCAGCGTATGGCGACCCGGAACGGGCTCGAACCGTCGACCTCTAGCGTGACAGGCTAGCGTTCTAACCAACTGAACTACCGGGCCATATGGCAGGGGCAGAAGGACTTGAACCCTCGGCACGTGGTTTTGGAGACCACTGCTCTACCAACTGAGCTATACCCCTATTTCCCCGCGACCTTCAGGTTGTCTTTCCGACTTCCTCAGCGCGAGTATTATAATACCAGATTACCCCGAGGATGTCAACACTTTTTTCTTATTTTTCCGACAAAAATAAAAAAGCTTAAAAATCCGCATGGTTATGCGATTTTTTGGACTTTTAGAATGTGCATTTACAGATTTTTTCAAAAATTTTTTTCTTTTTTCAGCGCGAACAACGCCAAATTATGCTTGCCGACAAAGTGAAAAACAGCGTTGGGAGTGTGGCGCATGGCATAAGGTATGGAAGGGAAAATACATAATATCATGAAAAAACCGTTTAAAACTCCATTTTTCCACGATATAATAAAGACAAAAATAACCCGGGAGGTTTCATCCATGTTAAATGCAAAAGAAGCCAATGTTCTGCGCGATCTAGCCCAGCAATATATGGAGTTTGCAGTCCGCCCACA
Source organism: Anaeromassilibacillus sp. An200 (assembly GCF_002160025.1). Classification (GTDB taxonomy): domain Bacteria; phylum Bacillota; class Clostridia; order Oscillospirales; family Acutalibacteraceae; genus Caccousia; species Caccousia stercoris. The sequence continues at coordinate 32,612 of NZ_NFJU01000020.1, forward strand.
GCAAAGAGAGTTGGAAAAACTATGGATTGCCCATAACACCGGATCAGGAGTTCGTCCGATGGTGCTGGTGGATCAAATCCCCTGGCACGAGATGAACGCAGACGGGTCGTTGACCACTGTCATCACCGCCCCCTACTGGAAGGAAGTAGAAACAAGCCTGCGTCAAACCCTGTACAAGATGCGGTTTATTCCGTCGGATCTGGTACTTCCTCCCTATATTCTTCTTCCACGGATTCTCAAAGACCCCTTCTTTCGTACTTTCGGCCTCAAGGTTCAGGAGCACACGGCCCAAACTGACATACATAACAGTGTGATTTCCCACTCTTACATCAAACAGTTTGAAGCCATGGAGGACTTGGAGAAGCTCAATCCTTCCGACCTGTGTGCCGACACTGCGCAGGAACAGGAGATTTGGGAGGAAGCGCAGCGGATTTTTGAAGGGATAGCTCCTATCCGCTGGCAGGGCGTTATGATGCACAGCGGCCTGTGGGACACCATCAGCGAGTGGCAAGGCGTGGAGGAATGCTACTACATGCTCCTGGATGAGCCGGAACCGCTCCACGCTCTCCTGGGCCGCATGACTGATATTATGCTGAAATGGATCGATCAGGGGAATGCGCAAGGCCTGTTTGATACTGCCAGCGGCATCTGCCATTGCAGCCACACCTTGGTAAAGCCTTTCTCTGAAACGCCTGACCCGCTGCCCGGAACCTCTGCCAACAGCTGGACATTCGGCATGGCACAGCTGTTCACCGCTGTATCTCCCGATGTCACCAAAGAATTTGAACTTCCTTACGCCAGCCGTATTTTTGAAAGATTTGGCAATGTGTATTATGGCTGCTGTGAAAAGCTCGATGATCGTCTGGATCTGGTAGCCTCCCTCCCCCATGTCCGCAAGGTTTCCTGCAGCCCTTGGAGCGACCCCAAGCACTTTGCCGCATCCCTGCCCGAGCAGCTTGTCATGTCCTTCAAGGCGAATCCCGCCCTTATTGGTGCGGGAGATATGGATGCTGTGCGGGAGAATCTGCAAGGCGCTATCAATGCCGCCCGCCGGGAAAACCGCCGCTTGGAAATCATCCTGAAGGATATCAGCACCGTACAGTATCACCCCGAGCGCCTGACCGAGTTTGGCAAAACAGCGTTGGAAATGGTACAAAACTGATTTTTATGGGAAGCAACTGACTGACAATTTACAAAAGGAGACAGGCACCCCCTTAACGAGGCAGCCTATCTCCTTTTTGCATCGAAAAACGGACGAAGAGCAAACTGCTCCCGTCCGTTTTGAAAGAATCTTTCCAAAAATCAAATGGAAATCTTATGAGCAATATTATAAAGATCCACGTCAAAAGTACGCTTCATTGCAAGAGCTTCTGTGATATCAAGATCCACAATCTCACTCTTACGCATGACGACAACGCGGTTGCTCTTTCCTGCATTCAGCAGCTCCACTGCCGTATAGCCCATTTCGCTGGCAACCACACGATCCCGCAGAGTCGGGGAACCACCGCGCTGCACATGACCCAGCACGGTTGCACGTGTTTCGATTCCGGTCTGCTTCTCAATGCTGTCCGCAAGCTCAGAGACATGACCGACGCCTTCTGCCACAATAATAATGAAGTGCTTCTTACCCGTTTTCTGGGTAAAACGCATACGCTCAATAATGTCGCGCTGGAAATCATACTCGACCTCCGGCACCAAAATCGTCGTTGCACCGACCGCGATACCCGTCTGAAGAGCCAGATCACCGCAGCGACGGCCCATTACCTCAACAACACTGCAGCGGTCGTGGGACTCCGTCGTATCACGAAGACGGTCAATCATCTGCACAGCCGTATTCATGGCCGTATCAAAACCAATGGTATATTCACTGCTGGCAATATCATTATCAATCGTACCGGGAATACCAATGCAGGGAATTCCCGCGCCCGTCAGATCACGGGCACCGCGGAAGGAACCGTCGCCGCCAATGACCACAACGCCGTCAATGCCCAGCTTACGGCACATATCGGCAGCCTTCTGCACGCCTTCCTTGGTATTGAATTCCGGGCTGCGAGCCGTATACAGCATGGTGCCGCCGCGATGAATAATATCGGAAACGGAGCGGAGATTCATTTCAAAAACATCTCCGGTTAAAAGGCCGTTATACCCTCTGCGCACTCCCATCACATGAAGTCCGGACGTAATTCCGGCGCGGACAACCGCGCGGATTGCGGCATTCATGCCCGGGGCATCGCCGCCGCTTGTAAGGACAGCAATCGTTTTTGCGCTCATGATCTTAATCCCCCTATAAAATGATGTCGACATAAGGCTGCATAAAGAGCGGTCAAAAACGTTTTTCATAAAGAGTTCTGCGCTTTTTCCGCTTGCAGCACACCTATGTAACTCTGATATCACACTATATTATACTGGATTGTTTTTTGTTTATCAAGCAAATTCATATGGATATTGGTTCCCGCTTTATGGAATTTTCTATCATTTCTTCACAACTGCAACATTTTTTTCGCCCAAAACCCGGCTGAGCTGTTCGAGCAAAACGTCATTCAAAGAGACTCGCAAAGATGCCGGAGCCGAAAAAAGCTTATGCACATCATTGTAATAAAAATAAACCGGCATGCTCCCTTCAAACAGCTCCAGCAGCTGACAAGCACGCTGGCAGCGGGCGCTCTTTACAGAGGAAACCTTCAGATACAACCCCGGCCGTTTGGTGGTTTTGCGCGGCTGCGCCATTTCCTGCTCCCCGGATTCCTGCAGCGGCTGAACAGAATCGCAGATCAGCTTCGCGTCCTCATCCTCCTTCCTGCTCACCCGTGCCTGAATCAAAACAGGCTCTCCCTCGGTAAGATACGCGCCATACTGGCCAAGAATCGCCGGAAAAACAAGAACCTCGATGGAGCCAAACATATCTTCCAGAAGCAGAAACGCCATGGTGGATCCGCTTTTCGTCACCTTCATCTGCATGCTGCCAATGATTCCAATCACCGTCACACGGTCTCCATCCTGGTATTGGGATGCGTCCGCATCATTCACCAGATCGCCGATGCGGACCGCGTTCAGCTTCTCGTACTGCGCCAAAAAAGCTGCCATGGGATGGCCGGACAGGAACATCCCTGTGACTTCTTTCTCATACGCCAGCTTTTCCCTGTCCGAGAAATCGCGCATGGGAGCCACCAGAAATTCCTGCGCTCCCTCCCCCGCACTTCCGGTATCAAAGAAGCCAAGCTGTCCCTCCACATTCTTTTTGCGGTCGGCTTCCAGAAAATCCAGCACCGATCCCGCGTTTTCCAGCATTTGACGCCGGTTCAAATCCAAGCCGTCCAGTGATCCGCACTTAATCAGGCTCTCCAGTGCCCGCCGGTTCATCTGCTCAAACATTCTTTTGCAGAAATCAAAAAAGGAAGAAAACGGACCATTGGTTTCTCTTTCGGAAATAATATGCTGAAGAAATCCCCGTCCCAGATTCTTAACCGCCAAAAGCCCAAAACGAATATCTCGCCCTGCGACAGTGAATCCCAAATCACTCTGATTGATATGAGGAGGCAGCACACGAATTCCCATCCGTGTACACTCCGCCATGTAAGTCACCAGCTTGTTTGTATTGTCCAGAACACTTGTCAACAGAGCCGCCATATATTCCTTGGGATAAAAGCATTTGAGCCATGCTGTCTGGTAAGAGACAAGCGCATAGGGAGCCGCGTGAGATTTGTTGAAGCCATAAGCGGAAAAGGTTTCCATCTCTTTGAATATCTCAAGCGCCGTTTTTTCATCCACGCCCCGCCGGACACAGCCCTCTACCTCGACCTCTCCTTTTTCATTGACAAGGCCATGGATAAAGATCTGCTTTTCGCGCTCCATGACGTCTGCCTTTTTTTTGCTCATGGCACGCCGGACAATATCGGCGCGGCCCAGCGAGTAGCCTGCCAGCTCCCGGAAAATCTGCATCACCTGCTCCTGGTAAACGATGCAGCCATAGGTGACATCTAAAATCTTTTGCAGGCGGGGATGCTTGTAGCGAACCATCGCGGGGTTATGGCGGCACTCAATATACCGTGGGATCGACTGCATGGGGCCAGGCCGGTACAGGGAAACAACGGCGATTAGATCTTCCAGATTTTGTGGGCGCAGCTGCACAATCACCTTGCGCATCCCGCCGGATTCGAACTGGAATACTCCATCCAAATGCCCTTCCGCCATCATGACATAGACATTCGGCTCGTTATCTGAGATCGATTCAATGGTAAAATCGGGTTTCGTTTTGCGCACCTGCTGAACCGCGTCATAAATAACCGAGAGGTTGCGCAATCCCAGGAAATCGATCTTTAAAAGCCCCAGCTCCTCCAACAGCGTCATCGTGTACTGCGTCACAACAGAATCCCCGTTTTTAGCCAACGGGACATAGTAATTCACCGGATGATCCGTAATTACAACGCCCGCCGCATGCGTGGAAGCGTTGCGCGGCATTCCTTCGACCTTTTTCGCCATATCCACAAGGCGGTGGATGGTTGGATCCGACTCATACCTCTGCCGGAATTCCGCCGATTTTTCCAGCGCCGCATCCAGCGTGATATTCAGCTCCATCGGCACCATTTTCGCCACGCTGTCCACTACATTGTACGGAATTGCCATTGCCCGTCCGACATCCCTCAGGGAACCGCGCGCCGCCATCGTGCCGAATGTCACAATCTGCGCCACATGATCCGCTCCATATTTGCGCACCACATACTCAATCATTTCCGGCCGGCGCTCATCGCTGAAATCCACATCAAAGTCCGGCATGCTGACACGCTCCGGGTTCAGGAAACGTTCAAACAGCAGATGATACCGGATGGGATCGATGCTGGTGATTCCCAGGCAATACGCTGCCAGGCTTCCCGCACCGGAGCCTCGTCCGGGGCCGACAGGAATATCAACGCTTCTGGCATATCGGATAAAGTCGTACACGATCAGGTAGTAATTGACATATCCCATCTGTTCAATCACAGACTGTTCGTAAGCAAGACGATCCTGGACCTCCTGCGAGGGATGATCCCCATAGCGGCGCAGCATACCTTCCCGGCACAGTCTGCGGAAATAGGCAAGATTCCCTTCCCCATCCGGTGCCTCAAATTTCGGGAGCTTCGTTTTGCCGAATTCAAACTCCACCTGACAGCGCTCTGCGATTTTCCAGGTATTTTCCGCGGCTTCGGGCAAATCCGGAAACAATGCACGCATTTCCTCTTCCGACTTGAAATAGAACTCGTCGGATCCAAACTCCATACCATCCTTATCCTCCAGCGTCCGGTTCGTTTGGACGCAGAGGAGGACATGGTGCATCTCGCTGTCTTCCCTGGCAATATAGTGGCAGTCATTCGTCATAACCAGAGGGATTTCCAGCTCACGCGCCAGCCGGATAATCTGTGGATTGATCAGCTTCTGTTCCCGCAGCCCATGGTCTTGAAGTTCAAGGAAGAAATTCCCTTTTCCAAAGATAGCTTCATAGCGCAGAGCCGCTTCTTTCGCTCCCTCATAGTCGTTTGCTGTCAGCGCACGCGGGATTTCTCCGGCCAGGCAGGCAGAAAGAGCGATCAGGCCCTCGTGATATTGCTCCAATAGATCCAAATCCACTCGGGGCTTGCTATAAAAGCCTTCCGTCCATGCCAGCGAAACCAGTTTGATCAGATTGCGGTATCCGGTTTCATTCTCACACAGCAGCACCAAATGGCGGTTCTCCGAATCCAGTTCATGCACCTTATCAAAGCGGGTCCGCTGTGCGACATACATTTCACAGCCAATGATTGGATGAATGCCGCGCTTTTTCGCTTCCTTGAAAAACTCCACCGCTCCGTACATGACGCCGTGATCCGTGATGGCAACCGCCCGGTCGCCGCGGCTCTGCGCGGTATCCAAAAGCTGCTTGATGCGGCAGGCACCATCCAGCAGGCTGTATTCCGTGTGAAGGTGAAGGTGGACAAACATGCTTTTCTCCTCTCCCCATGGGACTTTTTATTGTGATTATGAGTCTCCGTTGTGCTCCGCAAATTCCACGATACGCCGCAGCCGGTGATTGACACCGGAACGGCTTAACGGCTGTGAAAGATGCTCTCCCAGCTCACGAAGGGATAGCTCGGGATTTTCCCAGCGCAGAGCGGCAATCTCCCGCAGCTCCTCCGGCAAAGCATCCAGACCAACCGTTCCCATAATGCGTTCAATCGCCAAAAGCTGGCGTGCGGCGGCCGACGCCGTTTTATCGATATTGGCGGTTTCAAAATTGTTTCTGCGGTTCAGATTGTTCCGCATCTCCTTGAGCATTTTTGCCTGCATCAATTCCATGGAGGCATTTTTTGCTCCCAGATAGGTCAGCAAATCGGCGACGCTCTCCCCGCCTTTGACATAAACAATAAAACGCCCCTTTCGATTGACCATACCGGGCTGAAGTCCCAGCCCGCCTGCCCGAGATAAAAGCGCGGACAAATCTCCGGCCAGCTTCATATATGGAACGGAAAATTCCAGATCATATCCTTTTTCCGGTGCTGTTACGGTGCCGCAGCACAGGAAAGCCCCCCGCAGGAATGCCTGCACACAGCACTCCGTTTGCAGATTTTCTTCATGGATACGCAGATTCCACTCCTGGGAATGATGGGCAAAGCAATGCAAAAAGTGGAGACGCTGATTTTCTCCGCGAATAGAAACGGAAAAGGTTGTTTTTCCGCCGCGCCGCACAATGGCAGAAACGGTCTCCACAAAGACACCAGCCACAACGGCAGCCTCCTGTGCCGCACGACGGGCAACCGGCGCACTCTCCGTCAGAAAGGACACGTCCGCGGCGGAAAATCCTCCTCCAAACAAGAAAAGGCCGTAGCACTCGGCCCTCTGGCAGCAGCTGCGCTCCGTTTCCACCCGGCACAGCTCCGCCTTTGTTTCCGATGAAAATGACATGAGCCGTTTACCTCTTCTGAATATCCCGGTGGTTGACGCTGGCCCGCTTCCCCTCCTGGCAGAAATGCTCATACAGAAGCTGAGCAAACGTCACAGAGCGATGCTTTCCGCCCGTGCAGCCCATCGCCACAACCAACTGACTTTTTCCCTCCTCCAGATAGAGGGGAAGCATATAGTCAATCAGGTTCATCAGCCGCTTGGCCACTTCCTGCGACTGCTCCCAGCGCATAACATACTCTCTCACCGGCTCATCAAGCCCTGTCAGGTTTTTCAGCTCCTTCACATAAAAGGGATTTGGCAGGCATCGCACATCGAACACCAGATCCGCTTCTGTCGGCATCCCGTACTTGAAGCCAAAGGAAATGCAGTGGATAGCCAGCGCGTCCGATACATTTCCCAGGAAAAGCGTGGAAATCTGCTTTTTGAGCTGTGCGGGAGAAAGCAAGGAGGTGTCAATCACAAAATCCGCTTGTTCCTGCACGGGTTTGAGCACAGAGCGTTCCATCTGTACCGCCTGATCCAGCGAGCCCATAAAGTAATCAGCAAGAGGATGCTTTCTTCTCGTTTCCTTGAAACGGTTGATCAGCACCGAATCCGCCGCATCGAGAAACAAAATCTTGTACGGCCTTTCATCCCTGTGCAGCTCCTCCAGCGTCGCGGTCAGGGTGCGGAACACATCCTGACCGCCGCGGATATCCGTCACGACCGCCACACGGCCAAACTTCTCTCCCGCCTGCTGGCACAAGCTGTAGAAGGTGCTCAAAAGCTGCGGAGGCAGGTTATCCACACAATAAAAGCCAATGTCTTCCAGTGCATGAACAGCCTGCGATTTCCCCGCTCCGGAAAGTCCTGTTACAATTAAGAATTCCATGTTTCTTTCTATTCTCCTATCCGTTTCACTTCACATTCCAGAGAAACACCCGTCTCACGCAAAACCGTTTCTTGAATTTTCTCAATCAAGGCGTTCACATCCGCACAAGTGGCGCCACCAGCATTGACAATAAAGCCAGCATGCTTTTCACTGACCATCGCACCGCCCACACGCAGTCCCTTGAGACCGCACTGCTCAATCAGCGCACCCGCAAAATGGCCTTCCGGACGCTTAAACACGCTGCCCGCGCTGGGCTTGTTGAGCGGCTGCTTTTCCTTGCGCCTGGTATAATAATCTTCCATCAAAAGGGCGATTGCGTCCCGGTTACCTTTGAAAAGGCGGCATACAATCCGTGTAACCACACCGCCGTTCTCCATGAACACGCTGTGCCGGTACCCATATTGCAGCGATTCTCCCGAAAAGACTTTATGGCTTCCGTCCGGCAGCAAAGCGTGAACGGATTGGATCACGGAACTCATTTCCCCGTTATAAGCACCCGCATTCATATAAGCCGCACCACCCACAGACGCCGGGATTCCCCAGGCAAATTCCAGACCGGTCAGCTCATACTTTTTCGCAAAATTACACAATCCCGCCAGCGACACAGCCGATCCGCAAATAATTTCCGTTTCCCCGCTCAGGGAAATCTCATGGAAATCGCCGGACAGGCAGGCCACACAACCGCGCACACCGCTGTCCGAAACCAAAAGATTGGATCCCTTTCCCAAAAGGAACAGCGGAATCTGAAGCCGCTGCGTTTCCTTGACCAGCAGTTCCAGAGCCTCCGCGCTGCACACCGTAACAAACAGGTCGGCAGGCCCTCCGATTCGGAAAGTTGTGTGACGGCTCATGGGCTCCTCCCGCACCGTCAGGCACCCCGCCGCGACCGCGGCTCTCTCAAGTTCCTCCAAAGGCAGCATACGATTCCTCCTGATTGTAAAATTTAATGCTTACAGATCCAGCTTGAGCTTCTTGTCCTCCTCCTGCAGCACGTCAATATCCATGCCAAGGCTGGTGAGCAGCTCCGTGGCGGCATTGTAGCCCATCTTCTTCTGGCGGTTGTTCATGGCGGCAACCTCAATGATCACAGCCAGGTTACGGCCGGGCTTCACAGGGATGGTCAAAACCGGCACGTTGATGCCCAAAATTTCCGTATACTCGTTGTCAAGCCCCATCCGATCATAGACCTTCTGATGATCCCAGATTTCCAAATTGATAACAATATCAATTTTTTCCGTCATCTTGACCGCGCCCATACCGAAAATACGGCGGGCATTGATAATCCCAATTCCGCGCAGTTCAATGAAGTGACGGATGTTTTCCGGCGCCTGCCCAACCAGAGATTTTGCGGAAACGCGCCGAATCTCAACGGCATCGTCGGCAATCAGACGATGGCCGCGCTTGATCAGCTCGATCGCCGTCTCACTTTTTCCCACGCCGCTGTCCCCGACAAGGAGGATTCCTTCGCCGTAGACCTCCACCAGCACACCATGACGGGTGATACGCGGAGCCAGTTCCACGTTCATGAACGAGACAAGCGAAGCCACCAGGCTGGAAGTGGTATCCGCCGTGCTGAGCAGCGGAACGTTGTTTTCCTGCACAGCCTCCAGCATTTCAGGGGTGGGCTGGATATTGCGCGCGATGATGGCGGCCGGCGGGTGTTTGGAGAACAAAGCGTCCAAAACCTCGCGTCTCTCCTCCGTGGAAAGAGAATTGAGGAAAGCCGTTTCAGCGTTTCCAAAAATTAATATTCTGGTTGTGTCATAATAATCATAAAAACGGTTCAATTCAAGCCCGGGACGGTTTACGTCCATGGAGCAGATCATAATCTTTTCCGGATCCTCCGGCATATAGAGGACGGAAAGCGAGAGCTCTTTCATCACCTTGGAAAGCGAAACAGTAAAATTCGTTGGCACGAAAAAACACCTGCCCTTTTCCTGACGGCGGCCAGCATGCAAAAGCCTCCTCAGGAGATATTTTCTTTATTATATCTCATGACGGAGAAAGATGAAAGAGAAAACGAAAAAAACTTAAAGAGCTATTCTTTGTTGGATGGGCCCCTGCATGGTGTGCATAAAAAGGCAAGCGGCACATGGATAAACCATGTGCCGCTTGCCTTTTATCCTATTGAACAGTCTTATGATACGCTTTCCCACTACCTGCTCTGCAAAGCAGCCATCGGGAAAGCAAAAAATCACTTTGCTTTGACGGAGGTCTTGTCCTTATAATTTCTCCACATCACATACAGAGGACCGGTGATGCAGACAGAAGAATAGCAGCCCACCAGAATACCTACCATCATCGGCAGTGCAAAGGTGGTAACGCTTGTCAAACCATAAGCCATTCCCACCACATACACACAGCCAATCGCCACGAAAGTGCACAGAGAGGTGTAAATCGAGCGGGTCAGCGTCTGATTGATACTCAGATTGACCAATTCCGAAGTCTGGGCCTTCGGACCAAGCGCACGGCGGTTCTCGCGGATACGGTCATAGATGATGATGGTGTTGTTCAGCGAGTAGCCGAGGATCGTCAGAATCACCGCGATAAAGTTATCGTTGATCGGCATCCGGAAGATCACGAAGGTAAAATACACCAGAAGAACGTCATGCAGCAGGGCAATGATCGAAATGATACCAGCCGAAGCGCCGCCGATCTTACGGAAACGGAACGCGATATAAATGACCAGAAGGACAAAAGCAATCGCGACGGCAATCAGGCACTTGGCAAAAAAGCTGGTACCTACGGTGCGATCCACAGAGGAGGTTTCCTCGATCGTCAGAGCGCTGTCGGGATATTTCTCCAGAATTGCGGAGGAAATGGCATCCTGCTGATCCACTGTGATGGAATCTGTTCCGGCGAAAGTAATGGACATGCCATTGGTGTTGGCTCCGTTGGTATCCACCATGCTGGAGTACACGCGGATATCCACATTTTGGCCGGTCACTTCTTCCACAATGCTCTCCACGTCGCTCGTGCTGATTTCACCAGTATAGGTATAATCGAGCATCGCACCGCCTTTGAACTGGATGTCCAGTGTCGTGCCGAAAATGATGTTGAAGATAATGCCAATCGCAAAGAGTGCAATCGTAATCCCGAAATAGATCTTCCGGTTCTCGTAAAATTTGATGTTGAACTTTTTCATTCTGCAGCACCTCCGAACAGCCATTTTTTACGCAGCGGCTTGAACCCGGAGAGAGACTTCGTCATCAGGCGGGTGGTACCGACGCCGAAAATAAAGTTTCCGATGTTGCCGATCAGAAGTGTATAGCCGAAGGAATAGATGGAACCTGTGGTGGAAGCACCAAACAGAACAGACAGAATGTTGGTCGGTCCAAAGACAGCCATCAGAATCAGGGAGACAATGATGGTCGTAATGTTGCCGTCAAAGATCGCCCAGAAGCTGTTGTCGTCGCCCTTCTGAATCGCACCGTCCAGCGTTCTGCCGGCCCACAGCTCCTCCTTGATGCGCGTTGCCGTGATGATGTTGGCGTCAACGCCCATACCGATGGAGAGAATAATACCGGCGATACCGGGAAGGGTCAGCGTGAAGCTGTTGAATGCGGGGAAATACCCGGAAACAGCCGCAAAGCAGAGCGCTACCTGGCCGATCAGGGAAATGACCGCCACAAAGCCCGCCAGACGGAACACCACAATCATAAACAGAGCGATGAGAATGAAAGCGATTACACCAGCGATCATCATCGCGTCAAGAGACGAAGCGCCAAGCGTCGGGCTGATGGTACGGAAATTCTTTGTAGTCAGCTGGAACGGCAGAGCACCCGCGTTGATCTGACGCGCCAGAACCGTGGCTTCCTCCGCGTCAACACCGGTGATCTGCGCCTCTCCTCCCGTGATCGTGCTCTGCACGGTCGGAGCGGAAATCATCACATCGTCCATCCAGATGGAGATGGTCTCATTGAGATACTCCTCGGTTGCCGCCGCAAATTTTTCAGAACCGGTCTCGGTCAGCTTGAGGGCGACCACATACTCGGTGGCTCCAGTATCGGGATTCTGATAAATCTGTGCTTCTGCCGAATCCACATCGCTGCCGGACATCAGCACCGTCTCCGCGGTTGCACCAGTCGGCGTTTTATAGAGCATTTCGCCGTCCTCGCTCATCTCGGTGGACTCATACTCCGCACCCGGACGGAAAGTCAGCTCAGCAGTGGCGGAAATCTCCTGGATAGCGGCCTCGGGATCGAAGGTTGTCTCGTCGCTCTTCCAGGGGAAGCGGACAATAATCCGGTTATTGGCCGGATCCGTATACAGCTCATAGTCGGTGATGTGCTGGCTGGTCAGACGGGTCTCAATGATCGCTTTGGCGGATTCCAGCTCCTCCTGCGTCACAGCCTCGTCCGTATCCGGAACAAAGGTCGCCTCCACACCGCCGTTGATGTCAATACCCCAACGGATGTCGCCCATCCCCTTGATGTATGTGACAGTGTTGTCTCCATTTTGGACATGAATGCCAAAAACAGAGGTAACTGCCAGAGCAAGGATCAGGAGGGCAACGATGAAAAATGCTGGTTTTCCTACTCGCTTCATGCGCATAGCCTCCAAAAGTGTGTTTGTATTTCCGCAGGCTCGTGCGGACGTAACAGACTTATTATATGGTTATCTTTTTAAAAAGTCAACAAAATTACGACATCCCACGCCAAATCCCGCGAAAAAAGCCCGGCAGCGGCCAATTGGGCTGCCGCTGCCGGGAGTATCGCAATTCACAAATTCTACATATATAATGTAGCGTTTCGCGGAAACAGGTTTATTTTGTTTCCAGAAGCTTTTCCACCGCTGCCAGCTTTGTGCAGAGACAGAACAAATCCATCGCGATTTCCAGCTCGGAAACCGGCGGATACGTGGGCGCCACACGGATGTTGCTGTCCCTGGGATCCTTGCCGTAGGGATACGCGGCCCCCGCACTGGTCAGCTGAACGCCTGCCTCTTTGCACAGCTGCACAACACGCTTGGCGCAGCCGTCCAGTACCTGCACGCTGACAAAATAGCCGCCGTTCGGGTTGGTCCACTCGGCAATCCCCTTGCCCCCCAGCTCATTTTCCAGCTTGGAAATCACAGTCTTGAATTTCGGCTCGATAATTTTCCGATGCCGCCGCATCTGTGCCGTGACACCTTCCATATCGCGCAGGAAATAAATGTGGCGAAGCTGATTGAGCTTATCCGGGCCAATCGTCTGATAGGAATAATGGGTGCGCAGGATTTCCAGATTGACCTCACTCGCGCCGACAGCCGCCACACCGGCTCCGGGGAAGGTGATTTTACTGGTGGAAGCAAAGAAAATCGGGAGATCGATATTATGTGTCTTGCGGCACTCATACCAGAGGTTCAGCAGCTGGTCGGGCGTATCGGTGAGATCGTGCACACAGTAAGCGTTATCCCAGAAAATACGAAAATCCTTCGCAGCCGGCCGCAGGGCGGCAAAGCGGCGGACCGTCTCGTCGGAATAGGTGTATCCCTGGGGATTGCTGTACTTTGGCACACACCAGATTCCTTTGACCTGCGGATCGTTGTTGACCCAGCGCTCCACCTCATCCATATCCGGACCTTCCGGCGTCATGGGGATTTCGATCAGCTCCATACCGAAATACTCCGTAATGGCAAAATGACGATCGTAGCCGGGAGAAGGACAGAGGAATTTCAGGTGTCCCTGGTGCATCCACGGCTCACAGTTGCTGAAGCCATGCGTCATCGCACAGGAGATCACATCAAACATCATGTTCAGGCTCGAGTTTCCGCCGACAATGATGTTATGATCATCCACGCCCATCATTTCAGCGAACAGAAGGCGAAGCTCCGGCAGGCCGTCCGCCATACCGTAGTTGCGGCAGTCCTCTCCTGTGGAGGCTGTCATCTTGGAGCGGGAATTCAGCGTATCGAGCATCGGCATGGAAAGCTCCACCTGCTCCTCACTCGGTTTTCCGCGCGCCATGTTCAGGTTCAGGCCCTGCGCCTGCACTTCATGATACCGGTTTTCCAGTTCCTTCTTCAGCTGGGAAAGCTCTTCCCGAGACATTGCTTGATACTCCAAATTGCGCATCTCCTTCTTAAAAAATGCAAAAACGCCTGGTAAAGTCTTGTATTATTTTAATCTATCCCCACAAAAAATGCAAGTCTAAAATGCAATTCCTTCATTTTGCCGCACGAACAGGCGGGAATCAGGCGCCTTTCTGGTAAAGTATACAATTTGGATAGGGCAAAAAATCACAATATTCTGTTTACCGAAAAAAGGAACAGCTTGGAAAAAATCCGAAACCCGCTTGAGCCGTAAGCAGCTCAAAACGGGTTTCGGATTTTGTGTCTTTTTTAGAATTCCGCTGTGCCGGTTGTACGCGGGAAGGGCAGGACATCGCGGATGTTGGAAATGCCGGTCAAATACATGATCAGGCGCTCAAAGCCGATACCGAACCCTGCATGCTTTGTCCCGCCGTAACGGCGAAGGTCCAGATACCACCAATAGTCCTCCTCGTTCAGAGAAAGCTCCTGCATCCTCTTTTGCAGCAGCTCCAGGCGCTCTTCACGCTGGCTGCCGCCAATAATCTCACCGATTCCGGGAACCAGCAGATCAACCGCTGCCACCGTCTTGCCGTCATCGTTCAGACGCATATAAAACGCCTTGATTTCTTTCGGATAGTCTGTGACAAACACCGGACGGCCAAATTCCTTTTCCGTCAGGTATTTCTCATGCTCCGTCTGCAAATCGACGCCCCACTCCACCTTATATTCAAAGTTGTCGTTGTTCTTTTTCAAGAGCTCAATCGCGTCAGTATAAGTCACGCGGCCAAAATCGGAGTTCGCCACATGGTTGAGGCGGTCCAGAAGGCCCTTGTCGATGAACTGGTTGCAGAAGGCGATATCCGCCGCGCAGACATCCAGCACATAGCGAATGACATATTTCATCATCGCCTCGGCCAGCTCCATGTCGTCTTCCAAATCCGCGAATGCGATCTCCGGCTCCACCATCCAGAATTCCGCCGCATGGCGCTGGGTATAGGAGCGCTCCGCGCGGAAGGTTGGGCCAAAGGTATACACCTTGCCGAACGCCTGCGCCATGCACTCCGCCTCCAGCTGGCCGGAAACCGTCAAAGAGGTGCTCTTCTGGAAGAAATCCTGGCTGTAATCCGGCGTGCCATCCTCCAGGCGGGGAATCTCGTTCAGGTCAAAGGAGGTTACATGGAACATCTCCCCTGCTCCCTCGCAGTCGCTTCCGGTGATGATCGGCGTGTGAGCATACACAAAGCCGTTCTCCTGGAAAAACTTATGAATCGCAAACGCGGCGGCGGAACGCACGCGGAACGCAGCGCTGAAGGTGTTCGTGCGTGGACGCAGATGGGCAACCGTGCGCAGATATTCCAACGTGTGACGTTTCTTTTGCAGCGGGTAATCGGGAGTGGAAGCACCCTCCACCACGATCTCCTCGGCATGAATCTCAAAGGGCTGCTTCATCTCCGGGGTCAGCAGAAGCTCGCCTGTCACAACAAGGGCGGCGCCTACATTGACCTTGACAATCTCCTTGAAATTGGAAAGCTTCGCATCCTCAAATACGATCTGCACGCCTTTGAAGCAGCTTCCGTCATTCAATTCGATAAAGCCGAGCGCTTTGGAATCGCGAATCGTGCGAACCCATCCGCATACTGTGACGCGCTGGCCGCTCAGGCTTTGCGAGCTTTGATAAAGCTCCTTGATCTCTGTCCGTTTCATTCGTAAGCACCATACCTTCCTTTTGTGAAGTGAATTAAAAAATCACACCGCCAGCGTCAGCCGGCAAAATGCTTTTTTCATTATAATAGCAAACGCCGGGAAAAGCAAGAAGTTCGCCGAGATATGAAAAAAGGCCAGACAATTTGTCTGGCCTTTGGCGGAGAGGATGCGACTCGAACGCACAATGCCTTGCGGCACACCACATTTCCAATGTGGCTCCTTACCATTAGAATACCTCTCCATATCAAGGAAAATTCTCTTTTCACACCGGTCTCCCGAGTGCTCTATTACTATATCAAAACTCCAATCAAAAATCAAGCCCTTTTTTAAAAAAATTTTTCAGGTATGTTTTTATTTCGATCGGGAAACGTAAAATTCCTGTAAAACTTCCTTTGCGGTGGGCTTTTTTGTTCGGAATGACGGGGAAAGGAATTGTGCGTTTGCAGAATTATTGTTATAATAAGATCATCTGTGGAGGCTATATTTTCTGTCTCCGCGGATCCTGCAATTCTTTCGCTGTCCTCAACATTACTGCGTTCAGGGAGGAAACGTTGTGAAAACAGTCAGAAGCGTCAAGAAAAAAGGAACGCGCACCGCGGCCGCTGTCAGCATCGGCTCCAAGCTGCTGCGGATGCGGATCGCCCAGCTGCGAAAAGGAGAAGTCTCCGAACTTGAATCGCTCCAGTACCCGATCTCCATCGGACATGAAGTATTCAGCAATACAAAAATCAGTTTTGAAAGCATCCGATCCATTTCCTCGGCTCTGCGGGGCTTCTCCGCGCTGATGCAGGAGTACGGGGTGGATTCCTGCCGTGTTGTTGCCACCACGGCGCTCCGCGAGGCGGTTAACCGCGCCTTCGTCGTCGATCAGCTGAAAATTCAGAACGGTGTGCAGGTGGAAATTCTGGAGGATAACCAGGAAAAAGCTTTCGTCTATGGAGAAATCCTCAAGCAGCTGCCGGAACGTCTCAAGGATGGCAACACCTTGATCGCCTACATCGGTACAGGCAGTATTGGTGTCGCGGTAATCCGGGATGAAACCGCCGTATTTTCCAAAAACATTCCTGTCGGCGCCTTGAAGCTCCACGATATGCTCGGAAGCCTGCAAGCCTCCAGCATTCATTTCCACGAGGTGCTCGAAGAATATATCCATGTCGCCGTCGGCCGTTTCCTTTCTGTTTATCCAGGCGGTTTTCCGTCCATTTCCCAGCTTGTTCTCGCAGACAACGGCAGCGCGCTGATCGCTTCTCTCTGCAAAGCAGAGAAAAAAGGCGGCGTTTATACCATCCAGGCAGATTCTGTACGTGAACTTTACGGCACCATCCGCAATATGACGCCGGAGAAAATCAGTTTTTCTTACCAAATTTCTGAGTCTGACGCGGAACTTCTTTACACAACTTTGTCGATTTATCTTTACTTAATCAACCTGACGGGTGTAAAATCTATTTATGCACCTCAGGTAGATTTGCTGCGCCCCATTTTGCAGGAGATCCTTCTGCCCAAAACAAGGGAGCTGGCTTTCGACCGCGTTCGCCGCAGCACGCTGGCATGCGTGCGGGAGCTTGGCAAAAGCTTTCAGTGCAACATGGAACATGCGGAGCGGATCGCGGAGCTTTCCGGACTCCTTTTTGACCGGATGAAGGAGATCCACGGTCTGGATTCCCGCAACCGTCTCCTGCTGGAAGTTGCTTCCCTCCTGCATGAGTGCGGTTACTACACGCATCCGCGCCAGTATTCCAACAGCACGTTCCATCTGATTCGAAGTATGGATATTTATGGGATTACGGAAAATGAGCTGTATCTGGTGGCCTCCACTTTCCTGCCCGCCGACAGCCTCGAAGCCGCGGACTCCCTGTCCGTCCGGCAGCAGCTGATCGTATCCAAGCTGGCAGCTATTTTCCGTCTGGCGGATTCGCTGGATCAATCGCAGAAGCAGAAACTGAAAAATCTGAAAGCCAGGCTGGACAAAAACCGCCTGCTGATCACAGCGGAAAGCACGGAGAGCGCTTCCCTCGAAGAATGGGCGTTCAGCCAGGCCGTTCCATTTTTTGAGGATGTGTTTGGCGTCCATCCGGAACTGACCGTGCGCGACGCACCCGTCAAAACAGCAAAGCAGAGAAAGGTGTGACCGTTCATGAAAAACGCCATTGAAAAGGAAAAAACAAAGCTTCCTTACCTGAACCGCGAGCTCAGCTGGCTTGACTTCAACGCGCGTGTACTGGAGGAAGCCTTCAAAAAAGAAAATCCCATTTTTGAGCGTCTGCGCTTTCTGGCCATCACTGCTTCCAACCTGGATGAATTCTTTATGGTTCGTGTGGCAGGTGTGATGGAGCAGGTGCGCTCCAAATATACCACCCCCGATCTTTCAGGCCTGACCTCACAGCAGCTTCTCAACAGCCTGCGCGAAAAAATCGCTCTTTTTATGGAAAAGCAGTATTCCTGCTTCAACCGTTCTATCCTCCCTGTGCTGCGCAACAACGGATTCGAGTTTGTTGAGCCGGAGGATCTGAATGAGGAGCAGACCGCATTTTTGCAGCGCTATTTTTCAAAGGTGCTATTCCCTGTCCTCACGCCTCTTGCAGTTGACCGGAGCCGTCCCTTCCCCATGCTCTCCAACAAAAGTCTGAACATTGCTGTGCGGCTGGAGGAAAAGAGCGGCGAGCCCTGCTTTGCTGTGGTGCAGGTGCCGGGAATCCTGCCCCGCTTTCTTGAAATCCCTATGCCGAATGACTCGCGGCGCGGCCTGTTTTTGCTGGAAGATGTCATCGATATGATGCTTCCCGAGCTGTTTGAGCTGCATAAGATCAAGGCTGCCTGTCCCTTCCGCCTAACCCGTGATTCGGATTTGGAGATTGACGAGGAAGCCGAGGATCTTATGATCGAAGTTCAGAAATCGATCAAGAAAAGAAAACGCGGCCGTCCGGTCCGTCTGGAGCTCGAACAGCACTGTGATAAGGAGATCCGGGAATTCCTCATTGAAATGCTCAAGATCAATGAGAAGGATATCTATGAGCTGACCGGCCCGCTGGATCTGACCTTCCTCTCCAAGGTAGCCGGAATTCCAGGCTGTGCTTCCCTATGCTTCAAACCGATTGTCCCTGTTTCTCCGCCTGCGGATTTTTGGGGGTACAGCGATATTTTTGAAGCGATCCGCGAAGGGGATCGAATGGTTCACCATCCCTATGAAACCTTTGACTGCGTGACGGAATTTGTGCGCCGCGCCGCCGAGGACGAAAACGTGCTCGCTATCAAACAGACCCTTTACCGCGTCAGCGGAAACTCTCCCATTGTGGCAGCACTGATCAAAGCGGCGGAGGCAGGCAAGCAGGTGACGGTGCTGGTTGAGCTGAAAGCCCGCTTTGACGAGGAAAACAATATTCTTTGGGCAAAGAAGCTCGAAGCGGCGGGCTGTCATGTCATTTATGGTCTTGCCGGCCTGAAAACGCACTGCAAGATCCTGCTGGTGGTCCGGCAGGACGAGGATGGGATCCGGCGTTATGTACACATGGGCACCGGCAACTACAACGACTCGACCGCCCGCATTTATACGGACATCGGCATGTTCACCTGCCGCGAGCCCTTCGGCGCGGACGCCTCCTCCCTCTTTAACGTGCTGACCGGCTATTCCATGCCGCCGGAATACAACCGCTTTATCGTCGCGCCGCAGGGAATGCGCAAATTCTTTAAGCAGCGCATCCGCCGGGAAACGGAAAACGCCAAGCGCGGTCTTCCTTCCGGCATCACCGCCAAGGTCAACTCTCTGGTGGATCCGGAGATCATCGGACTCTTGTATGAGGCCTCGCAGGCCGGTGTGCCGATCCAGCTGATTGTGCGCGGAATCTGCTGCTTGATTCCTGGTCTTCTGGGGATCAGCGAAACCATCACGGTTCGGAGTATCGTGGGCCAGCTTTTGGAGCACAGCCGCATTTTCCGCTTTGAAAACGGCGGGGAACCGCATATTTTTATGGGAAGTGCCGACTGGATGCCGCGCAATCTGGACCGCCGTGTGGAGCTGGTGTTCCCCATTGAGGACGAACGCCTGCGGGAGCGCGCGTTCTCCATTCTTGACTTGATGCTCAGTGACAACACAAACGCCCGGCTCATGCAGCCGGACACCTCTTATGTCCATATCGACCGGCGCGGAAAAGCTTCCGTTAACTGCCAGCGTGAATTTTCCCGTCTGGCCGCAGAGGCGCTCCACGCGCTGGAGGAACAGGATCTCAGCAAACCCCTGCGTCCCGTCTATACCATAGAAGAGGCGCAGAAAAAATAAATCCGAGAGGGGAATCATGTCTTATGAAACGGATTGGAATTCTTACAAGCGGAGGCGACTGCCAGGGATTGAACGCGGCGATCCGCGGCGTGGCAAAAGCTCTTTATGTCAAATGGGGGGATAAGGTCGAGATCTGCGGCATTCAGGATGGATACCGCGGACTGATCGAGGGAAATTACCGCCGTATGGCGCGCGAGGATTTTTCCGGCATCCTCACACTGGGCGGCACGATCCTCGGCACCTCCCGCCAGCCGTTCAAAAAGATACGTGTGATCGGCGAGGATAACGTGGACAAGGTCAAGGCCATGAAGGAAAACTTCCGTAAAATGAAGCTGGACTGCCTGGTCATCCTTGGAGGCAACGGGACACAGAAAACAGCCAACCTTCTCAGTGAGGAAGGGATCCCGGTGGTGTCGCTTCCCAAGACCATTGACAACGACGTTTGGGGAACAGACATGACCTTTGGCTTCCACTCCGCGGTTGAGATTGCCACCAATGTACTGGACTGCATTCACACGACCGCCACCTCCCACGGCCGCGTCTTTATCGTGGAAATCATGGGACACAAGGTGGGTTGGCTGCCGCTTTACGCCGGCATCGCGGGCGGTGCGGATGTCATTCTGCTGCCGGAAATCCCCTATCAGATCAAATCCATTGTAAAGACGCTGGAACAGCGCAACAAGGCCGGCAAGCGCTTTTCTATCCTCGCTGTGGCGGAGGGAGCTCTGTCGCTGGAGGAATCCAAGCTTTCCAAAAAGGAATTCAAGAACGCCCGCCTGGAAATGCAGTATCCCTCCATCTCTTACCGCCTTGCCGCAGAAATCGGCCAGATGACCGGACAAGAGATCCGCGTCACGGTTCCCGGGCATTTTCAGCGCGGCGGAAGCCCCTGCGCCTATGACCGTGTGCTTTCCACTCGTTTCGGTACGGCGGCGGCACAGCTGATCGCCAATGAGGACTATGGAAAGATGGTCGCTCTCAAAGGCACCGAGATCATCGGCGTTCCACTCAGCGAAATTGCTGGAAAGCTTAAAGGCGTGCCGGTGGACTGTGAAGAAATTCGTTCTGCACGTGATCTGGGAATCTCTTTCGGCGATTGATAATTTGTTCTTCTGCCTTTGAAACGGCACAGGTTTTTCCTCAATGGAAAGACTTGTGCCGTTTTTCGTCATTTTCAGCAAAAAAGCATCTTTGGGCACCAAAGAAGGAAAAGGGCGATTTCCCTGTCTGTGCCGCACAACGCCGCTCCTTCGCTCAGGCCTCTTCGCTGCTTTACAATTAGCCGCTTCTCTGTATAATAGAACCATACCGATCAGACCCTGTACAGGAAACCATCCGAACAAGGAGTTTTATGAAAATGAAATTGGTTATCGATCATTTGCAAAAGAAATACGGAGACAAAGAGGTTCTTCGTGACATCAGCTTTTCCTTTGAAAGCGGAAAAATTTACGGCCTGCTGGGACGCAACGGCGCGGGCAAAACCACACTGTTCAACTGTCTCAACCGTGATATCACCTGTGACGGCGGCTCCTTTTATCTGGAGACAGAGGAAGGCCCTCGGGAAGTCGCCGCGGAGGACATCGGCTATGTCCTCTCCACCCCGACTGTACCGGAATTTCTGACCGCACGCGAATTTCTCAAATTCTTCCTGGACATCAACCGCAAAAGTATCCCGAATCCCAAGCCACTGGACGAATACTTTGAAAGCATGAGTATCGATCCCGAAGATCGCGACAAGCTCATGAAGGATTATTCCCACGGCATGAAAAACAAAATGCAGATGCTGATCAACATAGTAGCCCAGCCCAATCTCTTTCTGCTGGACGAACCCCTGACCTCGCTGGATGTTGTGGTCGCTGAGGAGATGAAGGAGCGTCTTCGTTCGCTCAAGGAAGGGCGCGTCACCATTTTCTCCACCCATCTGCTGGATTTGGCGGTGGATCTGTGTGATGAGATTGTCCTGCTGAGTCACGGCACACTGGAACGTGTGGATAAGGCCACGCTTGATGATGAAGCCTTCAAGGAGAAAATTCTGTCTGCTCTGCGGGAGGAAAACCATGCTTAACGCTTTTCTGCAATCCTTCTCCCTCAAAAACACTTATCGTGTCAATGCAATTCTGTACGCCATCAAGCAGATCCCGCTGGTTGGCAGGCTTTTACCGGATTCGCTGTATCGGGTGAAAGGACTTAAAATTTTCGCGAACGTCCTGGCAGGGATCTGGGAAGTTCTCACCATTTTTGCCGGGAAGTTCCTCTATCTTGGATTGATGGTCGTGCTGCCCTGCGCGATTTGGGAATCTCTGCCCTATGAGACGCTTTTCCTACACATTCTCATTCCGCTTACTATTCTCGGCGCGTTCGCCAACACCTATTTGTTTAACCCAACGCGCGATAAATACTATGCCATGATTTTGCTTCGGATGAACGCAAGAGATTATGCCTTATCCAACTATGGATACGCACTTCTCAAGATTCTTGTGGGAATGCTGGCCGCCACCCTGGCTTTCGGCCTTCCCTCCGGGCTCCCGTTATGGATCTGCCTGCTGTTTCCTTTCTTTGTTGCAGGATGCAAGCTGATTGTGGTTTGGATCTCGTTGGCGGACTATGAGCGCAGAGGAGTCGCGAACAACGAAAACAAACTTGGTAAACTGGCCTGGCTGGTCGGCGCTCTGCTGATTGCCGCGGCCTATGCATTGCCCGCCCTCGGGATCCTTCTGCCGTGGCAGGCTTCGGCTGTGCTCTTTGCCGCCGGTATTCTGGCTGGGCTTCTGTCTCTGCGAAAGCTTCTTTCTTTCCGCGAATTCCGCAGCATGTACCAGCAGCTTCTGCCGCAGGCCATGAACCAGCGGGCCAATGTCACACAAGCCACCCGAACCCGCACGGAGAAAATGATCAGCACGGATACTTCCGTCACCAGCCACAAAGAGGGTTTTGAGTTTTTAAACGAGCTCTTTATCCGGCGTCATCAGAAAATTCTCTGGAAATCCTCAAAACGGATCTCTGTCGTTGCTCTTGTCTTGCTTATTGCGGCCGCCGCTTCTCTGTTCCTCTTTCCGGAGGCAAAGGAGGAGGTCAACGCTCTGCTTCTGGTCTATCTTCCCTATTTCACCTTTATTATGTATGCCATCAATCGTGGAACCGGCTTCACACAGGCTCTGTTTATCAACTGCGACCACAGCCTGCTCACCTATCCCTTCTATAAAAAACCGGATATGGTGCTTCGGCTGTTCCGCATCCGTCTGCGGGAAATTATGAAGATCAATCTTCTGCCCGCCATTGTGATCGGCGTGGGACTCACCGCTTTACTCTATCTCTCAGGCGGGACCGACAATCCTCTTAACTATGCCGTTCTGTTGGTTTCCATTCTTTGCATGAGCCTGTTCTTCTCGGTCCATTATCTCACCATCTATTATCTCTTACAGCCCTACAACGCGGGAACAGAACTGAAAAGCGGAACCTACCGCTTCGTCCTGTCCGCCACCTATCTGGTCTGTTTCTTCCTGATGCAGCAAAGAATTCCGATTCTTCTGTTCGGAGCGCTGTCTATTCTCTTCTGTGTTCTTTACTGCATTGCCGCCTGCATTCTTGTGTATCTGTTTGCTCCGCGTACCTTCCGAATCCGTCCCTGAAAAAGCTAGTGAAAAGGGAGGGCGAAAGCACAACCGCTTTCGCCCTCCCTTTTGCGTTATATGAAGCTGAAAAATATCAGGACTCCGGAAAAATACCGCAGGTATGACGATCCAAAATCTCCTTCACTCTTTGGAAAAGAGAGGAATTCTGCCAGACGGAATAGTCTCCAATCACATAAAACCGATATTTGGCTCTGGTCGCCGCCACATTGACAATATTGGTGTTGACCCACCGGACCGCCGGCAGAGAATTTCTGTCACACCCAAGCAGAAAAATAACCTGATCCGCTTCTTTGCCCTGGAACGTATGAACCGTACCGATCGATTGCTCTATCCACGCCTGCAAACGTGCGTCCGTCTCATACTCCGGCTGCGAGCGGATCATTTTTTTCATGCCGTCACGCACGGACGTAAAAGGAGTGATGACAAAAAGGCTGGGAATTCCATTGGTCTGCCAAAAGGCTTTTCGAATCAGTTCCCAAGCCGCTCTTCCCTGCTCAGCCACAAAATGATCCCTGCCTGCTGTACTGTTTTCACTGCCATTGACTTGGATCCAACCGGAACTCTCCCGGCAGAATCCCGCCTCCTTTTCTGGTCCCGGAGGAATTGTCTGCTGCCTCATAATTTGGTTATACGAAAGGATATTGGACAACTCAAACATCGGACTGATACAGCGCCGATGGACAACCAGCGGGCATCCCACCCAGGTTTCTTTTCCATCTTCCCTGTATGTGGTTCCGATCGGATTCAGCCGATCGGCGAATCCCTGCACCGAATGGGTTTTCGATTGATACCAGCAGGTAAAATCATTTTGTATTACCTGCTTTATCAGGTCCAGCTCATCCGTCACCACAGGCTCCACCTGCTTCGGATCGCCTACCACAATGGCACGGCGGCAGCGATAAAGGGATCCCAGCGCCATCTGCGGAGCCGCTTGTCCTGCCTCATCCACAATCAGGCATCCGATTTCTCCCGGCCGCCGGATGGAGGAGAGCATATTCCCCGCCGACGCAAACGTTGTGGACAGCACAGGAGTCAGCAAAAACACCGTGTTGAACAGGGAACCGAATGCAGCTTCACGATCGCGCTGTGAAACACTCACTATCTCCTTGTCATCATCCCTGGGATATCCCCATAGGAGCAGCAAATTCTTGAAATTCCACAGGCAAGCCTTTGACGCCAGCAAGAACGCCTTGTGAAGCTTCAAGGCCTGATAAAACAGCTTTTCTCTCTCCCGGTTATACGCCGCGGTATACCAGGGATTGGCTGTCTGTGCCGCCGTCGCTTCCTGGTCGTTCCCGCTGCTGTACCGACGGAAAAACTCTTTGTCCAGCACCTGCATCGCCTGGTCTCCCGGACGGCTGGAAGCTTCTCTCAAAGCAGACAGCCAAGCTCCTCCCCATCTTTCCGCCTGATGCAAACATTCTTCTCTCTGCTTTCTGAGATTCTCCATTTGATTGATGATGGAGGATTGTTCGTTTGCAAGTCTGTTTGCTTCTCTTTCAAAAAAGGTTTTTCTGTCCCTGTATTCCGCACATTTCCGCTCCTGATGCTCCAGCTGGCGCTGCAGAGAGGCGGCATTTTCGGATTCTCTTTTTATCAACTGTTCTATCTCAGCCAGAGCCTGATACTGCTCCTCTATGGTACGGGAAAGCATCGTGGGACGCTTGAGAAGATCGAAAAAAACATCCCTCAAACGGCGGCTTTGTGAAGGCGAAGGGTAAGGAGAAACAACAATCAGAAAATCGAAACCGTGTAGGAGAATTCTTCCATTTGTCCGGCGGGCAGAGTGCGCATCCAGCGCTTCTTCGTAAATTCGTCGTTTTCGTCTGTGCGCGTGGCGCACCCGCACCAGGGCTCCAGCGCCACAAAGGGACCGTCGTTGCAGGCCGACCAGACACCGATCATCGGGAAAGAGGAAAACTCCATGGTCACACCATGCCCGGATTTTTTGCTGCGCACCGTGGCCGTGTGGGAAGCAAGCCCCTCGAACACCAGTGCATCGCCGTAAAACAGATCGTGCGTCAGCGGGATCGTGCGCGAAGCGTGCAGGCGCTCCGTCATATGAGAGGGATCGATCAGACTTTCTTTTATGTCAACCGCGGGGCAGGAAGCGGTTTCTTCCTTTTCAAACTCCAGAACATAATCCTCAAAGCACTCTCCCTCATCCAACGGGACATTGAAAGCGGGATGTCCTCCAATCGCATAGGGCATCGGTTCGCTGCCCCGGTTAAACACGCGGTAAAGAGTCACCAGGGAAGATCCCTCCGCCCGATAAACGATTTGCAGTTCAAAATCAAACGGATACTGTTCCTTGGTCAGCTCATCCGCACGCAGAGAAAATACCGCTTCCGTCTCCGTATGGGAGAGAAGGGAAAATTCGCGGCGGCGAGCCACTCCATGCTGCGGCATTTCGTAGATGCGTCCGTCGATGATCGTGCGGCCCTTGCGCAGTGCGCCCACCATTGGAAAAAGCACAGGGGCACAGCCGCCCCACCACTGCGGATCCCGCTGCCACATGTATTCCCGGCCATCCGCGTCTTTCAGGCTTTCCAGCTGCGCGCCCATGTGGGCAATCTCCGCCCGGCACTGTTCTGTCCCAATGACGATCCGTTCTTTCATACAAATTCCTCCTTCAGCATTCTCGGTTTCGTTTGACCTTCTTATAGATCACCACGGCAAGGTACAGAGCCAAAAATCCCGCCAGCGTCAGCACCAGTGTCATGGAATCGCCCGGACCTCCCATTTTAACCTCCGCCCACAGGGAATCCAGCTGCAGAGCTGTTTCCTCCGGCAGATCGATGAAAACCTCTGAATTGTCAATAATCTCCTGCGGTGGATAATAGATGGGATTGTTTACAACCTCCTCCGGCAAAAGCTCCTTGGCGGCGCTTTCCGGTGTGGAATATCCGATGTATTCCATATTGGCCGCCGCGATCTCCGGATCACAGAGAAAGTTGATGTAGGCCTCCGCACCGCTTTTGTTTCGGCAGCCCTTTGGAATACACATCGCGTCAACAAAAAAGTTAGTCCCCTGCTTGGTGGGAATCGCAAAGCCGATGTTTTCATTTTCCTCAACAAGCAGAGCGGCGTCTCCGGCATAATACGGAGCCAGCCATGCCTCGCCGCTCTCCATCTTATTGAAGATCTGATCCATAACATACGCCTGTACCAAAGGCTTTTGCTCCTTGAGCTGCACAGCAGCCTGAATCCATTCGTCCTCATCGGTGGAGTTAAAGGAAAGCCCCAGCTTTTTCTGCGCAATACCAAAGGCGTCGCGCGGATTATCAAACATCAGGATTTTCCCCGCGTATTTTTCATCCCAGAGAATATCCCAGCTGTCAACCGTTTCCGTAACATACTGCTTATTGTAGAAGATCCCGACCAGACCCCAGGTATAGGGGACGGAATACTCGTTGGTGGGATCGTAGCTGAGATTGCGGTACTGCTCATCGATATATTGATAGTTTGGGATATTGGAAAAATCCAGCTTTTCCAGCATCCCCTCGTTGATCATTTTGGAAACCATATAATCCGAGGGAATGATCACATCGTAGCTTGCGCCGCCGCTGACCAGCTTGGAGTACAGGGATTCGTTGGTATCGAAGGTGCTGTAATCCACCTCAATACCTGTACGGCGTGTAAACTCCGTATTGATATCGAGGGAACCGTCCTTGCCGTCCGCGATATATTCGCCCCAGTTATAAACATAGATTTTTTCTCCTGTGAGCGGGACTGTCTCTTCCTCCTGCGCAAACGCGGGAGACGGAAAACAGGCCGCCAGCACGCAGGCTAAAAGCAGGACCGCTCTGCGCAGCCGTTTCATACGTCCGCCTCCTTTTCCTCTTTCTTTCCCATCCGTCCCTGCCGGATGTTGATGATCAGGAGCAGGATGAGGATCACGGCAAACAGCAGTGTGGAAAGAGCGTTGATCTCGGGGCTGACGCGCTTTTTTGTCATCGAATAGATATACACCGGCAGCGTCTGCGTGGTGCCGCTGCAAAAATAGCTGATGATAAAGTCATCGAGCGACAGAGTGAACGCCATCACCATGCCGGTGATGACACCAGACATGATCTCCGGCATCACTACCTTGAAAAACGAGCGCAGCGGCGTACAGCCAAGATCCTGCGCCGCCTCATACAGATGCGGATCCATCTGCCCCAGCTTCGGAAGAACAGAAAGGATCACATAAGGCAGACAGAAGGTAATGTGCGCAAGGATGATGGAGCCCATGCCGAGGCTGATCCCAAACAGACCCGCCACAAACACCATGAGCAGCATCAGGGAAACACCGGTGACGATCTCGGGGTTGAGCATTGGAAGGTTGGTGATGTTCATGACCAGCTTTTTCCGCCAGCCCTTCATGGAATTGATACCGATAGCTGCCACGGTACCGAGAACAGTCGCGCCAAGCGCAGCACACACAGCGATAATCAGCGTATTTTTGAGAGCCTCAAGCAGCATGCGGTCCTGAAACAGCATCTCATACCAGCGAAGAGAAAAGCCCGACCAGACCGTGCGGCTCTTGGTGTCTGTGTCGTTAAAGGAAAATACCACAAGCAGCAGAATCGGAGCATACAGAAAGATATAAATCAGCGTCAGGTATACACGGGAAACCGCTTTTTTCACAGCATCATCCCTCCTCCCTGCGCCTCGCCGTCATCAAACTCGTTCATAATCCCCATGCAAATCAGAATCAGAACCATTAAGACAAGCGAAATAGCGGAACCGAGATTCGGGTTATACGCGCTGCCAAGGAACTGCATGTCGATCAGATCGCCGATCATCAGATTTCCGCCACCGCCGAGCATCTTGGAGATGATAAAGGTACTCACAGAAGGGACAAACACCATCGTGATTCCGGAGATCACCCCCGGCATACTCAGCGGAAGCGTAACACGCAGAAAGACCCTCTTGCCGTCCGCGCCGAGATCCTGCGCCGCTTCCACCACAGAGGGATCCAGCTTGCTCATCACGGAATACAGAGGAAGAATCATAAACGGGATATAATCATACACCATACCGACAACCACCGCACCCTGCGTGTTGATCATATGCAGGCGCGGCAGACCGACAGCGGCCAGAAGATTATTGATCAGCCCGCTGTCCTCCAGAAGCGTCATCCAGGCATAGGTGCGGAGCAGGAAATTCATCCACATCGGAAGCATAACCAGCATAATCAGGACACTTTGCCGTTTCAGGCTGCTGTGGGAAATGATGTATGCCACCGGATAGCCGACCAGAAGCGAGATGGCTGTGGAGAGAGCTCCAAGCCAGATGGAACGCAGAAACACATTGGAATACTGGCCAACGCGGGCGAGGTTGTCCAATGTGAACGCACCGTTGCTGTCGGTGAACGCAAAATATGCCACCAGAAGCATCGGCACAATGATAAAAATCGCCATCCACACCAGATACGGTGCGGACACTGCTTTTGCCTTCATTCTTCCCGTTCCACCTCCTCCGACAACGCCAGATCCTCCTCCATCTCGTCGCTGAAGGTGCTGTAATCGCCAAACATACCGGAATACTCCGATTTTTTCATGATATGGATTTCGTCAGGCTGAATCCGCAGGCCGATAAGCGCACCCTCTTCCTGATAGTCCGTGGACTGAATCATCCATTTGAAGCCTTTGACGTCAACGATGATTTCATAGTGAACGCCCTTGAAGGTCACATTCGTCACCGTGCCGGTCAGATACTCCTCGGAGGGAGGCATGACGTCGATATCCTCCGGGCGAATAACCACGTCGACACTTTCATGCGGGGCAAAACCTTTGTCGACACAGGGAAAGCGCCGGCCGGCAAATTCGCAGAGGTAATCCTCGTGCATGACACCGTCAAGGATATTACTCTCCCCGATAAAATCCGCCACAAAAGCATTCTGCGGCTCATTGTAAATATCCTGCGGCGTGCCAATCTGCTGAATGAAGCCCTTGTCCATCACCACAACCGTATCGCTCATGGAGAGAGCCTCCTCCTGATCGTGCGTGACAAAAATGAAGGTGATACCGGTTGTCTGCTGAATCCGTTTGAGCTCCACCTGCATATCCTTGCGCAGCTTGAGATCCAGCGCGCCAAGCGGCTCATCGAGCAGCAGCACCTTCGGATCATTGGCAAGAGCGCGGGCAATCGCCACACGCTGCTGCTGGCCGCCGGAAAGGCGGTGCACACTCCGGCGCTCAAAGCCGGACAGACTAACCATTTCCAGCATTTCATGGACAGTCTTGCGAATCTCCTTTTCGCTCTTCTTATGAATCCGCATCCCAAAGGCTACATTCTCATATACGTTCAAATGAGGGAAAAGAGCGTATTTCTGGAAGATCGTGTTGACCTCCCGTTTATGAGGCGGCAAATCGGTAATCCGCTGCCCATTGAAAAAGACGTCTCCCTCGTCCGGCCGGACAAAACCGCCGATGATCCGCAGCGTCGTCGTTTTTCCACAGCCGGACGGGCCGAGCAGTGTGACAAACTCCCCGTCCCTGATATTGAGATTCAAATGATTCAACACCGCTTCCCCGTCAAAGGAAACGCCAATGTTTTGCAGTGAAATAATTGGATTTTCTCCCATGCTCCATCCTCCCTGCGCAAAGCAGGCGGCCTTTCGTGCCGCCTGCTTTCATCTTAAATAAAAAGAACCGATTTCAATATAGTGTGCGCAGGGCTTTTTGTCAATATTATTTTGCATTTTTCTGCAAAAAGCCAAAAAATCCAAAAGAAAACGCCGTTTTCTCCATCATGTAACGGATTTTCTTCTGTTTTCTCCTTTTTCCTCCTGTTTTTTCCGTTTAGAATGATCCAAAATGCCCCGGCTGCCTGAAAGCAGCCGGGGCAATCGTGCAATCAATACTTATCAAACAAGCCGGTAAAATCAAAGGTCGCGAAATAATCCTTCGGCGTCTCGGCGCGGCGGATCAGCTTGGCTGTGCCGTCCTCGCAGAGCAGAACCTCTGCGGAGCGAAGCTTGCCGTTATAATTGTATCCCATCGCAAAACCGTGCGCACCGGTATCGTGGAGAACCACCAGATCCCCGATGTCGATCTTCGGCAGCATCCGGTCAATCGCAAACTTGTCGTTGTTTTCGCACAGGCCGCCTGTCACGTCGTATTTGTGATCACAGGGGGCGTTCTCCTTGCCCATCACGGTGATATGGTGATACGCACCGTACATGGCGGGACGCATCAGGTTCGCGGCACAGGCGTCAAGACCGATATATTCCTTATAAATATGCTTTTCGTGGATGGCGGTCGTCACCAGGCATCCGTTCGGAGCCAGCATGTAGCGGCCCAGTTCTGTGAAGATAGCTACATCGCCCATTCCGGCCGGAATGAGAATCTCCTCGTACGCCTTGCGCACGCCCTCACCCACCGCGGCGATATCCACCGGCTCCTGATCGGGGCGGTACGGCACGCCGACACCGCCGGACAGGTTAACAAAGGCTATCTTTGCGCCGGTCTTTTCGTGGAGCTCCACAGCAAACTCAAACAGGATCCGCGCAAGCGTGGGATAATACTCATTTGTGGTTGTATTGCTGGCAAGGAACGCATGAATACCGAATTCCTCCGCTCCCAGCTCCAGCAGGCGGCGGTAGGCATCGATCATCTGCTCCTTGGTCAAGCCGTATTTGGCATCCCCCGGATTGTCCATGATGCTGTTGGCAATGGAGAAATATCCGCCGGGATTCAGACGGCAGCTAATCAGCTTCGGGATGGAGGAAACTTTCTTGAGAAAGTCAATGTGGGTGATATCGTCCAGATTGATGGTCGCGTCCAGCTTTCGCGCCATCTGGAAATCCTCCGCGGGCGTATCGTTGGAGGAGAACATGATATCCGTACCGGAAAAGCCGCAGGCCTCAGCCATCATCAGCTCCGTCAGAGAGGAGCAGTCCACGCCGCATCCTTCCTCCTGCAAGATTTTCAGGATAAACGGGTTTGGCGTAGCCTTCACGGCAAAATACTCGCGAAAACCGGGGTTCCACGCAAACGCCTGCTTGAGGGCGCGGGCGCGTTCCCGGATTCCCTTTTCATCATATAAATGGAACGGCGTGGGGAACTCCTTCACGATCCCCTCAAGCTGCTCCTTGTTCACAAAAAGCTTTTTTTCCATCGGCGGGTTCATCCTTTCTTCGGAATCTCGAAAGATACAGTAAAAGTATAAAAAGCGACAGAAAGCTTGTCAAGATGCGGTTTCCTCAAAAATTATTCCAGCATCTGCAAAAATTCTTCCTCTGTGATCACCGGGACGCCAAGCTGGTTCGCCTTTGTCAATTTACTGCCTGCCTCTTCTCCCGCCAGGACATAGCTTGTTTTCTTGGAGACACTGGAGCTGACCTTGCCGCCATACTTTTCCACCAGAGCGGACGCCTCGCTTCGCGTCATCGTGGGAAGCGTACCCGTGAGCACAAAGGTTTTCCCAAAGAATCGCGCGTCCGAAACGGAAGCGGCACGGCTTTCCATGTTCACACCCGCATCACGCAGCTCGCCGATCAGATGTGCTGTGCTGGGCAGCGCGAAAAATTCCGCGACGCTCTCCGCCATGATCCCGCCGAAGCCCTCAATGGAAGAGATTTCCTCCAAGGTGGCGCGGAACAGTTCGTCAATACTGCGGAAGCGGCCCGTCAGAAGCTTTGCCGCCTTCAATCCGATATGGCGGATTCCCAGCGCGTAGATCAGGCGGTAAAGATCGTTGTCCTTCGTTTTGGCGATCGATTCCACCAGCTTGAGCGAGCTTTTCTCTCCCATGCGCTCAAGTGTCACCAGCTGGCTGGGCGTCAGGCGGTAGAGATCCGCGGGGGATTTGACAAGCTCCTGCGCCAGAAGCTGCTCGATCACCGCCGGGCCAAGGCCGTCAATGTCCATGGCATCGCGGCTCGCAAAATGGATCAGGTGTCGGAAAAGCTGGGCGGGGCACTCCGGGTTCACACAGCGCAGCGCCGCTTCGCCTTCCTCCCGCACCACAGGGCCGCCGCAGGACGGGCAGGTGTCCGGCATGCGGTACGCTTCCCCGGACACGGTGCCCTCCACCACAGACACCACCTCCGGGATGATCTCCCCGGCTTTGCGCAGGACAGCGGTGCAGCCGATGCAGATTCCCTTCTCCGTGATGAAATCCTGATTGTGCAGCGTGGCGCGGCTGACGGTTGTTCCCGCCAGCGTCACAGGCTCAAACACACCGGTCGGCGTGAGCACACCGGTGCGGCCCACATTGATTTCAATGTCGATGAGACGGCTTTCTTTTTCCTCCGGCGGATATTTGAACGCCTCGGCCCAGCGGGGAAACTTCGCCGTGCTGCCAAGCGATTCCCGCTGGGAAAAGTCATCCACCTTAATGACGGCGCCGTCAATGGAATATCCCAGCGATCCCCGCATTTCCCCGATCTCCCGCACACGCGCAATCACCTCGTCCATGGAACGGCAGACGCGATACAGATCCGTCACGGCAAAGCCCAGCTCCCGCAGAAAACGGAGTGACTCATCGTGGCTGGAAAGCTCCTCTCCCGACACCTGCTGGACATTGAACACAAAGATATCCAGTCCACGGGAAGCGGTAATCTTGGGATTCTTCTGGCGCAGCGATCCCGCGGCGGCATTGCGCGGGTTCTTAAACGGCTTTTCGTCGTTCAGCTCCTGGCGCGCGCAAAGCTCCAGAAAGCTTTCATGCGACATGTAGACCTCGCCGCGCACCTCCAGAAATGGGATAGGGCGGGTAAGCTTCTTCGGTACGGTGCGGATGGCGCGCAGGTTTTCCGTCACGTCCTCGCCC
Organism: Anaeromassilibacillus sp. An200; assembly: GCF_002160025.1. GTDB lineage: Bacteria > Bacillota > Clostridia > Oscillospirales > Acutalibacteraceae > Caccousia > Caccousia stercoris. Next base: position 65,778 of record NZ_NFJU01000020.1, read on the forward strand.
ACCAGACCGTCACCGCGCGTGGAACCGCGCACAAACAGCCCGTCGCGGTACTCAAGCGAAACGGACAGGCCGTCAAACTTCGGCTCCACCACATAGACCGGCTGTGCCACAGCTTCCCGCACACGCCGGTCAAAGTCAAGCAGCTCTTCCTCGGAAAAAGAGTCATGCAAACTTTCCATCGGCACCTCGTGCGCAACAGGGGCAAAAGTATTCAGCGCGGGGCCGCCCACCTTCTGTGTGGGAGAATCGGGCGTGACGAGATCCGGGAATTCCGCTTCAATCGCCTGCAAACGCCGGTAGAGCATGTCGTACTCATAGTCGTCAATCTCCGGCGCATCCTCCACATAATATTTCTGGTTATGATACGCAATCTGCCCGCACAGGGACTGATACTCTCGCAAAGCTTCCTGTCTGTCCATCCTGTTTCCTCCGTTTCTTCTTACATGGGGGTGCAGAATAGCAACGCCTTTCCATGGAAAAGCATCTTTTGACTGCACAATCTTTTTCTGAATTACCTCTACACTATTATTTCGTACAATATATGGAGCAATTTTGAAAAATAAAGAAAATGCGGTTCCGCCTGTTGTCACTACATTTTCAAAAAAGCTCTGCAATTCATATCGGTATCCATGATAAACCCTGCTGACTGATAAAATTGAATGGTTTTTTCCGTGTTGTCCGTCAGCAGTACTTTTTGATAAACATGCTTGTATTCGAGAAGTATTTGTTGGAGCAATAAAGTGCCGATTCCTTTCCGCTGATACTCCGGCAATACAATAATATCCTGAATATAGACCATTGAATACCCATCCCCCACCACTCGAATAATACCAACCAATTTTTCTCCATCATAAGCTCCCCATATTTTTAATGAATGTTGATAGGCATTCGCCAGCATGGAGGGGTTTGAGGTATAATTTGTCCAACCTACACGATCGTATAGATTCAGAATTTCTGCCTCCTGATAGATCAAATATTCTTTGATCGTAAACTGCATAGAAAACCTCCTGTAAAGCAATGATCGCATCGTTCCGGTATAGGCGCCATCGGGAATCCTGTCATGGAAAGCAGTCAACACATTCTCTATTTCCAAAGCTCCACCCGTTTCAGTATTGCCGGATACGCTGCCTTTTGGCTGTCATGAAACAGATAGAGAAAAGCGGTTAACGCAAACGATCGGGCATAGCTGCGATCGATGTCCTTGACCACCTGCTTCGAGAATATGCTTTCGCTGATTTCCTCTATCCATCGATTGATGGCAGGCGGCAACTTGCCATAGCAAAAAGCGCCGAATCCTCCGAACGGGGGACGGATTTCCAAAGGGTTGTTCTGGTCCTCTGGAGCCAGCGCCTGATACTCGGTGGCCAGACGATCTACCGTGCGGTACAGCTCAAAAATATCATCCTGTGTCAACTCAGACAGATGATCGTCCAGATACAGCCGGGTGATTTTGTCCGAACCCCATTGCTTGTCCAGCCACATCTGCTGTTTTTCGTAAGAGAGATGGAATTCGGCCAAATGCTCCAGATACCACGCGCCCAGCTGGTGCAAAGCGTCGTCCAGACCATCCCTGGTATTTTCCGAAACAAACCACGGAGAACAGACAACGTATTGCTTCGATATGCTGGAAAGCCGTCCGTACCTGGAGTTGTTCAGCACCTTATAGGTGCACATCGCTGTCTCCCAATCATATTGAAGGTAGCTGACAAAAACATCGTTGATTCTTAGGTGAATCTGATCCTCCCAAAAACCACGTTCGACCCGCAAATGCCGGAAGCTTCCCTTCTCGCTTCTCTGTGCAAACGGAAAGTATGGACCGGTCCTCCCGTCGTTCAAAACAAAGTAACAGGCCTGAGCAAATTCTTTTGGCGGAAAAATGGAATGAAAACCCTCGAAAAGCTTTTCTCCCATCGGGATAATGTCTCTTTTACAGTTGATGCAGCGCTTCATTGTTCCCCTCTTTTCTCTCCGCTTGCGCTGAGCCGGCTTTCCTGGAGCCAAAGATAGATTCTAACCTATTTAATATAGCACATTCCTAACCTATTTTCTATCGATCTCTTCTGATTTTGCAGAACGCATCTCTTCTGATTTTGCAGAACGCATTTCTTTCCATCCAAAAAGGGCGCTCCGGTTTCATCAAAACCAGAGCGCCCTTTTCCTTACAATTTGCATTCCCGCTTCATCGCAAAGTATCCAATCAGCACGGTCCACACATAAGCGCAGGTCTTGGGGATCATCAGCATCCCAATCAACGGGATGGCATCCGCCCACAGCACCACCGGGATATAAAAAGCAAAACTCAGCACAATGGTCAGCCACATCCAGCGGAACGCACTGTCTTTGCGCTCTTTTGCGCTGCGATAAAACAGCACAATGATCAGGAGCCCCAGAAGAGCAAACGGAATGTTGCGGTAAATCCCCCAAGAGAGAGGAGCGTCAGCACTGAGCCACTGATTCTGCGGCATCATGCACAGAAGGACCCGCGCTGCCGCAAGAATATGCACCACAGCGGTCAATCCTCCCTGCCCCCGGATCCCGTACCGCTGCCGCCAGACATAGTAGAGCAGCACATAGAAAACGGTCATGGTGACGGAGGTAATCCATTTTCCAATCCCCAGCGCAACAGTAAAGTTTTCGAGTCCGGTGGTGCACAGGGCAACCGCACGGGGAATCAGATGAAACGAGTCCCCCGCTCCCAATACCACCGCCATCCATCCAAACAAACGAAACTGCGGATTTCCTTTGCTCTCCCGGATCATCAAAATTCCGATGGTGATAACAGAAATCAGATAAACGGCGTCAAACAGGGTTTCCATAATGGCTTGCATCTCTTCTTCTCCTTTTTTTCATTTATTTTGTACTGTAGCGGGAGCCAGCAGCATTTTTCCATAGTTTCGGCCAAACAAAATGCCAGCCAGAAAAAGTGAAGCCCCCAGACCGGTATAAAAAACCGCGATAAACACGTCCGGCGCTAATCCGCTTACCCGCAGTCCAATTCCGCCTGTCATCATGATAGCCATAATAATAAATGCTTTTCTATCAAAAAATTTCAGAAAAAAGTGGCGCTCCTCTGGATAGGAACGGATTCTGGCGGTATGCTTCTGCACCAGTTTTCCAAAAACAAATTTTTGGAAAACACCAAAAACCAATGCGGACAACAAGACGTTCCACACAGACACATGTGCGGGATAAACTGTCAAACCAATGCGGAGAATATTAAAGCCTGCCGCGCTCCATATCAAACATGCGAACAGCAGCAGCGTGCTGCGTTTTACTTTCATGTTTCATCCTCCTCTCTTTGAACAACGTTCATTTTTGTCATGAAAAATTCCCACATTGAGTGGGAATTTAATAGAGTGTCCTTTGGATAATCTCCAGCACCGCACTGGGATCGTAATCCTGCCGCAGCAAAGCGGACAGCATAAGAGAAAACAGAACATCCGCAAATTGCTCTACTGTAAACTGTTCTGTAAATGCATCGGGGCGAATCCTGCTGTCCTGCCTTAAAACGGAGCACAAACCTTTGAGAATATGCTCCCAGGTGGCCTGCATCCGCCGCTTTCCATCATCCTTATCCTCCTTCATAAAGCTCAGGGAATGCAGAGTAAAAAAGCCGGGATACTGCCGGCACCCATACTCCATTCGTTCATACATCCAAGCCACGCAGGCCTGCGTATCCTGAAAAACGGCTTCATCCTCCGGACGGTGGAAAATTTCACACCACACGCTTTCTACTGTGGCCCCCACCAGTTCTGTTTTGGAATCAAAATAATTATAAAGTGACCCAACCGACACTCCGCAAGCCGCTGCGACAGCGCGGATATTAACGGCAGACCACCCCTTCTGTTGAATCAGCTCCCGACTGGCCTTTAAAATTTCTGCTTTTGATGTTACAACTGTATTCATTTGATCCCTCCAATATGAACAATGTTCATTATAAGCAGGAAAACTTCTCTTGTCAAGAGGGCACCGCAAGACATCTACAACGCAAATCCAGCAAAGTAATCTTGTTATCGCTCACAAGACAATGATAAAAAAGAGCTAACTGACTAATCAAAATCAGTTAGCTCTCTTTTTATGAATAATGAAAAAGTGTTACCAAAGCGTTGCCGCAAAGGGTATTATCCGTTCATCCTTTACGGTTTCAAACCTTTTTGGTCACTCCCATTCGTTGCCGAAATCCACAACTTAACGCTTTTTGTTTATAAACCGTGTGATGTAGTTTTCGTATTATTCTGATAATCCATATTATACTGCCTGTACGACGAGAATTTATCAATATCTTATCAGGTGCGATAAAACCGATGGTTGCAAAGAAAGAATAGTTGCAAGCGGTTGTGCTTTATTGTAGAGTATTATAGCATAAAAGGTTAAGCTTTTCAAAAAATTATACTTTTTTATTTTACTGCCATAAAGAAAAATCTACGGAACCCAAGAACAACATTGCCGTTATGCGTAATCGGATACAGTTCTTTTGAGCGTTCTATGATTTCTGCTTCAAATTCTGCACCCTTTTCTACTCCGAGATAGTCGAGATACGGGCGAAGACGCGTGCCTTTCACCCAATCCACAAGTGCCTTGTGGTCGGACATTGTGTGGTAATACTTGACCTCCCACATATCAAAGGCAGAAGAATATTTCGAAAGGATATTATAATATTCGGAAGGTGTCAGCGTCTCGTTTGGCTGAAGCTTAACGCCCGACAATTCCCATTTGGACTCATTTGCCACTTCACGGATCAGACGGAACAATGGCTCTTCACCATTCATTGGCACTTGCACAGCTAGAATACCGCCGTCATTTAATTTTTCCATAAGTGACGGAATGAGAGTATCGTGGTTGGGTATCCATTGTAGGCAAGCGTTAGAAAACAGCAGGTCGTATTTTCCGTCAAGCGACAAAGCATCGCAAAGGTCAAAATCAATGTCGGAATGCTCACTTTTAGCTTTTTCTATCATATTCGGGGAGTTATCTATACCGAGAATGTTGGCATCGGTGAAAATGTCCCGTAGCACCTTTGTGCTGTTACCGGGACCACATCCGATGTCAACTATAGTTTTTGGATTGTTTTTGATACGCATAGCCAAGTCAACGGCAGGCTATGCCCAGAGCAATGAGCCGCAGCCCGAGGCCACTCCCGCCCCGGTGGAAACCGAGGCGGAGCCGGAAACCCAGAACCCCTTTACCCCGGATGGAACGGGAACGGTGGTGGACAACGCCACCGACGAGGACGGCAAAGAGTTCTACACCATTTGCCGCGCAAAAGAGAGAACACAATTTAACACGCGTCTTACGACGAGGTTTAGAGGCAGCGGAGGATCACTGTCTCCTTTCAGCGACCGCTTTGAACCTGAAGCGGT
>NZ_NFJU01000021.1 GCF_002160025.1 Anaeromassilibacillus sp. An200
ACGCAGCACGGAGCGGGCGGGGGAGGCGGCGGGCAGCAGCTGTGCGAGCAGCCCGGCTCACAGCAGCTCTGGGAACCGCAGGAGTGCCCGCAGCCACCCTGAGAGCAGGAGTCGTGTCCGCAGGAGGTCTGGCCGCGGCGTTCCTCGCAATGGAAAATATTCATGGAATCGCTACCCTTCTGTTTCAGTTTTGCGGCGGGCAGAGGAGCTCCCCCGCCCAATCCATTCTATGCAGAAACACCCCCGTGTGGCACTTGACAAAGCTTGTCCCGTCATAGATAATAAGGGCGGATTCACACGAAAAAAGATGTTGTGAAAACGGAGGAAGCATCATGAAAAAGAATGCGAATCACTATCGCAAACGGCGCGGAACCGGTTGGGCGGTGCTGGCATGCAGCCTGCTGTGTGCTGTGGCTGTCTGCGCGGGCGTCTATTTCTGGCTGGGCGGCTCACTCGAAACCGTGCCTGCGGCTGCGCCGCCTGCGTCCGCACCGGCTTCCTCCTCTCAGGCCGGACAGGCGGTTTCTTCTCTGCCGCCGGAATCCGCACCGGACGCCGTGTCCCTTCCTTCGTCCGAGCCGGAACCCGAGCCGGAGCCGGAAATAACCACTGTGCGCGTTTCCGCCTCGGGGGATAATCTGATCCACGACGGGCTGTATTTGCAGGCGAAAAAGCGTGCTGCCGCTGCCGGGAAAGAGGGCTATGATTTTGCCGCCCTGTATGAGCACGTGGCTTCCCTGTATCAGGATTTCGATCTCAACCTGATCAACGTGGAAACACTTATGAGCGATGAGCTGACGCCTTCCGCGTATCCGCGGTTCTGTACGCCCGGCGATTGTGCTCGGGAGCTGTACCGCATCGGCTTTCGCGGCTTTTTCCTGTCCAATAACCATATTTATGATAAGGACGGCGAGGGGCTGGCTTCAACGCTTCGTTTCTGGGATTCTATGCCCGAGGATGCCTTCACCTCCGGTCTTTATGGGGATGAGCAGGATTTTCCCGTGTGTGAATATAACGGGATTTCTTTTGCCTTCCTCGCCTACACCGAGATGACCAATGGCCTTCCCACACCGACGGGGGCCGAAAAGAGCGTGATTTACACCTCGCAGGAGGACGTAATCCGCCGCCAGATCGAGCGGGCCCATGAACTGGCCGATGTGGTGGTGGTCAGCGCCCATTGGGGCGTGGAAAACACCCATGAGGTGACGGATGGCCAGCGTGCGTTCGCGCAGAAGCTGGCCGATTGGGGTGCGGACATCGTGATCGGAACCCATCCGCATGTGGCGCAGCCAATCGAGACAGTGACGTCCTCCGACGGCAGGGAAGTACCGGTGGCGTATTCCCTGGGGAATTTTGTCTCAGCGCAGGATCGGGTGGATAATATGGTCGGGATTGTGCTGGGCTTTGAGGTGACGAAAACCACACAGCCCGGCGGGGAAAGCACGATTGCGATCGGCGGCATTTCCGCCACGCCCGTCGTCATGTTCTATGAGCGCTATTATGCCAATATGCGCCTGTACCTCCTGCGTGATTACACCGATGAGCTTGCCGCTTCCCACGGCCTGAGCGGTGTGTCGCCCTCCTATGTCCGCTCCATGCTGCAGGAGATTGTCGCGCCGGAGTATCTCAGGCTGGATTAAGGCGCGGCAAAAGGCGTTTTCAGCCCGCTGCGGCGGTGAGAAAGTCTGCCGGTGATTTTGAAAAATGCGTGAAAGGGGATTTCGGTTCATGGAAAAGAAAGCGATTGTTGTTTTGGTGGATGGAATGCGCCCGGACGGCATTTTGCAGTGCGGGGATTCCTTTTTGAGCGATTTGGCGGCGGAAAGCACGGCATCCTTCTCGGCTCAGACGGTTTTCCCGTCTGTCACGCTGCCGTGCCACACCTCGCTGTTTTTCGGCGTGCAGCCGCAGCGCCATGGGATTCTCACCAACGATTGGCACCCGATGGTGCGCCCGTTCGACAGTCTGGGCGATCTGGTGGCCCGCTATTTCAAAAAAGCGGCGATGTTCTATAACTGGGAGCAGCTGCGCGATCTGAACCGGCCAGGCAGCCTGGCACGCAGCTGTTTTACAGAGGTTCCCGCCAACCACCAGAAAGCCATGGAGAGCGAACATACGCTCACGGATTGGACGGTAGATTATATCCGGCAGGAAAGCCCCGATTTCCTGTTTCTGTACCTGGGATATACAGACATTGCCGGACATCAGTATGGATGGATGACGGAGCCGTATTTGCAGGCGATTGCCAACGCCTCCCAGTGCATTCGCAGGATCAAGGAAATGCTGCCGCAGGAATATTCCCTGATCGTCACGGCGGATCATGGCGGGCACGATCAGAACCATGGCACGGAATGTCCGGAGGATATGACAATCCCCATGATTTTCTGGGGTGAGCCGTTTCAGGCGGGCGTGCAGGCCCAGGGGCTTACCATTTTGGATATTGCGCCGACAGTGGCATCGCTGCTGGAGCTGCATCCGCTCACGGAGTGGGAAGGGAAAACCCTGCTCCGCTGATCCGGCCCCGGCCGGATTTCCTCAAAACATGAAAAAGGCGGCGCATGGAATTCCATGTGCCGCTTTTGCTGTGTCGTTTTTATTTTCCTGTTTTCAGGTGCGTCATCAGTACGCTGGCGATATTTTCACAGGAAGCCTGGATCGTCACCGCTCCGATATCGTGGGCGACCATCGGCATGCCATACACAACGCTGGATTCGCGATCCTGGCCGATGGTGTACGCGCCCGCCTTGCGCATGGCCAGCAGGCCGCTTGCTCCGTCGCGTCCCATGCCTGTCATGATGATGCCTACCATATGGCATTTTACCGTGGAAGCCATGGAGGAGAAGAGCGCATCCACGGAAGGACGGTGGCCGCTGACTTTTTCTCCGGGGAAGCAGGAGAGCGTGTAGCGTTCGCCCATCCGCACCACCTTCACCTGCAAGTCGGCAGGAGCAATCAGCACTAGGCCGGGACGGATTTCGTCCCCGTTCACGGCCTCGCGAACCTCCATTTTGCAGATCTTGTCGAGCCGTTCCGCGTACATTTTCGTAAAGCCTACCGGCATATGCTGCACCACAACCATGCCGGGAATATCGGCAGGCAGCCGCTTGAGCACATCCAGCGTGGCTTCCGTGCCCCCGGTGGAGGCTCCCAGGCCGATGATGGTCTGGTTCGCCGGATAATGCAGCGCCCCTGTACCCGAAGCCAGGGGAGCAATCGGCGCCGCGGGAGCGGCGGCAGCGGCCGTGGAGCGATGGCGGACATGGGCGCAGGATGCGGCGCGAATACGCTGGCGAAGCGCGCGGAAAAAGGTTTCCTTGCTCTCCTCCGCGTCAGGCTTGCGCACGAAATCCACGGCGCCCGCCTCCAGTGCGTCGAACACACGCAGGTTCAGGGAGGAGACAAGGATGACGGGGATTGGATGCTTTGGCAGATACTGCTTGAGAAAGTCAATTCCGCTCATGCCGGGCATTTCCACATCCATCGTCACCACATCAGGCTTAATCAGCTCAATTTTTGATTTGGCGTCGGGGGCGTTGAAGGCGTACCCCACTACTTCGATATTGGGATCCTTGGACAGGCCCCCCACAATCATCTGACGTGCCAGAGCGGAATCGTCCACCACCAGCACACGAATTTTCTTATCGGGAAACATCGCAACACACCCTTCTTTGCGTGTTCGGGCGCCAGAGGGCGCGGTTTTATCGTTTCAGGTAAACAGCCGGAGCCGTCATGCGGAACAGGGGATTCTGTCCCAGGGACTCCGAATGGCTGATAAACAGATAGGAAGCCGGGAGCATGGCGCCGTGGAAACGGCTCACCAGGGCGTCCCTTGTCTTCGCGTTAAAATAAATCATAACGTTGCGGCAGAAAATAATGTCAAATTTCAGCCGGAACTGGATGGGATCCATCAGATTGAAGCTGCGGAAAATTACGTTGTTTTTGATGGCGGGAACGACGGCATACTGGCCTGTCGCCTTGTCCTCCGTGAAATAGCGGTTCAGCCATTCGGCAGGCATGTCCGCCGGCTTTTTATAGATGCCCGCCCGGGCCTTGGCCAGGGCCTGCGGGGAGATGTCCGTGGCAAGTACACGGGTATCCCACGCGGAAGCTTCCTTTCCGAAAAATTCCTTGAGGCACATGGAGATGGTATAGGGTTCCTCGCCGCTCGAGCAGCCTGCGCTCCAGATAGAGAGGACGCGATCGTTTTTATGCCGCCGCACCAGCTCGGGCAGGATGGTGTTTTGCAGATAGGTGAAATGATCCTTCTCGCGCAGGAAAAACGTATAATTCGTGGTCAGCTTGTTGATGATCAGCTCAACCTCGGAGTCATCCTTTTTGGAAAGCAGATGGTCGGCAAAGGAATGAAAGTCCCGATATCCGCGCTCACGCAGCGAATGTGACAGACGGCTGGAAATGAGCTGCCGTTTTTTGCTCAGATCCATCCCGTATTCCTTCTGCATGAAATTTACCATTCGGTTAAAATCGGCGTCTGATATCTCAAGATCATGAAAAAACGTATCCTGCAAAGCAAAAGCCTCCGTCCATATTGATAAAGAAATAAGAAGCGGCGCAGCCCGGCGATCAGACCTGATTGAGGATCTGCGCGCAGTCAAATACCAGCATGGTCTGTCCGTCCGGAAGCGAGCACATGCCGGACACAAGGTTCTGTGTCTTCTGAGCCAGATCCTGACGCAGGGATTCTTTGTCCACATCCACCATTTTCATCACGGAGTCAATCAGAATCCCCACCAGTGTGCCGTCAATGTTCAGGATAATGATGCACTGGTTATCCTCTCCGTCGCAGCGGAGCAGGATGCGGGTGTCGACAATCGGGATAATCTGGCCGCGCAAATTGATAATCCCCCGCACATAAGTCGGGACCAGGGGCAGCTTGGTGATCGGATGATTGGTGATGATTTCCACCACATATTCGGACGGGACGCCAAAGAGAAGATCGGCAGAGGTGAAGAGCAGGTATTTTTCTGTCAGAGTTTCCTGCTGATCCTCTTCCAAAAGGGTATCGTCCGTATCCTCAACGGCAAACAAAACGTCTTGTGCCACAGAAATTCCTCCAGTATTCAGTCATTCTTCCCGGCTTTCCGCCCGGGCGCGGGGACTTTTCAGGAATGGTAAAGGTTTGCGACGTCCAGAATGATGCTGATGTTTCCGTCGCCCAGAATGGTGCATCCCGCAATACCGCTGCGCTTGATGCTGAAGGAGTTCAGGTACGACGGCAGGGGCTTGACAACGACCTGCTGTTCGCCCAGAAGCTGGTCAACAAACAGGCAGTAGGACTGCTCGCCGGATTCCAGCCACATGAGGATGCCGTCCTGAATATCCGTGAAGCCCTCGTCCATCTGATACAGATCGCGCATGCGCACGACGGGATAAAACTCACCCATGCATTTGAACATCTCGCCGCCGGACGCGTCGCGGATCAAGGCATCCTTTTCGATGCGGAAGGACTGGCGGATATTGTGAATCGGGATGGTAAAGATGTAATCGCCCACAGAGACCTCCATGCCGTCCATGATGGCCATGGTGAGCGGGATTTTCAGTGTGGTGGTCATGCCCTTGCCCTGCTCGGAGGAGATGAACACGGTGCCGCCCACATCCTCCACATTCCGTTTGACAACGTCCATGCCCACGCCGCGGCCGGAGTATTCCGTGACCTCGGTGTTGGTGGAGAAGCCGGGCGCAAGAAGGAAGTTGAGGATTTCGCGGTGGGAATATTCGACATCCGGAGAGGCGATGCCGTTGTTGGTGGCCTTTCTCAGCACGGCCTCGTCGTCCACGCCGCGGCCGTCATCCTTGATCTCGATGATGACCTCGCTGCCGGTGTGGCGCGCGGAGAGGATGATCTCGCCCACGGGATCCTTGCCGGCGGCCACGCGCTCATCCTCGGTGTCCTCGATGCCGTGATCCATTGAATTACGCACGATGTGCATGATCGGGTCGGAGATGCTGTCCACGATGGTCTTGTCAACCTCGGTGTCCTCGCCCACAAGCGTCAGACGCGCTTCCTTGCCCAGCTTCTTGCACATGTCGCGCACAATGCGGTGCATTTTCTGGAAGGTGCTGGAGACAGGGACCATGCGCAGGGACATGGAAACATCCTGAAGCTCGTCGGTCAGCTTGCGCAGCTGGCGGGCGGATTTGAGGAAGGTGTCGAGCTTCATGCCCTTGAGCTCGGGGGAGGAGGTGACCATCGACTCGGTGATAACAATCTCGCCCACAACGGCGGCCAGCTGGTCAAGCTTGCTCAGGTTGACACTGATCAGGCTCTCCTTGTGATGCCGTGCGCCGCTGTCCTGCTGCGGGGCCGGGGAAGCAGAGGCCTTTGCGGGCTGCGCCGGCTGGGCGGCAGGCGCGGCCGGAGCGGGGGCGGCGGGAGCGGCAGGAGCCGCGGGAGCTGCCTGCTGCACAGGGGCGGCCGGTTTTTCCGGCTGCTGCGCGGGAGCAGGTTCGTCGGTATGGTCAATGGTCTGGTAGGTGCGCACAAACCCGGAGCCGGTCACGCTGTGAATGGCGGAATCGCGCTCCGCCTGCTTGCGGAAGCACAGAAGGAATCCGCTTTCCGCGATCTTCGCGGAGGTTGCCGGGTTGGTCTGCACATCCTCGGGCTGGAACTTGAAATCATCCTCCTGGCAGAAGGAACGGATTTCGTTGACCAGCATGAAGGCGCGCAGGTTTTCCATGCCGCAGCCCTCATCGAAAAAGACCTGAAGCAGATACGGATATCCAGGTACGCCGGCAGGTCCGCCCGCGGCTGGCGCCGGGGTGTTTTCCGCGGCGGCGGGCTGATCCTTGCCGCCTCCCTGAATTTGCTCGATAAAGCTATTAATTTTCTGAAGCAAACTGTCGATATTATCAGTAAGCGGTTCGCCGTTTTCGAGATGCTCTGTCTCCTGGCGGAAGAAATCGATGCTTTGGAACAGCAGATCAAACAGCTCGGGACGGTGGCTTTCCGGCACAATGTCAATGGAGGTATCGCGGATGATGGCGAACAAATCCTCCACGCGATGTGCAATCGTCATCAGGGAGTTGTATTCCATCATGGCGCTGGAGCCTTTAATGGTATGCATGATTCGGAAAATCGTGTTGATATCGTCCTCGGAAAAGCTGTCCTTATCCTCGGCGGCAAGAACAAGATTGTCAAGCTGCTCCAGAAGGGAACCGGTTTCAAAGAGGTAAGCCTCAAGAAGGCTGTCGTTATTAGCGCTCATGATCCATCCATCCTTTTGCATAATCAGCATTCTTATTACTATATGTCGACCAAACCGGCGGAAAAATTAAGGGCGGCGCGGAACAATTCTGTATTTCCCACCGCTCAGCCGGACGGCTTGGTACAATCTTTCTAAATTATAACATATAAATTCTAAAATTACTACTCGCTGCGCACAGATTCCCATTGTGCACACATGTGTGAAGAGAGAGGAAAGGATGACCACATATGCCAAATCTTTTGGGGGTGACCAATCCCGTCCCCAATTACGATAATACCATCAACAACCGGCCCCTGCCCGGCGCGCAGAGACCGGACAATTCGCTTGTGCAGAATGTGGCGGATCCGAACCGGGTGGTCCGCCCCGACAACAGGACGGAGCAGCAGGACGCGGGCAATGCCCTGAACTCGGGCAGCCTGCGGTATGATTCCAACCTTCAGGTGTTTCTCCAGCAGCTGCGGGAGATGCCGGAGCTCACCGCGGAGCTTTCCAAGGCTGTGACCCTGTTCCAGACGATGGTGTCCGCGCCGGGGCTCGACGCGGGCGTGGCGCAGGAGCTTGCCTCCCTGCTCCAGATGTTCCGTATGGACGCGGAGGAATTCCGCAGCTTCTTTCTGGCGCAGGTGCGCTCGGGGACCCGATTCGGCGGCCCGCTGTTCGCGCTTTTGCGCCAGGCTTATCAGCGATCCGGCAGCGAAGGGGTGCGCGACGCGATCCTTGCCTTTGCGAAGCGGTACAGCGATTTTTCTTCCACGGAGCACATCGGCCGCCATATGCTCGACATGCTCCGGCAGATCTCCGACCGCCTCCCGGAAAGCTGGAAGGGCCAGCTCTCCGAGATGATCGGCCAGCTGAAAAACGGCCTGGCGGCGGGAGATCGCGCGGGGAACCTGCAGCTTTTGCAGGGCGGGATCTTACCGTATCTCGGTTCGTACATCAGCCGTTTCCACGATTTGGGAAGCGTGCGGACGTTTTTGAGCATGCTCATGCTCGATGTGGCGCGCTATGAAAACGGCTCCGAGGAGGGCCTTATGATGGCTTTCCGGCAGCTTGGGGCGTGCGGGGATGCGCTGGCGGGCCTCTCCCAGCTTGACGATGAGGCCGCGCAGAAGCTTTTGAGGGACAACAGCTTCGCGCAGGCGGCTGAATCGAATCAGTTTGCCCAGCAGCTGGCCCACATGGCGTCGCGTGCGCTCAGAGGAGAGCTTGGCACGGATATGCGGGAGGCGTTCCAGGAGATTGTGCGGGCGATGATGGTCAATGAGAGCGTATTCATGCCGCTCAATCACCTTTTGATGCCCCTGGAATACGAGGGGAAAAAGATGTACTCCGAATTCTGGGTGGACCCGGACGCGGAGGAAAAGGGCGAAAACGGGCAGCAGGGGGAGAGAAAAATTCAGTTCCTCTTCAAGATGGACGTGGAATCGCTCGGTTTTGTGGAAATGACGCTGGCGGCGGCAAAGGGGCGTGTCGATGTGGACGTGTACGGCCCGTCCGGCGTTACGGATCATTCCTCCGTCATCGCGGAGGATTTGCTGGAAATTTTGAAATCACACGGCTTGCCGGGAAGAAATGTCCGCGTGCTGGAGGAAAAACGTCCTCTGACGCTGACGGAGGTATTCCCGGATCTGTTTGAAGGGAAGCGGAGCATCAATGTCAAAATCTAACGGCCAGCAGGCACAGGAAAACCAGAACACGGGTCAGCCCGCGGATCGCGCGGTTGCCCTGCGCTATGACCCCACAAACGGAGCTCCGGTTATCGTGGCGTCGGGAATGGGATATATGGCGGAGCGGATTGTGGAGACAGCGTCCGAAGCAGGCGTCCCTGTATACGAGGATAATTCCCTCGCAACAGTCCTTTCTCAGCTGGAGCTGGGAAAGGAGATTCCGGAGGAACTGTATCAGGCGATCGTCGAAATCTATCTGTATTTTTTGAAGTTCGATCCTTCCGATCCCGAAAAATACCGGAGGGAACGCAGGCAGAATGCTGCACAGGCACAGCAGCAGGAAGAGAACGCGCAGGCGGAAGGAGGAGCAACCAATGCATAAATATTTGATTCTGGACAGCTCCGGCAAGCCTCTGATGAGGGGCACGATGCGCCAGGCGCTGCACGGAGGCGTCTGCCGGATGGAGCTGGAACACGAGGAGGACGCCGAAAAGCTGGTGCCGGGAGAGCTGTTCCAGCTGATGGGAATCCGCGACGGCAATTTCGCCGAGGTCCGCTTCCTGCGGGGCCGAGGGGAGTCGGCGGAGTTTGAGATGGTGCGCATGCTCGACTCTGGGATCCGGCAGAATCTGCGGATTCCGGTCCGCTTTGAAAGCTTCCTGTATCCCATTTCCGGTTCCTGGAAAGGAAGGGCGGCGATTGTGAGCCGTGACCTGAGCTGCGGAGGCATTGCTTTCCTCTCTGAGAAGCAGCTCAAGGTGGGGGAGATCTGTGAGATTGTGATTCCGGTCACCACGGAGCCTCTGGTGCTGAAGCTGAAAATCCTGCGTGCGGGAGAAGCGGGCGAGGATGGTATTCCCTACGCGGCTGAGTTCCAGGAAATGGTGCACGAGGAGGAAAGTATGGTGCGGGAGGCGGTATTTGGTCTCCAGCTGGAATTGGATCGCGTGTCTGCTGATACCCTTCCTTCTTTTTGAATTTGTGCATGTTGCAAAAATCCAGGCAGGCTTTTTTAGAGGCCTGCCTGGATTTTTGTGTATATTGCTATTTTGGGCATTTAATCATATACATACATTTTTACCTTTAATTACCTTTTAAGGGTAAAAATTACTTTCAGCTGAAAAGCCCGGTATTACATATTACAGGCCACGCATATAAATAGGTATGGTTTTCCCAAAAAAGAAAATGGATGTGCTTCGCGATGAAAAGGAAGTGGAAAAAGTTTGCGGGAAAATATGTGATTCTTTCCAATCTGATATTTTTCAGGATAAAGCACTTGCGGATTTGAAGCAACTGAGTTATAATTTCTGTAATGGTTTTGTCAGATCCTGTCGTTATGCGACCTTCTCCGCGGAGGAAAGGCCGGCTCCCTCAGATCCTTTTATCTGCCAATCCATTCACCAACGAGAAGGGGAGAATACCATGGATATGTTGACCAGCAACTCCATGCTGATGATGGAGCGCTCTCTGCAGTTCCTTTGGACGAAACAAAGCTGTATCCTGGACAACCTGTCAAATGTGGAGACACCAGGCTACAAAACGAAATATGCTACTTTTGAGGAATCACTGGAAAATGCCATCCGTTCCTCTGTTAAGAAAAACGGATCGACTGCGCAGGTGCGCGAGGCGATTCTGGACGCTCAGATTGAAACCCATGAGGCGGATAACGAGAGCACACGGATGGATGACAATGGCGTCAATGTCACAGAACAAATGGTGGAGATGGTACGAAACGGTTACCAGCAGCAGTATGTGATGAAAGCCATTTCCAGTGATTTTTCTGTTTTGATGACAGCGATCCGCGGATAAAGGAGGGGATTTTAAAGATGGCATTTCTCAGTTCTGTCAATGTGGTAGGGTCCGGCCTTACGGCACAGCAGCAGCGGCTGGACGTGATTTCTGAAAATGTGACGAACATCAACACGACCCGTACCGAGGGCGGCGGACCCTACCGGCGCAAGATGGTGGTGCTGGAGGAGGAAAACTCCAATTCCCCGTTCCGTCAGGCGCTGGACAAGGCTATGGGCCGCCGCAGCTCCGCCGAAGGAGGCGTGCGCGTGGCGGAGATCGTCGAGGATGAGTCGGATTTCAAGCTCAGCTACGATCCGGAGAATCCTGACGCGAACGAGGATGGCTATGTAGAACTGCCGAATGTGGATCTCGTCAAGGAGATTTCCGATGCGATGGCAGCCAATCAGGCCTATTCCGCGAACGTTACGGCGTTCAACGTGCTCAAGCAGGTGATTGCCAAGGGCCTTGAAATCGCTCAGTGAGCTGAGGCCTTTTTTGTTTTGTGTTTGTGAATGAGGAAAGGGAAGGAATAAGACATGAACTTTCAGCCGATCCAGTCGATCCAGATGCTGTGGCCGTCTCAGCTCACCTCCGGTGTGAGCGGGGAAAAGAGCTCCTCGGAGCAGCCCACGATGTTTTCGGATATTTTTAATTCCTTGATCGACAATGTACAGGAAACCGATGCCGTAAAGACCGAAAAGCAATATCTCCTGGCGACAGGCCAGCTGGACAATCCCGCGGAATGGTCGATCGCTGCCTACAAATACCAGGTGGCAACCAGCCTTCTGGTGCAGGTACGCGACAGGGCACTGGACGCTTACAGTGAGCTGAGCAGGATGAGCATCTGATTTCCATGAAACAGGCAGATCATAGAAACGAAAACTAGGGGTGACAGTGGTGCAGGAAAAGCTAAAGGGGATTCCCGGAAAGGCAAAGGACTGGTGGAAAGCCGCCACGAAAAAAATGAAAATCCTCCTGGGATCCGTGCTGCTGGCGGTCCTGATTGTGATCGGCGTTATCACCGCTGTCACTCTTAAGCAGCCATATTCCGTTCTGTTTACGGGCCTGAGCCAGACGGAGATGACGGAAATCGTCTCCTATCTTTCGGACAACGGCGTGACAGATTACCGGATCAGCGGCAGCGACACCATTATGGTGCCGTCAAGTCAGGAATATCAGCTCAAGGCGGATCTCGTCTTGCAGGGCTACCCGACGTCGGGATACGCCCATTCCACCTATTTTGACAATGTAAACAACCTTACGACGGAGTCGGAGCGGACGAGTCTCATGCTCTACGATCTGGAGGACAGCATCGAGGCCACGCTGCGCTGCTTCGACGGGGTGAGCGACGCTACCGTGCAGCTCACGCCGCAGGAGGACAACACCTACGTGCTGGACAAGAGCAATGTGCTCGAGGCCAAGGCATCCGTGATGATTATCATGGAGAACGGAAAGAAGCTTTCCGGCACACAGGTTACGGCGATCCGCAATCTCGTCAGCCATGCGGTCAAAGGGCTTGAGATTGACAATGTGAGCATCGTCGATTCCTATGGCAACAGCTATTCCGGCGGGGATGGGATCGGAGACACGCAGGATGCCTCGGCTCTCAAGCTTCAGCTTGAGGAGCAGGTGAACAACCTCATCCGCACAAACATCTTCCAGATCCTCTCGCCTCTCTACGGTGAGAACAACTTCACCGTGAGCGTCAACAGTGTGGTCGACGTGGATCGCCGCGTGACCGAGTCCACGAACTACAGCACGGAGGACTGGGCGCAGGACGGCAGCACCAACGGCGAAGGCATTGTGGGTTCGCAGACCACGGATAAGGAAGTGATCCGCGGACAGGATGACACCGCAGGCGGTGTGGCCGGCACGGAAACCAACTCCGACCTGAACACCTATGTGGATGAACAGCTTCAGGCCAACGGCGACGAAACGCTGATCAGCTCCTCCGAGGACAAGAACTATCTGGTGGATCAGGAGATCCAGCAGGTGGAGCAGCAGGGCGGCACCATCGAGGATGTGATGGTTTCCGTCACCATTAACCGCACGACGGCGGGCAACGTTGACGTGCAGAGCCTGACCCAGCATATCGCGCGCGCGGCGGGAATCTCGCCGGACGTGCAGGATGACAAGATTTCCATCGTGGTGGAGCCCTTCTATGAGGAGACCACCTCCCCGATTGCGCTGCCGGATAATGTCTCGAGAGAATGGATCCTTATCGCGGCTGCGGGCGGCTTGGTTCTCTTCCTGCTTCTGCTCACCCTGATCCTTGTGATCAGCCATAAGCGCCGCAAGCGCCGTGAGGCAGAGGCTGCTCAGGATCTCCTGGCGCCGAATGTGCCTCTGCCCGAGGTGCAGAACGGGCCGGATATCTCCGAGCTGCGCACGGAGAAGAGCATGCAGCTTCGCAAGGATGTCCGCAAGTTCGCCGAGAATAATCCCGAGATTGCAGCCCAGATGGTGAAGAACTGGCTCAAGGAAGGGGATGAATGAGTGTGGCTGAGATAGCATCTGACGTAAAGGTAAAAAATGCTGCCAGAAAGCTGACCAAGCAGCAGAAGGCTGCCGCCGTTATCGTCTCGCTGGGAATGGATAAGGCATCGCAGCTGTATAAATACATGACCCCTCAGGACGTCGAGCGTCTCACCATGGAGATCGCGAAGCTCGGCTACATCGACCCTGACCAGACGGAAGGCATTCTGGATGAATATTACCAGATGTGCCTGACGAACAAGGCAGTTACAGAGGGCGGAATGGAGTATGCGCGCGCCGTTCTGGAGCGTGCGTTCGGCCAGCAGACGGCAGACAGCCTGCTGGAAAAAGTAACGAAATCCCTCAAGAACAGGAAGTTTTCCTTCCTGGATAATGTGGATGCAAAGTCGCTTCTGGCGGCTCTGCAATATGAGCGGCCCCAGACCATCGCCCTGGTTCTCTCCTATGTGGAGCCGGATAAGGCGGCGGCCGTCATTCAGGATCTCGATCCCGAGGTCCGCGTAAAGGTTGTGGAGGGCATTGCCACAATGGACAGCGCCGCTCCGTCCGCCGTTAAGATCGTTGAATCCGAAATGGAGAAGAAATTTACTACCATGATGTCGGCAACCAATGTCAAGGTCGGCGGCATCGATTATGTGGCGGACGTCATGAACAACTTGGACCGCTCGAGCGAGCGCGCCATTTTCGATCGCCTGGAGCGCAAGGATGCCGAGCTGGCCGAGGAAATCCGCAAGCGTATGTTCGTTTTCGAGGATATCATCACCATGGACGACCGTTCCGTGCAGCGCTTCCTGCGCGAGTGCGAGCAGAAGGACCTGGTGCTGGCCCTCAAGGGAACGACCGAGGAGGTCGCACAGAAGATCTTCTCCAATATGTCCAGCCGTATGGCACAGAGCATCCGCGACGACCTCGAAATTACCACCAACGTGCGTGTGCGTGACGTGGAAGAGGCACAGCAGCGCATTGAGAATGTGATTCGTATGCTCGAGGAGAAGAACGAGCTGATCATTATCAAGGGAAAGAAGGACGATATCATTGCCTAACATCTTCAAGCAGCTCCGCAAATCGGCGGTCACATCCTATATCTTCCCGAAGGCGGAGGAGCTTGAGGACGATCTCCCGGAGGAGCAGGAGCCCGGGGAACCGGAACGGGAGGAGGACGGCCCCGCCGAGGCGGAAAACGCCGGAGCGGAACAGGAGTCCGGGGCGAAAAAAGAGTCCGAAGCGGAGCAGACCATCGGGTTTGCCGCCGTGCAGGCCCAGAAGATTGTGGAAGATGCCGAACAGCGTGCGCAGGAGCTAGTCCAGGAGCGGATGCGGGAGGCAGAGGCTGAGATCGAAAATGCCCGCGAGGAAGCCAAGGCGGAGGGATACCGCCAGGGCTATGCGGAGGGTCTTTCCAAAGCGTCCGTGGAGGCAAAAGCTAGTCTGGACGCTCAGCTGCGGGAGCAGGCTGAGGAAATCGCAGATTTTCTCAAAAAGGCTACGCTGGCAAGGGAAGAGATGATCCGCGAGACACGCAGCGAGCTGTGCGAGCTGAGCGTCTCCATTGCGGAAAAGGTGATTCACATCAGCCTCAAAAGCAGCAGCGAGGTAATTGCCCGGATGATCCAGGTTGTCACCGAGAAGATGAAACGCCGCGAATGGGTTCACATTTACGTAGGTGGCTGCGACGCCCCAGCTCTTGCGGAGATTACCCCGGAGCTGACGGTGGCGCTGGCCAGCCTGTCGGACCATATTCGCATCATTCCCATGGCGGACGACGAATCCGGAACCTGCATCATCGAGATGCCGGACGAGATTATTGACGCCAGTGTTTCCACTCAGCTGCAAAACATCCGCGATATTATGCACGAGAGCTGAAAATCCCCAAAACTACCGGAAAGGAGGCCCAAGCCCATGTTTGAGACGATGATCCGCCAGATAAAAAACGCGGAGACGATCAGCTATACCGGCAAGATTGAAAACATCGTTGGCATGTCGATCGAAGCCTCCGGAGGCCGTGCGGCGATCGGGGATATCTGCCGGATTTACAGCGGAGAATCCGGCGGACAGGTTATGGCGGAGGTGGTCGGCTTCAAAAACGACCATATCCTTCTGATGCCGTACTCCAACATGGACGGTATTTCCGCCGGCAACTTTGTGCGCAACACCGGCCACCGGCTGAGTCTGATGATGGGCCCCTTCCTCAAGGGGCGCGTAATCAACGCTCTGGGCCAGCCTATTGACGGCAAGGGCCCCTTTCACGGCGGAACGCCGTTCTGTGTGGACGGAAGCGAATATATCAACCCCATGGCGCGCCCGCCAATCCGCGAGCGCATGGAATTCGGCGTGAAAGCCATTGACGGGATGCTGACGATCGGCAAGGGCCAGCGTATCGGCATCTTCGCCGGCTCAGGCGTCGGCAAAAGTACGCTCATGGGCATGATCGCGAAGAACGTCAAGGCCGATATCAACGTCATTGCCCTTGTGGGCGAACGTGGCCGTGAGGTGCTCGAGTTCATGGAAAAGGATCTCGGTCCGGAGGGCATGCGCCGCTCGATTCTGGTGGTGGCCACATCGGACCAGCCTGCTATGCTGCGCAAGCGCTGCCCGTCTGTTGCTACCGGTATCGCGGAGTATTTCCGGGACCAGGGCTACGACGTGCTGCTTATGATGGACTCGCTGACACGTTTCGCCATGGCGCAGCGTGAGATTGGCTTGGCTGTAGGAGAGCCTCCTGTGGCGCGCGGCTATACACCTTCGATTTACGCGGAGCTCCCGAAGCTGCTCGAACGAAGCGGCAACTTTCAGAAGGGCTCCATCACAGGCGTCTATACGGTGCTGGTGGAAGGTGACGACACAAACGAGCCGATTGCGGATACCGTGCGCGGTATTCTCGACGGTCATATCGTCCTTTCGCGGCGGCTGGCTAACAGCAACCATTTCCCGGCAATTGACGTCAGCGCGAGCATCTCGCGTTTGATGGTCGATATTGTGCCGGAGGAACACCGGCAGCTTTCCGCCCGAATCCGTGACGTGATGGGTGTCTATGAGAAAAATGCCGATTTGGTGTCCATCGGCGCGTACAAGGCGGGAACAAACCCCAAGCTGGACTATGCGCTGGGCAAGATCGACGGGATCAACCGTTTCCTGATGCAGGGGGTCAACGAATCGTTCTCCTACGAGGAAGATCTCAATCTGATGCGCGCGCTCATGTAGCGAGCGTCCAGCCCTCTGATTTCAATTTAGAAAAGCCAGGTGATTGCAGTCATGAAGAAATTCCAGTTCAGCCTTGACTCCGTACTCAGCTACAAGCAGCAGGTACTCGAAGGCATCCAGAATGAGTACGCGGCGCTGACGGCAAAGGTACGGCAGCAGGAGGAGCGGGTGCGGGCCGCGTGGCAGCGCTACGCCGATCTGAATCAGGAGTTTCGGGAGAAGGAAGCCTTCGGTATGACGATTGTGGAGGCCCGCCGGTATGAAAGCGGCCTGCGCTTTCTGGAAATGGAGATCCAGCGTGAGGAAACGCTGCTCAAGGAATACCAGGATCAGGCGGAAGCGAAGCGCAAAGAGCTTGTGGCTGCCCGTCAGGATACCGCAACCATTGAAAAGCTGAAGGAAAAGAAGCTGGAGGATTATCGCAAGGGCGTGCAGAAAAGTGAGGAGCAGTTCATCGACGAGCTGGTTTCCGCCCAGCGCGCCGCCGCGCATGCCTCCTGATCCAGAACAGATAGATGCAAAGACAGCGAAAGGAGGTGAAAGAATATGAACGCAATGGATTTGGTTATGCAGATGAGCCTTGCAGCCGCGCAGATCGCCCAGAATACGATCCCGCAGGTTCCTTCCCAGCAGGCGTCGGAGTCCGGACAGGATTTTAAAACCCTGATGGAGGACAAGAGAGCGCAGGACTCGCAGAACTCCCAGAAAACGCAGGACTCGAAGGATTCCGAGAAGCCGCAGGGAACGGAGACGGACGATTCCGCCGGAAAGACGGAGGAGCCCGCGAAGGATGCCGGGGCGGCACAGCAGTCCGCAGCCATGCAGGCAGCGGCAGGGAACCTCACCTATGTGCAGGTGCTTGACATCGCGCTGGTGCAGGAATCGCCGAACGGCTTGCAGCTGGTTTCCGTGCAGGATGTTACGCAGCAGGCGGCCAATCCTGTGAACGCGGCCAACGCCGCGGTGGAACAGCCTGTCGCGGCAAACGGCATGGCACAGCAGGCGGCGGCACAGCAGCAGCTTCCCGAACAGCAGGCAGCGGTGCAGCAGTCTCCCGTGCAGCAGGCGGAAACGCAGGCCGAGCCCGTGGAGGTGCAGACTGTGCAGGCAAAGCCCGAAAGCCAGCAGGCACAGGCCGAGACCTTTGCACAGACGGCGCAGGACGATTCCAGCGATCCCGACGCGCAGGCAGCGGTCACAACCGCACAGCAGCCGTTCTTCTCTGACACGGAAAACATGCCTGTAAAGGTAGGCAACGGTGATACCATTGATACACAGCAGCCCGATTTTGACGCAAAGCTGACGCAGAACGTCGAAAAGGCACTTTCGCAGGGTGAGCAGCGGGTGGAAATCCGTCTGAACCCGGAAAATCTGGGCAGCGTGGTTGTGGAAATGACCCGCAGTCAGGATGGTTCCCTCCATGTGGTGCTTCACACAGAGACAGAAAGCGCGGCGCGCCTTCTGAGCGAGCATTCCAGCACGCTGGGACTGATGCTGCAGAACAACAACCAAGGTGAGGTCCGCGTTGAGGTACGGCAGCCGCAGCAGGAAAATCAGCAGTGGCAGCATCCGGATCAGGACGACGGACAGAATCACGGCGGACAGCAGCGGGAGCAGCAGGAGCACCGGCAGAGCACGGAGGACTTTTTACAGCAGCTCCGCCTGGGACTCTTCTCCGTCGAGACGCAGGATGACTGAATGTGGGGGTGAACGCATTGGCAACTGATTTTATGCCGATGGGGTTGGAAACGCTGGCTTCTTCGGCATACAAAAAGACGAATTCCGGTTCGAACACCAAGGTAGACGATGATTTTCAGGAATGGCTGGACCAGGAAGGCATTGAAGTCAACCAGCCCGGCGAAGATTTAGGCCTGGACTTCACGGATTACTTACAGCTGATGGTGGCCCAGCTCCAGAACCAGACCATGGATAACGCCATGGACAGTACCGCAATGCTGGAGCAGCTGGTGCAGATGTCCACTGTGCAGATGATGGCCTCCCTTCAGACGAGCATGCAGACGGTCGCGGATGCGACGGCGCTCAACTATGCCGCTTCTCTGGTCGGCAAGACCGTAACAGTCGGCAAGCTGAACGACGACAACGAGATTGAGGAAATTGTCGGCACAGTCACCGGTACCGGTACATACCAGGGCATGCAGGTGATTTTTGTGGACGGCGAAATGTATCCGCTGAGCAATCTGATGGCAGTCGGCACGCTGCCGGAGATTCCCGAAGAGCCCGGTGAGGGCGGCGAAGGAGGAGACGGCGGTGAAGGTGGTGACGGCGGCGGCACCGGAACGGGTGACGGCGGCGACACTACAACAGAAGGCGTCTGACAGAAGGAAACGAGAGGAGGCGGGAGGATGCTGATCCCTGAAATTCAGGCGTTGACCGGGCGGATGCCCGTCACCGGGCAGGAAACCAGTCCTGCGAGGGGATCCGGCTTTGAGGCTCTGCTGCGGCAGACCATGCAGGATGCCGGGAACCGGCAGGTAAACCTGTCCCGCCATGCGATGGAACGCGCACAGGAGCGTGGGATCGAAATGACCCCCACTCTGATGGATAAGCTGAACGACTCCGTGGAAAAGGCGGAAGCGAAGGGTGCGACGAACATCCTTGCACTGGACCGAAGCCTTGCCTTTATCATCAATGTTCCGAACCACAAGGTGATTACCCTGATGCGGCAGGACGAGATGAAGGAGAACGTTTTTACAAACATTGATGGCGCCGTGATCCTGTAACAACAGAGAGCGGGACCATAGCAGGACGCTCTGGGAACTGCCCGACTGGCAGTCTCCCGGCGGCGCCGGAGTATAGAGAAAGAAGGAAACAGGCTTATGGCTTTAACAGCAGCAATGGGTTCCGGTATTGCCGGGCTGAGAGCTTTCATGGATGCTCTGAACGTGGTGGGCAACAACGTCGCGAACGTGAATACATACGGCTATAAGGCCGGACGTGTCACCTTCAGCGAGAGCATTTACAGTACACAGAGCGCAGGCTCGGCCAGTACGGATGTCACTGGTGGTACCAACCCGAGCCAGATCGGCTACGGCTCGAGCGTTGGCACGATCGATCTGGATATGGGAACGCAGGCGCTTGAGAGTACCGGTATGACGACCGACGTGGCTATCCAGGGTGACGGCTTTTTCTTGTTGGGAGATAAGAACGGTGTAGGGGTAGACAGCTTGGACAGACTGATGTTCAGTCGTGTGGGCAACTTCAAGATCGACGATGACGGTTATCTGACGGATGGCAAGGGTAATATTGTGTATGGTTTTGTGTCAACAACGGATAATGCCACTCCGGGTGCAGATAAGGATCCAACGATTAGTACGGTTTTGGTTCCTATCCGTTTGCCCTTAGCTGCAGATGGACAAAATAATACGGAACTTGGCGAAGCAATTTATCCGGGTCAGAATGGTGCCACCAACGTGGATCCTACACCAGGAAATAATAACGTAAATGCAGACGGCAATTGCATTGAATACGAGAATCTCAAGATTGATGACAACGGCAAGGTAAGCTGTACGAATAAGATGACAGGAGATATCGTGACGATTGGTTACATTGCCCTTGGCACCGTGACAAATCCGGCAGGCCTGACCCATACGGATGGCCCGTACTACCAGGCAACGGACAGCGCTGGTGAGATTTCCATCAGCACGCCGAAGAGTT
This sequence comes from Anaeromassilibacillus sp. An200, assembly GCF_002160025.1. Classification (GTDB taxonomy): domain Bacteria; phylum Bacillota; class Clostridia; order Oscillospirales; family Acutalibacteraceae; genus Caccousia; species Caccousia stercoris. The sequence continues at coordinate 20,057 of NZ_NFJU01000021.1, forward strand.
CGGTAACTGGTCCGATGAACAATGATGCAAATGATGCAGCTGGCAATCAGCCGCCGAACCTTCTCGCGAACAGCGGCACGGGCGTCAAGAGCGGCTTCCTGGAGCAGTCCGGCACGGATCTCGCGCAGGAGTTCGCGAACATGATCATCTACCAGCGTGGCTATCAGGCCAACACGCGTATTGTGACCGTGACGGACACCATGCTGGAAGAGCTCATTAACATGAAGCGCTGATTTTTGAGCCTTTGAGGCTTTGCGCAAGCCAAACACTGTAACGGCACACAAGGTCCACCTGAGCCGGGGGGAGGCTCCCCCGGCCCGGGCTTTGTTTGGGAGGGAGAAGCGTTTATGATTTTACTTCGGAAAATGAACAATGAGACGTTCCTTCTGAACCACAATCAGATTGAATACATCGAATCCATCCCGGAAAGTAAAATTGTGATGATGAATCACGATTACTACATTGTCAAGGACAAGGTAGAGGAAATCATACAGAAAATAGCGGAATATAACGCAAAAGTGATGGATATCAGCCGCAGCCTGAAGGTTGTGGATCACCGCAGGTGATCTCCCTCGGCGTTCCCTGTTTGCGGCTTTAAGAATTACGAGGGGGAATCTGCATGAATATCGTGTACCTGATCGGTATACTCCTGGCTGTTTTCTTTACCTTCTTCGGAATAGCGGCCACTATCTCGCCGGAAACCGGCTTCACGGTGAATTTGGAAACCATCAAGAATTTTGGAGATATTTCCAGCCTTCTCATCGTGGTGGGCGGTACCCTGGCTGTGGTCATTGCCTGCTACCCTAAGCTGGCGCTTTCGATCCCCAAGCATTTTATGATTATGCTGCACTCCAAGACGTTTGATCCGCATCAGTATGTGGATGAACTGATGGAGCTGGCGCAGATCGCGCGTAAAAACGGATTGCTGGCGCTGGAAGAAAAAGCCAACGAGCAGAAGGATCCCTTTTTCAAGCAGGCAATCATGCTGATTGTCGACGCAAACGATCCGGAACGCGTGCGCGGCATCCTGACCAATGAGATTGAACAGGCATCAGCACGGCACCATGAGGTTATCGCCATGTACGAGCGGGGTTCGAACGCCGCTCCGGCTTTCGGTATGATCGGTACTCTGATCGGTCTGATCAACATGCTCAAGGAGCTGGACAGCGCAGACATGACCTCACTTGGCCCGAACATGGCGGTTGCCCTCATTACCACCTTCTACGGCTCCCTTTTGGCGCACGTGGTGTTCAACCCGATTGCGGCCAACCTCACCGCCCGCGATGAGGAAGAGATTCTTTGCCGTGAGATTATCCTTGAGGGAATTATGGCGATTCAGGCCGGTGAAAATCCGAAGTTCCTGCGCGAGCGCCTGATGACCTTCCTGAACCAGAAGCTGTCTGAGGAAAACGAGGAAAGCGAAGGCGGCAAGAAGGGCAAGGCAAAGAAAAGCCGGGGAAAGAGAAAGTAAGCAATATGCGCCGGCAAGGAGGCAGGTCCAATGAAAAGAAGCAATAAAAGCGGCAGCGGCGGCGCAAACTGGATGGATACCTATGGCGACATGGTAACGCTGATGCTTTGCTTTTTCGTGATGCTCTACTCCATGTCTACAATGGATCAGCAGAAATGGGAGCAGCTTGTGGAGGCTCTGAACCCCAGCAGCGTGGAGGACATACAAAATGTGGTGCAGAATCTCCCCGCGAATCCTTCGCAGGGAGATCCGTCGGACACGGCTTCGGCGGTGATCGGCCAATTGACGCAGGAGGATGTGGAGCAGGATCTGGAAGAGCTGTATCAGGCGATTCTGCAATATGTGCAGCAGTCTGGTATCGGCAGTAAGGTGACAGTGGGCAAGGGCAACGGTTATGTATTTATTTCCTTCGACGACACGGTTTTCTTCAACGGAGACAGCTACCAGCTGCTTGATGCGGGAAAGGAAACTCTCGATCAGGTAGGGGAGTCGATCCGGGAGGTGAGTGCCTCTGTCGACGAGATCCGTGTTCTGGGACACACAGCCCAGGCCAACCCCAGTTCGCCGAACGATCCGACCTTCGACCGTTTTCTTGCCTCCAACCGTGCTACAGTCGTTACGGTATATTTGCAGGAAAAGGGAATTGTGGCGCCGTCCCGTATTGTCAGTGTGGGATATGGCCAGTGGAGGCCGGTGGCGCAGAATGATACCACCGAGGGACGTGCGGAAAACCGGCGCGTCGAGCTGATTGTGACAGGGCTTGACCTCGAAGACGGAAACGGAGATGACATTACCAAATATTACACCATGCGCGACGATGCGGGAGTCCCCGCTGAGAGCGGGGCGATACCGCCGGAGGCGGCCTCCGCTGCTCCGACGGAGTCTTCGGCCTCCGTTTCCTCCGCTCCGGCTGCATCCGGATGAAAGCGGAATTTCCTTATCACTATGACAGCTTCTATTACCGGCAAGTTTACTCTGCCTGGGAGGGATGAGAATGGCAGAAGTTTTGTCTCAAAGTCAAATTGACGCGCTGTTGAATGCCGCTCGCAACGGCGAGATGAATTTGGCGTCTACGGCAGAGAACAAGGCGGAAAAGAAATATCGGAAATATGACTTCTACAGCCCCAGAAAGTTTACAAAAGACAGGCTGAAGATGATCAGCGGCATCTTTGAAAGCTACAGCAGAATCATCAATTCCTGGATCAACGGCCTTCTGCACACCTCGTGCGAAATTGAGGTCGAATCGGTCGAGGAACAGCGCTACTACGAATTTTCCAATGCGCTCTCAGAAGGAGACGTCCTGGCCTTATCGGATGTTTCCGTGGAAGGGGAGCCGACATCGGACGGCGCGCCCGTTCTGTTCCACTTTACCACGACCCTGATGCTGAGCATGATGGATCGTCTGATGGGCGGCGACGGTTCCACGGACCGCAGTCTTCCGGACGGCTACAATTTTACAGACCTCGAGCTCAAGCTCTATGAGAATATTGTCCGCGATCTTATTGGAATGCTGGGGAACAGCTGGGTCGATTACATCGACATCGACTTTGCCCTCCGGCGGATTGAGACCAATCCCACGCTGGTGCAGTTGATTGGACTGGATGAAACAGTGGTGATTGTCGGCGCGAGCATCCGCTTTGCGAATGCCTCCGGCCGGATCAGCATCTGTATCCCTGGGATGAAGCTTCTGAATATCTTCTCCCACATGGCCATCACCAACCAGAACCAGCGGAAAAAATCGGAGGACAATTCCGATGAGATTATGGACGTCCTCAAAGGCTCCACACTGGAGATTACGGCGGAGCTGGGACGCACAGAGGTCAGACTGCAGGATATCTATTTCCTGAAAGCAGGCGATGTGCTGGATCTGGGCCACCCCACGTCCGAACCGATTCAACTGTATATCGGAGGAAAAAGGTGGTTTGACGGGAAAATGGGCGTCCAGAACAACAGCATGGCTGTTAAAATTGTAGATACCTGTCATATTCAGGAAAGAGGGGAAAATGAGCGATATGGAACAGAAGATCTTTAATTCGATGGAGCTGGACGCCATCGGCGAGATGATGAATATCAGCCTCGGTTCTTCCGCCACTGCAGTTTCCAATATGTTGAACCATCGGGTCGATATCACCACGCCAACGGTGTCTGTCGTTTCCATTGAAGATTTTACGCTTGGCGATCTGGAACCGGCGATCGCCGTGGAAATCAAATATGTTTCGGGCCTGGATGGGAGCAACATCATGCTGCTCAAGCGCGGCGATGTGAGAACGATCGTCGATATCCTTATGGGTACCGAGACGCCGGATGAGGAATTTAAGCTTGATGAGCTGACGGTAAGCGCTGTCTGTGAGGTTATGAACCAAATGATGGGTGCTGCTTCCACGGCGCTTTCGGATTTCCTCGGCATTCTGGTGAATATTTCGACACCGGAATCCTATACACTGGATGATCTTGACGAGTTCAAACGCAACCATTTCCACAGCGAATGCGGCATGCTGGTTGTGGTTCGTTTCAAACTGGGGATCGAAGATATTCTGGAAAGTGAGTTTGTCAACGTCATGTCGATTGAGCTGACAAGAGAACTGCTGAAGGGCTTCGGCCTGACTGGCAATGGAGGAGAAAAGCAGCAGGCGCAGGCAGCCGCGCCTGCCCCGCAGCCTGCCGCTGCGCAAGATTCCGCTGCGACAATGGATCAGGGCCTGATTGATCAGCTGATGAATCCGCAGGCCGCTGCCCCACAGGCAGCCGCGCCCGCCCTGCAGCCTGCCGCTGCGCAAGATTCCGCTGCGGCAATGGATCAGGGTATGATTGATCAGCTGATGAATCCGCAGGCCGCTCAGCCTGCTCCGCAGCAGGCGCCGGTACAGCCGATGCAGGCTCCGCAGCAGCAGCCCATGCAGCAGATGCCAGTCCAGCAGCCGATGCAGCAGATGCCTATGCAGCAGCCCACCTATTATCCGCAGCAGCAGCCGGTGTATTACCAGCAGCCGAATCTGATTCAGACTAATCCTGTTACCCTGCCGACCTTTGACTTGGGCGATCGTCTGGGCGAGGAGCAGGCGCAGAACCTGGAAATGATTATGTCCGTTCCGCTTCAGGTCTCCGTTGAAATCGGAAGGACAACACAGAAAGTGGATGAAATCCTCTCCTACTCCAAGGGAACGCTGGTGGTGCTTGACAAGCTGGCGGGCGATCAGGTTGACATCTTTGTCAACGGCCTGTGTGTTGCCCACGGCGATGTGGTCGTCATCGATGATAATTTCGGTGTGCGCATCACAGAAGTAGTACATCAGCCCGAGCTGTTCAAACTGCAGAATAAGCAGAAATAAATAAAACATAATACAAACGGAAAAGGATGGATTGACATGGCTAAGATTTTGATTGTGGACGACGCTGCGTTTATGCGCAAGGTGATTCGAGACACCCTGACCAAGAATGGATACACGGATCTGTACGAAGCCGTTGACGGCAAGGACGCTGTGGAGAAGTATTTTGAACAGCGTCCGGATCTTGTGCTGATGGATATCACCATGCCGAACATGACCGGTCTTGAGGCTCTCAAGGAGATCCGCTCCAAGGACGGCAACGCAAACATCGTCATGTGCTCCGCCATGGGCCAGGAGGCTATGGTTGTTGAGGCTGTGCAGGCGGGCATCAAGGACTTTATCGTGAAGCCCTTCAAGGAAGATCGTCTCATGAAGACCGTCACCAGCATTCTGGGCAATGCCTGAGATTCTTCAGCTTTTGTGGGCGCTTCTCGTCATCATTGCGGTGCTGGCGCTGGCGTATCTGTTTACCCGATACGGCGCCGGGCGGCTGAACGGTATGTTCCGTCCGCGCAGGCGCCGTATGACCGTGGTGGAGCAGGTTCCTCTCGGAAGGGATCAGCGTCTTGTGCTGGTGCGCATGGGCGACACGCTTTACCTGCTGGGGGTGACGCCGGGCGGTGTAAGCCGTCTGGAGAAGCTGCCCGCGTCCGAGCTGGAAGCCCTGGAGGAGCCGCCTTCCGGCGATCCGCCACAGGACGGCGCACAGGGTATGAGCTTCGGAGAAGCATTGAAGAAGGTTATCGACCAGAGGAAAAAATCAGGGAGGCCGTAAGGTGGATTCAATAATCAATGTAAATGGAGAGAACGTCCAAACCATAGAGATCCTTCTGTTGACCACCCTGATCACTCTCCTTCCGTCCATCGTGGTCATGATGACCTCCTTCACGCGCTACATCATTTCCTTTTCGTTTCTGCGCTCGGCCATGGGCCTTCAGCAGAACCCGCCGAACATTGTCCTGATTGGCATTGCTCTGTTCCTGACGCTGTTTACCATGTCCCCGGTGATTTCTGAGATTCAGACAACGGCTTATGAGCCGTATATCGCGGACGAGATCAGCCAGGAGGAATTTATGGCCCGCGCAGAGGTGCCGCTCAAGGAATTCATGCTTGAGCAAACGGAGCAGAGCTCGCTCAAACTGTTCGGGGATTTGGCGGGTCTGGATGAAACGCAGATCGAGGAGCCGCAGGATTTGCCGCTGCGCATTGTGGTGCCTGCGTTTATGACGAGTGAGCTCAAGCGTGCGTTTCTGATCGGATTCTATCTGTATCTGCCGTTTGTGCTGATCGACGTTGTTGTTGCTTCAACGCTGATGTCGATGGGCATGATCATGCTTCCGCCGTCGATGATTTCCATGCCGTTCAAGCTTTTATTGTTCATCGCGCTCAACGGGTGGGAGCTGCTGTTTTCGACGCTGGTACAGGGATTCCGATAAGAAAGGAGGGCGGACGCCGTGGTGGTGGACGTTTTGCGGGAAGGAGTTGGGGTGGCCCTGAAGCTAGGCGCCCCCCTCCTTCTTTTCAGTATGGCGGTAGGCATTCTGGTGGCGATTTTCCAGGCTGTCACACAGATTCACGAGCAGTCGCTTTCCTTCATCCTCAAGATGATCGTGGTGGTGCTGGTGCTTCTGATTGGCGGCGGATGGATGCTGCAAACGCTGCTGGATTTTTCGAACTATCTGTTCACACTGATGTAAGGGCGCGCTATGTTCGATTTGACACAGTTTTATCTTTTTGAACTGGTGGTCATGCGCATCACGGGCTTCGTGGCGCTGACCCCGCTTCTGGGCCGGAGCAATGTCCCCGGAATTGTAAAGGCCGGTTTTACGCTGGTGCTTTCTTATTTCATGATGGGCATTGTGGGCGAAGGCCCTGAAGCGCCGCAGAGCACAGTGGCGCTCATCCTCACGCTTCTGATGGAGCTGGGGGTAGGGTTGGTGATCGGGTTTCTGATGCGCATCACTTTTTCCGTCGTACAGACGGGAGGAGAAATCATCGACGCGCAAATGGGCATGACGATGGCGCAGACGTACGACGCGAGCAGCCAGACCAATATGAGCGTGAGCGCTTCGCTGCTTAACCTGCTCATGATGCTCAATTTTTTTGCGGAGAACGGGCATTATACCCTTCTGCGCATCCTTCTTCTGTCGGGAGAGGCGGTTCCCTATGGGACGGCCGCGCTGGGAGAAGGGATTGCGGATTATGTAGTACAGATTTTTCTGTCCTGCATTGTGCTCTCGCTCAAGCTTGCGATGCCGATTCTGGTGGCGGAGCTTCTGGGCGAGGTTGGAATGGGAATTCTGATGAAGGCGATCCCTCAGATCAACGCCTTTGTCATTAATATAGAGTTGAAGGTTATCATCGGGCTGGTGCTGCTCTTCCTGTTTCTCACCCCGATCAACGAGTTCCTTCTTGGGATTGAATCGGAGATGCTGGATCAGATAGCGCGTGCCCTGGAGGTAATCGGAGCGGGCGGCTGAGCCGTCCCGCCTGCCGTGGAGCGGTATGGGAGTGTGGTGGTGAAGCTTGGCGGACAGCTCCAAAACTGAAAAGGCAACACCGAAAAAACGGCGTGACGAACGAAAAAAGGGCAACATCTTCTTCAGTAACGACGCCGTTTCGGTGGCGGTTCTGCTGTCCGGCTTCTTTGTCCTCAAGCTGACCGTTCCCGGTGCAATCGAAGCGATCTATGATTTTTTGCGGCACTGCATGGAGCTGTCTTCCCAGGAGTCGCCCACGGATTTCGTGGGGGATCTGGGGGATCTGTTCACCAGCCTGCTTCTGGCCTTCCTCAAGGCGGCCGGGCCTGTGCTGGCGGCCACTGTGGTGGCCGGTGTGGGAGTCACTTTTTTTCAGACAAAGCTGCTTGTTTCAGGAGAACTGCTCAAGCCGAAATTCAGCCGCATCAACCCGCTTCAGGGCTTCAAGCGGCTGTTTTCCCTGCGCAGTGTGATTGAGGCCCTCAAGGGCCTGCTCAAGATTGGGATCCTGCTGTATATTGTTTTTCAGTTTCTTTCCAGCGTATATCTGATCTTCACCAAATATCTTTATACTGATCTGGTCAGTGCCGCTTCCCATATGTTTGACCAGCTGTTTCAGCTTGTCATTCAGATCGCCGTCGCTTATATTGTGCTGGCGGGCGCAGACATTTTCTACCAGTGGTGGGATTATGAACGCCAAATCAAGATGTCCAAGCAGGAGATCAAGGAAGAATACAAGCAGACAGAGGGCGATCCGCAGATCAAGGGAAAGATCAAGGAAATGCAGCGCAAAATGGCGCAGTCGCGCATGATGCAGCAGGTTCCGAATGCGGACGTCGTCATCCGAAACCCGACCCACTTCGCGGTGGCGCTGCGCTACCGCGCGGAGAAGGATAACGCCCCCATCGTGCTGGCAAAGGGCCAGGACGAGCTGGCAGCGCGCATCGTGCGCACAGCGCAGGAGCACAAGGTGGCCGTGATTGAAAATGTCCCCCTGGCCCGTGCCCTGTATGCGACAACCGAAATCAACCGGGAAATTCCCCCGGAGCTTTATAACGCCGTCGCGGAGGTCCTGGTTTACCTGTACCGCCTGGATTCCAAGCCGAAGAAATAGGAGCCTGTAGCTTATGAGAAGGATTTTGAATAACGCCGTATCACTGATGGTGGTCGTCATCGTCCTGTTCCTGGTGATACCGCTTCCCACCTTTATGCTGGACGTCCTGATCGTCGTGAATATCGCTCTGTCCATCATGATCCTTATGATCACGATGAACATTTCGGAAGCCCTGGAATTCTCCATTTTCCCCTCGCTTTTGCTTGTCACGACGTTGTTCCGGCTGGGACTAAACGTCTCGTCAACACGCCTGATCCTTTCCAATGGCGGCAACGCCGGTATCGTCATCCAATCCTTTGGTACTTTGATTACCCAGGGAAACATCGTCATCGGCGTGCTGATCTTCCTGATCATCGTGCTGGTGCAGTTCATTGTTATCACAAAGGGCGCGGAGCGTGTCTCCGAGGTGGCGGCCCGTTTCACTTTGGACGCCATGCCCGGCAAGCAGATGGCTATTGACGCCGATCTGAGTTCGGGCCTTATCACGGAGAAGGAAGCGCGCATGCGCCGCTATAAAATCCAGAAGGAAGCCGACTTCTACGGCGCCATGGACGGCGCGACCAAGATTGTCAAGGGCGACGCGATCATGTCGCTCATCATTACCGTCATCAACTTTGTGGCTGGCCTTATTATCGGCGTGGTGCAAGGCAGCGGTGATATCAACAATGTGCTTCAGGTTTACTCCATCGCCACCATCGGCGACGGCCTGGTGTCCCAGCTTCCGGCGCTGATGATCTCCACCGCAACAGGCATGATCGTCACACGCTCCGTCTCCGACGGCAGCCTGAATACGGACGTCGTGGGACAGTTCAAGGCACAGCCGCGCGCCATTATGTCCACCGGTATTATCCTTGCCCTGCTCGGCCTGGTGCCGGGCGCGCCGACCCTCCCGCTTCTGCTTGTGGGCGGCGGTCTGGGCGCGGGCGGCTTTATCGGGGATCGCCGCATGCTTGCGGCGCGTACCGCCGAAGAGCAGGCCCAGCTTGCGGAAAACGCTCTTCCCGAGCAGACGGAAACGCAGGCTGTCAGCGAGTCCGACTATTACAAGGATATTAACAATGTCTATTCTCTCCTGAACGTAGAGCCGATTGAGATGGAATTCGGCTACAGCCTGATCCCTCTGGTTGACGAAACCAGCGGCGGCAAGCTGATCAGCCGTATCGTCATCTTCCGGCGGCAGTACGCGCAGGACATGGGCCTGGTCATCCCGTCGATCCGCCTGCACGACGGCGCATCCCTTGGGACAAACCAGTATATTATCAAGATCCGCGGCGAGGAAGTCGCGCGCGGCGAAATTCTCGTCGACTATTATCTGGCGCTGGAGCCGGAGAACCCGGAGGGAGAGATCGACGGCATCGAGACGATCGAGCCTGCCTACGGTATCCCCTCGCGCTGGATTCTGCCGGAGAACAAGGAAATGGCCGAGATTTACGGCTATACGGTTATCGCGCCGCTCACCGTTATGCTCACCCACCTCTCCGAGACCATCAAAAAGCATGCCAGCGAGCTGCTGAACCGTGCGGAGACGCTTCAGCTGATCGAAAACCTGAAAAAGACAGAGCCGGATCTGGTGAACGATGTGGTACCAAACGTGCTCTCCTACGCCAGCCTCGAGAAGCTGCTTAAAAACCTGCTGCGGGAAGGGATCCCGATCAAGGATCTGGAGATTATCCTGGAAACCGCGGCCGACGCAGCCTCCACCACGCACGATCTCGATATGATCACCGAGCAGGTGCGTGCCGCTTTGAGCCGCACCATCACCCGCAAGTTCTGCGAGAATGGGCAGCTGCGCGTCATCACGCTCGACGCCGAGCTGGAAAAGAAGGTGCTCAGCGCGCTCACGAAGAACGAGCATGGTGTGTATCTCGCGCTTTCTCCCGATGTGGTACAGCAGATTATTGCCCAGCTTGGCGATCTTCGCAAGAAGTTCGCGGAGCTTTCCCAGACGCCGATTGTGCTTACCAGCCAGATTATCCGCGTCTATCTGAGCCGCATGATTTCTCAGTTCTATCCGGACGTCTACGTTCTCTCCTTCAACGAGGTGACGGGCAGTGTGCAGATCCAGGCGATCGGCAACATCACCCTTCAGCCCGACGCGAAAGCGGGACGATAAAGGACGGTGCGTGCGATGGACGACAAAAGAAGGGAGGCCCCCTCTGTGCCGCAGGCCGGCGCGCCGGCAGACGGCGGAGCGGATACCAGAGAGCTGCTTGAGCGGTACCATGAAACAGGGGATGAACAGCTTAAGTGGCAGATTGTGCTGCAATACACCGATCTGGTAAAAAAAGTTGCGTTTCAGGCGCGCGGATTATTTAACAGTTTTGCACAATTGGACGATATCATACATGAGGGGATTCTTGTCCTGCTCAACGCGGTGGATAAATTTGACGCTTCCAAGGGGATCAAATTTGAAACATACATTGCCAAACGATTGCGCGGCATGATGATCGATCTGGTGCGCAAGCAGGATTGGGTGCCGCGGCTGGTGCGTCAGAAGGCGGTGCGGCTGAACCGCGCCGCGGAGGAGCTGGCCGGGGAGCTCGGCTGTGCCCCCACCGGCAAGGAGATCGCGGATCGTCTTGGGGTTACTCCCGAGGAATACGAGAATTTGCGCGCGGAGGCCGCTGTTTCCAATCTGATGTCCTTTGAGGCTCTGCTGGACAGCTACGGTTCGTCCGGTGCGGCCGCGAATGAGCAGTATGCTCTCTCCTCCACAGACAGCCCCCCTGAGGAGGTCTGCCAGGAGAAGGAGCTGCACGAGCTTCTCGAACAGGGGATCGATTCCCTGCGGGATAACGAGAAGCTGGTGCTTTCCCTCTACTACGAAAAAGAGTTAACAATGAAAGAGATCGCGCAGGTGCTCGGTGTGAGCGCACCGCGCGTTTCTCAGATCCACAGCGGGGCAATCCAGCACCTGCGGGAGATTATGCAGCAGTACGCAAAGGAATAACCGCGGGAGTTTTCCCTGCATCAAAGGAGTGTGCGGTTTATGACAAAGGGCTTTTACAATCTGACCTCCGGTATGCTTTCTCAGACGAGACGGCTGAATGTGGTGGGCAATAATATGACCAACGTTTCCACCCCCGGATACAAGACGGAGTATTATACGGACACCACCTTCGACGAGGTGATGATCAACCTGGTGGGCAACAAGGATAAAACAGGTTCCCAGCCGATCGGAGAGCAGAGCTATATTCTGGCGCCGGACGAGGCCTATGTCGATTATTCACAGGGCGGCTTTGAGCAGACCGGTCTGAATCTGGATTTTGCTATCCAGGGGGAGGGCTTCTTTGCCATCCAGACGGCGGACGGCGTGGAATATACCCGCGGCGGCAGCTTTTCGCTGGATGAGGAGGGCTATCTGTATCTGCCCGATCACGGCCGTGTGCTGAGCATCACGGGCCAGCCGCTTCAACTTTCCACCGATAACATCACTGCCGACGGTTACGGCAGAATCTCCACCGCCGACGGCCAGTATCTTGGGCAGATCGGCGTGTTTGTGTTTCCGGACAACAACCAGCTTGTCAAAAACGAGAGCGGCCTTTTCGGAGCTAACGGCCAGGCGGCGGCTGCCGCGGGCCAGACGCCGATACTCTGGAAATGGACGGAAAACTCCAATGTTGATATGATCCGTGAGATGACCCTGATGATGACATCCCAGCGCGCCCTGCAAAGTGCGGCGCAGGTGCTCAAGCTCTACGACGGTCTGCTCACAAAGGCTACGAACGAAGTCGGCAGAATGTAACGGATAAGGGGGTAACAGCAGCATGATACAGGCATTTTACAGTGCAGCTCTTGGCGCCCAGCAGCAGATGACCCGCATGGGCGTGCAGGGAAATAATATTTCCAACGTCAACACCTACGGCTTTAAGGCGGAAAAGCCCTCGTTTGAAGCGGCTCTGTACCGTTATGAAAACGGTGTGGACGGCGCTCAGCTTCCGCGCGGCAGCGGCGCCCTCATGGTGTCCACCGCCACGGATTTCTCCGACTCTTCCATTGAGCAGACGGGCCGCAGCCTGGATTACACCATTGTCGGAGATGGGTTCTTTGCGCTTCGCGATCCCGCGAACGGAGAGATTTCTTATACGCGGGACGGCTCTTTTACCCTCTCCCGCTTTCTTGTGAACGGACAGGAAACCTTCTATCTGTCGGACGGTGAGGGCCGCCAGGTGCTCGACGGCAACGGCAACCCCATCGTGGTAACGGATCAGGAGGAGGTACAGCCGATCGGCGTGTATACATTCCAATATCAGGACGGCCTGCAGCATCTGGATGCGGGCCGCTTCGCAGCGCTCCCGAAGAACGGGACCATCACCTCTGTGGCGGATCCCAATCTGCAGCAGGGCTATCTGGAGACTTCAAACACCGATCTGGCATATGAGATCGGCAAGGTGATTGAGGCTCAGCGTTCCTACAGCTACGCCCTGAGAATGGTTACGACAGCCGATGAGGTGGAAACGACGATCAACGGCCTGACGAACTGATAAGGGGGGAACGCGATGAAAAATTTTCATGAGCTGAATGGTCTGGAGCTGGATACGCTTCGTGAGATTGGCAGTATTGGCACGGGAAATGCGGCTACTGCTCTCTCCGGTATGCTGGGCGGCGAGGTACGCATCACCATGCCTGAGGTGCGTATCATGGGCTACAACGAGGCGATTGACTGGATCGGCGGTCCGGAAGCCATTACGGCAGGTGTGCTGGTGCGTCTGAGCGGCGAGATCAATGGGATTATGCTCTCGGTGCAGCAGCTGAAATTTGTCAATTTGGTGCTGGAGCATCTGGTTGATTATAAAATTGAGGATTATGCGGATCTCACCGATATGGAAAAATCTGTCCTTGTGGAAGTTGGAAATATTATGATTTCCACCTTTGTCAACGCCCTCTCGGAGCTGGCGGGAATTACCATCCGCGTTACAGTTCCCTGCTTCGCGGTTGACATGCAGGGGGCGATCCTCTCTGTGCCGATGGTAGAGTTTGGCGGTCAGACGGATTACCTGATGACGATTGGCGCCGACTTTATTATCGATCAGAATGTGGTTCCCTGTCGTCTCCTGCTCTCCCCTGATGTGCTTTCCCTGAATTTCCTTCTGAAAAAGCTGGGGGTTATGGATGCCTGACAAATTGACAGTAGGAATCGCGGATATGAAGATGGTGAAGGGCTCAGGGACCCTGATCACCTACGCGCTTGGGTCGTGTGTCGGGATTTGCCTTTACGATCCGATGATCAAGCTGGCGGCATTGATCCACATCATGCTTCCGCTGAACATGGAGGCAGGACGCAAAACACCAATGAAATACGCCGACACGGGAATCCGCGAGACGCTTAAGGAGATGGAGAAAAAAGGCGCCAGCCGCACGCGCATTGTGGCGAAGATTGCCGGGGGAGCGCGCATGTTTGACGTTTCCGGCGGCGGCAGCCTCGGAACGATCGGCCAGCGTAACATAGACAGCGTTCGCTTGGCTCTCAAGAGAGAGGGGATCCGCCTGATGAAAGAGGATGTGGGCGGCACGGTGGCCAGGACGCTTTTATTTGAAGCTGATACGGGCCGCGGGATTATCCGCAGCTATGGAAAACCTGAAGTGATTATCTGACGGTAAATTGAGAGAAGAGGGGCGGTTACGTTATGGAAAACAGCAGAAGCGGGATTCTCCTGGAAACAGGAACCAATGAAGTGGAAATCATGGAATTCACCATCGACGGCAATTATTACGGAATTAATGTAGCCAAGGTGCGCGAGATTCTGGTTTCCGCGCCGGTGCGTTACATGCCGCATGCCCACCCCGCCGTCGAGGGTATTTTCAAGCCGAGAGATCAGGTGATCACCGTCGTGGACCTGCCCCGGTACCTGAACGATAGGGAAGAGGAAAAGCACGAGAAGGATCTCTTCATTGTCACCAACTTCAACAAAATGTTTATTGCCTTCCGTGTTCACACGGTTGTGGGAATCAACTGCATTTCCTGGCGGGATATTCAAAAGCCGGATAACACCATCTCGAACGGATCGGACGGTGTGGCGACCGGTATTGCGCAGATCGGTGATAAGCTGATCAGTATTCTGGATTTTGAAAAGATTGTCGCGGATATCGCTCCGGAGACCACGATCCAGATCAGCGAGATTGAGGCCATGGGAAAACGCGGCAAGTCTGAGACGCCGATCTGGGTTGCAGAGGATTCCATCCTTCTCACACAGATGATCCGCCAGGCACTGACCAAAGCGGGGTATGTCAATCTGAAAACTTTTCCGAACGGTGCGGAGCTGTGGGATGCACTCCAGCCTCTGCGCGGCCGTACCGATCTGGAATCGCAGGTTTCTGTCGTCATCACCGATCTGGAAATGCCTCAAATGGACGGACACCGCCTCACCAAGCTGATCAAGGATGATAAAGAATTACGTTCCATTCCGGTTATTATTTTCTCCTCGCTGATCACCGAAGAGATGCGCCGTAAAGGCAAGCTGATCGGCGCCGACGAGCAGCTCAGCAAACCGGAGATTGGCCATCTGGTAAACGTGATCGATCAGCTTTTGGAGGATCGCCGTGCCAGCGAGGAAGAGTTCTGACAGATTTTGCAGGAATAAGGAAGAGGGCGTCGCCCGGCTTTTTGCCGGCGCCGTCCTTTTTTGTTGGAAACTTGTGGGAATTGAGACAAAAGGCTCTTTGTTTTTTACAGAGTTCCGGTGAAATCCTTCCAAAGACGAAAGAATTCTTTGAAAATTTGAGTCTGGCGCTTAATTTTTGGGAAAATCGGACGATGACTAATGTAGATTCCCTTTTACACACAACCTGGTGAATGCCATGGTTTTCTGTGAAAATGGTAAAGTTTTTTTAACGATTTCCAAGCCTGATTTCTCCGCGCCGCATGACTGAGGCTGACTGGAGAATAGGAAGGGAGGATATGACAGATGTTTACAGGAATTAATTTTGACAGGGCCATGCCGCTGAGCGGCGCTGCTCCGCAAAAGAGCGTATCCTCCGGAGCGCAGCGGCTTCGAAAGGAACGCCTTCATTACGATTTATTTGAACTTTCACAGCGTCCTGAGGGTGAAGAGAAAGCGATTCAGGAGCTGGTGGGGCAGATTTCCCGGGAAGTGCGCACGCGCCCCTCGCGCGGGGAGCTCGAGGAGCTGCAAACTCAGATTCGCGAAGGGACGTACCAGCCGGATGCCCGTGAAATTGCGGCCCGGATGCTGTTGATTCGAGAGGAGGAGCTGTAACAGGATGGCTTACGAAGAGTACCTTGCCTTTTTGGAGGAGCTCCTGCATGAGATGAACCATCTCATCGAAATCGGGAAGCAAAAGCTGGAGGCCATTCAAAATCACGAGCTGGATGTCCTCAACGAGTGCATCAAGCAGGAGCAGGCCGTTTCCCTGACGCTCAGAGGATTGGAGCAAAAGAGGGGAAAGCTTCTGGCAGCCATTGGCTGCGAAAAAGTGCCGCTGAGTGAAATGCCGCGCCGCTGTCCCGAGGAATACCGGGCCAGGATGCAGGAGCTGGTCAATCAGCTTCTGGCAGCGGACAAGGTTTATAAGAGCGTGCAAGCTCCCTCCCGCACCATTATGGAACGCGATCTGCGCTCTATCCGCAAGCAACTTGAATCCCGCGGTGTGGAGCAGGAACTGGATGATAATTACAAAACGGCGCCCCCCGCCCGCGGGAAAGGGTTGCGAACGGATTTCAGAGCATAAGGAGGCCCAACCATGAGCAGTACATTTGGCACAATTACTACCGTCCGCCTTGGCATCTATGCCTCTCAGAAGGGCTTGGACGTAACAGGCAACAACATTACCAATATCAACACCAATGGCTATACCCGCCAGCGTCTGGACCAGATCAGTCTGGTTGTTTCTGCGTCGGATAAATACGGTTCGCAGTATAAGGCGCGTGTCGGCCAGGGTCCTGTAATCACCGGCATCAGCCAGCTTCGCGATCCGGGCATGGATATTTCCTATCGTAAGGCAAATTCCGATGTCGGTTCCGCCGATCAGATGCTGGCCGGCCTGGAGGATCTCGCTGGTATTCTCGATGAAGTCGGCAAGGGTGACGGCGAGCAGGATGACGGCGTTATCCTCAATCAGCTCAATGATCTGCGCGACCTGATCAACCAGGCCCTGACAAACGGCATTGAGAATTATGAAGGCTCCATTCGTGCGTCCGCCAATGCGCTCTGCACCCAGTTCCACCAGTATGCAAAGGCGCTGGAGGGGCTGATGGAGGACTATGAGACGCAGTTGGATGAGGATACCACCAGAGTGAACCAGATCCTGACGGAGCTGCGCGACCTGAACCTCCAAATCCGCAATTCCGATGTCCGCGGCGATGCCGCTTTGGAGCTGCGTGACCAGCGCAACCTTCTGCTGGATGAACTCAGCGGCTACATGAAGATTGATGTGACCTACAAAATGGTGGATGCCGGCGGCGGATACATGGTCGAGGAAATGAGCGTTAAGCTGGCGGATCGCCCTGCTGATGATCCGGTTTATCTGGTTCAGGGACAGTATGCGGCACAGATTTCTGTTAAAGATCAAAATGGGGACTTTGTGCCAAATTATAATATCACTGTCAGCGGATTGACCAATAAGGATAACGAACCGCATCCGACAAATCCTCAAACGGCTACCACTTTGGGTGATAATGACCTCTATGGTTCGCTGCAGTCCCTGCGTGAGCTGCTCACCGAGGAAGGTGAGTATGCATCGCAGAATGATATTGATAATGTTGATGGCAATGCTGCTTCCAAACGCGGTATTCCGTATTATATCAATCAGCTTAACAGTCTCGCCAGAACGTTCGCGGAAGAGATGAACAAGCTGAATATGCCCAATGATGGGACCGCTAATCCCCCGTTGGATGGAGAAGGCGCCCTGTTTGAAACGAATGATAACACAACAGATATTACCGCCGGAAATATTTGTATTTCTCAGGAGTGGGCGGAAGGAACCGTCAAGATGCTGTCTACCACGGATCCGAATGCTCCCACAGACGATCGCTCCAATCTGGCACAGTTTTTGAATTTGTTTAACAGAAAAGATATTGAATTTGATCCCAAAGATATTGTCGGGGATGCGGAGGGCGCTGTCTACGAGGGCAGCTTTGAGGGTATGCTCCTTCGAATTGAATCCACACTGGCGCAGGATCAGATGGCTGCGACGACTACTTTGAACAATTACGCGATTACACTGGACAATGTTTATACCGATCGTGACAGTGTGACGGGTGTGGATTTGAACGATGAAGCTACCAACCTGATGGTGTACCAGAAGGCTTACACAGCGGCGTGCCGTGTTCTGACGGCACTGGAACAAGCGATTGACTCGTTGCTGGCTGCAACGGCATAAGAGGAGGGGATTCAATCATGATGAGAATAACAACAAACGGAACCCTGCGGATGTATAAATCAAATCTGATGCAGACAACCGGAAGCCTGAATTCCGCCATGACCAAGCTGATGACGCAGCGGAATTTCAACTCCTATGCATCCAGCCCGGCGGCGGCTACCCGTGCTTTTAAGATTCACAGCTCGCTGAATGCAACGCGTGTGCAGGCAGCCAACAATGAGACAGTGAAAAATAAATTTGACACGGCCTATCAGGTGTTGGATATCGTGGGCAGCGACATTGCCGACAGTATGGCCAAGATTCCGGCTCTGGAAGGCCTCAACGGTCCAAACGAGACAAACGTGAACGAATTGGGAAAGGTGCTGCGCAGTGGTGCGGAAGCTATTGTGCAGAGCATGAACTCTCAGTATGACAGCAAATTCCTCTTTGGCGGCGCTGACACAGAGAACCCACCTTTTGCCATTGAGGAGGGGGATGACGGAAAGAGTTACATTACGTTCCGTGGAGTCCGCATCGATGATCCGAATACGTTGGATGATGAATATTTGGATGAAAACGGTAATCCTGTTCCAAATCCGGACGGTACCGGAAACTATACTAACAAAGAGATGTTGGATAAGTGGAACGAGGAAACCCAGTTTGTCGATATTGGCTTGGGCTTTAAGCTGGATGGTAACGGCGATGTGGTAGACTCTACCGCTTTTGATTCCGCGCTTTCCGGCATTGATTTTATCGGCTATGGTGTGGATGATGAGGGAGATCCCAAAAACATGGCTTCTCTCATGCTGCGCATGGCGGAGATTTTTGAAAGATATGATACCGAGAGCTGCGAGTGGGGAGAGGAAGGCGATTATGCGCAGGCGCAGGAGCTTCTGAATAAGATGAATGATTCCCGCGACAATGTCATTCAGAAATGGTCCGCGCTCAGCGCCGAGTCGACGTTCCTCAATACGAACGCTACACAGCTTGAAACCACGTTTGCGTCTCTGAATACGGAGCGCAGCACCATTGAGGATATCGACATGATCGATACAATTACGGAACTTTCCTGGGCGCAGGTGTGCTACAGCGCTGCGCTTCAGGTTGGTACCAGCGTGATCCCCCAGTCGCTGATGGATTATCTGAAATAACAGGGGGAATTTTTACCGGAGCACTTGGTTTTCCGGCAACTATTTTTAGGGGAAGGAGTATGAAGAAGCTCTATGTATCCGTTGATTGAAATTACAACCGTGCCGATTGAGATTCAGATGAAAGTGACACCCGCACATCTCGAATACAGCCGAGGCACGGCACAGGTGGAAATTCGTCGTGATAAAGGCGGACTCAATATCCGCAGCAGCCCGATCCGCGTGAACATCGACACCTTTGAGGCGCGCAGCTCCATTGTGCCCACCACGGCACAGAGCGTTCAGCAGCAGGCACAGCGCGGAGAACAGGCCGTTTATGAGGCCACGGCGGTGATGGCGCGGGAGGGCCGCATGATGATGGAGGCCAAGATAGGGGAAAATGTTATTCCACAGCTTGCCCGGCAGCAAACTATGGGACAGATGTCTCAGGTGAATGTCAAGTTCATTCCGTCCGCACAGCCCGAAATTTCGTGGCAGGGCGGTGAAATGAGCATTCGCTATGAAATGGATAAGCTGAATTTTGACTGGCGCATGAAGGATATGTCCTTTACTTTTGTGCCGGGAGATATTGAGTTTTCCGTGACACAGCAGCCTGATGTGATTATCAAGTATGTAGGTGGTCCGCTGTATGTGCCTCCATCGTCCGATCCGAATTACGAACCGCTCGATGTGAAGGCTTGACAGGAGGAACTCTGATTGAAGCTTAACACGAAGTATTTCGGTGTGATTGAGTACGAAGCAGGAGATGTGCTGCATTTCCCGAATGGTTTATTTGGGTTTGAGGAGGAGCACAATTTTCTGCTTCTGCCCTTCGCGGGGAGTGAGGGAAGCCTGCTCTGCTTCCAAAGCATACAGACGGAACAATTGGCTTTTATTGCCATGAATCCGTTTTCCCTTGATCCCGCTTATGCCCCGCTTCTCTCTGAAGAGGAATTGCACCTGATGGGTGCGGCACGCAGTGAGGATTTGTGCTATTATGTCCTGTGTGTGGTGCGCGATCCCATTGGGAACAGCACGGTCAACTTCAAATGTCCTGTCGTCGTGAATCCAGACGCAAACTGTGCGGCCCAGCTGATTCTGGACACGGACGAATACCATATGAAGCACCAGCTTTCGGAATTCCAAAGCGAGGGGGCCGGTGTATGCTGATTTTAGGCAGACGGGCTGGGGAGTCCCTGGTGATTGGCGATCATATCAGCGTAACCATTCTCTCGGTGGAGCCGGGAGGCACTGTAACGCTGGGGATTGACGCACCAAAGGATTTGCTGATTCTGCGTAAAGAGCTTCAGCAGGCGGTTTCCACGAACCAGGAGGCTGCCAGTGCCAATGCTTCCACGCAGATGATTACCGCATTGGAAAATGCATTTCTTCATCCCACAGCCGGAAAGAAGCCCGAAAAAGGAGATTGATTGCAATGGGTATGATGGATTCGATTGCTGCGACAGCCACATCGCTTTCCGCAGCTCAGTTTCAGCAAAATTATTCGCTTTCCCTGATGAAAAAGGCAATGAATACGCAGGAGCTTGCAGCGCAGCAAATGCTGCAAATGCTTCCGCAAACGCCGCCGCTTGCAGAGGGAACGCACATTGACGTGTACGCCTAAGGCTTGTGTTTTTCCCTTCTGAGAGTTTTCAGGGAGATGCAAACAGGATCTTCATGGTTACTTGCTCAAAAGCACCGGAGGGGAATGGATGCTTACCGAAAGCAAAGTGAAAAAATGCCCGGCCTTTTCCAACCCTGAACAGGGGATGAAAAGGCCGGGTTTTTTTAAAAGAGAAAATCTCCGCAAAGAAAATCCCCGCAAGGAATTCCTTTTGAGAGAAGGAATCCTTGCGGGGAAATGTTTTAGATGGATAGGAGATTATTCGATGAATGTATCTGTGGCAAAGTCATAATCCTTGCAATCTTCTTCACTGCGCAGATTGAAGCGGCCAACAAGTTCTTTGAGAAGCTGTGCCTGACTGGACAGCTCTTCGCTTGCAGCGGCGCTTTCTTCCGCGGTAGCGGAGTTGGTCTGCACAACACTGGAAATCTGATCCGTTCCTGTTGTCACCTGTGTGACGGAATCGGCCTCTGCCATAATATTTCCGGCCATAATATTGATGTGCTCTATCACGCTGTTGGTGAGCTCAGCCGTCTGATTCAGAGCGTTATCCACCTCTTCCATGAGGTGATTTCCGGCTGTAACGTGCTGCGCCGAGCGCTCAATGATTTCCTTGGTCTGCTTCGAGGCCTGATCAGACTTGGAAGCCAGATTGCGGACTTCATCCGCCACCACAGCAAAGCCCTTGCCGGCGGTACCCGCACGGGCAGCCTCGACGGCGGCATTCAGTGCAAGAATGTTTGTCTGGAAAGCGATATTCTCAATAGTACCG
Source organism: Anaeromassilibacillus sp. An200 (assembly GCF_002160025.1). Taxonomy (GTDB): domain Bacteria; phylum Bacillota; class Clostridia; order Oscillospirales; family Acutalibacteraceae; genus Caccousia; species Caccousia stercoris. The sequence continues at coordinate 41,289 of NZ_NFJU01000021.1, forward strand.
ATAATCTGGCTGATCTCCTGATGCCCGTTCAGAATGTCATTCATGGCAGATTTCAAATCAGACATGCGCTCACGGCTGAAGGAAACCTGGTTGCCGGTCTGATCGGAAAGCTCTTTCATTTCCTTTGCAGATTCCGCGTTTTCTTTCGCGCCGCCATCAATTTCCGCAATTGTAGCAGACAGCTCCTGCACAGAACTGGCCTGCTCTGTTGCACCTTGCGCCAGAGCCTGCGCACCGGAGGACACCTGATCGGCGCCGGAGGATACCTGCTCGGCTGCCAGACTGATCTGAGAGAGCGTGTGGCTCAGCTTGCGGTTGATTCTGCGGATGGAATTTATCATGGCTTTCAGATCACCGCGATAGAAGTTATAATCGCGGGAACGAATATTGAAGTTGCCGTCTGCCATTTCGCCAAGCAGATACCCCATATCGCCCAGCACATTGTTGAGAGTTTCCACCACATCCTGCGTGGCATATGAGAGAACGCCGATTTCATCGTGACGGTTAAAGACCGGGCTGGGGGAGGTCAGATCGCCCTGCTGCAGCAGAGTCAGACGATCGACGCACGCCTTGATCGGCTTGCCGAGGCCGTTAGCAATGGAGTGGAGATGGTTGTGCTCACAAGGATAATAATCACAAGGAGGATAACCATGATCACAATGCTGGTAATGGTGGAGCCAAGGAAGTCAGTCACGGGAGCATACACTGCAATGCTCCAGCCGTCCGTACCGCTGATAGGCGCGTAGGCAATGGCTTTTTCTTCGCCGTTAAGTGTGTAACGGCCGTAGCCCGTCTCGCCGGCTCTCATTTGGGAGTGAATGTTGGCCAGGGACTGATAAGCGGAGTCTGTCGAAGCCTGCTGCTCAATATTCTCCACTGCAACAAGCGAGGCGTCGGGATCCGCGATGGTGTAGCCATCCTTGGAAAGCATGTATGCGGAGCCGTTGTCACTGACATGGATCGATTCCACGATCTTGTTGAGGAAGGTCTCGTCGGGAACAAAGTACACAACGCCTGCAATCGTGCCGCCGTCTATACCGTCTTCCCAGACAGGCGCCGCAACCATGATAGAGAGCTCGCCTGTCACCCTACTGATGGTGGGGGTGGAAATCCAGCTTTCACCCTGAATGGCATGCTGGAAATATTCACGGTCGGAGTAGTCGTTTCCGTCCAGAAGGCTTTTTCCGCTTGTGTCAAGCAGGTTGCCGCGCACCATGCCGTAACGCTCCGCCCAATCATTGATGAGGGCTTCCTTGTCTGCGATGGACACCATATCGTCGCTGAGTTTGGAAACCATACCCAGGTCTTCAGCCGCAGTGCGGTAAGTGTTGAGCTCCTGTGCAGCTCGATCCGCCGCAAGAGGAGCCGCGAGCTCCAGAGCCTGCTGCATCATGTTCTGTGCGCTGGTGTAGTTCGAAATGATACCTACACCGCCGCATAGCAGCACAGAGACGCCAACCAGGGCCAGAAAGCTCACCAGTAGTTTGTACTTGATGCTCTTCATATTCATTTCCTCCTATATGTGTGAAAGCTCTGTAAAAAGCTCTCTTCTCTTAACAAATTAAATCGACCCATTTTTCAAGAAGTTAAGCCTAATCTGCTAAAAAACAAGAGGATATTTCAATATTTGGAATACAATACATACAACAGAATCAAAAGGGGAAAAAAGAAGATATTTTTGATGAACCACTCTTTTTAGAGTTTGTGATGTGGGTTCTGTTTTACGATATTGCAGGCTTTTGTCAGTTCAATCATCACAGCGCTGGAAAAGGAATGACGGTAATATCCCAGCATCGAGGAGAGCTTTCCGTGATCCATTACCACATATTTTGCCGGAAGATTGGTCAGAGCCAGAGCCTGCACATCCGCCATACACCGGCTGCACCGGCAAACATCGAACATGTCAACATAGCGATCGATGTTTTCGGAGACAAGGATCTGCATCACGTTCACAATTTCTGTTTCCGGCTGTTTGGCCGCGTCCCAATCGGGAATCTCCTGCTCCGCCGCGGCATTTGGCTGCGGATCGTGCGTATCCGGCGAGGCGGGGGAGGTCTCTTTCTCTGCTTGTATGGCCTGCTCCGCTGAGTGCTGCTTTTCCTTTTCCCGCAGTTTTTCCTCCCTCTCTTTTTCCTCTTTCAGTTCTTCCTCCCGCAGCTCCTCCTCTCTCAGCTCTTCCTGCAGAGCATCTTCCAGCGCCTGGTGTACGGTTTCCGAAAGTGCCTCGTGGTTTGTGCGGGCAACCTCAAGAATCGGCGCGGCGCGATAGGGGGTGGGAGCCGCCTGAGAGGGTGTCTCAGGGGATTGGGGTTCCGCGGCGGGTTCCTTTGCGGGAGACTCCTGCGGAGCGGCTTCTTTTGCCGGCACTTCCTGCGCAGGAGAAGTTCGGCCGGCGTCTTTCTCCTCAGAGGGCGAGGAATCCTCCTGATTGGGGGACATCCCCGAAATCAGATTCAGAACATGATCGGTCTTGCTGCTTTTGCTTGTTTTCTTTCCAGCCATTGTTATTTCTCCTCCCGGATTTCACGACGGGGAAAATCGCGTCCTGCAATTTCATCGCACAAATTTTCAAAATCGATAGCAGGGTTGGAACGGGGAGCGTAGTCAATGACACTCACACCGTGTGCGGGAGCTTCCGCCGCCGAAACACTGGTGCGGATCTTTGCCTGAAAGACCCGTGTGCCCAGCTGGGAGGCGATCTGCTCCGCCAGCTCCATCACCTCACGGTTCAGCCGCAGGCGGGGATTGAAGCGGTTGAGCAGGATTCCAAGGACGCGAAGGGTGGAATTGTAGTAGCTGCGGACACTTTCGATGGTTTCCTTGATCTGGGATACGCCGAGCAGGCTGAGAACTTCCGGCGCCATCGGAATCACAAGGCTGTCCGTCGCCACGTAGGCATTGACCGTGAGAACATTGAGAGCAGGGGGCGTGTCGATAATCACATAGTCGTAGGCGTCCCGTACCTTCGAGAGCGCTGTTTTGAGCATGAACTCCCGTCCGGCCTTGTTAAATTCAAGCTCAGCGGCGGAAAGCAGAATATTGGAGGGGAGAAGATCGCAGGTGTCCGTGTGGGCAATGGCTTCCCGAGGCTCCGCTTGTCCGCGGAATACATCGTAAATGGTTTTGCAGTTTTCGATATCCAGTCCCAGATTAAACCCGAGACTGCCCTGCGGATCAAGATCCACACCGAGCACATGTGCTCCCCGGGCGTTCAAAGCGGAAAGAAGAGCTGCCGCCGTTGTGGTCTTGCCGACGCCGCCCTTCTGATTTGTAATAGTGATGACAGTTGACATGCGCTTTTCCTCCTGCCGTAAATCCGCAGCCGGTTTCGGCGTCCTATGGCAACCAAGAGATAAAATTACAAAAAAATTGGAGAAATCTCTTAATTTCCGGCGCGGGTGGACGATATATTAGATGTAAGAGAGTGTACCAATCTTACGGGGATCCTTGCGTTTATCTGAAATTCCAAATTCATTGTAACCAAAAGCAGCCTTTTTGTCAACAAAGTGAAAATCCTGGATGCAATCGATTATAGAAAGAAAATGAGGTGGGAATTATGGCGTCCATTTCTAGTTTAATGGGAAGCAGCTCTTCGGGCAGTATCTACGGTTCCCGTAACAGCAACATCATTTCCGGTCTGGCCAGCGGCCTGGACACGGAATCGATGATTGAGGGAATGCTGGAGAGCTATAAGCAGAAGATTACGGGTCTCCAGCAGAACCGGCAGTCTCTGCTGTGGCAGCAGGAGGCGTACCAGAGCATTTCGGATAAGCTGGTGGAATTCTCAAGAAAGTATATGTCCTATACTTCCTCCACAAACCTGCTCAGCTCCAGCTTCTTCAACAATGCTGTGCTGACCACGACCGGCGGCAAGTTCGCCGATATGGTCTCCGCTACCGGCAAGACCAGCAGCAACGTCACCATCGATGCGGTGGCACAGCTGGCCACATCTTCCCGGTATACACATAGCGCTTCCGGCCTGGGACAAGCGACAGTCGGTACGGACGGCAAGCTGACAGTGACAGGCGACGGCACTTTCGATGTGAACGGCAAAATGAATGTCAGTGAGCTCGAGGGTTCCCTGTCGCTGAAATACGGCAACAAGGAAATTACAATCAATTTTGATGAATTGGAATTTTTTGACAAAAAGGGCGACGGCAGCGGGACGATTACCGCCGATGATTTAAAATCCGCTATTGAGAAAAAGCTGGAAGATCAAAAGATCACGCTCAGCAGCGGTGACCAGAAGGCTGCCAGCGAGCTGATCAAGGTAGAGGTCGGCTCCAATGGAGAAATCACCTTCTCCGACAAGACATCCGCGGGCAACACCGTTGAGATCAGCGGGGCGACGGGTAAACTGAAGGATTCCCTGGGTCTGACCGGAGATAAGCTCGGCAGCTCCTTTACCTTTAAAGAGGGCACTTATACCACCCAGGTGTCAACGGCGGAATATCTCTCCGACAAGAGCATCACCGTTACGCTCAACGGCGTGAAAAAGACCATTTCCCTGGCGGATATTGTCAAGGATGGAAACGGTTATATCAATTCCAACGATACTTTCAAAGACAACCTGCAAAGCGCTCTGGATAAGGCGTTTGGTGGGGAGAAAGTGACAGTTGGCGTTGATGGCGGCAAGCTTTCCTTCGCTGTATCGCAGGGTTCTACGCTGGCGGTTTCCTCCAGTGTGGGCAAGGCTCTCGGCTTTGAGGACAGCATGACCACCTATGTCAACACCAGCCAGACGCTGGGTCAGCTGGGCTCTTTCAATGCTGATACTGGTACATTGACGTTTGGCGGCGGCACACCATTGCAGGGTGTTCTGATGGAAAAAGTGCCGAAGGATCAGTGGATCAAGCAGGACGACGGTACCTATATCGATTCCCAGGGCAACAAGCTGGATGCGGAAGGCTACCGCCTGAGCAAGGACGGCGAGCGCCTGTATGAGTTCTCCCTGACCGTGAATGGCAAGGAAGTTGGCAAGTTTACGCAGGATACCGCTTTGGAAACAGTGATGAACGCGATCAACAGCGACACCGAAGCGGGTGTGAATGTGAGCTATTCCAACCTGACCAACCAGTTTGTGTTTACCGCGAAGGAAAGCGGTGAGGGCGGACAGATTGAGATGGGCGATGGCTTGGCGCAGGCTCTGTTCGGCAAGGTTGATATAAAGGACGAAACGACCTATACCGCCGGTCAGGACGCCATCTTCAAGGCGACTGTGAACGGCAGCACCATGTATCTCTCCCGCAGCTCCAATACCTTTGATATGGACGGCATGTCCGTTACGCTCAAGGGGACGTTTAACAATACAGATCGGGGTACTGACGCTGACCCGATCAAGAGCAGTGACCTCACTGGTATGACATCCACCAATGAGAGCAAGATGTTTGAGAAGGGCGAGTCCGTTACGTTCACCAGCAAGAGTGATACCGACACGATCGTCGATGCAATTAAGCAGATGGTCGAGGATTATAACAAGATTGTCACCGAGGTCAAGGGCGCTTATTCTGATATGCCTCTTCAGCAGACAAACGGTTCCAGATATGAGCCGCTGACGGAAGATCAGAAGGCAGATATGAGCGAAAGCGAGATCGAGGCGTATGAGGAAAAGGCCAAGACAGGCCTGCTCTTCGGCGACAACGATCTGTCCTCCCTGTATAATGCGCTGCGCAGCGCGGTTACCCCCGGCGGCAGTGATGGCTCCCTTCTGCGCTCGATTGGCATTAAGACCAGCTATTCCGAGGGTCTGACGACGATTGAACTCGACGAGAGTGCCCTGCGCGAGGCGTTGGAGACGAATCCCGATCAGGTGAAGGATATCTTTACCAAGAGCAAAGATAACGGCGCGTCCAGCGACGGCCTGATGACTTCTATTCAGAAGGTAACAAATCGCTATGCGGCCACAACCGGCGCGACCAAGGGTATCCTGATTGAGAAGGCGGGCTCCAAGTATTCGCCTACCGCTGCTTTGGACAATACTCTTCTGGATCAGATGAACGAGATTGACGACCAGATCGAGACATGGCAGAACAAGATGTCCGATAAGGTTGACTATTATACCAACAAGTTCACCCAGCTTGAAATGCTGATCCAGCAGATGAATTCCCAGAGCTCCACGCTTTCGGGCCTGATGGGCGGCTATTAAAATCCGGGAGTGCAGAGAAAGGACAGGGTAGATGGATGGATACACGGGGCTACCAGTATTACCGCGAAGACGCGCTCAACTCCCTGACACAGGGAGAGCTGCTGATCAAGTTGTATGACGGCCTTGTCAAGAAACTGACACAAGCGGAGCTTTTTTTGCAGAAGGAAGATTACGAATCCTTTGAAAGCGCGGTCGATAGAAGCCTGGATATTATCCACTATCTGAATGATACTCTGGATCACCAGTATGAAATCAGTACCTCTCTGGCCCGCTTATATGAGTTTTTCTGTTATGAATTAAGCCGTGTCAAGGTGGGGCGAAACCATCAAGAGCTCGAGCGAGTGAAAACGATGGTGTCAGAGCTGCGGGAAAGCTTCCGCCAGGCAGATAAAACTGCGGGTGCGGCGGCAAACAGATGAGGTGAGGACGGTATGCTGAGTGAACAGACGGTGATGTCCGCGCTCGTTACAGAGCGGAAAATGTATACCGCGCTCACCGAGCTGCTGGAAACGACAGGTGAGTTATCCGAGGCGCTGAGCCGTCAGGATCAGGTTTCCTTTCAGTTGTATCTGGGCATGCGCCAGGATATGCTGAATCAGCTTGCGGAGTGTAAGGCAATTCTGAAAAAACAGTGTGCAGAGCTTCCTGAGAAGGAAGGAAATGCGCTGAGAGGGGTTCTCTCGGGGGAAACGCCGGAGGATGACGGTGTACAGCGTCTGGCCGATCAGGTCAGACGCAACCGGGAGCTGTGGCAAAAGGCTGTTCTGGCAGATCGGCTTGCCAACCAGAGGCTGGGCGGCAAGAAGTCGTTTTATGCCGGAAAGAGGCCTCATACCTGAAAACGGAATCCCCCTGCCTGGCGGGAAAATCAGGCAGGGGGAATCGTTGCGACTAAGGGAGATTGTTGGGAATCACTGGATCAGGGAGTTTCCCGGTGTGTCGAAATCTCCCAAATCGGCGCCCCGGCATAGCGGGCGGGAGAGAGCTCATCGAGAATCAGCTGCGGTTCCCATGCGGCAAGACTGCGTTCCCGGCTGTTAGGGTCGGCTACCAGGATTTTCCCCTCGAGCGTTCCGCCGCGCAGTACGATGAAATGGCCGGAATTCGTGAAATGCCCTTTGGTCATGAGGGCAACAAAGATTTTTCCTTGTGCCAGCTCGCTGCAAAGATCTTCTGCGGTGCCGATTTCCCAGCTCTCGGCGTCCAGTCCGTAGGCATTGGCAGTCCCTTCAATCAAGGTATAATAGGATCCGCTGTGGGGCGCCCAGTATCCCTGCTGAGCGGCCCAGGCGGCCATTTGCCCGGGATCCACAGTCTGGTCCGTCAGGGAGGAAACCACCATGGCCATAGCGGTGGGGCCGCAGCCATAGCCGCCGATGGGATCACTGCCATACGGCATACTGGCCCACGGTTCCTCACTTTGATTATAATATACCATGTCCACGACGCCGCCGGTCAGGAGTTCAAGACCTTCGCTTTCGACAAATTCCGTGATAACGGGATCCTCCGCGGGAGGCGCATCGTCGAGCTCCGGTGCACCGGCTTTCTGTTCCACCGGCTCTTCAGGAACGGCTTGGGAAGCGTCATTCCCCGTCTGGACAGCGGCCACCAGGCTGCTGCCAAATTCCCGCAGGCTGTTCGCCGCCTTTTTTGAAAAGTCTTTGATGGGCTCTGTGATGGTGGAATACAGTTGGGGATCGGCGTATTTGCATACGGCTAATTCCACCGCGCCGACACAGACGACGGCAAGCAGAAGAATCAGCGTCAGCTTGCGTCCGCGATGTGGTTTTTTGCCACTCAATTTCAACAACTCCTGTTCGATAATCTGACTTAAAGTATAGCAAATTCTTTTCGCCTTGTATAGGACAAAGGAGCGCAGTATGCCACAAATTCGATTAAATGGAGTCACAAGATATTACAAGAAGGACCGAAGAAAAATTGCGGCTGTCAAGGATATTACCCTGACGATTGAGCAGGGCGATTTTCTTTTTGTGACAGGCAGCAGCGGTGCAGGAAAAAGCACAATGCTCAAGCTGATGTGCGGACAGCTGTATCCTTCCTCCGGCACAATTTTTCTCGATCGTCTGAATATTCCGCGAATTGCACGCTGGCGCCCCGGCGTTCTTAGAAGATATTTTGGTTATGTTTCGCAGGTATCTGCCTTTGAACGCAAAAAAACGATCGGCCAGAATGTGCTGGAAGCCACTGTCCCTCACCTGACAGGGCCTCCGACCAAGGAGCGTGTCCTGCAAGGTCTGAAAACCGTTGGTCTTGCGGATGCCATGGATCGTTATCCGGCACAGCTTTCCCTTGCGGACTGCCGTAAGGCGGAGCTGGTTGCCGCCATCATTAACAGGCCTCCAGTCCTGATTCTGGATGAGCTGACGGCTGATCTGGATGAGGATTCCATTTGGGATATTATGCAATTACTCAATGAAATCAACCGTCTGGGGAGTACCATTGTAATGGCGACACACGCGAAGAAATTTGTAAATATTCTTCGCAAGCGAGTGATTACACTGGTGGATGGGCGGATTTGGGGGGATGTACTCCAGGGCCGTTACGGAGATATTTCGTAACTGGTTATCCGAAGTTTAACCCGAAAAAAGGAGAGTGTTACCAATGAGAAACATGAAAGTGGGAGTCCGTATTTTATTATCGAGCGCGATAACATTAGTATTATCCGTTTTAATGGTGATTATTTCAATCACGGAAATTTATAATGTGCAGGCGACCTATCAGGGATTGCTTTCCACCCAGATTGCTGCCGTGCACGCGGTTCAGAAAAGCCAGGCGGAAATCAACTCCATCGCACGCCTGCTGCGCGATATGGCGCTGTTTGGCTACAATACGGATACCAACGCGGAGATTAACACATCGATTGATGAAATTAACCAGTCTCTGCAAACGCTGAATACTTTGGGTTTGAAGTCCGAAAACCCCGAGGTGTCGGCCTATGTGAATTCCGTGCAGGCTTGGCTGACTGCTTCCGATACCATTAACACGAACCTGAAAAACGGAGATACAGCGGAAGCACGGAATCTTCTTCAGGAGCAGTGCACCCCCTTGCTCAATCAGGCGATTTCCGACGGCGATACGCTGGCCAATCTGATGGAGAGGTACAATGACAGCACGGTGGCGTCTATTCAGAGCGAAGTCGCAAGAATCCTGATCATCATGTTCGTTTTGGTGGCGGTGACGATTGCGGTCAACATTTTCTTTAGCCTCCGTCTGATCAATGCGGTTGTCAAGCCCCTGCACGAAGCAGAGGAAGCCGTTGTGGCGTTCAGCAAGGGCAACCTGTCACACGAGGTGACCTTTGAATCGAAGAATGAGATCGGTGTCATGTGTGATGCGGTGCGCACGTCGCAGACAATCGTTGGGGGTGTTATCAACGATATTATCGGCGTCACGCAGAGCCTTGCCGCAGGAGATCTGACGGTCGAGATCAACAGAGAGTATCCCGGTCAGTTTGCCCCCATCAAAAAGAACCTGGACTATCTGTTTGACAACCTGAACAGCACCATGACCGAGATCAAACGTGCTGCCGATCAGGTGGCCGCAGGCTCCGATCAGGTGTCCGTCGGCTCGCAGTCTCTGGCGCAGGGCGCGACACAGCAGGCCAGCGCTGTGGAGGAGCTGTCCGCCACAATCAACGAGATCGAAGTTTCCGCCAAGGCGAACGCGGATGCCGCGAGAGACGCAAAGGCGAAGTCCGACATGGCAGCCGGACAGGTTCAGATTTCCAACGAACATATGCATGAAATGCATCAGGCGATGGAAGATATCTATAACGGCCAGCTGGATACCGAGAAGATCATCGAGACCATTGAGAACATTGCGTTCCAGACGAATATCCTTGCCCTGAACGCCGCCGTTGAGGCAGCGCGCGCGGGTATGGCCGGCAAGGGCTTTGCCGTGGTGGCCGATGAGGTGCGCAACCTTGCTTCCAAGTCGGATCAGGCAGCGAAGCAGACCAAGCAGCGCATTGAGGACTCCATGACGTCGGTACGCCGCGGCCGTGAGCTGGTGGGGAATGTCAATGCCAGCATGGAAAAGACGGTCGAACTGGCTTCCTATGCAATTTCCTCCATGCAGCAGGTGGCTGAGAACTCGATCAACCAGGCTTCCGCGATCGAGCAGCTCACAACCGGCGTGGATCAGATTTCCGCTGTGGTGCAGACCAACTCCGCTACCAGCGAAGAGTCCGCGGCAGCCAGCGAGGAGCTGTCCTCTCAGGCTGTGATGATGAAGCAGGAGCTGCAGAGATTCAAGCTGCGCGGCCAGGAGGAGAGTATCGAAGATATGCCGATGCCTGCTGCGTCGGAAGCGCCGGTTACATCCTACAGCGCTCCCAGAAGCTACGGCGACAAATATTAAGAGTCATGCACCGCGTTGGTGCTGAAGCATTTTGGGCGCCCCGTCCGGCGGACATTTCCGTCCAGGCGGGGCGTCTGAGGAAAGGAGAGGCCCATGTCCGTTGCGATGCAGCAAAAGGAAGAAGAGTATCCTATGCAGGAAAAGGAGCTGATTTATGCGCTCGACATTGGAACGCGCAGCGTGATAGGCATGCTCGGCAGGCAGGAAAACGGCCGCGTGCATATTCTGGCGGTCGAAAAACAGCCGCATGAGCGGCGTTCCATGCTGGACGGTCAGATCGAGGACATTGATCAGGTAGCCGCGACGGTAACGCAGATCACCAGACGTCTGGAAGCGGATGTGGGACGCAGGCTGACACAGGTGTGTGTGGCGGCGGCCGGACGTTCCCTGCGCACAGAGCATGGATCCAGCCGGATCGAGCTTTCCGCCCCGGAGGTTATCGGGGATGAGCATGTGCAGAAGCTGACGGCCGAGGCTGTCGCAAACGCGGCGGGTATTCTGGAGGATGGGGAAGAGACTGCCCAAAGGATGCTGCTGGTGGGATATACCGCTACACAGCTCCGGCTGGATCAGTATCCGCTCGCCAAGCTGCAGGGGCATACCGGTACTTTGCTGGAGGCGGAGGTGGTGGCCACCTTCCTGCCCAGCGAGGTGGTGGACAGCCTGAACGCGGTTGTGCGCCGCGCCGGGCTGGAGACGGCAAGCCTTACCTTGGAGCCGATTGCGGCGCTGAATGCCGCCATCCCCCCGCAGCTGCGCCTGCTGAATCTGGTTTTGGTGGATATTGGAGCGGGCACCTCCGATATCGCCGCCTGCCGCGATGGAAGCGTCGTGGGATATACGATGGCAACCGTGGCGGGAGACGAAATCTCAGAGGCACTGATGCGCGCGTATCTCATTGACTATGACACGGCGGAGCGTATCAAAACGGAGCTGTCCGCCGATACTATTGTGGAATTTCAGGATGTGGTGGGCTTTGACCAGGCGGTTCCGGCCGAGGAGATCCTGGAAAAAGCGGATCCCGCGATCGGCTCGCTGGTGGGAGAGATTGCCCGCCGCGTGCTGGAGCTCAATGGCGGCCCTCCGTCTGCCCTCTTCCTTGCGGGAGGAGGAAGCAAGCTGTCAGGGCTGTGCGCCCGTGTGGCGGAAGCCCTGGAAATGGATACCAAGCGTGTGGCACTGGCGGGCGGCCATTTCAAAACGACCTGCTTTGCGGACGGAATCCCGCTCGACGATCCGGAATATGCAACTCCTTTGGGGATTGCGGTTTCTTCCTGTCTGGGGCTGATCAGCGACAGCAGCCGCGTTTTTCTCAATGACGCTCCGGCCAGGCTGTTCCGCAGCGGCCAGCTGACGCTTCTGGAGCTTCTCATGATGAACGGCTACAGCTACGCGAATCTGATTGGGCGCACGGGAAAAAGCCTTTCCCTGTATGTGGACGGGAAACGGATCTCCTATCACGGATCCCCGCCCACGGCAGCGCATCTTGCGGTCAACGGTGTGGAGGTGCAGCCCTCCCGGATTATATATGCCGGGGACAATATCGAGTTTGTCCCGGCTGTGGACGGCGAGGATCGCGCGATGACGGCCGGAGAGCTGGCAAGCCTGCTTTCGGTGGAGACTGTGTATTCACACGGGGAACCGCTTCCGCCTGACCGCGCGCTTCGATCCGGGGACAGGATCACCACGGTCCCGCCCGTGTCTCGCACGGTTTCCCACCAGCCGGCGCCGGAGGAGGAAGAAAGCCCTGCCCAGACGGAGCCTGCTGTGCCTGCTGCTCCGGTGAAGCCTGCGCCGGAGGAACCCGCAGAGGCCATCATCCCTCAATCGCTTTGTCTGCGCCTGAACGGCAATGAGCTGATTCTGCCTCCCAAGCAGGACGGTACACCGTATTATCTGATGGATCTGCTTGAGCATTCAGGCCTTGATTTTGATCATCTTTCCGGTCCGGTCAGCCTTCTGGTGAACGGAGTGGAGAGCCTGTTCCAGCAGGTGATCTCCCCTGGGGATGAAGTGGAGATCACACAAGCTGGTCCAAAGGAAGGAGAATTGTAAATGCGCCATGTGACATGGCTTTGTCTGTTGCTTACGATGGTACTTTTTGCAGGAGGCTGCTCACAGGGGCAGGCCCCGGAGCCTCCCGCGTCCTATACGGTTGGAGAAGAGGAGGGTGGAGAGTCCTTCCCTGCTTTGCAGGAAGCCGTACCCCTTTCCGAAGAGGAAATGAGCTTCAGCGAATCCACCGATCCCGATACGGAGGAAACGTCATACACGTATTCCGATCTGGAAAGCGGCAGTGAGACCGTCTCGCAGTATGTTTCCGCTTTGGAGAAGGACGAGTCCTGCTCTGTGGTGGATGAAAACGGTATGGTGCAGGAAGAGATGGATCTTTCTGCGGGCAGCGGAAATGTTCTGGTGGGGCGTGAGGCTCCCGAAGGCGGCGTTATGCTGCTGAAAATTACCTGGGACGAGGATTCCTGCACGATTTCCCCTGCTTACGATGAAGGAATTCAGATCCAGTCTGAGCCGGAGCCGGAGATCCAGGAAATGACGCTCAACGAGGTGATCGACCGCTTTGAGTCGTATACCCCCCAGCAGCTGGGGCTTGCGGGTGACAAGATGTCGGATTACACCATTGTGCCCGAGGAGGGGTATATTCTGGTGGATGAAACTCCGGGCTTTCGGGTGAATATCTATGAAAAGGTTTCCAGCCGTTTTGCGGGAACTTTTCTCATCTCTTCGGACGGTAAGCATGTTTACAGCCTGGATCGCTCCACCCAGCAAGTTTCGGAATTAGCTCTGGCATAAAAGAAAAAAGAGTGGTATGATAGAAAAAGGTATATAACAGGAGGAAGGCGGCGTCGTGATGCTTGAAGTTGGACAGCCGCCTTTTTGGTAAACTTGTTTTGCGGAGAACAAAGGAGGATTTTGATGAAATATGAACTGACCCCTGACCTTTTGACAGGGAATGCACTGATCGATACAGAGCATCGTCAGCTTTTCCAGGCAATCAATCAGCTTACGGAGGATTGCGAAAAAGGCAAGGGACGCGATTCTTTAAAACAGACAGCTGGTTTTCTGGTGAACTATGTAGCAAAGCATTTCGCGGATGAGGAACGCCTTCAGACCACCAGCAAATACCCCGGCTATCCCACCCACAAGCAGTTCCACGAGAGCTACAAAGAGAAGCTTTCCGCCGCTGTGGGAGAGATTGAGAAAAACGGACCGACCATCTCGACACTGGGCAAGTTTAATGGTGTTGTAGCGATTTTGATAAGCCATATCCGCGTGGAGGATAAGCGGTTGGCGGCCCATATCAAGCAGCACAGCTAAAACATAGAAATGCTTGCCCCGCATGAGGGGGCGGGCAGGTTCCCGAAAGGCAGACGGTGTGGGACGCCGGCCTGCCTTTCGGGGTTATAGGGCCTGTGCGGATCTTGGAAACTGGGACGGCACAGGTTGGAAAGGGGGTAGGAGAAATGAAGGCGCCATGGGAATATTTTGAGGATCTTCACGAGTCTGTGTATGTGGCCGACTGCGATACCTATGAGCTGCTTTACATGAATCGTTTTGCACGGGAGCAATTCGAGATAGAAACAGAGGATGGGTATCGCGGTAAAAAATGCTATGACGTCCTGCAAGGGCTTTCTCAGGTCTGCCCCTTCTGCACAAACGAAAGCCTCAGGGAAAATGAATTTTACGAGTGGAGCTACCGCAACCCCGTTCTGAAGAAAACGCTTTTCCTCAAGGATACGCTGATCTATTGGGAGGGGCGGCGCTGCCGGATGGAAATGGCTATGAACATTGAGTGCCCCAATGCATCCGGACGCAATCCCAACTATGAGGCGATGGTAAACGACTGCCTGATCCAGACACATTCCACCGTGGATCCGAACAAGTCGATGAATATCCTGCTCCGCTTTCTAGGCCAGAAGCTGCTGTGCGATCGGACGGATATCTATGAAAACGGCTACGATGGCGCTCTGCTGCATACTTACCATTGGAGCAGCGAAGAGCTTCCTTGCTCCAAGGAAGCGATGCCGGCGGAGCATCTTTCTTACCTGTACAGCTGGTATGAGACGTTCCTGCACAATGAGCCGATCATCCTCAACAATATGGAGCAGTTTAAAAAGGATTCCCCCGAGCTGTACGCCTATTTAAAGCCCGGTGCGGCGGAGACAGTCCTGCTGGTTCCCCTTCTGCACAAGGATCGGGTGGGCGGGTTCCTTCGTCTGGACAATCCCGGTACGGAACGTGTCGGCGAAGCGGTGGAGGTCTGCAAGATCCTGTCGCATTTTATCGTGTCCATCTGGCAGAGACGAGAGCTCTTTACCCATCTGCGGCGCATGAGCCATCACGATCAGCTTACGGGTGCGCTGAACCGGCACGCGCTCGATGAGTTTATTCGCAGCGAATCGTTCCAGCTGCCGCTTGGCATGGTATACTGCGATATCGTCGGCCTGAAAAATATCAACGATATGCTGGGACATGACGGTGGAGACAGAACCATCCTGAGCTGCTATAAAGCCATTGCCAGTGCATTCTCCGAGGAGCAGGTGTACCGGATTGGCGGGGACGAATTTGTTGTCCTGTTCACAAGTGGGGATGAAGCCGAGTTTGGCCGGCGGGTGGAGCGCTTGCGGCGCGAGATTGTGTCCCGCAACTGTGAGCTTTCCATCGGCTGTGTCTGGTCGGAGGAAAAGGAAAAGAATTTCCGCGAACTGATGAGTCTGGCGGATGACCGGATGTATCAGGAAAAAAATAACTTTTATAATGAAGTGGATCCCACTACAGGAAAACGGCGCCGGGAATTTTATATGGACAGCCGGCAGGGGGAGAGCAAGGAAAAAAATGCGTTCCAGATGTTTGCCTCAAATTACTACTTTGACGCGGAATCATTTTTCAGTTCCGTGGCGATGGATGGAACGTCACTGTATCTCTACTGCGGAGATATGCAGAAAAACGTGTATTATATTTCGGAAAACCTGCGGCGGGATTTCAATTTCTCAAGCAACCTGGTGTATGATTTCGTGACGCTGCTCGAACAGCGCCTGGTGGAGGAGGATCGGCCTCTCCATGCGGAGGAAACGCGCCAGATGCTGGAGGAAAAACGAACCCTGCATAACATCCGTTACCGGGTGTACAACAAGCATGGCGATCCGATCTGGATTCACTGCCGTGGGATTATGAAATGGAATGAGGACAAGACGGAGCCGCTGTTCTTTTCCGGAGCCATGATAGCGCTGAACGACAAATCGGAGATTGACACGGCCACCGGAATGATGACATTCTCCTTCGGTCTCAACCGGCTTTCGGAACTGTGCTCCGCGAAAGAGGAGCTTCTGCTCATCTGCTTCTCGCTGCGGAGCTTTTCTAAGATCAACCAGACGCTGGGACGCAGGACAGGCGATACCATCCTGTGGGAGGTTGGCCGTCTCTTGCGTCTGAGCCTGGGAAGCGATTTTGAGCTGGTTCATATGGATGGGATGCGTTTTCTGGCATTTTCCCGCACGGTGCGCGATCCGAACAAGGCAATCCAGGAAATCCGCCAGGTGATCAGCGATGTGTATCGCCGCAATGGGGCGCATGAGATGTATCCATGCGTGGTGGGGATGCTGCGCAGCCCGCGCGACGGCGTGACAGCGCAGGATCTGACGGAGAATGCCATGACGCTGCTGCGCACGGCGAAGGATTGTCCAGAATGTGAGTATCTGGAATTTTCTCCTGTCTTTGGGAAAAAGGAAAAAGAGCGGGCAGATCTGAGCATGGCTCTTATGGCCAGCGTGACGCAGAATTTCCGCGGATTCCGCATCGTGATCCAGCCGCAGGTGATCGCGGAAACCGGCCGGATGTTTGGCGGCGAGGTGCTGCTGCGCTGGAAGCATGAGGGCGTGAATGTTCCACCGGTGCAGTTTATCCCGATTCTGGAGGAAACGGGTCTGATCATTCCGGTGGGCAAGTGGGTGATCGAGCAGATCGCCGCCTTGTGCCAGGAAACTTTGCCGCTCTGTCCGAATTTCAAGCTCTCCTTCAATGTGAGTTATTTCCAGCTTGCGGACGATACGCTGTTCTCGTTCCTGCATAAGACGCTGGCGCGTTATCAGGTTCCGGGCTGGAACGTGATGCTGGAGCTGACGGAGACACATTTTGACTCCATGCCTGGCCATTTGGAGCAGTTTATTGAGCGCTGCCGGGAGATTGGGCTTTCCTTTGCACTGGATGATTTCGGGAACGCCTATTCAAGCCTTCAGCTTCTGCTGAAATATCCGGCCGATCTTGTCAAGCTGGATCGCACGCTGATGCAGAAGGCCGTTTCCAGCAAGAAGCGCCGCGATTTCATTATGAGTATTGTTTACGCCTGCCACCGCTTTGGCAAGAAGGTGTGTATGGAGGGCGTGGAGAACGATGAAGAGCTTGCGGCGGCCCGCAAGATGGGAGCGGATTTCATCCAGGGCTATTATTTCTATAAGCCCATGGAATTGGACAGGTTCCATGCTGTCCTGCAGGAACAGCATGCCGATGATCTTGCCGCGGAAGCCGCGGCACACTAAGCCAGCCGCACACACAAAAGAAAAGAGCAAGGCTTCCTTTCCCTGTTGGGGAGAGGAAGCCTTGCTTTTTATATCAGATACATTTTTGGGGAGGTTATGCTTTCTTTTTGTAGGATACCTGCTCGAAGGAGCCAATCGCGTGGCACAGCTCGCAGACATCAGGCTGCTCGTCGTAAATGGCGCCGCAGAACATGCAGCGGTAACCGGTAGCCGCCACGGTCTGAGGAACCGGAGGAACAGCAGCCTTTTGAGCGGGAGCGGCAGGGGCAGCTGCCTGTGCCGGGGCCGCGGCAGGAGCGGAGGGAGCTGCGGAAGCGGCGGTCTTCATGAGAGCGTCCATGAATTCAAACTCGTGCTCCTGCTCAACTCTGGCAATACCGCGGAAAAGCTGGGCCAGCTGCGGAAAACCTTCCTCCTCGGCGATCTTGGCAAATTCAGGATACATGCTGCTCCACTCGCCGTATTCGCCCTGCGCAGCGGTCTGCAAATTTTCCAGCGTGCCCTTGATGCCGAACAGGTTCTGGTACAGAAGCTTTCCGTGCATGCCTTCGTTGGTGGCAAGACGCTCAAAAATCTCGGCAATTTCGGGATGGTTTTCCGCCCTTGCCTTCTCAGCGAAAAACAGATATTTGTTGCGTGCCATAGACTCGCCCTGGAATGCGGCGAGCAAATTTTGTTCGGTACGGGTTCCTTTCAGATCCATTTTATTTCCTCCCTTAAACTATGTGGTATGTAATAAAATAAATTAATAATAAGAATTGTTATTATCTTGCTTTGACTATACTCCCTTTTCGCCGCAATGTCAAGAAAAATTTTCATATTTGTAAAACAAAATTGCCGGAAGGACGGACGCAGCCGTTTCCTCCGGCAAAAATAGGTTTGCTGTCAGGTCGTGCTGAGGATCCGCAGCGTCTCAGCCAGCGTTTCCAGCGGGGTTCCCGCAATCTTGACACTGATATATGGCTTTGCGCCCGCATTGACCATCACGCGCTTTTTGAGCGAGGAGACGAGGGCGGACACCTGCTTCATGTCGATCTTCTTCTGGTAGAACAGAAGTGCTTCGCCCTGCTGCTTGACCTCCGTGACGCCGAGCGTGGACGCCTGGTTGCGCAGCAGTGCGATTTCCAGAAGGCCGTTGACGCTCTCCGGCGGCTCGCCAAAGCGGTCGATCAGTTCGTCCGTCACGTCCAGTGCGTCGTCGCGCGTGCGCACGTCCGCGATGCGGCGGTAAATTTCAAGCCGCTGGGTGAGGTCGGCGATGTAGCTTTCCGGGATGTGTGCCTGGATCTGCACGTCCACCAGACATTCCTCGTCCAGCTCGCGCACCTCCTCGCCCTTTTCGCGCTTGATTGCTTCTCCAAGCAATTTGAGGTAAAGGTCATAGCCGACGGCTTCCATGTGGCCGTGCTGTTCACCGCCGAGGATGTTGCCCGCGCCGCGGATCTCAAGGTCGCGCATCGCGATCTTGAAGCCGGAGCCGAACTCCGTGAACTCGCGGATGGCGGACAATCGTTTCTGGGCAACGTCTGAAAGCACTTTGTTCCGCGTGAAGGTCAGATACGCATAGGCGCGGCGGCTGGAACGGCCCACGCGTCCGCGGATCTGGTGCAGCTGCGACAGGCCAAGGCGGTCGGCGTTGTCGATGATGAGCGTGTTGGCGTTCGGCACGTCCACGCCCGTCTCGATGATGGTGGTGCAGACGAGCACATCGATCTCGTGATCGATCATCTTACGCCAGATTTCCGAAAGCTCCTGCTCGTTCATCTTGCCGTGGCCGAAGCCGACGCGCGATTCCGGCACGGCGGCCTGGATCCGCGCGGCGACCCGCTCGATCGTCGCAACGTCATTGTGCAGGTAGTACACCTGCCCGCCGCGGCGGATTTCACGCCGGATCGCTTCATAGAGAATACCGTCGTCGTGCTCTAAGACGTAAGTTTGCACAGGGTGGCGGTCGTGCGGAGCCTCCTCGATCACGCTCATATCGCGGATACCGGAAAGTGCCATGTTCAGCGTGCGGGGGATTGGCGTTGCGGAGAGGGTGAGCTGGTCGATGTTCGCGTAGGCGGACTTGAGCCGTTCCTTCTGTGCCACGCCAAAGCGCTGTTCCTCATCGATGATGACAAGGCCCAGGTCGCGGAATTCCACATCCTTGCTGACGAGCCGGTGTGTGCCCACGATGATGTCAATTTCCCCACGGCGCAGCCGGCGCAGAATCTCCTCCTGCTGCTTCGGCGTGCGGAAGCGGGAGAGGATTTCGAGCTTGACGGGAAAACCATCCATGCGCCGCGCGATCGTCTGGAAGTGCTGCCAGGCGAGGATGGTCGTTGGAACCAGAATGGCGCACTGCTTGCTGTCGGAGACGCACTTGAACGCGGCGCGCAGCGCCACTTCCGTTTTGCCAAAGCCCACATCGCCGCACAGCAGGCGGTCCATCGGGGCTTCGCGCTCCATGTCGGTCTTGATCTCGTCGATGCAGCGCAGCTGATCCTCCGTCTCCTCAAATTCAAAGTGCGCTTCAAAGTCGCGCTGCCACTCCGTGTCCTCCGAAAACGCATGTCCCTTGACCTGCATCCGCTTGGCGTAGAGCTGAATCAGCTCCTTGGCCATGTCGCGCACAGCGTGGCGCACGCGCGTTTTGGCTTTCTGCCACTCCGTGCCGCCGAGCTTGTTGAGCTTCACGCTGGCATCCTCACGCGGCCCGATGTACTTGCTCACCAGGTCAAGCTGTGTCACCGGCACATAGAGCGTGTCGCCCTTGGCGTAGCGCACCTTGATGTAGTCCTTCACCACACCGTGCATGTCGATTTTATGGATGCCCTCGAACACGCCCACGCCATGGGAGACGTGCACCACATAATCACCGGGGGTGAGGTCGGCCAGGCTGTAGATCTCCTGGCTGTTTTTGGGACGCTTCTTCTTTTTGGCCGCGGTCTGCGCCATGCGCCCGTGGGTGATCAGTCCAAAGAACGCGCCGGGATATTCCATGCCCGCGGAGAGTGCGCCGGAGGTCACTGCCACCGTGCCGCGCTGGATGGTTTCCGGGTTTTCCAGGTAGGCGGCGGGAAGGCCCTGTGCCCGCAGGTCGGCGGCGACGGTCTGGCCGCTGCGCTCGTTGCCCGCGAGCACGACGCACGCCCATTTGTTGTGCAGCATCCCCTGCAAATCCTCAGCAAGCAGCTGCGTGCTGCCTCCCCACACGGAGAGCTGCCGCGCTGTGACGGCGATCTGCGTGCGCACCGGCGTATCGTAGCCGCCCCGCGCGAACACGTCCAGGTAGACGCCCGCGTGCTCAAAGCGCTGGAGCAAATACGGCCAGTCCTCGCTGAACTGGGACAGGCTCCGGCACAGCACACCCTCCTCCAGGTAATCCTTCACATCCTCGCCCCACTGCCAGAGTGTGGAGCGCATGCGTTCCCGGCACTTTGCGGACTCGCTGAGGAAAAAGAGCGTGTCGTCCCCGGCGTAGTCAAAGAGCGTGGCGGTCTTGTCGTAGAGCAGGGTGATGAATTTGTCGAGACAGCCAAGGTGCAGCTCCTGGGCCAGCTTATCGGCCTGGGCAGAAAGGATTTCTTTCGCCTTCGGCGCGGTCTTGCCGCGCAGGGAGGACGCCAGGCGGCGGATTTTCTCCGCGAGCGCGGCGGGGTCGTCCGCGAGGGCTTCCACAGCGGGGGCGAGAATCAGCTCCTCCACGGAATCCGCGCGGCGCTGTGTCTCCACGTCAAAAAGGGAGATGGTATCGATCTCGTCTCCCCAGAATTCCAGGCGGGCGGGCTGCTCCGCGTCCGGCGTAAACACGTCGAGAATGCCGCCGCGCCGCGAAAACTGGCCGCTGCCGTCCACCTGCACGGCGCGCTCATAGCCGCAGGCCAGCAGAGCGGTTTCCACTTGCTCCATGGTGATGGACTGGCCGGGATGCAGGGAGACGGTGCGGCGGCGCAGTTCAGCGGGCGGGAGTGTATATTGCAGGGCCGCGTCCGGACAGCACAGGACGGCGTCATAGTCCCCCGCCGCCATCAGTGCCAGCACCTGAAGCCGCTGCCGTTCGTATTCATGCGACGCGCCCTCGGTGTCGCGCAGGGCAAAATCGCGGTAAGGGTAGAACAGGGGACGCAGGCCCATGGAGCGCAGATCCTCGCACAGACGCTGCGCTTCGGCCTCCTCGCCCGTGAGGACGAAGGCTTTTTTCTTCTGCCGGACGCACAGCGAGGCAATAAAGGTGGCCTTGTGCACCGTGGAAAGCCCTGTGGCGGCGGCAGGCAGCGCCCCGCTTTGGACGGCGCGCTCCAGCTCCTGGAATTCCGGAAGCTTTCCCAGTATCGTATGCAGGAATTTCATGCGTTTCCCTCCCCTGAAATCATGCCGGACCGTTCAGATCTTTCCCAGCGAGCGCAGAAGAAAGATCCAGCCGGTAACAGTGATGCTCGAAAGCAGCGTTGTGACGACGATGATCCCCGAGGTGAGCACGTCGTCGTTTTTCATGTTTTTCGCCATAATGTACGCGCTTGGCGTGGTGGCAAGGCCCAGCATAGCCAGCAGCGCAACAAGCTGGTCGCCGTGAAAGCCGAGGGCTATGGCCAGCGTCAAAAACACGCCGGGCAGCGCGATCAGCTTGACGAAGGCGGCAATCAGCGTGGGTTTCCAGCGGGCGAAGGCTTCCCCGAGCTGTACCCCTGCACCGATGGCGATGAGCGCGATGGGGGTGGACATGTCCGCGAAATAGCCCAGCGTCTTGTTCACGAGCGTGGGGAATTTCCAACCTGTCACGGAGAACAGAAGCCCTGCGAGAATTCCAAGAAGGATCGGATTTTTGCACACGCCGAGCAGGGCTTTTTTAAGCTGGGCGGGGCGGAACCCGCCGCCATCGCCGTGGATTGTCAGGATCAGCACGGCAAAGATATTGAACAGCGGCACGGACGCGACGATCATCAGCGGCGAGGCGCCTGCGTTTCCGTACATGTTCATCACAAAGGCGACGCCCATCACGGCAGGGCTGCCGCGGTAGCAGCCCTGCACGAACGCGCCGAGCATCTTCTTATCCTTTACAAATATCACAGCCAGCACCCAGATCAGCACAATACCCACGAACGTCGCACCCATGCAGTAGAAGAAGAACGCGGGGTCGAAGGCTTCAGACAGGCTCATAGCCGAGATCTCGGTGAAGAGCAGGATCGGGAGCGTGACATAGAAATTGAATTTGTTTGCCACATCCACAAACGGCTGGGTAAGCATCCCGAAATGGCGCAGCAGCCATCCGGCCAGCATAACGAGGAAGATCGGAAATGTGGCGTTGACGCTGAACAGGAAATTTTCCATTGCGAAGTGCGCCCCCGTTCAGGAATTGAAACGGTTCTGTGCTTCCTGAAGCTTCCCGTTGACGATGAGCGAGACAGCCTCGGCGGCGTGATCCAGCACCGGGTCGAGCGCCTTGCAGTCGGCAGGAGAGAAGCGTGAGAGCACCCAGTCCGCCAGATCCCAGCCGGGGTTCGGCTTCTTGCCGACGCCAATTTTGATGCGCGGGATATCGTCGTGGCCTGTGAGATAGATGATGTTCTTCATACCGTTGTGGCCGCCGTCCGTTCCCTTGGCGCGGATGCGCATCCGCCCCGGCTCGAGGGAGATGTCGTCAAAGAGGACGATGCAACGGTTCGGCGGGAGCTTATAAAATGAGAGAGCTTCCTGCACGCTCTGGCCGGAGAGGTTCATGAAGGTGGAGGGCTTGAGCAGGAGCACACGCTTGCCGCCGACCTCCGCCTGCGCGGTCAATCCCTTGAACTTGAGCCGGTCAATCGAAACGCCCGCTTTTTCCGCGAGCCGGTCAATCGCCAGAAATCCGGCGTTATGCCGCGTATTTTCATATTTGGAGCCGGGGTTCCCCAGGCCCGCCACAATATATTCTACCGGCCCTGTGGGGGCGGGTTTTCTCGAAAAAAACAACATGCTGAAAATTCCTCCTGTTTTCCGGGCGCGCGGCGATGCACGCGCAAACGCCCCAGCCTCCGGAAGGGGGTGGGGTGATCCGCGTGGGGCGGTCCTGATTTGCCATCTGAATTTGCTTTCCTGTATCCTATAATATAGCATACCCGCTCCCGCGTGCGCAAGCGGGAGAGCCAACCAAAAAATGCGCTCCGCCGGCATGTTTTTTTAGAGCCTGCCGAAGCCGCGCGGCGGTTGCGTTTTTCTGCCCCGGACAGTATAATGAAAGCAACTGAAACGGGAAGGGAAGGTTTTTTATGCTGACACAGGCAAAGAAGGAATTTATCGAGTTCATGATGGGAGCGGACGTGCTTCGCTTCGGGGAGTTTGTGACGAAGAGCGGGCGCAATACGCCGTATTTTGTCAACACGGGCAACTACCGCACCGGCCTGCAGAGCTCACGGCTCGGCGAATTCTACGCCGCGCTCGTGAAAGAGACGGTCGGAGACGGGTTTGACGCGATGTTCGGCCCGGCCTACAAGGGCATCCCGCTTGTGACGACGGCGGCGGGAGCGCTGGCCCGCAGCTACGGGATCGACAAGCCCTTTTTCTTCAACCGCAAGGAGGCCAAGGATCACGGCGAGGGCGGCAGTATTGTTGGCTACAAGCCGAAGGACGGCGACCGCGTGATCATCATCGAGGACGTTATCACCGCCGGCACCGCCGTGCGCGAGACGATGCCCGTGCTCTCCGCCTGCGCCGACGTGAAGGTGACGGACATGTTCATCTCCGTCAACCGCTGTGAGTTCGGCCAGAATCCCGAAAAGACTGCCGTCATGGAGGTCGAGGAGGAATTCGGCATCCGGGTGCATGCCCTCGTCACCGTCCGGGATATCTATGAATATCTCCAGAGCCGCGCCGATTACGCTCATCTGCTGCCGCTCATGGAGGACTACATGAAGCGCTATTGCATCTGAAAAATAAAAATGACGCGTGAGCGACAGAGAGGATAAGGCCAAAAACAGGAGAAAAACGGAGCATACCTCCCTGTAAATCAAAAAGATCGGATTTTCCTCTTGACAGCCCGTTCCGAGTGTGGTACTATCATGGAGCACGATTTGTGAATTAAGAAGAAGGAACGAGAGTTCAGGAGGTAACAGCCATGTCTACTTATATGCCCAAGAGCGGCGAGATCGACCGCAAGTGGTATGTACTTGACGCCGCCGGCAAGCCGCTGGGCCGCGTCGCCGCGCAGGCTGCCGCTCTGCTCCGCGGCAAGCACAAGCCCACCTTTGCGCCGCATGTTGACTGCGGCGACCACGTCATCATCGTGAACTGCGAGAAGGCGGTTCTCACCGGCAAGAAGCTGGAGAAGAAGTTCTATCATCACCACACCGGCTATATCGGACATCTCAAATCCGTCCGTTACGATACCCTGATGGCCCAGAACCCGACCAAGGCAATGGAGCTCGCCGTCAAGGGCATGATCCCGGACAACACGCTGGGCCGCGGCGCCCTTGGCCGTCTGCGCCTGTTCGCCGGCAGCGAGCACAAGCATGCTGCTCAGAAGCCCGAAGCCTGGGAGAGATAAGGGAGGATTGAATCATGTACGAGAAAGCGCCTTACTTTTACGGTACCGGCAGAAGAAAGAGCTCTGTGGCCCGCGTGCGCGTGTACCAGGGCACCGGTAAGATCACGATCAACGACAGAGACATCGACGACTATTTCGGCCTTGAGACCCTCAAGCTCATCGTCCGTCAGCCGCTGGTGTTGACCAATAACAACGAGAAGTTCGACATCGTCTGCCGTGTGGCAGGCGGCGGCGTCACCGGCCAGGCCGGCGCCATCCGTCACGGCATTGCCCGCGCTCTGCTGCAGTACGATTCCGAGAATCTGCGCCCCACCCTCAAGAAGGCCGGATTCCTCACCCGCGATCCGAGAATGAAGGAGCGCAAGAAGTACGGCCTCAAGGCAGCACGTCGTGCTCCTCAGTTCAGCAAGAGATAATCAGCTGTTCAAACTGGTTCAAAGAGGCTCAAAAACCCCGAAAAACTGCGGTTTTTCGGGGTTTTTCCATTTCATATCTTCTGTTGCAGTTTGTCTGGTTCTGGCAGAATTTGAACTGTTCTGACCCAGTTTTTTCTCGGTAAAAATAGGATAACCGGGTGTTTTGAACCCCGTTTTCGGTAAAAAATAGGATAATCAGCAATCAAAATCGGGCCGTTTTCGAGGTACTTTTGTCCTGTGGATTGTCCATCGTTTAAGAGCCTTTCTTTATGGTTTTTCTTTTGAAAGGGCTGGCCTGATTTGTCAGGATTTGACCAAACTAAATTCGGTTTATCTTTTCTTCCTCATGCCATCCAAACTCTTTGAAGCCGGTGAATGCTTGCACATTTGCGCTACACGTCTTTGAGCAGATACAATGAAGGCGAAAAGGAGGACTGCACTATGAGGAAGCAGAAATTCAAGATAACCCTCACCCCTGCCGAAAACAGCATTGTGATCCAGAGCCTCAATCATCTTCGTAACACCCTGCTGCGGGAAAATCGAGACACCGGCTGCGTGGATGATCTTTTGCTCAAAGTCATGTGCGCC
Organism: Anaeromassilibacillus sp. An200; assembly: GCF_002160025.1. Lineage (GTDB taxonomy): Bacteria > Bacillota > Clostridia > Oscillospirales > Acutalibacteraceae > Caccousia > Caccousia stercoris. The sequence continues at coordinate 66,873 of NZ_NFJU01000021.1, forward strand.
CCTGTCAAAAGAATTTGAAAACTACATATTGTGCCGACTAAATCAAGCCGTTTATTCTTTTCATAGAATAGGCGGCTTTTTTTCATGCCCATTTTGCAGCATACATAGCTGTCCGTCTTGCCAACGGGCAGCTAAATCTATCAAAAAGGAGGACATGAAAATGCCGGAACAGAGAAGCCGCCCGAAGGAAGGCCGTGTCATCGCATTGGCCAACCAGAAAGGCGGAACAGGCAAAACCACCACAACGGTGAATCTGGGCATTGGGTTGGCCCGCCTGGGACAAAAGGTTCTGCTCATTGATGCAGACCCCCAGGGCGACCTCACCACTTGCCTGGGCTGGCAGGATCAGGACAGCTTGCAGACCACCCTTGCAACCATCATGGAGAAGGTGATCCGCGACGAGCCGTTTTCTGTGGATGAGGGCATCCTGCACCACAAAGAGGGTGTTGACCTTATGCCAGCCAACATTGAGCTGTCGGCTATGGAAATGAGCTTGGTAAACGCCATGAGCCGGGAGTTCACGTTGCGCACCTATGTCAATGAAGTCAAGAAGAACTATGACACGGTTCTGATTGACTGTATGCCGTCCCTTGGTATGATTACGATCAATGCGTTGGCGGCGGCTGACAGCGTGATTATCCCGGTACAGGCCCACTATCTCCCGGCCAAAGGCATGACCCAGCTCATGCGAACCATCGGCAAGGTCAGGCGGCAGATCAACCCGTCCCTCAAAGTGGACGGCGTACTGCTGACCCTTGTGGACGGGCGCACCAATCTGGCCAAGCAGACGGCAGAAACCTTGCGGCAGAGCTACGGGAGTGTTTTGAAAATCTATCGTTCCGAGATTCCCGTTGCAATCAAAGCCGCAGAAATCAGCGCCGCTGGCAAGAGCATCTACGCCTATGATAATGGCAGCAAGGTAGCTCAGGCTTATGCGGAATTTTCAAAGGAGGTGCAGGCGGATGGCGAGAAACAACGCGCTAAACTTCAATCTGCCCTCAGTCGATGACCTCTTTTCCACCGAGGAAAGCCGTGCGGAGGCCAGATTGGAGAAAGTCGTCAACCTGAATCCCTCAGAGATCAGCGATTTCCCGGATCACCCTTTCAAAGTGCGGATGGATGCGGCCATGCAGGAAATGGCGGAGAGCGTCAAGCAGTATGGCGTGTTGGTTCCTGCGCTGGTACGCCCCAAGCAAGGCGGCAGCTATGAAATGGTAGCCGGACACCGCAGGAAAATGGCGGCGGAGCTGGCGCAGCTCCCGGAAATCCCCTGTATTGTACGAAATCTCACCGATGATGAAGCCACAATCATCATGGTAGATTCTAACTTGCAACGGGAGCAGATTTTGCCCTCGGAAAAAGCGTTTGCCTACAAAATGAAGTTGGACGCGATGAAACGTCAGGGACAGCGGACGGATTTAACTTCCGACCCAGTGGGTTGGAAGTTAAGCGGAAAGGAATCTGCAAGTATTGTCGGTAAAGAAGGCGGTGATAGTCAAACACAGGTGC
>NZ_NFJU01000022.1 GCF_002160025.1 Anaeromassilibacillus sp. An200
GTGCAACCGGACTACGCCTGCTGACTTTAGTGTAGCAGATGCCGCCGTCCTATGCACTGCCTTTATTTTCATTCTCAGCTGTGATGGCATTTCATGAGGCGTTGAAAACAGAATGACCGTCCGAAAAAGGATACCCCGGCTGGGGAAGCACCGCAAGGAGCCGGACTTCGGGACAAAATGTCCCGAAGTTGCGGGGAGCGTGCCTCGTCGCCGCAAGCTGCGTATCATTCGCTTCCGCCAGATGGCGAAAGCTCACTCGCTCCGCTGCGGCTCCTCTCCCCACAAAGCAGGCTTTGCGGGGGCCCTGTTGTGAACACGCCGCAGGAATGAGGCAGGAAATCTTTTCGGGGAGAACGGCAATGGAAAGCAAAATGGAGGGAACGCATGAGAGATAACCCCTATAAAGACTTGCCGCCGCTGGAACGCAGGCCGGACGGTTCCCTTTACCGCATGACACCGGCGCAGAGGAAACAGGCGGCCAGCCTGATACGCCGGGAGTGTTGTTGCTGTGAGGACGGCAACTGCATTGTCCTTGACGATGGGGATACCTGCACCTGCCCGCAGACAATTTCTTTCTCGCTCTGCTGTAAGTGGTTCCGCTGGGCGGTCTTGCCGCTGGACGGGACGCTGGAAGCGGAGATTTTCCGGGATAAGGTCTTGAAACGCTGTGCGGTCTGCGGCGGTGTGTTCGTCCCCAAATCCAACCGGGCAAAATACTGCCCGGACTGTGCCGCCAGAGTTCACAGGCGGCAGAAAACAGAAAGTGAGCGGAAAAGGAGGTCTGCTGTGGACAGTTAGGAGCGAAAAAAGCCTTGATTTATCAGGCTCCGCAAGCCCTAAACCGGGGCAGGTGGTATAAAGTATCGTCCACCCCGGAAAACGGGCTTCTAACCGTCCACAAAACGCACTATGACAAATACCATCTATATCCACCAGCCGGAAAAGGCATTCAGCTTCACCCGGCTCCCGAATTTCCTCTTTGAAGCCCCCACATTCAAGCCCCTGTCCAACGAGGCAAAGGTTCTGTACGTCTTTATCCTGCGCCGGACAGAGTTGTCCCGCAAGAATGGGTGGGCGGATGACTGCGGACGGATTTTCCTGTATTACCCTATCTGCGAGGTGGTTGACCTGCTCCACTGTGGGCGGCAGAAAGCGGTAAACACCCTGCGGGAACTGCAATATGCCGGACTGGTGGAAATCCAGAAACAGGGCTGTGGAAAACCCAACCGCATTTACCCCAAATCCTATGAAGCGGTTTCAAACACCGACTTCAAGAAATCCGGTTATGGTACGCCGGAGGATTGAAAACCGTACCCATGAAGTACGGAAATCACCCCTCTGAAGTACGGAAACCAGACGGTATATAGAAATACAAAGATTAAGAGATTGATTTAGATTCTATCCATTCCAATCCTATCCGAGCTATTTCTGGCGGGATTTTCCCTGTGGAAAACCCTGGATGGGAAAGGAATGGGGAAAGGAGATTCATGGCACAACACGCAATTTTGCGTTTTGAGAAGCACAAGGGCAACCCGGCAAGGCCGCTGGAAGCCCACCACGAAAGACAAAAGGAGCAGTACGCCAGCAACCCCGACATTGACACAGCCAAAAGCAAGTACAACTTCCATATCGTCAAGCCGGAGGGACGCTATTACCACTTCATTCAGAGCCGTATCGAGCAGGGCGGCACTCGCCCTATACTTGTCATTCAAAACAATGTGGGAAATCATTTCAGCCCTACCATTGTTGTGGCAGCTATCACCAGCAGAAAGGTCAAGAGCAGCCTACCCACGCATATCCTGCTGGAGAATGTGCCTGGGCTTGCCCCTACTTCGTTGCTGCTGTTGGAGCAACTGCGGACAATAGACCGAAAGCGGCTCCGTGGCTACATTGGGCGCATCACCAAAGAAAAAATGTTGGAAGTGGATGCGGCCCTGGCAATCAGCATTGGATTGAACCCACAGGCATAGAACAGGTTCCCTTCTGAATAGGATTGTAAGAGCAGAAAGGAGGGGCCTGTTTGAAAATGCCAACTTTATCAGAACTGGACACACTCTCCTGTGTGGACATCAAAACAGTTGATCCAGAGCAGCTTGTGGACATTCGGGAGGTTGTCATCAATACAGACTTGCCGAAAGAGGAAAGGATTCTTGAATTTATCCGGCAAATCCGTAACCCGTATTGCTTCCGTCATGGAAAGATTGTAGTAAAAATCGGTTTTTCGGAATCGGCTGGCAATACCACTCTTGAAGAGCAATTTGAAAGTTATCTTCGTTCTCTTTAAGACTATCTACACTCCAAATCAGTTCATTTTCATTGTTTATATTTGAATTGATATGGAGACTATCGCAGAGTACGACAATAATAGCTGTGGTTCTTTATATGTCAGTTGGAGGTTCGTCTGCTTTTTTCTTAGTTTCTCTTTAATCAAATACTGATATGTTTCAAATAATTGTGCAAAATGCACATCTACCAATCATTTTTATGGTCATAAAATCTGTTGACATTTATCATTCTTTATGTTAGTTTAAGGGAAAGATGGAATAAAAAATACTAAATATTTCCAGTGAAAGGATGGGTTATAGCTATGCAGATTAGCGGATATTCCAGTGCTGCAATGTTAGCACAGCAATTTTCCGGTATGCAACAAAAAGCAAACACCGTAAAAATGCAAGATTTTACACAACTGATGCAAAACACAAATGCAGCTGCACAGGCAACAGGCCAGACAGATGAGGCGGCGGCAACGCAAGAAGTATCAGAAGTTGACGAGATGGCAGCCTTTAAGCAGGAAATTTATAAGGAACTGGCTGAAATTGATTCAATGACCGCTGCCTCTGTTTTGACTAATTCTATACATATTACAGAAGATGGATTCCAAAGAATGAAGGACGATCCAGAGTACCGCAAGGAGATTATGGATTGGCTTCGAGCAGATGCGAGAGATTCACATAAGGTTCCTTTTGACTGCCATGTTACAACAACGATTACAAGTGCTGGAGCGACTAGCTATGGAATTAGTGATACTGCAACAACGCCACAATGGGTTAATTCTAAAGCGGAGGGGGCGTTTTATCGTTCTGACCGCAGAACTGAGCAGCGCAAGAGGAACAACGAGTATGTGACCGAGGAACGCCTAAAGCGGGAACTTATGCAAAAAATGATACTGGAAAAGAGCATTGACCGAAAGGAACAGCTGCAAGCACTTGACCAGAAGATTTTTGACCAGAAAGTTGCACAACATTACCTGTTGGGGATGCAAGGCTATCCGGTAGGGATGCAAAATACTAAAAGCTGGAGCATTTGAGTATAGATATATCTGTTTATACTCTTGTGTAATAATTATGGAAAAGAGGACAAGTATATAAAAAAGACGCTGGGTAAGAAAGCTTCCGTTCAAAGTGGTACGCTGGTTGCTTTTGGTAACTGTGACTGCAATGCAGACTGCCGTATGTTAGGTTGTGATTGCACTCCCAACACATCACCAAGCAGCACTCTGGCCATTCAGAACTATGCTAAGCTCATGACTATTGCAATCAATGGAAAATGGGCATTCTAAGAACGGGGTTCCTTAACTTTGGAGTACAGCCTATGGGGGGTTCCCCGTGGCTGTACTCCAATTTTTATATACGGAGGATTTCAGAATATGAGCAATGATTATCCATTTATTAAACTATTCAAAACAATAGATTGTTTCTATTTATTTGATGTAAATACAGCCTCAATTATCCGAATCAATGAAGAGGTTTGTGACTACTTAGAGAGTATTTTGATGATGGCTGGTCGGGGACAAACTTTGAACGCCCGGATTTTCAGCGCATGATGGACGATATGGAAGCTGGAAAAGTAAACTGCATTGTTACGAAAGACCTGTCCCGTTTCGGGCGGGAACATGTGATGATGGACTACTATCTGGAATTTCTGTTCCCGGAGAAACGGGTGCGCTACATCGCCGTTGCAGAGAATGAGGACACAGAGAAAGGGCTTTCCGATTTTGTCCCGTTCAAAAACCTGTTCAATGAATGGTTTGCGAAAGATACAAGCCGCAAGGTAAAGGCCGCTTTCAAAGCGAAGTTTGCCACAGGACAGCGTATTGATGCCTATGCTCCCATCGGGTACAGGAAACACCCGGAAATCAAAAACAAGCTGATAATCGACGAGGAAACCCGCTGGATAGTGGAGAAGATTTTTGACCTTGCCTTTCATGGCGGAGGGGCGGCCAGTATCACAAGCATACTGATTGCGGAAAAGGTTCCCACGCCGGGATTTATCAATTTCCAGCGTGACGGGACTTTCGCAAACATCTATGCGGGTGCGCCGGAGGAAAAAAGCTACGCATGGACGATAGCCCAGGTCAAGAGCATTATGAAAGATGAAACCTATATCGGCCATACCATCCACTACCGGGAAACGAACATTTCCTTTAAGAACAAGCGGAGGGTACGCAAGCCCCAAAGTGAATGGGTGCGGGTGGAGAATACGCAGGAGCCGATTATCAGCGAGCAGGTTTTCCGGCAGGTACAGGAGCAGATAGCAAGCCGCCGCAGAAAGTGCAAGGATGGTACGACGCAGATTTTTTCCGGATTGGTAAAATGTGCGGATTGCGGCTGGTCGCTGTCCTATGGGGAGAACAGGCAGAACAGCAAGCCTTACGGCCATTATCATTGTAGCAAGTACGGACAGGGCACACGCCAATGCTCCATGCACTATATCCGCTATGATGTGCTTTACGCCTATGTCCTCTCCCGTCTGCAATACTGGTCGGGGCTGGTACAGCAGGACGGGGACAAACTTCTGAAACGGCTACTTAACGCCAGCGACAAGGAACGCAATACTGCAAGGAAGCGGCAGGCCGCCGAACTGAAAAAGGCGGAAAAACGCAAAGCCGAAGTCGATACCCTGTTTGCCCGGATGTATAAGGACTGGGCGGCGGGGCGTATCACGGAATACAACTTCTCTATGCTGTCCGGGAAGTACCAGAGCGAACAGGCTGAACTGGACACAAAGATTGAACAGCTTCAATCCGCTATCGCCACTGAAAGCCAGAACGCCGCAGACGCAGAAAAATGGATTGCCTTGATGAAAGAGTGCGTCAATCCAACAGAACTGACCGCCGAACTTTTGAATACGCTGATTGAAAAAATCGTTGTCCATGAAGCGGTCAAAGGTGAGGACGGAAGCCGGGAACAGGAGGTAGAAATCTTCTACCGCTTTATCGGCAAAATTGATTAAATGACACCAATATCTTTAACTATGTGATACCGGATTATCTGTCCCGGATTCCGATTTGTTGATCGCCTTGTCGGAAGCCCTGGAGACACCTGTGAGCACGCTGCTGGGGGAGACGGTGACGGAGTCGGAAGCGGATACCATAAAAGCACTCTCCGAAAAGCTGGAGATTATGAATTTGCAGTTTGCGCGAAGAAAAGCGTTCAGAAAAACTGCGCTGCACTGGTCTCTGATCGCAGTGTGCGGAATTATCGTGGCGTTGTCTGCAGTCTTAATCGTGGGCAACAGTCCTTACTTGGGTTGGGATTTTCATGACCCGGAACTTGCCGTGGCCGGCACGGTTTATCACGCCTTTGAATGGCTCTGTATCCGGCTGGCCCCCTTTGTTCTGATTGCGTCAGCAGTCGGAGTCTTTCTAACCCGGAAAAAAGTATGATAGCCGTGGAAGAATAGGTTCTTCATTCCAGCGGCCTGCTTCGTTTTTTCCCCATGTTATGTACTTGCAGGTTGTGGTTATGAAGCTGCTGCGGACAAAAACTCCCCACCTGCCGGAAGCATTTCCTGCTGTTCGACGACAGATGGGGAGTTTTCATGGATTCCTCTCACGATACAGTTCGCTTTTGCGCATCATTTCTTTTTCCTTCTCGGAGCAAAACAAATCATGCCGCCGGTTCAACACTCGGGAAAGGGATCCGCAGCGATCGTCTGCTTTCTTCGGAGCTCTTTTTTATTTTCCCAGCAGTGGGTTGGATGTGAGGGGATCCACCATATCCTCAGCGTTGTTTGTGAAGTTCTGTACCCAGTAGACACCGCCATCCTCTCCGACATAACACCCGATAGCGATGGCCTTGGCGTTCGGGTCGAGAATATTGGCACGATGACCAGGCGAATTCATCCAACTGTCCATCACATGACTGGGCGTGCCGTTCGCGATATGCCAATCAACCTCGCCGGTAGCCGCATTCTCAAACCAGCCTCCACCTGCTCCCATTGCAATATTTTCCCAGCTGCTTTGAGTCCCGTCTGGTCTTGTATGGCTGAAAAGGGTTTCGAGTTCTTTGGCACGGGTCTGCGCGGTATCCGTCAGAGATCTTGCCCATACAAGTGCTGGAAGTCCAGCTTTCGCGCGTTCTTGATTCACCAGTTCAAACACTTCCTGCTCAAACGCATGGTTCCACGCGCCCAGCGTAAGACCAGCCTTGATGGCGTCTTTCTGGTATTGCGTCATGCCTGTGGTGTCCACATTCGGCGTTTGAGAAGTGGTGCCGGATGTACTGCCCGCAACGGTAGCGACACAGAGCTTCGTACCCGAGCCGTTCTGATAAGAGACGTACACGCCTGTCGCCGCGCCGGGAGTGCCAATGGCCGTAATCTTGTAATACACAGCATTTGTCTCCGTTGCGGTCTTCGTAATGTTGAACACACCGGGTGTACCCATCCAAACTTTGATTGCGTTCGGGTCGGATGCGGTGAATTTAAACTGATAGGACTTGCCGGACTGTACGGTCAGATCCGAAGTGGTGTCGCTGATCCAGCCGGTCGAGGGCTGCGTGACAGCGGAAGAACCGCCTGCAACCGTGGCAACACACAGCTTTGTGCCGGAACCGTTCTGGTACGAGACATACACGCCTGCCGCCGCGCCGGGAGTGCCAATGGCCGTAATCTTATAATATACAGCGTTTGGTTCCGTCACGGTCTTCGTGATGTTGAACACGCCGGGCGTACCCGTCCAGACGCGAATGGCATCCGGGTCGGACGCGGTGAACTTAAACTGATAAGACTTGCCGGGCTGCACGGTTAGATCCGAAGTGGTATCCGAGGTCCAGTCGGCCGAGGACTGTGCGACAACCTGGGTTGCGGCGCTTACGCCGGCTGCCGGCATGGCGGCTGCAAGCATAAGGACAGCCATGATGGCTGCCAGCATCTTTGTGTGTCTCATAAGAGTATCATCCTTTCTGTTCTTTCCGTTTTTGATCACGTCCTGTGTTTTGAACAACCGTAAAATAATTGCGATACCAGCCTGCACGATCAGCCGCATCTCGGCTGATTTGCAAGGTATACGATAAGCTGTTGGTGAAACCACCACCTGTGTTGGCTGCACTATCCCCCCATGAGGATAGTGCCCCGGGAATTGCACTCGTTGAGTGTATCGTTGGTATTATTATACCATTAAACCCATAATATTGCCAAGATAACTATGAGTAATAGCCGGAAACAAACACATGTATTCCGTTTCCGTCAGTACTGGTGTTCGTCACAACAGGGCGGGAAGCCTCCATCCCCTCTTTCGATACTGCGAAAATCAAGTTCTCTTTCGCGATTTCTGCCGTTTACGGAAATCCTCCTCGATGGCATCCTTCCAGTGCTCGTCCAGAGGTGCGCTGCACCGGACGGTGGCCACAACCCGGCCCACTACCTCGTAGTTGAGACGGGTGCCCTCGCTGTCACAGTGGTAGTTCACCGCCCGGTCGGGGGTGATGCCCAGATGGCCCGCCGTTTCCACCGTGTCGATGTTGGCGCCCAGGAAGAGGAATTCCCAGCCGTACTTCTCCTTCTGGCGCTGGATCATCTCTTTGACCCGCTGGGCGGAGTAGCGGCACCTCCTTGCGTTCTGGTACCATCATACCATAGCCGGGCCGCTCTGGCAATCGGAGGACACAGGGAGGTCAGCAGAGTGCCGTGATACTTCCTCAAAGATCGCAATCCAATGCTTCATCCTTGATCACATCTCCAACGCAGCAAGGAACAATGTATTGAATTCCTCCCAATCCTGAATGGTTTCCTTCGGATACTGCTCAACCAAGGCTCGCACTTGCGCAATGCTTCGATCCAAGTAATCGCTGAGAATATCGATCCTTGGAATCATTTTTGCCTCGGGGGAGTTCATCTTCCTATCAAGCAGCTCTGCAACGGTCTCTTTAAGGTAGTTCGGGAGCTGGCTTGCCGCCAGTTCAGAAAAGAGCATCGGGGGCGGAGTACCTTTTTCAAGGATCCATCGGCAAGCAAGGATCGGCCGCAGCACATAGAAGTATTTCTTCACCTTTACCATATCGCCTCGCAAATACTCCCGATAGTTTCCTTCAGCCATATGAAGGTAGTGCCACAGCCCTCTTTTGGATGAGAAACAGCGCCGCATAACGGGCTTGAATGCCTCAGCGAAGTCCGTGGTCTTATACACAATCGGAGAGGAAAACCACTCAAATACAGTGGGGTTGGATTTGTGGAGCAGTTTCAGCGTCTTGTCTACATCCCAGCCATTGATATCCAGAACATCATGGATGGGAAGCTCGATCACATCACGAGATCGGTTGAGCTTGAGATAGCTCTCTTTGGGGCGCACATAGATAAAGCGAACATCATAGTCGCTGTCCGGGGAAGCAAATCCCCAGGCACGGCTTCCGGACTCAACTGCCAGCAAAATGCGGCAATTTTCCCGCAGTTCGATTTCCCTGAGTTTTTCTTTGATCAAAGTCTCCACGGCAAACACCGCCTTTCATATACGACCAAGCACCTGATACAACAATACATTTCATCGCACAAAGAAAAATCAGCATTTCTATGCCACAATCGCCGCATAACGCTCAGAGCCCAGAACATCCATCATAAAGGCATAGGGGGAAAGAATACCGGCCTTCAGCATGGAGAAGATTCGGGGATTACAGCCGGACACCAACGCCACACCCCGGTCATTGACCTTGACGGGCTGATGCTGATTGCGGCTTGCAACATTCCAGAACACCACCTCGGGGAGCTGATACCCATTCTCCGCAAAGATCCGCTGCGCGTACTCAAAGTTGGTCATGGAGCAATCCTCCGTACAGTAGTCAAACTCCATATCGGAGATGATGTAGAGCTTGGCGGGCATATCCTTCTGGGGTACGCGGTTCCGCACAGCAGTTTTCAGGATCAGTTCGAACACACGCTGGATATTTGTGTTGGCGACCTCATTGAACCGTTGGCAGTACCTCGTCTTTTCACAGATATCACTGCCCTTGATCTTCACCAGTTTGGGATTTTCGGAGAAGGTGATAAAATGGTTTTGGAATGCGCCGGTATTGTGCTCGGCATAGTAGATCCCCAAAGACAGCGCTACAGTGGCAGGGATCGGATCCGCACCGCCGTACATGGAGCCGGAGCCATCCACAACGACCAGGGCGTTCTCGCCGCCAGTGAAATTTTCCTGGGACTTCCAGGTTGCGTCGATGGCCTTGCGCTCCTGGTATGAGATATCACCGCACCCGAAGAAGGGCTTGATGATCTCGTAAGGAGTCAGGGTACCGGTGTGGAGCTGCTCCGTTCCCTCGGCAGCACGACTCATAAACGCATCGTAACGGTCCCTGTCATTTCGCAGGAAAGCCTTACGATACTTGAACATCGCTCTGGAGGGTTGTTTGGAATAGTCGAAGGTGTAGTCTTTTTCGCGCAGGTTATTCTCGATGATGCTGATCTTTGTGCGCAGAGCGCTCAGCGTCTTGCGATACTGGGCATCGTTCATGCCCATCGCTCGGGCAATATGCTTTGCCTGACGGATCGTATCCTTGTTGGAAGCATTGACAGAGGGCAGCCACTTGGCCAACAGAGATACAGACTCACCCGCCTCCAGAGCAGTACAGTCAGCTGCCAGCTGCTTTTTGATAAGCTGCAGCGCTTTGCCTTCGCAGGCGGTGCCCATCAGGGTCAGAAGGTCATCATAGCGACCGTACTCTGCGATGTACTGGATATTCTTCTCCAGGGATCGAGACTCATTATCGGCCAGCCACTTGATCATCGTACGGAAAACGCGGCGCTCACCGATACCACCACGGATATCTCTTGCAAAGAACAGGATTTTCATGGCCAGATCCGCATTCTCGGCATAAGCACGGAGAAACCGGTTGGTGATCTCCTCATCGCTCTCCCGGCGCAGGGCGCCGATGGCGGCAAACAGATCCAGACACTCGGACTGGGTGGATCGGTATGTAACAGCGCCATTTTCCGTATAGGTCATATTCGCTTCCTGTTTCAGAAACTTCAGCATGAAAATCACTCCTCCGTGATGGAATTGGTAAAACAAGGCACCATCAGGGATTTGAACCCACATAATACGATTTGCAGTCGCAGATGTTGCCAACGAATTGCTGTTGGTGCCTTTCACAAGATGCCTGACATACCGCAGTCCCAACCCGCCGTTTGACCAGCGGCCTAATCCCTGCATCGAATCGGATGCAAAGCCGGCTTGCTATTTCTCCGGTATCTTTGCTGAAAAACAAGGCACCATTTGAAGTGGGATTCGAACCCACGAACGACGGATGTAAACCGCCTGCTTTAACCACTTTAGCTATTCGATCTTTGCTGTTGGTGCCTTTGACAAAGCGCACGGTTTACTGCGGTGAGGTAACTCCACTCGTCCAAAGCGGCGTTTACGGTCAATCGTCCTATGCTTACGGACTGCTGTATGCGCTTTTCGTGATCTTAGAATACCGCCTAAGCAAAGGAAAATCACGGAAAAAAAGTTGCGAATTTATCGTCAAGCCCTCAAAATTTGTCCCCTGTTTCCCACTGACTTATTTCGATTCTGCCGCTCTTCCTTTCGGACAGCCTATGTGATAAAATGCACATAAAAGAGCTTACCCTCAGTGAACAAGGGGCAAAGCGGTTTTCCGGGGCCGGGCGCGCCCCCGGCTGCGTTTTCCTCCTTGCCTTCCGGGAAGGAAGGCTGCGTCGTCAGCCTTGCCGGAAACCCGACCGAACCCCGGAAAACTCCGAAGGACCGGACGGGAGGGAAAAACTGGGGCTGGAAAGGCCGCAGGACGAAGGCAGGCTCACGCCTGCCGAGGACGAGAACGCATCCATCGCCTGTTTTTCGCCCCGTCCGGCGCTTTCCCCCCTTGTCCACTGAGGGTATCGAAAACGGATTAAAATCCATTCGTACGAGGTGGACCATATGGCATACAGCGAACTGATCAAGAATTTTGAACGGGTCCGGAACTATATGCGCGAATTCTATGTCTACGGTTTTAAGCGCCGAGAAGAATACAGTATCAAGAGTGCCCGCAGCTACGATAATGAACGGCGCAGGATTGAAAGCTGGCTCAGTGACTATATGTCCTTCCATCAGGATGTCTCCGGTAAGAATGTGTTCCTCTCCGTCGACAGCAGACAGATCCCGCACAATCCCCTCCATAAAGCATTCAAGGCCAAAAGTTTTACTGCTAAAGACATCACGCTTCATTTTTACATTATGGATCTGCTGGCCGATGGAGGTACTCTTTCCAGCAAGGAGATCGTTGACCATATCAACGATAACTATCTTTCCAAATTCAGTGGTTCTTTTTCCTTGGACGAGTCAACCGTTCGAAAGAAGCTGAAAGAGTATGAGTCCCTCGGTTTACTGAGGTCTGAAAGGAGTGGCCGTGAGGTCCTCTACCAAAGAACAGATGAGGAGGCCTTCCATCTGATTTCCTGGGCAGATGCGCTGGCCTTCTTTTCTGAGGAAAACCCTGTGGGCGTAATCGGCTCCTTTCTGATCGATAAGCTGGATCGACCGTCTGACGCTTTCCGGTTCAAGCACCATTACATACTCCACACGCTTGACAGTGACGTTCTCTGTGATCTGCTGGTGGCCATTGATGAACGGCGCACAACAGAGCTTGTTATTCGCAGCCTGCGAAGTGCCAGAGAGTATCAGAGAACGATTTGCCCATTGAAGATCTATATCAGCACGCAATCCGGTCGGCAGTATCTTTTGGGCTACCACTATCGTGGCCGGCGTATGGTCTTTTTTCGCCTCGACGCCATCAAGAAGGTCTCGGCCGGCAATGTGGAAAAACACTACGATAAGTATCTCAGGTACCAGGAGAAATTCGATCGGCACCTCTGGGGTGTTTCTACCGGTCCTGATCACAATTTGGATCATATTGAGATGACCATCCACCTGGGCCACGGTGAGGAGTTTGTCCTGCAGCGCCTGGAGCGGGAGAAGCGCCATGGGACTGTGGAGCTCCTTGACGCACAGACCTGCAGATTCACTGCCGATGTCTATGATGCCTCTGAGATGCTGCCTTGGCTCCGCACCTTTCTTGGCCGCATCGTGGATCTGAAATGCAGCAATCCATTGGTTGAGAATATGTTCTACGAAGATCTTCGGCGCATGGATGCGATGTATAGGGGTGACGACCATGCTGTTCAGTGAGATTTACGGCAGCTACTTCCAGGTTGTTGCCGCTGTTTTGACAGAAGCCTTTGACGGTACCCTCACCGCCAGCAGATTGACTGCGATCGTGCAGGAGAAGGCATTTGCTGAGAGCGCACTATCTATTCCCGCAGCGCTGAAATCGGAAGACTGGCCATTGCTGGATTCCGACCTCCGGCCTGTACTTCAGCACAAGCCTACGATGCCCCTGACTCTTCTCCAGAAAAGATGGCTCAAGGCACTGCTCTCTGATCCGAGAATTGCGCTATTTGATCCGGATATGACCGGCTTGGAAGAAATAGAACCGCTATATCAGCAGGACACCTTTGTTTTCTTTGATCAGTGTGCAGATGGAGATCCTTTCCATGATCCGGCCTACATTGCCTGCTTCCGCACAGCTTTGAAAGCCATTCGTGAAAAGCGAAAGCTGCGCATCCGATTCCACGACCGTACCGGCGCCCGACATTCCTTGGAGTGTATGCCTTATCGTCTGGAGTACTCCGCCAAGGATGACAAGTTCAGACTGTTGGCAATCGGCAAGCGACGGCTCCACACGGTCAATATGGCACGGGTGCGCTCTTGTGAACTGTTGGACCCATATGACCCAAAGAAAATCACTTTGCCCCATGCGCGTTTGGAGGAGCTCACACTCATTCTCCATGACGAGCGGAATGCTCTGGATCGCGTTCTTCTCCATTTCTCCCACTTTGAAAAGGAAACCTTCAAGCTGGACGACCGGCTTTACCAAATCAAGCTCCGGTATGACAAAGATGATGAGACAGAACTGCTGATCCGGGTGCTGTCTTTCGGGCCGGTTCTGGAAGTCAAGGCTCCGGATGGCTTTATCCGGTTGATGAGAAGTCGGATTCAGAAACAGATCGAATATGGCACTGCCCTTTTTAGCGGATTTTCCTCTTGACGGGATAGGAAAATCCCGTATAATGAAATTAGAATCATTCTAAAATGGTGTTGGGTGCTATGACGAAATATGGAGCAAAAATTTTGGAAATCGTAAGCGCCTCCCGCAGCCATATGACAGCTGAGGAAATTTTCCACGTTCTGCGGCAAACCTATCCCTCAGTGGTGCTGGCCACCATATACAACAACCTCAATCGTCTGTGGCTGGAAGGTCTGATCCGTAAGGTGTCAGTGGAAGGAATGCCGGACCGGTACGACCGTATCCAGCGCCACGACCATCTGGTGTGCAAAAGCTGCGGCAGGCTGCTGGACATTGACCTGGGAGATCTGACTGCACAGCTGGAAGAAATAGCGGGGATCTCCATTTTATCCTATGATCTGAAACTCACCTATTTATGTGAGGAATGCAGAAAGAAAATTTCAACGAAAGGGATGTGAGGAAGCTGAATCATCTGCCATTATCTGTCCGCGTCGCCATTGAGGCGGACAACCCCAGCATTGTGCGCTGGGAAGAGAAATGCATTCGCTGCGGGATGTGCAAAGAAGCTTGTACCAACCTGATGGGGGTACATGGAACCTACACACTGGAAGAAACCGGAGGAAAGGCCATATGCATCTACTGCGGCCAGTGCGCCAATGTCTGCCCGGTGGACAGCATCACCGAGCGGGACGAAACCGCGGCGGTACAGAAGGCCATTGCCGACCCCGGCAAGGTGGTGGTAGTCAGCACCTCCCCGTCCGTCCGGGCTGCTCTGGGCGAGGAGTTCGGCATGGAGCCGGGCGCCTTTGTGGAGGGGAAAATGGTGGCGCTGCTGAGGGCCCTGGGCGCCGACTATGTGCTGGACACCAACTTTGCCGCTGATCTGACCATTGTGGAAGAAGCCAGTGAGCTGATCCGCCGCATCACGGAGAAGGATCGCCCTCTGCCCCAATTCACCAGCTGCTGCCCCGGCTGGGTGCACTTTGCGGAAATCTACGCCCCCGAGCTGCTGCCTCACCTGTCCACCGCCAAAAGCCCCATCGGGATGCAGGGTCCCACGGTAAAGACCTACTTTGCCCAAAAGATGGGGCTGGACCCCAGGCAGATCGTCCATGTGGCTCTGACCCCCTGCACCGCCAAAAAGTTTGAAATCCGGCGGGAGGAGATGCACGCCGCCGCCGATTACCACGGCGTGGAGGGCATGCGGGACACGGATCAGGTGATCACCACCCGGGAGCTGGCCCGGTGGGCCAAGGCCGCTGGAATTGACTGGAACGCTTTAGAGGACTCCGCCTACGATTCCCTCATGGGCAAGGCCTCCGGCGCCGGCGTCATTTTCGGCAACACCGGCGGTGTGATGGAAGCGGCGCTGCGCACAGCCTACTCGTACCTGACGGGAAAGGAAGCGCCGGAAGCCCTGCTGCAGTTCACCCCTGTCCGCGGCTACGAAGGGGCGCGCGAAGCTCAGGTCGAAATCGGCGATCTTTCGCTGCGGGTGGCGGTGGTTTACGGCACAGCCAATGCCAGAAATTTCCTTCAGCGGATGCAGGAAAGCGGCAAGCAATACCACTTTGTGGAGGTCATGGCCTGCCCCGGCGGATGCATCGGCGGCGGCGGACAGCCCAAGGACCTGATGAAGGACGCCGACGAGACCCGCAAGAGCCGTATTGCCGCCCTCTATCAGCGGGACGGCTCCATGACCCTTCGTACCAGTCACGAAAACCCTGAGATCAAGGAAGTATACGAGGCTTTCTATGGCCAGCCCCTCAGCGAACTGGCCGAACAGATGCTTCATACCACCTATCAGGATCGAAGCGAACTCATTCATCGAAAAGGGGGAAATTCTGTGAAAAAATGGAAATGTAAAGTCTGCGGATATATTCATGAAGGCGACAGCGCCCCGGAGTCCTGCCCCATCTGCAAACAGCCCGCCTCTTCCTTTGAGCTGATTCAGGAGGCTCCCGCTCAGACCGGCAGCAAATATGCCGGCACCCAGACCGAAAAAAATCTGGAGGCCGCCTTCGCCGGTGAGTCCCAGGCCCGGAACAAGTACACCTATTTCTCCTCCGTGGC
Organism: Anaeromassilibacillus sp. An200; assembly: GCF_002160025.1. GTDB lineage: Bacteria > Bacillota > Clostridia > Oscillospirales > Acutalibacteraceae > Caccousia > Caccousia stercoris. Next base: position 15,372 of record NZ_NFJU01000022.1, read on the forward strand.
TCAGAACGAGGGCTATGAGCAGATCGCCGCGCTTTTCATGCAGACCGCGGAAAATGAGAAGGCTCACGCCAGAATGTGGTTTGAGGAGCTGCATGGTGTGGGAAACACCGCCGAGAATCTGCTCCACGCCGCCGAGGGTGAAAACTACGAGTGGACAGATATGTACGACGGCTTTGCAAAGACCGCCGAGGAGGAGGGCTTCCCGGAGCTGGCCGCCAAGTTCCGGCTGGTGGCCGCCATTGAAAAGCGGCACGAGGAGCGCTACCGCGCCCTGCTGCGCAATGTGGAGACTGCTCAGGTCTTTGAAAAGAGCGAGGTCAAGGTGTGGGAGTGCCGCAACTGCGGCCATATCGTGGTAGGCACCTCCGCTCCGGAGGTTTGCCCCACCTGTCTCTACGCCAAGAGCTTCTTTGAAATCCACAGCGATAACTATTGATTCCATAAGAACAGGGGACGCCGCAGATCGGATTCTGCAGCGTCCCCTGTATTTTATGTTCCACATAACCGTTTTAAGAGGAAGGTTTTTCCGGATGGAGGCGGGATTTTTCACAGATGGACGCGCACCTTTTCATAAACGCCATATGCTCAAAGCAAAAATTATGTTATTTTATCAAAAACTATCGACAATCAAAAATTATTATTATATAATTCAGCCATCAACTTGTATGAAGTGTTATGTGATATATGATACATGGTAATAGAAAGGAATCAGAATGGATATCAGTGCGATTGACAGAAAAAAGGTCAGTGACGAAGTTTTTGAACAAATGAAAAAAATGATCTCCGATCAGGTATGGAAAGAAGGAGAGAAGATCCCATCCCAGCACGAGCTGCAAAACATGTTCAAAGTGAGCCGGGTTTCCATCCGTGAAGCGCTGAAAAAGCTCGAAAGCTATGGCATTATCGTAACGCAGCAGGGGCGGGGAAGCTTCGTCGTCCGCTTTGAGGATGCCGACTGGTTCGGTGATTCTGCCTTAAAGGTCTATCAAAATTCGGTGGACTCCAAGACCATCCGCGATTTCATGGAATTCCGCAGAATCATTGAGATTGAAAATGTAGCGCTCGCAGTGGAACGCGCAACACCGGAAGACATCCGGAAACTGGAGGAAAATTATCAGAATATGCTCGATGCCCGCGGGGATGTGCAGAAATTTTCAGATTATGACTTCAATTTCCATCAGCTTATCGCCTACACAACGCGCAACCTGATTCTGATTCGCTGCTACACGCTGGCTTTGACGTTCTTAAAGAAGGATTTTGACAGAGTGGTAAGAAAGGTTGGTATTGATAAAGGAACATACTACCACAAAGAGATTTTGAATGCAATCCGGGACCGTGATTCATCGAAAGCCAAAAAACTGATGGCGGAGCACCTGGAAGCTGCCAATTCTATTTTCTTCGATTCTGCCGACAATACCTGATTGCCGGCAGGAAGAAATTTTACCTCAACTTGTATGATATCATATAAGTTGATAAAAGGAGGCGCATAGGGAAGCATACTTTTTTATCCGTCAGGGGACAGAGGATCAACATATTTTTTATTTCTGAAAAGACAAATTTAAGGAGGATTGTATGATGAAGTTCAAGAAAGCGATCGCAATGTTGCTTGCAGGCGGATTGATCATGGGAAGCTTTTATGGCTGCGCTGACAGCAATTCCTCGTCCAGCGGAGGCACCAGCGGAACGTCTGATCAGGAAAACAGCACATCCCCTGAAACGGGAGAAAAAGCCAAGCTGCTTTATTCACAACGGGAATCATGGCTCATGAAGCGCTGAAAGCAGCTGAGATTCTGGACAGGGAAGGGATTTCCCTGCATGTCGTCCATCTGCCGGGAATCAAGCCGGTGAACAAGGAAGCCGTCATGCGGCAGGCCGCCGGAAAAAAGGCGGTGCTCGCCTGCGAGGAGCACTCCGTCAGGGGAGGGCTTTCCATGCTGATCAGCTATCTTTTCCGCAGGGAAACGATCCCCGTGGATTGTGTGGCGGTGATGGACGCCTTCGGGCAGTCCGCGGGCTCCTATGAGGAATTGATGGAATACTATGGACTCAACGCGGAGGCAGTCTGCCGCAAGGCGCGCGGGCTGCTTGGGAAGTGAGGGAAAAACATGAAAATCGGTTTTATTGGTTTGGGAATCATGGGGAAGCCGATGGCTCTGAACCTGATCAAAGCGGGCTGCTCCCTGTGTGTCTATGATATTGTTCCGGCGGCGGTTCAGGCTTTGCAGGAAGCCGGGGCGCAGGCCGCCGATTCACCCCGGGTCGTGGCGGAATGCTGCGATCTCATTCTGACGATGCTCCCGAATTCCCCCCATGTCAAAGAGGTGCTTTTGGGACAGAACGGCGTGCTGGAAGGCATGCGTCCCGGCACCCTGATCGTGGATATGAGCTCCATTGATCCGACCGCTTCCGTGGAGCTGGAAAAGGAAGTGGCCAAAAAAGGCGGAGACATGCTGGACGCGCCGGTCAGCGGCGGAGAACCCAAGGCAATCGACGCAACGCTCTCCTTCATGTGCGGAGGAAAGCCGGAAGCGTTTGAGCGCGCCAAGCCCATTCTGGAGAAAATGGGCGCGTCCGTGGTGCTGGTGGGCGGCATCGGAAGCGGAAACATGGCAAAGCTGGCCAATCAGATCATGGTGGCCTCCAATATCGCGGCGGTGTCGGAAGCGCTCACCCTGGCGGCAAAAGCCGGCGTAAGCCCCGACAGCGTTTACCGTGCCGTGCGCGGCGGATTGGCCGGCAGCACGGTTCTGGACGCGAAGGCCCCCATGATGCTCCAACGCAATTTTGCTCCGGGATTCCGCATTGAACTGCACATCAAGGATTTGACAAACGCGATGAACGCCGCACAGGCCGTCAGCATGGAGCTTCCGCTGACGGAGCTTGTGCTGGGAATGATGAAGCATCTGCGGGAAGAAGGGAAGGAAAAGCTGGATCACAGCGCCCTGGTGCAATACTATGAGGAGCTTGGAAATGTGGAAGTGAAGCCTCTATGAAGCTGGGATGCTGTGCTTGCGGATAAAGCGGATCCTGTGGGAAGAAAATATCTCCCGATGCTCAAGGAGCTGTCCTATGATTTTGTGGAGCTTCCCCTGGCGCAGGTGATGGACCTGTCCGAGGACGAATTTTCTTCGCTGGTGAACGAGCTGGACGATCGGAACCTCCCCTGTAAAAGCTGCAACAATTTTTTTCCGCAATCCGTGCGTTTGACAGGTGAGCATACAGCGTCCCCGGCAGTCATCCAGCAGTATATTGAGCGCTCCCTGCGGCGGGCTTCCCGTCTGGGGGCGGAAAAGGTAGTCTTTGGAAGCTCCGGAGCCAAAAACATTCCCGCAGGCTTCCCTTATGAAAAAGCATACCAACAGGTGGTGGAGGTGATGAGGCAGGCGGCCCCTGTCGCGGGAGATCTCGGCATTGCCATCGCTTTGGAGCCTCTGAACCGCACGGAAAGCAACCTGATCCTGAACCTGACGGAAAGCATACAGCTGATGGAGGACATCGATTCCCCCCATGTCCGCCTGATGCTGGATTATTACCACTTTGTGCTGGAAAACGACAGCATGGAAACCTTGTGCGCGCATGCAAAGGAATTGATCCATGTGCACCTGGCGTCTCCGGCAGAGAGAAGGGTTCCGGATTTGGGAGATATCGCGATTGTTTACCTTTTGGAACAGCTTGGATACCATGGAGAAGTCAGCATTGAAGCGTTCTCGGACGATCCTTATGACGACTTGGCCGCGGCACGCAAGCTATTCCCCGGGAAACTGTACTGCAAGCAGAGCGCTTGCGGCGCATGACACAGGTGCAGCCCGGCCTGTGTCCATCGTCAGGGCAACAAAAGGCGGAGCCAGCCTTTGACAGGTTAGCTCCGCCTTTTTGCAGGCCGAAAACACGGAAAACATCAGATGCAGTATGGGTTACGCTCTCTGCCCTGCCCCTGTCTCCCGCCGGGTCAGACTCACGATATTTTCGCAATGATGCGTCCACGGAAACATGTCCACGGGCTGGGCGCGCTCGGCGCGGTAACCGTGGGACGTGAGATACGCGAGATCGCGCGCCTGCGTCTCCGGGTTGCACGAAATATAGACAACACGCGAGGGAGCGGCCTGACAGACGGCGGCAAGGAATTCGCGGCTGCTGCCCGCGCGCGGCGGATCCATCAGCACCACGTCGATCTTCTCTCCGGCTCCGGCGGTCTCCCGCAGGAATTCCCCGGCGTCCCCGGCATAAAAGCGCGCGTTTTTCACACCGTTGCGCCGGGCGTTCTCGGCAGCGTCCCGCGCGGCGGCGGGATTCAGCTCCACGCCAATCACCTTCCCCGCCTTTGCACTCGCGGCCAGGCCAATCGTCCCCACGCCGCAGTAAGCATCCAGCACCGTCTCTGTGCCGGTGAGCTGTGCCATCTCGATCGCGGCACGGTACAGACGCTCCGTCTGCACCGGGTTCACCTGATAGAACGACGAAGCCGAAATGCGGAACCGAAGTCCGCACAGCTCGTCCTCGATCGTGCCGGGGCCGTACAGCGTCTGCTCCTCGTCCCCCAGCACCATGCTGGTGCGCTTGCGGTTGATGTTCAGCACGACCGTCGTGATCTCCGGATGCAGCTTCAAAAGCGCGCGGATAAAATTGTTCTTCGCGGGCAGCACGGGCGTGCCGGTGACAAGAGCGACCAGATACCGGCCCGTCGCGTAGCCCCGGCGCACCAGCACATGGCGCAGCACGCCGCGCTGGGTGTCCTCGTTGTACGGCACGATGTGGAACTTCGGCAAAAGGGCGCGGATATCCGCGATGATCCGCCCGGCGTTCTCATCCTCAATCCGGCAGTGGTCCACCGGGATAATGTGGTGCGTGCTCGACTGGTAGATCCCGCAGACAAATTTTCCGCGCACCACGCCGAAGGCCGCCTGCACCTTGCAGCGGTAGTGATACGGCTCATCCATGCCCAAAATGGGCGCAACGGAACAGAACCGGCCGATCAGCCGCTCGATGAGCCGCTGCTTCCACCGGAGCTGATCCGGGTATTCGAGATTCTGAAGCTGGCAGCCGCCGCATTTGCGTGAATAGGGGCACCGCTCGCTCCGGGGACGCTGCACGGCAAAACCGGCGGCGGGCTGGCGCTGCTCCGGCTTCTGCCCGGAACGTGCGGCGTGTTCCGGGCGGCGGGTACTGTGGGCGGCGGGCTTGCGGCGGGCAGGCTTTTTCCCTTCAGCCTGTTTTCTCATCTCAGCCCTTTACGGCCACGGCCTCAGCCTCAAAGAGCGCACCCTTCGGCAGAGCGGCCACCTGCACGCAGGAGCGGGCCGGGAAATTGGAGGTGAAGAAACGGGCGTATACCTCGTTGACGGCGGCGAAATCGTTCATATCCGCGAGAAACACGGTGGTTTTCACCACATCGCTGTAATCCATCCCGGCGGTTTTCAGGATCTCCCCGAGATTCTTCAGGCCCTGCTCCGCCTGCTCCGTGACGGAAGAAGCAAGCGCGCCCGTGGCCGGATCCAGGCCGAGCTGGCCGGAAATATAAAGCGTATTCCCCGCGAGAACGGCGTGCGAGTACGGGCCGAGGGCGGCGGGGGCATTCTGTGCGGCGATTATTTTATTGCTCATGGTAAAACTCCTCCTGGCAAGGTTTTTCCTTTATTATAGCATCTCCCCCGCACGACCGCAATGCGCGGGGCGCAAAAAGCCCCGGGCCGCGCCTTTCCGGCGTGGATCCCAGGGGCTTTTTGTGCTATGATGGAGGAAGCGGCGGGACAATGCCCGCACGGTATGGCTTTGCCTGTATGTTACGCCTTTTCGCAGGCGGCGGCGCGGCTGTTGATCGCCGCGAAAATCTTCATATCAAACTTCGGCTTGCGGTCGTAGGTATACAGGCCGTTGGTCTCCTGCTCCACGTCGTAGAGCTGCGTATAACAGAAGCCAAACATATTCGGGTTGTCGAGAAGCGCGTCCGTCAGGCCGCGGTAGCGGGAGATAAACTCCTCCTCCGTCTGCGGGCCCTGTCCATAGCCCCAGGCCTTTTCCACATCCCCGCCGGGATTCCACTTGATGCCGCCGTACTCACTGACAAACATCGGCAGGCCCTTCGTGTACTGCTGACGGCCGTATTGCTGGTGCACATCGTAAAAATCTCCGCCCGTGCGGAAGGCTTCGTAATGCTCCGCGAACGCAGCCGGATCCTGCTCATAATCGTGCACATCGTAAATGTCGGTGACAACATGGTAGTTGCCGCTGGTGTCGATGCAGGGACGCGTGGGGTCAAGCAGCTTTGTGACACGGTAAATCATGGCCAGCGTCGCGCCGATCTGCTTCCTGCCGTCGCGGTCCCACGTCTCGTTGAACGGGCACCAACCGACAATCGCGGGATGGTTGAAATCGCGCGTCACCGCGTCAAGCCATTCGCCCTGGAACGCCTCGAGCGCCGCCGGATCGGCGAGATCCAAGCCCCAGTTGGCCATCTCACCCCAGGCCAGATAGCCGAAACGATCGCAGTGATAGAGGAAACGCGGCTCAAACACCTTCTCATGCAGGCGCGCGCCGTTAAAGCCGGCGGCAAAGCTCAGCTCGATGTCGCGCACCAGCGCGGCCTCGTCGGGAGCGGTGTAGATGCCGTCCGGGTAGAAGCCCTGATCCAGCACCAGACGCTGGAACACCGGACGTCCGTTGAGTAAAACGCGCATGCCGTCGATGCGCACCTCGCGCATGCCGGCATAGCTCTTCACCTCGTCCTCCCCGAAACGGAGGGTCAAATCGTAGAGATTGCCCTGTCCCACATCCCAGAGATGCGTTTCCGCAAGAGCGATCGTCACGCAGGCCGTGCCGTTCTCGGCGCGCACACTGGCTTCCCCGCAGGGACGGCCCTCAAACGACGATTGCACGGAGAATTCTCCCGCCCCGCACAGCTGAGCCTGCACCGTCAGCGTCCCGGCGGCGATGTTCGGGAAATACTGGACGGACTTGATGTAGGAAAACGGCACAAACTCCAGCCACACCGTCTGCCAGATGCCGGTGGTGCGGGTGTAGTCACAGTCGTGGGAATAGAAAAGCTCGCTCTGCTTGCCGTGCGGCTGCGCGCCGTGGCGGTTGTCGTCGGCGGCGTAGACGGTCAGGCGGTTTTCGCCCTCGGCGCACAGTTCCGTGATATCATAGCAGAACGACGTATAGCCGCCGCGGTGCGTGCCCGCCGGCTTTCCGTTGATAAACACGCGGGATTCATAGTCGACCGCGCCGAAGTGCAGCAGCACACGCCCGGCCAGCTGCTCCTTCGTCACGGAGAATGTGCGCAGATACCACACAGCGGGGATAAAGTCCTTGTATCCGATGCCGCTGAGAGCGCTTTCCGGGCAGAACGGGACGGTGATTGTCCGGTCGAGCGCTTCGCGCTCCTCAAACCGGCGGTCCAGCCCGCTCATGCCAAAATCAAAAGCAAACTGCCACTCGCCATTTAAATTTTCCCAGTTCTTCCGCTCAAACTGCGGCTGGGGATGTTCCGGTCTTGGGATTCTGTTTTCCATTGCCTGCTCCTCCTTGGTCGCACAACGATTGCGGGCGCGTCCGCGCCCTTAATTTCTGCCCTTAGTATACCGCCGCGCACGTGCCGTGCCAATACAGAAAAAAAGCAGCAAAGTGAGGATTTCACGCATGAGGGAAAAGCTTCTCAGCTTCCTGCCCGATCAGTTCCCGGAGCCGGACGCTTTCTTTGTGGAGCTGACGGGGATCACATACCCCGATCCGCGCTACCGGATCGACCGCGACCGCTCGCCGGTGCTCTGCCTGGAATATGTGATCGCGGGGCGCGGCCATGTCGAAGTGGGAGGGAGGTCGTTCGATCCGCAGGCGGGAGACGTATACCTGCTGCCTATGGGCCTGCACCACCGCTACCGCTCGGATCCCGCCGATCCGTGGAAAAAAATCTGGATGAACGTGCGCGGTACGCTGTGCGCCGATCTGCTGCGCGCGTACCGGCTGGGGGAGACGTACCATGTGCCCGCCTGCCCGCTGCTGCCGCTGTTTGAAGAATTTGTCTCCGTCTGCGCCGGGCCGCCCGCCGATCCGTGGGAGCTCGAGCGCCGCTGCTCCCTCCTTTTGCACGACATCCTTTCTCGCGTGCGCGCTTCCCTCTCCATCCTGCCGGACAGCCCGCCCGGCCCGGCGGAGCAGGCCCGGGAGCTGCTGGACCGCTCGCTGTATGAGCCGGTCACGGTGGACGATCTGGCCGCCGCCGTGGGGCTGTCCCCCTCCCAGCTCACGCGGGTCTTTTCGGCACGCTTCGGCGTAACGCCCTACCGCTATCTGCTTTCCCGCCGCCTGGAAACAGCGCGCCTGCTTCTGCGCGGCACAGCCCTGCCTGTGCGGGAGATCGCCTTCCGGCTGTGTTTCTCAGACGAGCACTATTTCTCCTCCCTCTTCCGCCGCAAGACAGGACAAACGCCCTCGGCATACCGGCGGGACCCCGAAGGAAAAATTTTATAAAAAACGCGGGATCCTCTTGACTTGGAGTGCACTCCATATCTTATACTGGGATCATCACAACAGCAAAAGAGGTCGGACAACGCATGACGATAACAAAAACCATCGAAGGAAAAACATTTGACGAGGAGCGCGCGCTGTACCATCTGATGAACACGCGCGTGGAGCGCTGCACGTTTGCAGGCCCGGCGGACGGAGAATCCGCCCTCAAGGAGCCGCGCGATGTGGAGGTGGCGGACTGCCATTTCTCCCTGCGCTACCCGCTGTGGCACGCAAAGGGCTTTTCGCTCTCCTCCTCCGTGCTCGACGGCGGCACCCGCGCGCCGATCTGGTATGCCTCCGAGGGCATGATCGACGGCTGCACGATCGAGGGTGTAAAATGCCTGCGCGAGTGCGGCAGCATCCAGGTGCAGAACTGCCGGATCACCTCCCCGGAATTTGGCTGGAAGTGCCGCGGCCTTGCCCTGCGGGACAACGTGATTACATCGGAATATTTCCTGCTCGACAGCAGCGGAATTGAGATCGAAAACCTGGAGCTGCACGGCAAATATTCCTTCCAGTACACAAACGGCGTACATATCAGCCACTCCAACCTGGACACCAAGGACGCCTTCTGGCACAGCTGCGGCGTCACGGTGGAGGACAGCATCGTGCGCGGCGAATACCTGGGCTGGTTTTCGCAGAACCTCACACTCATCCGCTGCCATATCATCGGCACCCAGCCGCTGTGCTACTGCGAAAACCTGCGCCTCATCGACTGCACGATGGAGGGCACGGATCTCTCGTTTGAATATTCCAACGTTCACGCCACCGTCAACGGCCGCATTGAATCGGTGCGCAGCCCGCGTTCCGGCGTGATTGAGGCGGATGAGATTGGCGAGATCCTCCATGACGCCGACGTGATGGAATCCAAGTGTGAAATTAAAATCCGGTCTTAATAAATTCCTTTTATGATCTCCACACACCGGTCGATCCCAAGGGTTCCGCTGTTGAGCGTGAGATCATAGTTCTGTGCATGGCCCCATTTCATATCGGTATAGAACCGGTGATAGGCCGCCCGGCGTTTGTCCTTGTCCCGAATCCGCTGCTCGGGAGATTCCTCCCGCTCACCGTACACCTTGACAATGCGTTCCGCACGGAAGGCGATATCCGCGTGGATGAATACCTTCGTTGCCGATCATCATGGCCAAGGCCAGAGCGATGATGGTGATGGGAAATACAATATTGGTGGCTCCGTTGCCCTGATACCCCACACCGTTGCCGATGAAAATCTGATCGACAATGTTATAAAGGGAATTGACCAGCAGCGCAATCACGCTGGGGACGGCAAACTTAACAATGAGCTTTCCGATCGGCTCCGTGGCAAAGGGGCTCCGTTTTTCGGACACTACTGCTTCCATGGGAATACATACCTCCTGAATAAAGTAACTTGTTACCTATTAAGACAGAAAGAATGCAGCAGACTGAAAGAAGGCTTTCAGCATACTGCACGGAGCACACCGTTTATTCTGTATCAATGCCTTTTACAATGATATCGGTCAGCTGATTGAGGATTTGCCGCTGTTCCTGCGTCAGGCTTGCGCATAATTCTTCAAAAACTTCCCTGTCGTGTTCCAGAATCATTTGATGAATTCCCGCGGACTGTTCTGTGCAGCTAATTTTTTTGTATCTCCTGTCCTGTTCACTGGGAACACACCGGACAACTCCCTTTCGCTCCAAATGCTGGATATGCTTTGTCATGGCCGGATGAGTGATATGCTCCAGCCGCTCCAAATCATTCTGATGGATCTCGGTTTCCCCGGCGGCCTCCAGACGGCTGATAGAGCCAAGTATGCGCAGCTGCACCGACGTCAGCCCCATATCGCGGGCTTTCTCATCCAACCTCTTGCGAAATTCCCGATTGATGATGGCGATTTTCAAACCAAATGGCATCATAACCAAACACTCCTGCTTCCTTTTTCAATAGGTAACTAATTACTTAGTTTACGCTTTTTTTCCTGTTTGTCAAGTGTTCTTTTCGGTTGCGTACAGCTGAAATGGTATCCATGCGATCCCCTCCTGGAAGCTGTTTATTTTAGAAACAATAAAAACCGAAGGGTTTGAATGGCAACAACTTCAAACCCTTCGGTTCTTGCATATTTAAGGTTTTGCAGAATCCCTTTTAATTGCTCCCTGTGTTGAAGAAGGGGGCAAGAGCTGCGGCGACGCCGCTGACGGGCATGGTCTGCAAAAGCACGCGGCCGGGGCCGGTGACGATGGTGTTGAACGCTCCTTCGCCGCCAAACAGCATGTTTTTCACACCTTTGACAGCCTTCACATCGATCGAACAGGTCGCATCACACATGGCAAGGTTGCCGGTGTCAACGACAAGACTCTGGCCGGGAGCGAGATCATACTCCACAGCGTACCCATCGATCTCGAGGAACGCGAGGCCCTGCCCGGACAGCTTCTGCATGATGAAGCCTTCGCCGCCGAAAAAGCCCGCGCCCACCCTCTTCTGGAAAAAGATCGAGAGATCCACGCCGCGTTCCGAAGCCAGAAAGCCATTCTTCTGCACAATGACGGGACGCTCAGGTGTAATCTCCACCGCACGGATCGCTCCCGGGAAGCTGGAAGCAAAAGCAATCATGCCGGGGCCTCCCTCGGCGGTGAAGGAATTCTGGAACATGGAATCACCGGAAAGCAGGCGGCCGAAGGCTTTTCCCAGCCCTCCGTTGGAGCCCGTCTCCATGCGCATGTTCGGGCTCATCCAGACCATGGAACCCTTCTCGGTGATCATGGACTCTCCCACTTCGAGATCGCAGATGACAACAGGGGTCGGTTCTCCTACAATGTTATAACGCATCTTTTTTCCTCCTTATTCATCTGCACATGGACTTCTCCGGCGCTTTCCGACACCTTCCCGCCCGTGTGCTTTTTCACAGAAACACCGCGGAGAGGGCAATCGAACCCAGCATCAGCAGGGCGATCGCTCCCGCCACAATGCGCACAAACAGCGTGCGCTTATCCACATGGCGCCGTCTCACTGGGACCGCCGCGCCCTTTTTCGGCTTGCTCATTGTTTTCCCGCCTTTCTGAAAGCCACACAGGGGGCGTTTTCCGACACTTCTCCCCAGCCGGCTTCTCTTATTTTTTATAGTAGCATTTTTCTGCGGTAAAGATCAAGCCAGCTTGGAAAAGAGTTTCTCGGTTTAGCAAAGCGTTTAAATCTTGAGCCTTATGTGGAGGTCCGAAAAAATCGCTGCGCTCTTTTTTCTAGCTTTTCTACGGCTTTGCAAAATTTTTATGGGGCTCTGCCCCAAACCCCGCAGCCTTTTGTAAAAGGCTGGCGAAAACTTCATGTTTGCACTTTTTTAAATTTGTGACAATCTGTTTTCCTTTTCCTGAAACCTTTTGCGGGGGCTTGTGCGTCTTACTCTTATGGCGTTGTGTTCGCTTGACTTTCGGAATAAAATCCCCTAGAATGGAAACCGTATCCCACAGGACGGGAAACGGCCCGCCGGGGAAACGGAGGAAGAAAAAATGGCAGGAAAACAAACCGGATCGCGTTCCCGGCCGCCGCAGCGTCCCAGACGGGCAGGCGGCGGGGAAATCGACCGTTATCATTATGTGGACCGCGATATCTACAGCCGCAGTGACCGCCGCGTTTCCACAGCCTCCCACACCGCGAAAAAAAAGAAGAAGAAAAAGAAGAAGGGAAGCGCCGGAAAGCGCTTTTTTACCGTTATCCTGGTGCTCTTGACACTGTGCGCACTGTTTTATCTCGGCTTTACCCTGGCGCTGTCCCGGCTGGATCGGCCGGAGATCGACACCAAGCAGTATGAGGAACAGCCGAGCGCCGCGCCCGCGTGGAGCGTGCTGGAGGATTCGAGCGTCATCAACATCCTGCTGATCGGCAAGGATAAGGGCGACGACGGCATGTCCAGCCGATCGGACACGTCCATGCTCGTCTCCATCGACACGAAAAACAAGCAGCTCAAGCTCACCTCGTTTTTGCGGGATATGTACCTTGAGATTCCGACGGTCGGCCAGTCCCGCCTGAACGCGGCTTATGCCAACGGCGGCGCGGCACTGACGATGCAGACGCTCGAAAACAATTTCCGCGTGAACATCGACAAATATATTGAGATTGATTTCGAAAACTTTGCCGCCGTCATTGACAAAATGGGCGGTATCGACATTGATATGAACGCCGCCGTCGCCGCCGAGGGCAACAAAAACATCGGCAGCCACTGGACGGAGGGCGTGAACCATCTCAGCGGCGAGGAAGCTCTCTATTATGCGCGCATCCGCGCCACGGACAGCGACTTCGGCCGCACGGGCCGCCAGCGTCAGGTGGTGGAGGCGATGCTGGCACGCTTCAAGCAGCTTGGCATCACGGAAATGAGCACTGTCGCCTTCGACTATCTCCCCTACGTCACAACGAATCTTTCCGATACGGACATCCTCTATCTCGCGTCAATTGCTCCGCAGGTGCTCAATTATGAGCAGGTGACGATGCATGTGCCGAATGACGGGACGTATGAGGATCTCACGCTCCCGAGCGGCGCGCGCGTGCTCGGTGTGGACGTGGAGGAAAACAGCCGCCTGCTGCGGGAATTTTTGTACGGCACATCCGCTCCCACGGAATAAGGCCCATTTCACCCGATTTTTGCGGCGTGCTCTTGCACCGCGCCGGGATTTATTGTAAAATAGAAGAAGTTACCGAGTTCCGCGGCCCGGCTGTTTCCTTTCGCCGGGCCGCGTCCGCATCCCCGGAAAAATTCCGATCTGTTGGAGGGTTCATCATTATGGAGAAAAAGACGTTCTACATCACGACTCCCATCTATTATCCCTCGGGCAACGCGCACATCGGCCACAGCTACTGCACCGTGGCCAGCGACGCGATCGCCCGCTACCGCCGAATGCAGGGGTATGACGTGATGTTCCTCACCGGCACGGACGAGCACGGCCTGAAAATCGAGCAGAAGGCCGAGGCCGAGGGCGTGACCCCCAAGCAGTATGTCGATAAGATTGTGGCCAACTTCCAGAAGCTGTGGAAGCTGCTGAACATCAGCAACGACCGCTTCATCCGCACCACGGACGACTACCACGTCAAGGCCGTGCAGAAGATCTTCCGCGAACTCTACGATCGCGGCGATATCTACAAGGGAAAATACGACGGCTGGTACTGCACCCCCTGCGAGTCCTTTTGGACCGAAACGCAGCTCAAGGACGGCAAATGCCCGGACTGCGGCCGCGAGGTCAAGTGGGCCGAGGAGGAAGCATATTTCTTCCGTCTCTCCAAGTATGCCGACCGCATTTTGAAGCTCTATGAGGAGCATCCGGAATTCATTCAGCCCGAAAGCCGCAAGAACGAGATGATCGCGTTCATCAAACAGGGCCTCCAGGATCTGTGCGTCTCCCGGACAAGCTTCACCTGGGGCATCCCGGTGGACTTTGATCCAAAGCATGTTGTCTATGTGTGGGTGGATGCGCTGACCAACTATATCACCGCCATGGGCTACGGCTCGGACGACGATTCCGATTACAAGAAATACTGGCCTGCCGACGTGCATTTTGTCGGCAAGGAAATTGTGCGCTTCCACACGATCATCTGGCCCGCCATGCTGATGGCGCTCGATCTGCCGCTGCCGAAGCAGGTGTACGGCCACGGCTGGCTGCTCTTCGGCGACGGCACAAAGATGAGCAAATCGAAGGGCAACGTCGTCGACCCGAATATCCTCTGCGAGCGGTACGGCGTGGACGCGATCCGCTACTTCCTGCTGCGCGAGATCCCCTTCGGCGCGGACGGTGTGTTCACGAACGAGGCTCTGATCGCCCGCATCAACTCGGATCTGGCGAACGACCTCGGCAACCTCGTTTCCCGCACAACGGCGATGGTGCAGAAATATTTCGGCGGCCATATCCCGGAGCAGCGCGAGAGCGAGCCGATCGATGAGGAGCTGATCGCCATGGCTTCCGCCCTGCGCGAAAAGTGCGACAAGGCGATCGACGGCTACCAGTTCTCCGCCGCGCTGACGGAAATCTGGAAGCTTGTCGCCCGCAGCAACAAATATATTGATGAGACCATGCCCTGGGCGCTCGGCAAGGACGAAGCAAAACGCGACCGTCTCGCCGCCGTGATGTACAATCTGTGCGAAGCCCTGCGCATTGTCTCGATTCTCATCACCCCCTTCCTGCCGGACACCGCTCCGCGCATCCAGAAGCAGCTCGGCCTTTCCGCGGAGTCGCTGACGTATGAGTCCGCCGCCGTGTGGGGCGTGACTCCCGCCTCTGCTGTGGTGGAGAAGGGCGAAACACTCTTCCCGCGCATCGATGTGGACAAGGAGATCGAGGAGCTCAACGCCCTGATCCCGAACCCGATGGAGGAAAAGGCGGAGGAGAAAAAGCCGAAGATCGAGGGCCTGGCGCAGATCGGCATTGACGATTTCGCGAAGGTGGAGCTGCGCGCCGCGAAGGTTGTGGCCTGCGAGCCGATCAAAAAGGCCAAGAAGCTTTTGAAGCTGACGCTCGACGACGGCGAAGGAGAGCGCACCGTGGCCTCCGGCATTGCGAAATGGTACAAGCCCGAGGATCTGATCGGCCGCACCGTTGTGCTGGTGGCAAACCTCAAGCCCGCCACGCTCTGCGGTGTGGAGAGCCAGGGCATGATCCTGGCCGCCGACGCGGGTGAGGACGATGTGCGCGTCATCTTCCTGGAGGGTGTGCCCGCCGGATCGTCCATTCACTGACCCAAACCATACGCGGAGGACAGCCGCACCGCAGAACCCGGACAGGAGCGGCGGGCTGTCCCCCGCTTTTTCATTTCTGCCGGGAAAGGAGAAAACTCCCATGCAAATTTTTGATTCCCACGCTCACTATGATGCCAACGCCTTCCGCGCGGATCGCGAGGAGGTTGTGGCTTCCCTGCCGGACAAGGGCGTGTGCGGCATTATCAACTGCGGAGCCAGCATGCAGGGCTGCTATGACAGCATCGCGCTGGCGGAGGGCTATCCGCACGTGTACGCCGCCGTCGGCCTGCATCCCGAGGATCTTCTGGACGCTCCGCAGGACTGGCTGAAGCAGGTCGAACAGCTGCTCTCCCATCCGAAGGCCGTTGCCGTGGGGGAGATCGGGCTGGACTATTACTGGAAGGAGAACGCCCCCCGCGAGGTGCAGCAGGCCGCCTTCGCCGCACAAATGGAGCTGGCTGCCGCTCATGATCTGCCCGTCATCATCCACGACCGCGACGCGCACGGCGACACGATGGAACTGCTCCGCCGCCACCGCCCGCGCGGCGTGCTGCACTGCTTTTCCGGCAGCGTGGAGATGATGCGGGAAGCCGTCAGCCTTGGCCTGTACATCGGCCTGGGCGGGGCCGTCACGTTCAAGAATGCCCGTGTTCCGCTGGAGGTCGCGCGTGAGGTGCCGCTGGACCGCCTGCTGACGGAAACCGACTGCCCCTACATGGCGCCCGTCCCCTTCCGGGGCAAGCGGTGCGATTCTACGATGATCGCCTACACAGCGGCTAAAATCGCGGAGGTGCGCGGCATCACCGCCGCCGAGGTGCTGGAAGCAGGCGTGCGCAACGCGCGCGAGCTGTTTGGCATTTCCGGCTGACGCACAGCATCACCGTTGGAGGGAGAGAACATCAAATGAACGCCATTCGGGAATGGATGGACAAACCGCTGTCCACCACGGAAATTATCATCATTCTGGCGGTTCTGGTATTTCTTTTGTTTTTAATTATTCAGATTGACAAGTGGCGCACCCACCAAAAAAGCAAAAAATTTATCCGCCGGCACCCGGACGCGGCTTTGATCCTTCTGGCGGCGGAGGATAAGCCCGTTTCGCGCGCGGTGCTCAACGTACTGGAGGGAGAGGCCTCCTCTCCTTTCCCGGTTCCGGCCTCCCAGCGGCCGGACGGGAAACGCGGGCTTGCCTTTTACGCCGCGCCCGGCCCGGTTTCCGTCAACCTCATGCTGTCTCACGCCAAGGACAGCGACGGGCGTTCCTCGACAGCCAACCGTCTTTCGCTGACGGCTGAGGCAAACGCTTCCTATCTGGCTCTTCTGGACAACATGGGCCATATTCGCCTTTCTCTGCTCAAAGGGAACAACCCCAATTTCCAGGCCTCACAGGAACCTTCCAAGTCCGAAACGGAACCGAAGCACACCTACCCCCATACACAGCCCCGCTTCACGAATCCGGTCATGAACTATTGCATCCAGGAGGAAAAGCGCATTATCATCTGCTGCTTTCTGCTTCTGTTTCCGCTGGGATATCTGGCCGGCATACGGGCGCTTCCCTGGTTTTCTTTCCTGATCCCCGTGGCGCTGTTCTTTGTGGCCATCCTGCGGGCATTTTTCATGGGATCCCGTCCGTTCCGGCAAACGCTTGAAAAGCTGCCGGACCAGCGCAAGGAAAAAATCTGGCTTTCCTTTGCCAGGCCGCATCCCATTTACAAGCTGTTTTCGGGCGACGTTCATCTTTTCCCGGACTGCCTGATCTGCCGGTATGGAGGAAAGCTTTTCCTGATCCCGATGGAGAGCATCACGAGCGCCCAGACGATGCGGGGAAAGCAAGCCCTCTATTTTGTCACAACGCTGGTGCTCCAAACGGACACGGGCCGCCGCCATTCGCTGGAATTCAGCGGCAGGCATCAGGACGAGCTTTCCCCGGTTCTGTCGTGGATCCGGGAACACAATCCCAACATCGTCGTTTCTGACTGAATCACCCTGCTCAACCGCTTTTCTGCGTTCGCTCTTTCCCTCGCCCGCTTTCCCGCATACCTCCC
This sequence comes from Anaeromassilibacillus sp. An200, assembly GCF_002160025.1. Taxonomy (GTDB): domain Bacteria; phylum Bacillota; class Clostridia; order Oscillospirales; family Acutalibacteraceae; genus Caccousia; species Caccousia stercoris. The sequence continues at coordinate 32,614 of NZ_NFJU01000022.1, forward strand.
CCTCTCCCCGCATATACATGGGACAAACGAGACTTGGGGAGGCGTTGCCATTGAAAGGCGTCGTAGTGGAAGAAAGGGCCGTGGAGCTGGGAAATTACATCCTGGAGCACAAGGCCACCGTGCGGGCGGCCGCCAAGCGGTACGGGATCAGCAAAAGCACGGTTCATAAGGACGTGGCGCAGCGGCTCAAAAACATCGATCCGGCTTTATACCGCGGCGTCAAGCAGATTCTCGACGTGAACAAGGCGCAGCGCCACATTCGCGGCGGCATGGCAACCCGGATGAAATATCAGCGCGAGGCGGAGCACAAGGCGTAAGGATTGACCGTCCTTCCGAAGCGGGGTATAATAATACTACTTTCGGGGAAGGACGTGAACACATTGCCGCCGATCAATCTGCTGGTAAAGCCAGCTTCGGGCCAGTGCAACCTGCACTGTGAATACTGCTTTTACTGCGACCTGACACAGAAGCGCGAGCAAGCCTCCTACGGCATGATGACCGAGGAAACGCTGGACAACATGATGCGCCGCGTGTTCTCCTTCGCGGAGCACGATGTGACGATCGCATACCAGGGCGGGGAGCCGACGCTTCGCGGCCTTGATTTTTTCCGCCTTTCGGTGGAGCTTCAAAAAAAATACAATACCCGTCATCTGCCGGTGCACAACGCTTTGCAGACAAACGGCACGCTGCTCACGCGCGAGTGGGCGCAGTTTTTCCGCGAAAACCGTTTTCTTCTGGGCGTTTCGCTCGACGGAACGAAGGAGACGAACGACGCATTCCGCCTGACCAAGGCCGGGAAAAGCTCCTATTCTGCCGTCCAGCATGGGATTGAGCTGCTGGAAAGCGAGGGAGTGGATTTCAATATCCTCACGGTGGTACACGCGCGCACGGCACGGAACATCGGCAAGGTGTACGGCGCGTTCCGGCGGCGCGGGCTGCGGTATCTGCAATTCATCCCGTGCCTGGATCCGCTGGGTGAAACGCCCGGCTCGCACCCCTATTCGCTGACGCCGAAGGCATACGGGGATTTTCTCTGCCGCCTGTTCGACTGCTGGTGGCAGGATATCGAAAAGGGCGAGTTTGTGAGCATCCGGCAGTTTGACAATTATGTGCAGATGCTGCTCGGCATCCCGCCGGAATCCTGCGGCATGTCCGGCGTATGCAGCCTGCAAAACGTGGTGGAGGCCGACGGCGGCGTATACCCGTGCGATTTCTACGTTACGGACCGCTATTCTCTCGGCAATGTCAACGACAATTCCTTTGAGGAGATCTATCAGAAGCGCGAAGAGCTGCGCTTTATTGAAGAGTCGCTGGTGCCGGACGAGGAGTGCAAATCCTGCGAGTGGCGCGGGCTGTGCGGAAACGGCTGCAAGCGCTACCGGGAACCGCGCCGCGAGGACGGTTCCTTCCAGCGGAATTTCTTCTGCGAATCCTACCGGCAGTTCTTCTCCTACGCTTACCCGCGCCTGCGCGCGGCGGCGATGGAGCTGTCCCGGCGCGCGCCGCGCTGAATCCTTCCCGTCAACCGGCGGAGAAGAACAGTTGCGCGGTGTGTGAAAACAGAGTATAGTAGGAGTAGAAAAGTTTAAAAAAGCACAGGCTTTTGAAAGTTGGCGCGGGCGCGCCGGAAGGAGAAATCAAAAATGACAAATATCTGGCATGACATCAACCCCAAACGCATCACACCCGAGGATTACATGTGCGTGATTGAGATCTCCAAGGGCAGCAAGAACAAGTATGAGCTGGACAAGGAGACGGGCCTGCTCAAGCTGGACCGCATCCTCTACACCTCCACGCACTATCCGGCCAACTACGGCTTTATCCCCCGCACCTACGGCGACGATCTTGACCCGCTCGACGTGCTGCTGCTCTGCTCCGAGCCGGTGGCCCCGATGACGCTTGTGCATGCGTATCCGATCGGCATGATCTCGATGCTCGACAACGGCCGCCGCGACGAGAAAATTATCTCCATCCCCTTCGACGATCCGACCTACAACATGTATCACGACATCAGCGAGCTGCCGCCCCACATCTTTGAGGAAATGAAGCATTTCTTCAGCGTGTACAAGGCGCTCGAGGGCAAGGAAACCGTCGTCAACGAGGAAAACGGCCGCGAACGCGCCATCGAAGTCATCCAGCAGGCCATCGACAGCTACATCGACCACTTCTGCAAATAAGCAGGCTGAGCCTGCACGCAATTCGCGCAAGCGGCGTACCCGCCGCCCGGCTTATGGAAAGACGCCGGCCCTCCTGCGATCTCACGTCGCAGGAGGGTCTTGCTGTATTGCCCGCGTTTCTGTCACGGAGGGGCTGGGAAGGTTGGCTGCTGTTTTCAGCGGCATGCGGATTTTTTCGCGTATCCCGGCAGCGCGGCGAAAACCTGCGCGTCAATCATCTGAAAGCTGAAAATTACAGCACACCTGCCGTGCTTTTCCGTGGCTGGGCCGCGGGACACAAAACAAGCCCCCTTGGCGGTACAGGCCGTCAAGGGGGCGACGTATTTCTGCGGGCCGGGCGGCGGTACGCCGCGTGCGCGTCTTGTGTCCAGATTCAATCTGGGATTTCGAATTCGAGGACGCCGGAGGAGCCGGGGGCGATTTCGTATTTCTGGAACACGACGACGGGGTTTCCTGCTTCGTTGATGTAGAAGCGCCGGCTGTCCGAAACGCCGGTGAAGCCGCCCTGATCCTTGGCGAAATAGAATTCGGGATGCTCATCGATCGCCGTGTTGACCACAGCGTTTACTTTGTCCTTCCAATCCGGGCCGAGCAGATCCTCGAGCGTGATGGATTCGCCCGTGTTCAGGTCGATGTTGTAATACGTCAGCTCTGTGAACGAGCTGGCGCGCACCTCAAAGCGCTGAAGCTCAAAGGACAGGATATCATCCGTGCAGGACTTCACTTCATAGTCAAAGGTAATTGTGACCGGGATAAATTCATCCGGGTTTCCGCCCGTGGCAACATATGCGTCATACTCCTGCGCGGCTCGCTCCTGTGCCTGTGCCATCCCCGCGTCGATCTTCTGCTGGATCTCCTCGTTGATGCGCTCCTCGAGATCCGGGAAATCGGTCCCGTCGATCTCCGGCACACGGGCGTTGAGCAGCTGGCTATCGCTCTCAATGTGATATTCGGTAAAGGTGAGCACGCGCGCCATACTGCCGATCACCGGGACCTGGGCCGCTGCCGCCGCGAAGGCAGGATTCAGATTCAGAGCAGCCACAAACAGAACGCACACGCTTGCCGCCAGGCACAAAAGCTGCTGCGGCAGACGGCTTTTCTTCTTTTTCAGAAAAGGCGCGCGCACGGCAAATTCCAGTTCCGGCGGAATCGGGGTTTCCATATATTCCCGTTTGAGCGTTTCCAGCTTCTCTCTGTCTGTTTTCATGACAACGCCTCCTCTTCTGTTAAATGCAGGCGCAGCTGCGCCAGCGCCCTGTAAAGGCGCGTTTTAACGGTGCTCAGCGGCGCATGGGTGATTTGGGCAATCTCCTCCAGCTTTCTGTCCTCAAAAAAGCGCAGAACCACTACGGTGCGCAGCTTCGGATCGAGCGTGTCGAGCGAGCGGCGCAGATCCCACATCTCGTCACGGTCGTGCTCCGGCTCCGCGCCGTCCCATTCCTCAAGCGGAACGCTCGGACGCTTCCGCCGCAGCCGCGAAAGACATTCGTTGACCAGAATCCGTGTCATCCAGACACGCAGACGGCTTTCATCCCGCAGGGAGGGAAGATGATCGATCCCCCGGACGATCGACTCCTGCACCGCGTCAAGCGCGTCCTCCCTGTTTTTGAGGTAACTGTATGCCAGGCGGTACAGCTCCGCCTGGTGTTCCTCCACATACGCCTGAAACCGGGCGAGGGAGTTGTGTGCCATTTCTCCGCGTTACGCCCCCGCGGCCTCGTCGATGATCGCCCGGGCAGCGTCGTTATCGTCGGAAAGGCAGAGAATCACATACTTACCGCGCGTCTCCAGAAGCGGATCGCCCAGCTTCGTCATCTCCTTCGGCTGGTAATTCTCAAACGCGGCCTTCTGATCCTCGATCCGCTTCTCCATGGCGTCCTGCACGGTCTGCACCGCGTCGCCGCCTACCGTCTCGATCACGGCGATCTCCTCCGCCGTCGCGCCGGTGCTGACATATACTTTCAGTTGTGCTACTGTCGTATTATCCAAGCTGTAAATCCCCATGGCCGCATCGCCTTCCAGCGCTGTGAGCTGATCCTGGAAGGTCAGGCCGTCGTGGAGGCTGTCTGCCAGCGCGGCGGGGTCAAGGGTGACATCCGTGTTTCCGCCCGCCGGTTCATTGGACGAGCAGGACGCGAGAGCAAAGACAAGGACACAAGCCGCGGCCGCCGCGGCAATTTTTTTCAGAAAACGAAGCTTCATATTGGTTTCCGCCTTTCTGTCTTTATAATATTGGCAAAATTAAAATTTCAGGAATTTTCATCGAGGTACGCCACCCATTTGCGGCAATAGTCGATATTCGGATGCACGCCGTCCGTGGAAGCGCCCACCGGCAGGCTGCCTGTCTCGTCCATCACGGCGGTGTTCACGGAAAGATAGACAACGCCCTTGTCGGCGGCCATCTGTTCCAGGAGAGTATTGAACTCATTGATGCGGGGATTGTTGTAAATCTTATCCTGCTCCGACTTCTTCTGGGAAACAGGCAGGATCGCCTGCACATAGATCGTCGCGTTCGGCTGTGTCTCCTTGAGCGTGTCGATGATCTTGCCGTAATCCTCGATGAAGATATCGGTGCTGACCCAGCCCAGCTCATTGACGCCAAGGCTGATATACACCCGGTTGTACTGATGCAGCGAGATCGCGTCCATGACGGTCATCTTGGTGCCGCCCTCGTCGATGCACGGCTCGGTAAACACTGTGTCCACCTTGAGTCCCTTATAGGTGTAATACGTTGCGTTTTTCAGCAAGCCGTAGGTCTTGAGCGCTTCGGTACGGCTGTCTCCGATAAACGCAGCGTCGCTGTAATCTCCGGGCTCCACGGCCTGCGGCGCAGAGGAATCCGTCCCGGCTTCGGAGACGGGGGCATCGGACACAACCGGCTCGCTCGCGTCCGCCTGTGAAGCGGTATCCCCGGTGGATTCCGGCGCGGCCTGCGACGATTCACCGCCCGACGCGGCAGCTCCCTGGTCCTGCGAGGACGGCGGCGCGGACGCGGCGGACGAAGCATCCGACGCGACAATGCTCTGTGCCAGCGCGCTTCCCGCCAGCACGGCGCCTCCTCCGATTGCGGCAATAATCAGGACAGCGGAACAGACGATCAAAATCCGCCGGCGCAGAAGATTTTTCTTTTTATAATGCTTTTCTCTTTGAACCTTCACTGCTTCACACCTCAAGCTCCGTATTTTTCCGCATGCAGGGATGCGGTGTATTTTTCTTGTGATATTAGGAAAGACGCGGCAGGCGGAGAGAAAGTTTCACGAAAAAAATGAAATTTTTCCGCACAGCCTGTTTTCTATCATACAGGAAACGGAGCGCTGCCGCAAGGCGAAAAAGAGGACCAAAGCAAAAAGCGGAAAATACAAAAAGGGGGCGGGACGCGGCAAAGGAACCGCGCCCCGCCCCCGGAGCTTTGAAAGGCTTACTTGCAGGCCTCGTACACAGCCACGGCGCAAGCGACGGTCGCGCCGACCATCGGGTTGTTGCCCATGCCGATCAGGCCCATCATCTCAACGTGCGCAGGCACGGAGGAAGAGCCGGCAAACTGGGCGTCGCCGTGCATACGGCCCATGGAGTCGGTCAGGCCGTAGGAGGCGGGGCCGGCAGCCATGTTGTCCGGGTGCAGCGTACGGCCGGTGCCGCCGCCGGAAGCCACGGAGAAATACTTCTTGCCGTTCTCCAGCGCCCACTTCTTGTAGGTGCCGGCGACAAGGTGCTGGAAGCGGGTCGGGTTGGTGGAGTTGCCGGTGATGGACACGTCCACGCCCTCCTGCTTCATGATGGCCACGCCCTCGAGCACGTCGTTCGCGCCGTAGCACTTCACGGCGGCACGCTCGCCCTCGGAGAAGGCCTTGGACTCGACGATCTTGAGTTCGTCGGTGTAGAAGTCATAGTCGGTCTTGACATAGGTGAAGCCGTTGATGCGGGAGATGATGTAAGCGGCGTCCTTGCCCAGGCCGTTCAGGATGATGCGCAGGGGCTCCTTGCGGGCGCGGTTCGCCGTGCGGGCGATGCCGATAGCGCCCTCAGCGGCGGCGAAGGACTCGTGGCCCGCCAGGAAAGCGAAGCACTTCGTCTCGTCGCGCAGGAGCATGGCGCCCAGGTTGCCGTGGCCGAGACCGACCTTGCGGTTCTCCGCGACGGAGCCGGGGATGCAGAACGCCTGCAGGCCGATGCCGATCGCCTCGGCGGCCTCAGCGGCGGAGGAAACGCCCTTCTTCAGCGCGACAGCGCTGCCCAGGGTGTAAGCCCAGGAGGCGTTCTCAAAAGCGATGGGCTGCACGCCCTTGACAATCTTATCTACGTCGATACCCTTACTGAGGCAGAGATCACGGGCGTCCTCGAGGCTGGCAAGGCCATACTCGGCAAGACACTTCTCTATTTTGGCCATTCTTCTCTCTTTGCCTTCAAACATCACATCGTTAGCCATTATAGTTTTGTCCTCCTTCTTCTTGCTTTGTCAGCATTATTCCTCGCGGGGGTCAATGTACTTGGCGGCCCCGTCGAAGCGGCCATACTGGCCGACGTTCTTCTCGAAGGCTTCCTTAGGATCCACGCCGTGGCGGATATCCTCAAGCATCTTGCCGAGCTTGACGAACTTATAGCCGATGACCTCGTCGTTCTCGTCGAGAGCCATCTTCAGGACATAGCCCTCAGCCATTTCCATGTAGCGGACGCCCTTCGCGCCGGTGCTGAACATCGTGCCGACCTGGGAACGCAGGCCCTTGCCGAGATCCTCGAGGGAAGCGCCGATCGGCAGGCCGCCCTCGGAGAAAGCCGTCTGGCTGCGGCCGTAAGCGAGCTGCTTGAAGATCTCGCGCATGGCAACGTTGATGGCGTCGCACACGAGGTCGGTGTTCAGGCACTCAAGCAGAGTCTTGCCGGGCAGGATCTCCGCGGCCATGGCGGCGGAGTGGGTCATGCCGGAACAGCCCAGCGTCTCCACGAGGGCTTCCTGCACGATGCCATCCTTCACGTTCAGCGTCAGCTTGCACGCGCCCTGCTGGGGAGCGCACCAGCCCACACCGTGGGACAGGCCGGAGATATCCTTGATGTCATACGATTTGACCCATTTTCCCTCTTCCGGGATCGGGGCGGGACCGTGGTGGGGACCCTTGGTCACAGTACACATTCTTTCCACTTCATGGGAATAATTCATACTTGGTACTCCTTTCGGTTTTAACTTCCCGGCCGGGCGGAGCCAGCCGCTTGAAAGCCGCCCGCGCGGGCCATTTCCCAGCGCGGGCCGTGCCGGTTGCCGGTTTGCATCATTCATTATAGGATATTTTCCGCTTTTAATCAATAGAATAAGAGGGAGCTGCCGCAAATTTCTTGCCGAAACAAGGCGCATCCCTTTTCACGCGGCGAAAATTCTGCTATGATAAATCCAAACACCGGGGCGGCGCCCCGCACTTTTCCCTTTACGGGACTCAGGGAGGCAGATTGTATGGAAACCATCAAACCGGCCGCGGCTCCCGGCAGCGGCCTTATCAAAGCAGGCGGGATCCTGCTCATCATTTTTTCCGCCCTTGGCGTCCTGGCAGGGCCGCTGAGCATTGTAGGCGGCTCGGCGCTCTCCTCACCGGAGATGGCGGCCTTCCTGCCCGCCGGACAGACCAGCGCCATGGCCGAGTCCGCGATCCGCGCCGGGGCCATCATGACGGCCACCTCCGTTGTCTCGCTGATCGGCGGCATTTTGGCGGTGCGCTTCTGCTCCAAGGTGCAGCGGCGCAGGCTCTGCATGATTGTGGCGATCGTCCTGATGGTCTGCCAGCTTGCAAGCGAGGCCGTGCTGGCGTTTTATGGGGAATTTGATCTGCTCTCCGCCGCGTTCCGGCTGGTGTTCCCTCTGCTGGTCTTTGCGGGCTCGGTGCGCGGTGTGCCCGCCGTCTCCATCGGCTCCACAAGCCGCACTCCGGCTGCCGCCCCCGCCCTTGCCGTGAGCGGGGCCCCGTCCGCTGCTTTGACCGGCTCCGCTTCCTCCGGTGAGTCCGGCGCTTCCGCGGAATCCGCTTCCCCGGCTCTGCCGGACGCTTCCGGCACCGCCAGCGCGGACCAGCCGGCGGAAAATTGAGCGTCAGCCCCGGCGGCTCTCGGCCAGCGCGGCCTCAAAGCTCTCCACGGTGCGGTTCGCGATCAGGCTCTGCGGAAAACCGATGCTTTCCAGCATCGCGATAGCCGCGCTGAACTCGCCCACCTGGAACGCGGAATGTGCGTCGCTGCTCACCGTGATTTTCACGCCCAGATCCCGACACGCTTCCGCAATAGAGCGGCACGCCTTGCCCGCGCGCTCCGCATGGGTGCCAAGGCTCGCGCTGTTGATCTCGATCATCTTATGCAGCCTCTTTGCCGTTTCCAGCACGGGGCGCAGCTCATACGGATGATTGGAGCGGCCTGAGTGGCCGAGAATATTCACATACGGATTTTCGAGCGCGGCGCAGTACATGCGCGTGTTTTTCTCCACATCCCCGCGGTTTTCGTCGCGGTCGAAGGGCGTGTGCACGCTGGCAATCACCACGTCCCGCGTGGGCAGAAGCACCTGCGCCCCCGTCATGCCGGGCCGGAACTGATCCGGCACATCCTCAAACGCAAGATGTCCCTCGTAATCCACAATATCGATTTCCACACCCTTCCACACGCGCACGCCGCCGATGCGATCCGGCAGCACCTGCTGGTTCAGGATGGCTTCCACGCTGTTTTCCCGCTGCGCCATAATGAGCGAGCAGTGATCCGTGACAGCAATGCCGCGCAGTCCGCGCTCCGCCGCATGGCGCGCGCACTCCTCCACGGTGCTGTAGGCGTGCAGGCTGACGAGCGAGTGGGTGTGCGGATCCACCTCAATTTGATACATCTGAAAAAACCTTCTCTCCGGAAGAATTTGGGAAAACGGTGCGGTTCTGTGCCCCGCTGTTTTCCCTTTTTACTATACCAGCCGTTTCGGCGTTTTGCAAGAAAGCCCCTCCGATCTGTCCCGCCGTGAAAAAATTCTTCCGTCCGGAGCAAAATTTTGCGCTTTCTTCCATTGACGCGGACAAAAAGCTCCTCTATAATGAGAAAAAACAAACGAGTAACCGCGCAAAGTTCCGAAAACGTTTTTGGAGCCATCACCAAAAACGTTTTCGGTTTCGCGGGGGAAGGGGATCGTATGGACACAAAGCTTCTGCGAAAGACCGGTCTGAGCCTGGATCGGGAAGAGCTCATGGTGAACGAAACACTGTTCCACAACGCCAACGGCTACCTGGGCGTGCGCTCCAACTTTGAGGAGGGCGTGCCGGAGGGTGTGGGCAGCATCCGCGGCGAATATCTCAACGGATTTTACGATTTTGCGGATATGCCGCAAGCGGAAAAGCTGTGCGGCCTGTGCGAGGAAAAGCAGACAATGCTCAACATCGCTGACACACAGACGATCTTCCTCTCCGTGGACGGGGAAACCTTCTCCCTTTTCGGCGGGGAAGTGCTCGAATCCGCCCGCGAGCTGGACATGGCGCGCGGTGTGACGCGCCGCACCGTTTCCTGGAAGAGCACGCAGGGCGCGGCCGTCACCGTGGACGTGACGCGCATGGCCTCCTTCGCGATGCTTCCCCTGTTCACGATCGAATACCGCGTCACCGCACAGAGCGACTGCACGCTGCGTTTCTCGTCTCTGCACATCGGCAGCGTGAAAAACTACTGCGATCCAACCGACCCGCGCCTGGCCGCCGAAGCCCCGCAGTATCTGCACGCCGCCCCCGCCGCAATCTCCGGCGGCGCAAGCTTTGTGACGGCGCACACCACCAAATCCGGCCTGTCTGTGACCTCCGCCGTGAAAAACGTGCTCTCCGTCCCCGCGGAGGAATCGCTGCGCGCCGAGGGCAGCTCTGCTGAATACACCGCCGCCGTTTCCGTGAAGGCGGGCGAGAGCGTCACGCTGACGAAATACACCGTCCTGTGCGATTCCGTGCGCTATGACGACTGCCGCGCCGAGGCCGAGCACCTGCTGGCGCAGGCCGTGTCCGTCCCGCTCTCCGACTGGTACGGGAAGCAAAAGGCATATCTGGACCAATACTGGGAAACCTGTGCCGTGCAGGTGGAGGGCGACGACGATCTCAGCCGCGCCGTGACGTACAACCTCTATCAGCTGATCCAGTCCGTCGGCAAGGACCCGCACAGCAACATTGCCGCGAAGGGCCTCTCCGGCGAGGGCTACGAGGGCCACTATTTCTGGGACACGGAAATGTATATGCTTCCGTTCTTCTCCCTCACGCGCCCGGATATCGCCCGCAACCTGATTGAATACCGCCACACCATCCTGCCCTACGCCCGCGAGAACGCCCGCATCCTCGGTCACAAAAAGGGCGCGCTCTACGCGTGGCGCACCATCATGGGCAAGGAGTGTTCCGGCTATTTCCCGTCCGGCTCGGCGCAGTACCACATTGACGGCGATATCGCTTACTCCATCATCAGCTACTATCTGCTGACAAAGGACGTGGATTTCCTCGCCAAAACGGGCGCGGAGATCGTCTGCGAGACGGCGCGGCTGTGGATCGACGCGGGCTCCTGGTACAAGGGGACGTTCCGCATCAACGATGTGACCGGCCCGGATGAATACACCTGCATCGTCAATAATAACTACTACACGAACTGCCTCGCGAAATACAACCTCGACTGGGCGTGCAAGTTCTGCGCCATTCTGGAAAAGGCCGGAAAGCTCGCCCCGCTGGCGGAAAAAATCGGCCTGACCCAGGAGGAGCTTGACGAATTCCGCCGCGCCAGCGACGCGATGTACCTCCCCTACGACGAGGAACTGGACCTGAACCCGCAGGACGATTCCTTCCTCACCAAGAAGGTCTGGGATCTCGCCGCCACCCCGAAGGAGGACTTCCCGCTCCTGCTGCACTACCACCCGCTGTACCTGTACCGCTTCCAGGTGTGCAAGCAGGCCGACACCGTGCTTTCGCACTTTGTCATGGAGGACTACCAGAAGCTTTCCACGATGCGCCATTCCTTCGCCTACTACGAGAAAGTCACGACGCACGACTCCTCCCTTTCGACCTGCATTTTCAGCATCATGGCCTCGCGCCTCGGCATGCCGGAAAAGGCGTATGACTACTTCGGGGAATCCTCGAAGCTTGACCTGTTCAACACGCACCACAACACAAAGGACGGCATCCACACCGCGAACATGGGCGGCACCTACATGGCGATCGTCTACGGCTTCGGCGGCCTGCGCGTGAAGGAAAGCGGCCTGTGCCTGGCCCCCGCCCTGCCCGCCGGATGGACGTCGTACCGCTTCCGTGTGCGCTATGAGGACGCGCTGATCGGCGTGCGCGTGACAAAGGATGGCGGTGAACTGACGCTCTGCGAAGGCAGCCCGAAGGAGCTCTTCCTCTACGGCAAGCCCGTCACACTCGACAAAACACTGCCCTTTGCCCTCAACCCGGACTGGGGAAAGGAATAAACCAACTGGAATAAATTTGATAAAAATAACAGAAAGGACTGTTTTCACATGAAAAAGTACAAGGCAGCTCTCTTTGATCTCGACGGCGTTCTGGTGGACACGGCAAAATACCACTATCTGGCATGGAAAGAACTCGCCCAGCGTCTGGGCTTTGAATTCACCGAGCAGGACAACGAGCGCCTGAAGGGTGTGTCCCGCATGGCGTCTCTGGAGATCCTGCTGGAAGTTGGCGGGATGCAGAACCATTTCTCCGCCGAGGAGAAGGAGCAGATGGCGGCGGAGAAAAACGCCCGCTATGTGGAGTACATCTCGAAGATGGACGCCTCCGAGATCCTGGACGGCGCTCTCGACACGCTCAAGAAGCTGCGTGAGCGCGGCGTGAAGATCGCCCTCGGCTCCGCGAGCAAGAATTCCCCCATCATCCTCAAGAACGTCGGCCTGACGGAATACTTTGACGAGATTGTGGACGGCAACAGCGTCAGCAAGGCAAAGCCCGATCCCGAGGTCTTCACCCAGGGCGCGGAGCGTCTCGGCGTCGCGTATGAGGACTGCGCCGTGTTCGAGGATTCCCTCGCGGGCCTGCAGGCCGCGAAGTCCGTGAACATGCTGGCTGTCGGCATCGGCACGCGCGAGAACCTGCCTGTGGCGGACGTCCTCTATCCCAGCCTCAAGGAGTTTGAGGTGGAGAAGTTCTTCTGACTTGATCTCCCCCGTCGAATCCTGTAGAATGAAAGTACAAACCGGAAGGGGGAGTTGTGATGTTCTGCAAGCTGATTGTCTGCGCCAACCACTGGGTCAAGGAAAGCGACTGGGAGGATCTCGCACTGGTCAAGCTGTGTGTGGGCGCGCTCGGCGCCATCCTCGGCCTGACGGCCCTGCGCAAAAACCGCCGGGTCTCGCTCGCCGTCTCGGCCGCTGTCTTTGTGCTCACCTGGCTGCCGCTGATGAAAAAATTCGCCCGCGTCATGCTGCGCACGCTGCGCGGCGAAGAGCGGGAAATCGCACAGCCGTCCTGCGCGTGCGGCTGCGCGCAGGAGGACCCCACCTCCTTCCCTGAGGAGGAGGACTGGGGCTGCGACGTGGATCGCGCGTGACAGCTGCAAAAACCGCCGCCGGGAGGTCAAACGCTCCGGGCGGCGGTTTTTTATGCGGCAAGCCGGCTTTTATTCCGAAAGGCTGCGCTTATAGCGCGCGGGCGACATGCCCAGCTCCTCCTTGAACACACGGTAAAAGGAAGCGGTGTCGCTGTATCCGACACGCTCCGCGATCTCATACACCTTGAGATTGGTGGTGCGCATCATTTCCGACGCCTTTTTCACGCGCAGGGAACGCAGATACTGCGAATAGGTGATCCCCGTCTCCGTTTTAAAGAGCGTGCTCAGATAATTGGGATGGATCCCCAGCCGCTCGGAAATCTCCGTCAGGGAGATTTCTTTCATATATTCCTGCTCGAGAAGCTGCTTGACCTTGGAGACGTTGTAGCTGTCCCGGCTGACCGCCCGCTCCTGCATTGTTTCCATATACAGGTGCAGGATCTCCATCATGCGGCGGCGCAGTTCCATGGCGGAGGTGGCCTCCTCAATGCAGGGGAGCAGATCATGCTCGGTAAACTTATACTGTCCCGCCACGGCAATCAGCGCATTGTTCTGCGTCATGGCACGGTAGAGGATCGACGAAAGCAGGCGGCGCGTCTCCTCCAGATCCGGCTTATCCCGGCACAGGCAGGCGAACAGCTGCGAGAGGAAACCGGAAAAGCCGATGAAATCGCAGGCGCACACCGCGGAAACCAGCTGCTTCATCAAACTCTCGTAAGGGAACGGCTCCTGCACGGCGGTAAACAGATCGGGGATATCGTAAAAAAACAGGCTCAGACGCTCCATGCAGAGCGAGAAGGCGGCGGGCAGATCGGCGCGGGCATACGGCCGATCGCAGCAGCCGAAACGGATCCGCTGCCCGCGCAGCGCTCGCCTGAGCTCACGCGCCGCGTCCGCCGTGCAGGGAGAAGCCAGCACAAGCGCCCAGCTGCCGCGATAGGTCCCCTGCAAAAGCTCCGCACCCTCAAGCGCTTCCTGCACGACAGCCTGCATCTGCACAAAGGCGGAACGCCGCCGCGCTTCATCCGGAACGCGCTCATGAAACAGATCCGTCACACACACGATCGCGGAGCCCCCGGGCAGGGAACCTTCCCCCTCGGGGGAGCCGGCCGCGAGCAAATCCACCGCGTGCTGTTCCCGGTACAGCTGCTCCGGAGTGCCGGCGGAAACTGCATGCCGCGACGCGCGCTCTCCCACACGGCGAAGACAGTCCCCCAGGATGGAACCAAACTCCTCCTGTGCGATGGGCTTGAGAAGATAATCCACCGCCCCCAGCTTCATCGAACTGCGGATCAAATGATAGTCCTCAAACCCGCTGATGATCACAATCTGCCCCGTATAGCCCAGCGCGCGCAGCTTTTCCATCATCTGCGTGCCGGTGCACAGCGGCATTTTGATATCGGAAAAAATCAGATCAATTGGACGCGCACAGACGGTCTCCACCGCCTTCTGGCCGTTTTCCGCCTCATACGCCAAAAGGGAAACACCCGTTTCCCGGCAGTATTCTTCCAGAAAACCGCAGATCTCCCTGCGGATTGCGCTGTCATCATCCACCACAAGGATGTGTCGTGTCGGTGTGTTCATCGGAGGCGTCTCCTTCCTGTTCAGGCTCTCTTGCGGGCAGGGTAACGGTGATCATGGTCCCCCGTCCCAGCACGGACTGGATCTGGACGCCGAACTCGTCCCCGTAGCTCAGGCGGATCCGGCGGTTGACATTTTTCAGGCCAATGCTCTGAAACGCTTTGTTTCTTCCGTTGATATAATCGTTTAAAAGCGCAGCGCGCTCCGGCTCCATGCCCTGCCCGTTGTCGGAAACGCGCAGCACCAGCCGATCCTCCTCCCGATAACCGAGCACCTGCACCATGCCGCCGCGCTCCAGGGAGGATACGCCGTGATACAGCGCGTTTTCCACGACAGGCTGCAAAATCATCCGCGGGCAGGCGCAGGTGAGCACGCCCGGATCGATGGAAACCAGAAAGCTGACCGTCCCCCGGTAGCGAAGCTCCTGCAAGCGGATATAGTCGGCCAGGTTGTTCGCCTCGTCCCGGAGTGTGACGGGCCCTCCCGGCGCGGAAACACCGTAGCGCAGGATCCGGGCCAGCAGCACCGCCATCTCTCCCACCTCACGATTTCCCTCGAGATAGGCCACGGAATGGATGCTTTCCAGCGTATTGTAAAGGAAATGAGGATTGATCTGAAGGCGCAGCATCTGAAGCTCCAGGCGCGTGGCGGCCAGATCCTTCTCATAGCCCTCATGGATCAGATCGTCAATCTCGCGCGCCATGGTGTTGAACGTTTCGGTAAAGGTGGCCAGCTCATCCCGTCCGGGCGTATCCGTCACCGGGCTGTAATCCCCGCGCCGGATCCCCTCACAGGCTGCCTGCAATCGCGCAAGCGGCTGTGTGACGCTGCGTGCCAGGCGGCGCATAAACACCGTGAGCAGCACCAAAAGCGCACCCACCAGAAGGAAAAGCGGCAGATGCCGCACAACCGTGCCCACAGTCAGGGGAAGCAGAGGCGTTTCCAGGATAAAGATTCCTTCCCCGCCCACTGTGGTATAGTGGTACTGCGCGGCGGAGCCGTCCTCCAGCGTCAGCGTCAGATCGGACGACTGGGCCAGCTCATTGGCCGAATCAAACGCGGCATTCTCCAGAAGCGCCGCAGCCTGTTCTTCCGGAAGGCTGCCGAACAGCAGCTCTCCTTCCATCGTGAAAAAGCCGTACCGCTGGAAAGGAGAGAAATCCGCTGTGAAAAAGGCCTCCCACATCGGCGCGGCCAACCGCCAGCAGAACCGGGTGTTCGCCCTGTTCACGGTGCCGGGCTTTCTGCTCTACTGCGCTTTCTTCATCACCCCCGTCATCATGGGAATTTACTACAGCCTGACAGACTGGGACGGCGTAACCCGGAAATTCAACTTCATCGGGCTGGAAAACTATGGCAAACTTTTACAGAACAAGCAGTTTTACAATTCGCTTGTGTTCACCTTCCAGTACACCATCCTTTTGATTTTCTTCACCGTTGTGCTGGGCGTCATGCTGGCCCTTCTGCTCAACCGCAAAATCAAAGGGCTGGCCTTTTTCCGCGCCATGTATTTCATCCCGGCTGTCCTGAGCATGCTCACGGTCGGCCTGATCTTCAAGCAGCTGTATTATCACGTTGTCCCGGCCATCGGGCAGACGCTTGGGATTGAGGCTCTCAGCCAGAATCCCCTTTCGGATTCCGCCCTGGCCATCTGGGCCATCCTTTTCGTGAATCTCTGGCAGGGCCTTCCGATCCCCACGCTGCTGTTCCTTGCCGGATTGCAGGGGATCCCCACCGATCTTTATGAGGCGGCCGCTCTGGACGGCGCCAGCGCCTGGCAGCGCTTTCGCACCATCACCATCCCCTTCCTGATGCCTGTTCTCAGCGTTGTGCTTGTGCTCACGCTCAAGAGCGGCCTGATGGTGTTTGATTACATCATGTCGATGACCGAGGGCGGCCCCGGCACGGCAACGCAGAGCGTGGCATACATGATTTACCTGCATGGCTTTACCCAGAACAAATACGCATACAGCATCGCGGAGGCGATTGTGATCGGTATCATCATCGCCCTGATCTCGGCGGTGCAGATCTACTTTACCAATAAGAAAAAGGCGGTGTAACGATGGTCGGAGCAAAAAAGCAGAGCAACATCATTACCTATGTGATCCTCATCGCCGGCCTGCTGCTGATCGTTCTTCCGCTCTATATCACGCTGGTCACGGCCTTCAAATCCAACGAACAAAGCTCTGTGAGCTACTTTACCCTTCCGGATCCTGTCTACCTCGACAGCTTCAAGGAAATCCTTTCCTCGGAACGCTACTACATGGCGCTCGGCAATACCGTGTATGTGACAGCCTTCGTGCTGATCGGCAATCTGATCATCATGCCGCCCATGAGCTACGCGCTCGCCCGCCGCATGCCGCACAGCCGCATTTACCGGTATATGTATTTCTTCCTTCTGCTCGGCATTTTCATCCCCTTCCAGGTGAAGATGATGCCTCTGGTCAAGCTGCTCAGCGCTTTGAACATGATGAACCCCACCGGCATGAGCGTGCTGTGCATTTCCAGCTCAACCTGTGAGAGCGTGTTCCTCCTTGTCGGCTATATGAGCGCGATCCCCCGGGACATGGAGGAAGCCGCCTACATCGATGGGGCCGGCACCTTCCTGACCTACCGCACCATCGTGTTCCCCCTGCTCAAGCCCATGCTGGCCACGGTGCTGATCCGTCAGGGGCTCTGGATGTGGAACGACTTCATGCTTCCCCTCATTACCCTCAACCGCTCCTGGAAATACTGGACGCTCACCCTGTTCCAGTATAATTTCCAGACCGATTACGCGGTCGATTACAGCCTGACCTTTGCCACCTTCGTCATGTCCATGCTGCCGATCCTTGTTTTTTACTGCTTCATGCAGAAAGCGATCATCGGCGGCCTGACAAGCGGCGCGGTAAAGAGCTGACACAAAAGGAGGAATTTCTCATGAAAATCCAATATCTGGGAACCGCCGCCGCCGAGGGCTGGCCGGGGCTTTTCTGCCGCTGTGAGGTGTGCAGGTGCGCCCGCGAAGCCGGAGGAAAAAACATCCGCACCCGCTCGCAGGCTTTGATCGACGATGCCATCCTCATGGATTTCCCGCCGGACACCTACCTGCATATGCTGCGCGATGGCCTTCCCCTTCCGGAAATCCGCACGCTTCTGCTGACGCACTCCCACCAGGATCACTGGTACCCGGAGGACCTCGCCTTCCGGGGAGAGGGCTTCTCCCACGACATAGACGGCATTCTCGAAATTTACGGAAACGACGCCTGCGCAAAGCGGCTCGAGGCCATTCTGCCTATTGTGGGACAGGGCATGATGGACGCCATGCGGGCGCATTACAATGAGGTCACCGCCTTCTCCCCGTTTGAAACGCAGGGATACCGCGTCACACCGCTCAAGGCTCTGCACAACCGTGCCGAAAACTGCCTGATTTATCTCATCGAGAAGGACGGCAAAAGCCTTCTGTATGCCAACGACACCGGCCTTTTCCCCCAGGAAACATGGGAGTATCTGCGCGGCAGAAAGCTGGATCTGGTCAGCATGGACTGCACCATGCAGCAGATTCCGGAGGGCACGAACCACATGGGCCTTGCCGATAACGCGGAGCTGTGCCGCCGTCTCGGCGAAGCGGGCTGCACCCACGAGAGCACAAAGTATGTGATCACCCACTTTTCCCACAATGGCGGCCTGCTCCATGAGGAGCTGGAGGAGCGGGCGCGTCCGCTTGGCTTCCTGACCGCCTATGACGGCATGACGCTCTCCTTCTGAGCGCGTCCGATTTCTCTCCTTTTTCGTCCGAAGAATCCCGTTGACAAACAGGGCAGGGGATCGGTATAATGAATAAGATACCCGGGCGGGACGTTCCACCGCCGGGAGAAATTTGAATTTAAACGGTAAGGTGGCGTTTCGATATGGCGGAAAAACAGATCATTCTGACCCAAGCCGGTCTGGAAAAGCTGGAGAAGGAGCTCGAGGAGCTCAAGAGCGTCAAGCGTAAGGAGATCGCGGAAAAGATCAAGGTCGCTCTCTCCTTCGGCGATCTCTCGGAAAACAGCGAGTATGACGAAGCGAAAAACGAGCAGGCCATGATGGAAGCCCGCATCGCGGATATCGAAGTGATGCTCAAACGCGTGAAGGTCATCGACGAGACGGAGCTGAGCAACGAGCATATCCACATCGGCTCGAAGGTGGAAATCCGTGTGACCAACAAAAAGACCGGCAGCAGCGACGTTATGATGTACCAGATCGTCGGCTCGAACGAGGCGGATCCGCTCGAGGGCCTCATTTCCGACGAATCCGTCGTGGGCCGCGCCCTGCTTGACCATGCCATCGGAGACCGCTTTGAAGTGGAGGTTCCGGCCGGCGTGATGGAGTATGAGGTGCTGGCTATCTCCAAATAAACAAGGATGCAGTTTCGGGCGGAGCACGGGGAAGCCAGGCTTTTCCGGCCCCGCCCTCCGCGATCCCGGCCCCCGGGACAGGAAAACCGGACGATTGAGAAAAGAGAGGATGCAGAACAATGAGCGAGAACCGAACTGAGAACCAGCAGGCTCCCGAGCAGGAGCTGGGCGAGCTGCTGCAAATCCGCCGCGACAAGCTGGCCCGCCTGCGCGAGGCCGGCAAGGATCCCTTCCAGCTGACCACCTGCCCGCGCGACGCCTTCGCGGAGGAAATCCGCGAGAACTTTGACGAAAACACCGAGCGTCACGTCTGCATCGCGGGCCGTGTCATGAGCCGCCGCGACATGGGCAAGGCCAGCTTCCTCGACGTGCACGACAAAACGGGTCGCATGCAGGTCTATGTGAAGATCGACGACGTGGGCGAGGACAGCTACCGCGAGATGAAGGAGTGCTGGGACGTCGGCGACATCATTTCGGTGGAGGGCTTTGTGTTCCGCACGCGCCGCGGGGAGATCTCCGTGCACGCGCAGAAGATGACGCTCCTGAGCAAGTCGCTGCTTCCCCTTCCGGAGAAGTTCCACGGCCTCAAGGACACTGAGCTGCGCTACCGCCAGCGCTATGTCGACCTGATCATGAACCCGGAGGTCAAGCGCAATTTTGTGCTGCGCTCCCAGTTTATCAAGCATGTCCGCGACTTCCTCGACAACCGCGGCTACATGGAGGTGGAGACGCCTGTGCTCAACACCATCTCCGGCGGCGCGACGGCAAGACCGTTCATCACGCACCACAACACGCTGGACATTGACATGTACATGCGCATTGCGACGGAGCTGCCGCTCAAGCGTCTGATCGTCGGCGGACTCGACCGCGTGTATGAACTGGGCCGTATCTTCCGCAACGAGGGCATGGACCCGAAGCACAACCCGGAATTCACCACGGTGGAGCTGTATCAGGCATACGCCGATTTCAACGATATGATGGATCTCTTTGAGGAGCTGCTGTCCTCCGCCGCGCAGAAGCTGCTGGGCACCTACCAGCTCGAGTGGCAGGGCCAGCAGATCGACCTCACTCCCGGCTGGCCGCGCCTGCCCATGCACGAGGCTGTCAAGCAGTACACCGGCCTGGACTTCATGGCAATCACAAGCGATGAGGAAGCCGTGGCGGCCGCGAAGTCCATCGGCGTCGAGCTGCCGGAGACGGCGGACAAGACCTGGGGCAACGCGCTTTATGAGGTCTTTGACCAGCGCGTGGAGGAGAAGCTGATCCAGCCGACCTTTATCACGATGCATCCCGTGGATGTCAGTCCGCTGGCCAAGCGTTCCCCGCAGGATCCGCGCCTGACGGAGCGCTTCGAGCTCTTTATCTGCCACAGCGAGATGGGCAACGCCTTCTCTGAGCTCAACGACCCCATCGACCAGCGCGCCCGCTTCCAGAAGCAGGTGGAGCTGCGCGACAAGGGCGACGACGAGGCGGGCATGATGGACGAGGACTTCCTCACCGCTCTCGAGTACGGCATGCCGCCCACCGGCGGTCTGGGCATCGGCATTGACCGCTGCGTGATGCTGCTCACGAACTCCGACTCGATTCGCGAAGTGATCCTTTTCCCCACAATGAAGCCGCTGGACTAAAATTCCACAATATCTTGTGCTTGACGAAAAACGACGGAACAAGATGTAGTGAAGTGGGCTTACAACTACAACTTTTTTACAACTTTTGCTTGAAAGCAGACGGCATTAGACGGGCCAAAATGAAGGGCAAATCCGCGTTTGAGATGCGGATTTGCCCTTTTTTGTAGTTTTCACATCAGCACCAAAGTGCCCTTGATTACTTCTGCTTTTTCCTTCATGTTTTCCTGCGTGATATGGGTGTAGATGTCCATGGTGGTGGAGAAATCAGCATGTCCCATCACTTGCTGGATGAACTTAATGTCGTTTGTGCTCTCGCAAAGTCTGGTGCAGAAGGTGTGCCGTAAATTATGTACGCTGAAATGAGGCAATAGATCCGGCTCACGGTCTTCCAATTCTGCTTGGTCCATTTCTTCGGCGTTGTAGGCGATGGAGATGCGCTCAATGGCCCGGTTGATGTTGTGGGCACTGAGAAAGTAACCAGTGCGGTTTCGGAAGAGGAAACCATGATAGCCGTTCATCACGAGATCCTCCGGATACAAGGCGTCCATTACTTCAATCAGAGCACGGAGCTGCTCTGCTACCTGCGGATACAGGATGGGAATGACACGGGTACCGCTGGCCGTTTTAGGTGTTGTAATATGGAAACCTGCTTTTCCGTCAATGACTCGATAAATCAGGTTGTGATTGACGGAGATTGTATTGTTCTCCAAGTCTACATCATTTTTGGTTAAGCCAGTGCACTCTGCTACACGCATTCCTGTACCGAGCAACACGACCATGACAGGAAGCCAATGACTATACATCGGTGACTGGGAAATGAAGCGAAGAAAATTCTTCTGCTGTGCCATAGTCAACGCAATTCTTTTCTTTGGAGGCGCTCCGGCACCCTCTGCTTTGAGAGAGCGGTAGACGCCCTTACTGGGATTTTTACGAATGTAATCATCATCAACAGCCAGTTCAAGCGAGGGGAAAATCAGATTGTTGATGCTTTCCAGCGAATTGATTGCAAAGCCCTTTTTCAAAAGCTTTGTGTAAAAAGTCAGGATGTCACTTTTACGAATATTGGGCAAGGGAGTACTGGCAAACAGTTCGTCCTTTACATATCGGTCCCAGAGATATTCGTAATTTGCCCGTGTGGACGCTTTCAGCTGGATTTTCGTGTCCATAAGAAGTCTGAACATATCATTCAGAATGATCTTCATAGCCTCCTGGGTACGAATACCATCATCACTGTCGCGGCTAAGCACTTTTTCCTTGGCCCGCAGACTGGCAAGGTCAAAGTCATAGATGTATTTTTTCTTTTTCCCCAGCTTGTAGACAAACATATAACTGCCGTCTGAACGCTGGGTTTCTCCTGGCCGCAGATTGCGGCCTTTGTTGTCTTTTCTAACTTTTGGCATGGATTGATACCTCCCGATGGTTTATGCAATGTTGCGCCCCTGATGGGCAAGATTCTGTCAGCATGAGATCTCGTAAAGATATTCCTTGACGCGCTGAACACTCCAAAGAACACGAGAATTCATGGTGATGCGAGCATGGGCAAGGTCGCCGATCTGAACGGCGGTGTGCCGCCCGCAGTCGAGCAGTTTGCAGAGCGATTCCGTATCTACCGCCAAGCACTGCTCAGGCGAAAGGTCATTGGGTTTTCTTTTCTCCATAATTGCCCTCCTTTATTTGCAATTACATATATCCTCTACTGTTTGTAGGAAAAGGTTTTCAACAAAAACAATGAAGTCATTCAAATTTATCGGGAAGTATCAGGTCTCTTCCAAAGGCCATTTCCTGCGCCGGGCTTTTCCGCCGCGTATTTTCAGGCAGCCGCTATGCGGCAATTAAGCTGTGGGCGCGCAGAAGCACACTGTCCGCAGCGCCTGTATTACTCCAATGGAAAAGGTTATAGGGCTTGTCAAGGTACAAAAAAGAGTGTATAGACAAGCTACGAAGTCTGATGCCATGTCTGTACGCCCTATAAATAGGGAGTGAAGCTGTTTTTTCTGCAATGTTCCACAAATTATTTGTATTTTCTCTTTTTGTTCAAAGTGGTAGCTTACATAGGATATACTATATATAGGATATATTACTTGACTAACTCTATATATTGTGATAAACTGACTCTGTAATTGATTTTTGTGCGCTTCCCATATGGGATACAGATCTAGTATCTGTACCGCAGGCCAAAAGCCCGCATTGCACACGTAGTTAAGATTGTACTTGTGCCAGTAGTATTACTGCGCCCATCTGGGCCGGTATATTACTGGCTTTTTTATTTTCTGGGATATTTTCTCCCATCAGTGAGGATGACTTTGGTCCATAGGCAACTATGGGCATCAGGCGTTTGCCCTTTGTCATCCTTGCTTTTTTATTGCCCAAATGTCGGAAACGACATTGAGGATATATCAACACTACAGAAAGGCAGGTATGCACATGAATGCAAGAAAGCAAAGTCAGGAGACCCTGGCAAAGAAGAAAAAACCCATGGAGAACTGGCGGCAGTATCAAAAGCTGCCTCAGACTTTCCGAAATCATTGTCCGGTGGTACGAGTGACCGCGATTCCCCGTAGAACGCGGAGGGGGTGCTAAGTATGGCGAGTGACAGTGCAGCTGTCAAGGAACGCCATGAGCCGCTTGTGCTGGTTGAAACGGCAGGCCTTTCCGAAGCGGAATGGCTTGCATATCGCCGAAAAGGCATTGGAGGCAGTGATGTGGCCGCCTTGCTGGGTGTTTCACCCTGGCGGACAGCGCGAGACCTGTTCTACGACAAGCTAAATATTGTGGCAGTCGAGGACAGCGAAGACAACTGGGTGGCCCTGGAGATGGGACATCTTCTGGAGCCGCTGGTGGCGAAAATTTTTCAGCATCGGACCGGCTACAAGGTCTATCAGGTCAAGAAGATGTTCCAGCACCCCAAGTATCCCTGGATGCTGGCTGACGTGGACTATTTTGTGGAGGTTCCAGACGGCACCACCGCCATTTTGGAAATCAAAACCACAAATTATAACGCCAAAGACCATTGGTGGCTGGATGGTGAAGAAACTGTCCCGGTTTACTATGAGTACCAAGGACGACACTATATGGCTGTCATGGATGTGGATCGTTGCTTTTTCTGCTGCCTGTACGGCAACAACGAGGAAGAGTCCATCATCCGCGAGATACAGAGAAATCAGGCCTATGAGGATGAGATGATTTTTCTGGAACAGTATTTTTGGCAAAACCATGTCCTCACCAAAACGCCCCCACCCTATACCGAAGAGGGCAATTTGGTGATCGAGAGTGTACGCCGTCATACTGGCCCTGCGAACAAGGATGCCCCTGTTGTGACACTCGACCTAACCCTGACGGCAAAGCTGAAGCTGAGTTTCAAAGAACAGTATCTTTGCGGCCTGTGTGAATTGGTCCACATTGAAGATTGCACAGAACAATGGCAGCATCGTGCAGAAAACACTGTCGGCCTAACTGAGTATCTAGGATTGACCCGCAAAGAACATGAAGCGTTTCTTCAACAAGGAAAAAATGCTTTGGCTTCTCTGCTGGACCCCCAGCGCCGAAAGCAACGCTTCTTACTTTATCAACTGGAACTGGATGAACAGAATGCAATTCCCTTTGCGTTTAAGGATGTTGAGGCATTGAAAAAGGCTGGATACGAACAACCACCAGCCGCCCAATATCGTTTGGTTTGGACGGGAGAAATCTATTGCCCCACCGAGCAAAGTGACGCTGAAGTATTGAAACGGTTGTTTTCTGATTTCAGCGAAGAACTGCCAGAGGGTTGTTGCGGACGACAGATAGCTCTATCTGATGTGATAGAGCTTGACCACGAACCAAAGCGGACTTACTATTATGTAAGTGGTCAAAACGACTTTCGGCAGGTTCGATTTTCTCCAATGCTTGCCAAAAAAGATAGACCGGAAGGAATTTGAGGAGAGGTCAATGGTTGTTGTAAATGGAGCCGAGTATGCGCAGCTTTTGGCATTGTTGAATCAGTGTGCTGAACTCAATGCAGATGCTTCTTTTGCCAAGGGCGATTATGAAGGTGCACAGGCGTTTTATACGACGGCTCTACAGAAGTACACAGAATTGGAGGATCAAGCTCAGATAGATGCCTTGTCTGTCAAGTTAGATGCCTGCGCAAAAAAATTGGCTCAGCAAGAAGAACTTGAAACGGAAGCAGAGGCATATATGCGCCAAGGCGAGAATGCCTATAATGAAAAGAATTATGTCCAAGCTAAAAAGTATTATCTGTTGGCTAAGGATGTTTACGCAAGTATGGAGAAGGATGCTAAAGTCGCTGAGGTTACCCGCCGACTGGAGTTGTTGGAGATGGGGATTAGTGAAGAGGAAAAAGCTGCCCAGGAAGCAGAGGAAAAAGCTGCTCAGAAAAGCGAAAATACAACCATCCCCAATGAAACTACTCCTCCGGCGGCAGTGGGCTGACAAGAAACGAGGAGAATGGGTATGTCAGATGGCGTGTTTAAGCCTGGACTGAATATGGAAGAGTATTTAGCTGGCAGGGCTTTAGAGATTCAGGATTTAAAGGATCGGAAACTTTTTAAGGATGTAGTAGAAAAGCTCTTCTTAGAACTGTACCGTTACACTCAGGCGGAGTATCAAGCGTTGGAAGATAGGATTTTTGGAGAAATGCAGTCTGTCCGCAGTGATTATGCCATTTCTATTGGACTGACAGACCGGGCCCATTATGACGCCACAGATACATTTCTCCAACCTATCCGTAAGGAAGATGTGGAGCCACATGAGTTTGCTACAGATGAACTGTTGTCCTGTCTTAAAGATGGGGCTGCGTATCCTCTCTACTCTGTCTTTTTGGAAGCAGATTACCAGACGGTTCAGAATTTTGCAAAGGAAGGACGAATCTATCATGGTGTGGTACAGACGGATCATGGGGAATTTAGGGCCCAATGTACTGTGCGTCCAGAACGGACTTACTTGGAGCAAGTCGAAATGTTGTACCACATATTCAGCACTAACTTTCTACCTTGGGCAACTGTTTGTACTGCCTACCTTCATAAATTTTTCCGTGTAGAGCTGCTAAGTATAGAAGATTTAGACCCCAAAGAAACAATCCAGGAAATTCGGGTGGAGTTTGAGGAATATCAAAACATGGTACGCTATGATCGTATTCCATTGTGGAATCTGGTTCAGATATCAGAGAAAAGCAGCACATACCCGGAACCATGTGTAGACAAAATCAACTTTGACCACCGTATTTTTGCACACCGATTGGACCCGGAGTGCCAATATCTGGTGGCAAACCCAGATGTGGAGTTGACCAACATTCGCCGTCTTCATGGTGACCTAATTCTTACTTGCCCCGAAGAGCATCCTCATCAGTGGCTGTTGTATCGAGTAAATCATCCTTGCAGCCAGACTAGGACTGGGTATCCTGTTTTGTCTAACCTAAGTCGGGAAAGTTTTTCCGGTAACCTGTCAGAACGTTATCGTCGGGGAGTCAAGACCAGAGCCGAGATCGCTCGTGTGTTGTCTGCGTACCACTATGAGGATTATGTATGCTTTCAGAATGTAACTCTGGCTCCCACTGGACGAATGCAGAGGCAGACCTATTGTATGGACGATTTTTTGTTGGATGAATTACGCACAGAGCATGGCGGAACGGATATGATACTTTTCTTTACTTCGCCAAAACCAGAGCACTTTTTAACCCTGGACATTATGAGTTTTTTGGTAACTCAAGTGCAAAGTCTGTTCCCTGAGTACAACTGCTTGGGCCAATTACTATAGGAGGCAGCCATGAATTTTATCTGGGATATTGTGCTCAATGCAAAGAGACATGGGACAGAAGAGGAAGAACTCTTTTTTTGCCCTGCCAAAGAAAGCTCTCCCTGGTATGAGCAGTCGTTTCCAATACTCAATGAAGATAGGGCAGAGGGACCAGAAATTGAGTACAACCCTCTCTACCGATTTGATGCGCTATTCCATGATCTAATGCGAGAGGACCTGGACGAATCACCAGAATTTCAAGCTCAGCTGTTTGACGCGGTTTCCCATTTGTTGGTACAAACTGATTTGCACCATGGCCTATCCAAGCGAGAGTACTATATCCACCGGCTGCTTCAAGAACTGGAGGAAGGTGGATATGGTCCAGCAGTAGCGCAGCACATACATTCCATAGCTCCTGAAAAACGTGAACGGCTGGCCGCCTTAGTTTTGGCTCAGTTGCAAACAGGCTCTAATTTGCTGCTGTTCCGTAGGGCTGTATTCGTTCTGTTTCCAAACGCTCTGCTTTACCAGGAGCGAACAGATCTTAAACGAATTCTGCTCTATGTGGGTACCCCTAAAACAGAAATGTTAGAACAAAGTGTTCAGTTGATTGAAACACTATTTTTACCAGTATGTTTTAGGCTGCGAACATTCTGGTCTCATCATTTTGGTGTAGTAGGTGTAGATGCGGTGATGAAACTGGATCAAATTGAAATTTATTAACCATGGAAAGGCGGCGGTGGATTTGAGCCAATACACATATACCCTGAACCGGGCTGCAGTGCCTAAAGAACACCTGAACTATTATAGCAGGGCAGAGTTGGAGTTGATGACTACCTACCAACTTCGAGAGATCTGCCGTCAGGAAAAGCTAATCAATGGTATCCACGCCTCCCTTGATCAAGATGAACTGATTCGTCAGATTATGCGGTTTCGTGGTCGTGAGGATCAGCTGTTTATAACCAAACCTGTTGAAGGTGGATGGACACGACTGGAAGAACTGCTCTCCTCCGCGCGTCTTAATCTGATTACTGGTTCCGTGCAAGGATGCGCAAAAATCACCGCCTATAACGGCCTATCCATTGAATATTTTGACCATTTTACCATCGGTAATCGTCCTGAACTAGCCGACACCAACGCTCTGCTCGTCAGTGGAGGCGAGTTGTGTGCAATCTTTAACTTGCGTACCTACAGAAGTGACCCAAACAGCCTCTTTATTACAAAATCGGCAGCGTTGGATTGCAAGGAGGGCAAAGTACGAGACTATACTCTTTATTGTATGGATCGGGCTCAGTCTGATGTGCTCTATCGGCTATACATGGAAGAAACTGCCGTAGTACCAGAGCATCTGTCTTTTCATGCTGTTCCTGTCCTCAATTTTGAAGTGCGGCCTCTATTGGAGAGCCGGATGCCCTTAGCAATTGATTTTGGTTCCTCCAACACTACAGCCGGTGTTTACTTAGACAACACCTATTTTGAAGAATTAAACGGTGATCCCATTACTCAAATTCTGAAACGAGATAAAATCAACTATGTTACCCATCTGGACGTAGAACACGATGATGCTGAGACGCTGATCCTGCCCAGCGTGGCTGCAGTGATCCATATCTATGGTGATCAAATTCGTTATGCTTTTGGTCATGAAGCCAATCGCTTGTTCCATATGAGTTATATTGATGAAGGATTTTGTGTGTTTTATGATTTGAAACGATGGGTTGGAGATGTAGATCGCGCGGAGGAACTGGTGGACAGACAGGGACACCGCAGTTTTGCTCCCAGAAAGGAAATTATTCGGGCATATTTGGAATATGTCATTAGTTGTGCCCGCCAGCGGTTCAAATGCAACTTCAAGGCATTACATATTTCTGCACCTGTAAAACAAAAGCCCATGTTTATCAAGCTCTTTCAGGAAGTTTTACCTGATTATCGTCTGGAGAGCGAAAATATGCTGGATGAAGGGGTGGCCGTGCTCTATAATACCATCTCTGAACTAATTGAGCAAAAGCGTTACAAGGATGGGCAACTTTATCGAGCACTTATCATTGATTGTGGTGGTGGAACCACTGATTTGTCTTCCTGCAGCTTTCAGATCACAAATCAGCGGGTAGCCTATAAAATTGACATCACCACCGCATATGAAAATGGAAATACCAACTTTGGCGGTAATAATTTAACCTATCGAGTCATGCAGCTGCTCAAGCTGGCATTGGCCTGGGAGCTGGGTAGCAATGGACTGCCAGACCCACAGGAGTTGATTAGCAGCTTTGATGTGGATGTATTCCGTCGAGTAGACCGGGACGGTGTGGCTGCGGTCTATGCTGACCTGGATAATGCGTATCACCAAGCAGAGGAAATTTTACCCACCAGATTTAGAGAATATGAACATAGCAGTCGAGCAGATTACTATGCTGTCAAAAATAATTTCTATTTTCTATTTGAAACGGCGGAACAGATTAAAAAAGCCTTTTACAGCAAAACGAATATCCTGCGCTTGGCAGTGTCCAGCCGGCCTATTCGAGAAACAGTTACAGAATGTTTGCTGGTGGACCGATGGAAACTCTCTGCCCGCCAGAATGAGCAACTACAAGTGCTTAAAGATATTCCGACTGTTTATCTCAATAACCATGAGTTGGATCTTCTGCTTCGTGCGGATATCTATGGGATCATTCGGCAGTTTATTGAGGGACCTTATGAGAGTGGGGAATTGGATGACTACTCCATTCTCCGTCTCACCGGGCAATCCTGTCGGATCGATATTTTCCGAGAGGCATTGAAAGAGTTTATTCCTGGCAGAATCATTGAATCCTCTCGTCGGGGAGGGGACCAAGAGCAGGAATTTGAGTTAAAACTGATCTGTCTCAATGGAGCAATTAAGTATCTGAAGGATCAGAAGTTTGGCTATGCCAATGTGACGATTAACCACGAACAGGCAGCGTTCCCCTATGTGGTAACAGCGTTTACCCATACCAATGAGGAAAAAATCCTAATTCATAGCCTGGATCGAAACAAGATCCGTGGTTTTATTTCCCGCAATATGACTGATTTAACCTTAAAACTCTATTTGAAGGATATAGAGGGCCAGCAACGGTATGTCTATAACTGTACCTGTGATCCCAGGCAGTTTGAAAATAGACAACCAGAGGATATTGTAGATCAGTATGATGGGCAGATCCAGCAGGATCATTTGGATGATATCGTGGATAAGGAAGTGAAATTTTTTGTCTTGGCTGATGAGAGTCGTTGGGGATTCACAGTAGTTCCCGTTCTAAGACGGAACGGCCAGCTTCAGTTGGGGCCAGAGCAGTTCTTCCGGTTTGAGACAGAAGGATGGGTAACCAACTTCTTTGATGGTACTAAATAAGATCAAAAGAGGGCGATGTGGTGAGTTCATATTATAAAAGGCCAAGGTTTTCTGCGGGAAAGTTGCTCAGAACCGAGCACATGGCAGCCCTGGAATGGCAAAGTTTTGAATTCCCGTCTCTATTCTTTCAAGGATGGGGAAATGGTATTCTTGCAGGCTGCAATTTATCTACTACCGCAGATACAGTGACCATGGGGCCAGGCGTTATATGCTTTGAGGGTGAGCTCTTTGGAATACAAGAGCCTGTAAGCATAGAATATTACCCTACTGATAAGATAAGGTATCTCAAACTGTATATCGGAAGTAATGAGGGAAATGATACCTGTGATGTTCGACGGTTTTCCCTATCACTCTCTGATCATGAACGGCTAGGATCAGGTGAATTGGAGTTGTGTCGTTTCCGGCTTCAGCCAGGAGCCTATTTACGGTGTGCCTATACAGATTTCCGAGATCGGGAAACTTTATATGATACATTGAATACCATTTATGAAAGTTGGTCTGCCCCTGGAGGAACGAGTCTATCCCCAGATATTACCCGAGCATATGCCAAAGAGGCGCTTGCCATTGAAAAAATCCCAGATTTGGATGCATCAATCTGCCTACAATGGTTAAATGGACAATTTGCAGTTTCAAGACAAATGATCCAGCACTATCTTGCACGTTTTTCATGTGTGAAATTAGAGCAGGAAATTGATAATAAAGCTTTGTTTCAGGGGCTGTTGGCTCGACTTGAGCAGTTGAAGGAAGAAAAAGGACAGATAGCACCTCAGAAAAAATCTGGCCGTAGAATGATACTGGTGGAATAGGAGGGGATCGGTGTGAGTGAAATGGGAGAGGGCCCAATTTACGTTACAAGAGGCATGAAAGCACAATGTAATTGTGGTACCGCACCTAAAGGACAGTACTTAAATATCGTTGTAGATCATGGTGTTGTAACAGGACCTGATCAGCAACCTGTATTAAATACTAATGACCATACAACAGATACAGTAATAGGCTTTGGAAATTGCACTTCTGACACCAATCCTAAATTGCAAATGCAAAAGGGGATTTTAAATGCTGTGTTAGGAGGCAGTCCCATAAATCAACTTGTAAAAGCAGTTTCTGGGAAAAATGCGGTGGATCTTATGTCTGATATCGGGCTTATCAGCTGCAAATGCGAGCCTGATACGCCGCAGGTATGGCAGATGGGAGATGAAGAGCATATTCTAGATGGCGCTCCAGTGCTAACAAAAGATAGTGTGTTGTACTGTCGTAATGGTGGCATTATTACCATTATGGAAGAGGAAGAAGATACAGAAAGTTCAGAGTCAGCAGAAGGCCAAACCGAAGAAAATCAAGAGGTGGATGTTGTTGATGCAGCAGCGCAAGATGCAGCTGCTGCGGCTATGGAAAAAATTAACGCAGCAATGCCAGCTGAAATGCAGCAGGATAGTACTTCAGAATCTAATCAAGCATCAAGTTCAGATGGTGGCAGTGGTATGACAAGCTATGGTGGGGGAGGCAATGGTTCAGTCGGAACTGTTGGAGCAAATACCGCTGCCTCCGCGACAGAAATGGCTGCAATGGTGGTGATGACTACTTACCCATCATCAATTTCCAGCCGTGTGATGCCATCCCTAGGTATGGAGGGTTTATCAGCAGACAATTGTACACCGGTCTATAGTTCTCTAGCACAACGAACAGCAGCGTTAACTCAAAATCAGGACATCAAAATGCCAGCCAGCGCATTGAATGAACAGGGCCTGATTACAGATCTTTCAAAACTGAATGAGTTTCAGATGTTCCAGCAGCCAGTTAGTGTAGCAGGAGGTAGTGCAGCAGCTGCTTATAATGCAATGAAGCAACTAACTCCACAATCATCCCCCTCTTTTTCTCAGGTTATTTTTGAAATGGAAGCTTATGGTGCAGTAAAAACTCCCAATGGAATGTTTGTCCCTGGTTTATCAGATTATCTTGCCAAACAAGGCTGTGGAGTAGAGTTTTTTCTTCCAGAAGAAGAACTTCCCACAGGGCAAGGTGCTGCCATCGGACTGTCGCTGAATCAAGGAATTATGTCTTACCAAGCATTAGTGCCATATCAGAAAGCAGATTGTCTTTCTCTTATGGTAACTCCAAAGAATTAGGGGGTCAAAATGGAATATTTTGATGAAGAAATTTTGAAAGCCCGTAAAAAAGCAGAAGATGCAGAAAAAGCCAGATATTCTGCTCAAACAGTGGCACAGGAAAAAAAGCAATCCATTTATGATAAATTTGTAGAAATTTTTAAGGTTCCTACAAAGTTTGAAGAGAAAGCTGTACTTCATAACAAAGCACGAATTTATATGCCAACTGATTTTGAAACCAGACCGGAAGAAGAAATTAAGTTGATGTTTCCATTTGGTAACCCACCACAAGAACTGTATGGAAACAGTTATGCCACGTTTATTCTTGCGTTTCACTGGACAGAGCATCAAATGACGCAAGAAAATATCCCTACATTTATGGCTTTTGCAAAGCAGATGATGGAGAGAATGGGACCAAAGGCCCATGTAATCAAATCAGATATAAAAAAGCGTGACACGGGCGATATAGGTGTCATGGAAGTCGTGGCAAATGCTTTACAAGGGGTCAGTTACTCTTATCACTTTTATACCATTATGGAGGGACACTTGATTATTGGTACAGTTATGTTTGATAAAAAATATAAGGACAGACTATTACCAATAGCAGATGAAATTGTGGAATCCTTTCATGCGGTTAAGATTAACTATTAAAAGTCAACCACAAAATGAATAGCTGTGGTGAAAGGGAGATGGTTCAAAAAGGGTATAGCAAAGCAGAGGTCTTGTCAGACCCCTGCTGGCTATTCAAGTAGTTGCGCTCAAGCCACCAAGCAATATGGCTGCCTGGATTTCTCCATAGCAAATATTAGACGAACCAACTTTTTTGTAGCATGAGAAAGCGCGACATTGTAGTGTTTGCCCTCCGCACGCTTCTTAGCAAGAT
>NZ_NFJU01000023.1 GCF_002160025.1 Anaeromassilibacillus sp. An200
CTTCGCTGGCAGTGTACGACACTACCATGCACTGTCTGACACTACACGGAGGTATTGTTTCATATTACACATATTGGAACAAGGTGTGATTAGATTTTACGCTTACGTTTGAAACACTAGAGTCTGTTTTAAAACCTAGGAATTGTGTGAAAAACGATAATGTAGTAGAATGGGAACATGAAGAGACATGAAATAAATGAAAAACAATGGAATAGGATCAAGGACAAGTTCCCGCATGAGAGAAAACCGCAAGGAGGGCGTCCCGGCAAAAGCAACCTTGCAATGCTTAACGCAATTCCATGCTGGCTGAACATGGGGATTCCATGCGGGATTTGCTGGAGCCATTCGGCCCATAGCAAAGCGTATACAGCCGGTTTCGGGCCTGGACAAAAGCCGGAGTATGGGAAAATATCTTTACAGCCCTGATCGAGCGGGATTTGGTGGACGAAACAACGCTGATGCTGGACAGCACTACAATCAAGGTTCACCAACACGCTAGTGGGGCTAAAAAGGGGGATATCGCGAGAAGCGGGCGGAGCAGGGGAGGCTGGACCACGAAAGTCCATGCGGTAACGGATGAACTTGGGAATCCATTGCGCTTTTTGCTTTCCAGTGGGAACCGTAATGATATCCACATGGCGCAGACACTGTTGGAACCTTTTGCTTTAAACGGCAAACTCATTCTGGCGGATAATGGCTATGACAGCAATAAATTTGTACATTGGTTGGAAGAACGGGGGAAATTGTGGTGATTCCCAGCCGCATCATTGCCAAACATCCCAGAAAAACAGACTAGCACACATATAAAGAGCATCATCTGGTGGAAAACCTTTCCCTCAAGCTGAAAATAATCGCCGTTTTGCCACCAGGTATGAGAAGAAAATTCTCTATTTTCACGCTGTTGTTGTCTTGTTTGGTTACTTTGATGGTTTTAAAACAGACTCTAGTTAATAATTTCTAAGATAAATTTTTCAACTATAAGATATTACTCTTATTTTGCATGCCCTACTTTATGGAAGAGTAGTATAGTTCCCTGGACGATAATTCTGATTTATGCTTATCTAAAATATGAGATCAGCATTCAATGGAGTAATATATAAAGCTGTTGAAGATGCCTCCAATACTGATTCATTCCGCTCATATCAAAATCTGTAAAAGAATTATTATACTCTACTTTTTCGTAACTGTCGATGTGATGTTTTATATAAGTGCTTTTAAGTTCCAAAATTATCGATCTCCACCAGATAAATTTAGGTTTATACCAGTTATATAATTGGATGCCTCAGACAACAAAAACATAATGCTATCCACCACTTCTTGTTTTGTAATATTGCGCTGCATAGTACATTGATTTGCTGTCATTTCTACAATTCTACTATCAATGTTTTTTAAAAATCTGGTCTCAATCATATTGGGAGAAATCCCGTTAATTGAAATACCTTTTCCGCTATATTCACTGGCAGCACTTTTTAGAAGTCCCCACAGTGCATATTTTGCAATCACATAGTCAGACATAAATTTTGGAGGTATACCAAGTGTAGACGCAGATAGCATAGCAACCACTTTTCCTCGTCGTAACTTTGCCATTTTAGGAAGAAATACTTTGAATATTTGGGCAAGAGCATTTACCTGCACCGTTAACTCCTTAACAGTTTTTTCCCAGTCGAATTTACTCAATTTGGTATATTCAAATGCTACTGCTGCCAAATGTAAAATATGTGTCGGTTGTATATCTTCAGAAGCTAATTGCTCTATCCATTTTGATGTAGCAGCCGCACTACTCAAATCACATTGATAGAGACGAAGGGAGAGATGCTTAAAGCTAGATTGCAGTTCTTCCAGTTGATTGACAGTTCTGTAATATTGACAAAGAACCAATGCTGGCATTCTATTTCCTTCCAGCCGGCGTAAAAACTCAATACCAAGATCGGAAGATGCGCCTGTAATAAGATATGTATCCATAGCAATTACGCTCCTTTTCTTATTCCAATACCTTTATTTTGAGCTTGGCTTTAGACACTATCTTACCATGCTGATTGGTAATTTTGGAGCCAAGTTCCGCAATTCGAAAGCGTGTATCAATGGACTTTATTACTCCTGTAATTTTTAGAGTATCTCCAATATATACGGGTCTTGGCCACTGAATGCACGCCTCCAAAAAAAGGCATCGCTTTCCAGGCAAATAAACACCAACCAAAGTTGAATAAAAGGAAGCGGTACACATACCATATACCACACAATCGTCAAATCCCTTTGCTTGCGCATACTCCGTATCCAAATGAAGTGGATTAACATCTCCGGACAATATGGTAAATAGTGCTTGTTTATCTGCTGTTATAGAAACAGTAAATTGTTCCTGTTGGCCAACCTGTAAATCTTCTAGTGCAAAATCATTGTACTGTTTCATTGTTATCCTTCTCCCAGTATATAAATTAACACATATATACTTCCAATATTGCAATCTCCGTGTTTATATTTGAAAGCAAGGATCAATTGTGTTTTGAAATTTTACAAAACCTTTCTGAAAAATTTTTTATTTGAATTAGGTAATAATTTTCAATATCTTAAATCTCGTGATCAGAAAATCTTGCGAAAACTGCTCTTGAAATGCAGGTGTTAAAAATGGAAAGAAAAATTTTTTATTACTAATGTATGTGTGTGAAAAATCACGTCATCAAAAAATGATCTTCTAAAATCTGAAAGATATAATCAGATGTATAGCAACAATAATGAAAAATATCGTGAGTTTCATTAAATGTAGAAAAACATGATTTATCGTATGTTTTTTTACAATAAAGTTTTTAATTTTATATCTCCTTACCCTATCTTAATATAGGTAATTCCTGCATCTAAAAAGGAATCAAATATAATAGAATCATTAATATGTTGATTTACACTGTCGTAAACGACAATATTTAATCCTATACGATTTGAACTATATTTTTTCCATCAATCATGATGATGCTAACGTTTTCTGTATATCATCTTGCACTTTTTGCATAGTATTTCATTTGAAAGAACCTCGTTATATTCCAAGTTATATTCCAAACAATTTTGTTCCGGATTATCGTTACCATCGGAAAGCTTTTCATAAATTACTTGACCGTCTTGCCAAATTCCAATAAAGCTTTTACGATAACCGTTTCCAACAGATAAATTGAATTAAAAACCAAGATTAGAAAGTTGAAGTGCATCGCCTAATTTAGATATCGCATCATCCTTTGCAAAAATAATTACAGTGTATCCTTCCTTGCTATCTTGTATCAAATTTAAGTGATCCGGTAAATTCTGGCTATATAGAAAATCATATTATGCTTTTCACGCTGATAATGCTCTAGGGCTTCATCCAGATATTAATATGCTGGATCTGCTAGATGATCTGGGAGATCATAGTTTTCATGTAAATAGCCAGAAAAATACTGACTTGCCTTATTCGCACTATAAAAACTGAAATGTACAGCATCATTAAAATCATTATAATACATCAAACCGCATTTATGTAGCTGCGGAACTTAAGTTCAAATCAATATAATCCAAATTATTTTCCTCAGCACATTTTTCGATAGTTTGATATTTTTCTAATGACCATAAACCATTATTTGACATACTATAGTCTACTCTATTTTTCCATGTAACGGCTCAAATTCAAAAAATAATCCTCATACTCATTTTCAATACTGTTAAAAAGTCATCTTTCGCGATATTTAATAATTAAAAATTAAATAACTAAAAGAGTCATTTAAATAATCATTAGGACTTTAGATAAGATTTCAATTTTATCAAATGAAAATTCAATTACATCTGATATAATTCAAGTTCTAGCATGAGAACTTTCCCTAAACACAGATTCAACTTCAATAAGTTTATATATTTAGGTTTTTGCTTTTTAACTTTTCCAATAGCAAAAGATAATCAGATAAAAAATCAGAATCAAATCCAACTCCTGCGCTAAATGAACTGTTTCATATGATTCATACAGTTCCATGGGGGGAAAATTCACTAATATTAGGTCTGAAACCAATTGTAATAATATCTAAAAAATTTTCTCTTGCCCCCAGAGCGTGTGCGCTCAATATTCATGGATCAATTTCCTTGATCATTGGAATGTCCAATGATCAAGGAAAAATTTCAGTATAAATAATAGGAAAAATGATGGAAGTAGCCATCTTTTTCCATTTAACATTTTTCATTTTCTTTTAGAATCCTCCGTAAATAAAGTTTGCCGGATTATATCCTTCTCCGTACATACCAAATACCAATATTGCTACAAACAATGCAATCCATAGAATCCATCGACAAGCCAGATTTTGCTTGGCAATCATAGCACGAACAGAACCTCTTTGCTGGTATTTCGAAATAATAAACATGAAGATCAGCCCGAAAACTAGAACCCAAAAGTCTGGTTGATCCAAACCCAACTGGAATAGGGAGCCGTCTACCAGTATCCATGGATTATAAACAAAAGAATTTCTCCACATGTTTAGTGCAGTCAATAAGCTTTCAGCTGGTTGAACAGAACACACCAATGCAAAAAGGAGAAAAGTCCGGATCTGTCCCAACACTGTCCAGCTTTCTGCTTGTGTGTTCACGTGCAGAAACTTTTTTAGATGGTCAAAAATAGGTTTTAGCATCAATCCACCAACAATGACCATAAATGTAGCTAATCCCCAGAAAATCCATCGGTAGCTGCCTCCGTGCCAAAATCCGCAGACCAGCCAAACGAACAATGTTCCCAGATATGTGGGATATGCCTTTGCCGCCTTCTTTCCTCCATGTTTTTGACAAAAAGCACGAAACTTTGTAGCTGTGGAGGACATCAAAAACGGATACATAATATAATCCTTCAGCCAAACACCTAGAGTGATGTGCCAACGGCGCCACAATTCTGACATACTAGTAGAGAAAAATGGTGTGCGGAAATTCTCTGGCAAAGTAACGCCAAATAGTTGTGCTGTTCCCAACACAATATCCATTCCACCGCTGAAATCTGCGTAGAGTTGAAGAATATAAGCAATTGCGCCAATCCAGATGTAAATGCCTGTTGGTGTCCATGTTCCTTCTGAGCCACCATTATAGATTGTGTCTACTATAATCCTCAAACGCTCAGCTAATACAAGTTTCTTGAACACCCCCCAAAGAAAACGCTGCACGCCAAAGCAAAAGGTTTCATACTGAAATGGATGGCCTTGCCAAAGCGCATCTGCGGTTTCTTCATACCGAGCAATTGGACCAGATACCATTTGTGGAAAAAAGCCAGCATACAAAAGCAGACGAAGTGGTTTTTTCTCCGGTTGAATTTTTCCCCAATGCACATCCAACACATAGCTAACCAGCATCAATGTATAATACGACATTGCCATTGGCGAAACCCAATTTAGGTATTCTAAATGTTCTGATTTTCCCAAAAAAGAGAGCAAGTAATTTGCATTAATAATGAAAAAAGAATTTTCTTTCACAATGACCAAGGCAGCTAGTTCTGCGCCAACCGTTATCCTGCAGATCCACTTTGATTGTTTTTTATTCCTATAGAGCAGTCTAGCACCCCCATATGCCAAAAGAACCTGGGCGGCAAAACAGAGATACAGCTGCCAACTGCTTCCTGCAATTATAAAAAATGCGCTTCCAATCAGTAAAACAAACCAACGGCCTCTTCGTGGAAACACATAGTAGAATGCAACCATAAGGCCTACAAATATGAAAAACCAAAATGATATGATCGACATGGATAATAACTCCTTGGATTATTTTGTTGCGCGGTTAGCAATTATGGTAACCATTTCGCCTACGTTCTTCATAGAAGTCGTTTCTCCAAGAGTAAATTTCATTCCAAATTCTGATTCAACGGCTACGACCAAATTAATGTGCTCTAGGCTATCCCATTCTTCGATATCTGCAGAGGTGGTATTTTCATTGACCACAATACTTTCATCGTCAAAAACGTCCTGAAAAACCTTGTTGAGTCTCTCATAAATCTCATTCTTTATCATTTAAATTACTCCTTTTCTTCGTTGATTTGAATTTGCAAATCTTTTGGTTGGTATTCCGAAGGGATCTCTAATGTCCAAACGGTATTTCCCTGTTTATCCTCCTGTTGCTTTGTGAAACCTTGCATCTGGTAAAATTCTTTTACCATTGCATTTTTTGCTGTAGGATAATAATAGCCGTAAACTCGCGTTATTTTCATTTGACAGGCGGTTCGTACCAATTCCTTCATCATGGCAAATTCCATTCCACGTTTCAAAACTCGGCAAGACATCAACCACAAACGGATATGAAGATCCGTCCCCTGGCGTTCGCCCATGATAACGCTGACAACTCCGTTGTCTCCAAACTTATCCTGTAGTTTTCCATATAATGTAATATAGGAATTTTCTTCTGCAAAGTGCTTGATTTCTTCCTGTGTACAACGCAATGTGGTTAAATTGAACTGGTTACTCTTATTCGTTAGCTGTGCAATCCTCTCATAATAAACCGGCTGAAAGGAACGAATTTCTGCTTTCATTTCCAAAGAGCGAAGGTACTCATTATAATCAGTGAATGAAGCTTGCTGTCGTACACGTGCAGCGTTTTCTCGATACATTTCCCCACGAGCTAGATCGTCTTTTGTTAGTGATGTAACTTCAAAATATCCTTCCCGATCGATCGCATGAATATAATGTTCCGGAGTCTGAAGTTCCGGAATAGCCCCTTGTGGGAATGTCTGGCGGATAATCTCCCGTTCAGCTGGATTGTCATCTATAAATACAAAGGATTCTGGAAGCAGAGAAAGCTCAGAAGCCATGGTACGAAGATTTTCATTCTTTGGCTCCCAATTCGCCTTGATAGAAATGAAATCCTCTGGTTTTAAAATATTTCCAGGGTTTTGTAATCCGGCAAGCGCATTCTCCTCTTCGTTCTTGCTGATAATATTGAGAATCACACCGATCTGCTGATGAGCTTTCAAATACTGCTGGAATTCTGCATACATCTGCCCTACAGAAGTTTCCTGCCCAATCTGAATGTTTTCAGGACCGTCGTCTCCTACAACACCACCCCAAAGTGTATTATCTAGATCCAATGCAAAGGCTTTTTTGTTTTTTCCATAAATAGATTTTATAATATTTGCAACACTTTGTGCTAATCTGGGAATGGCAGGGAGAGCTAAAGCATATTTATACATATGCCAGTAGAACGGATCACTCCATGCCTCCAATCCATAATTTGCAGAAAGCCAGTTGAGGTCATTGAGATAAAAATTTGGATGTGCTTGCGCATATTCTGCAAACATCAGGTTTAAACAAGTTAGAAAATGCACTTTACCCTGTTCCAAAACAGCATCAGCATTTCCTAACAGGCGCCAGTAGGGATATTCAAAATTGTTTTGTATGATTGGACAACAGTAATCCACAGACAACTTTTCCCACATAGCCGAAAAATGCGCATATTCTTCTTGTAACAAAGCATTTACTGTTTCTTTGGTATCTCCTACCTGAGGAAAAGAGGTAATGTTGCGGTTAGAAGTATGAATGAAAATAATATCTGGTTGGAATTCTGTCAGTTCTGGTGTTTTAAACATAGCATCCTGCCAATACTGTCCATATTCCGACTCATAGAATTTTGCACGTATCCCATAGGAAAGAAGATACAATTCCAACATTTTTCGGATATCTGTAGTTGTGGAACCGCCTAGAATCGCAATGCGTTTGTCCAACCATTGTGTTTCCTGAGCAAACAGCTCCCGCCGTAGGGATTTATATTTACGGAGTAGGGTTTCCGGTGTATATGTGTTTAAATCCATAAGCTTGCCACCTTTTTTCTAATTCCTTTAATCCCAAAAATTTGATATTTTGCACAAATATCTTCCACATCATCCTTACACCATCGTAATAACCGCAATCGTAGACTTTTTGGTAGGGCTTGCGTTACTGCTCATGAGAAGATGACGTAGCCGAACCTCATATTCTATGGGCGGGTTTCACCACCCATAGAATACACTTTTTCGTCTGAACTGTCAATCATGCTTGCAAAGCTGGGAATTTTTCTAATTGTTGTCACTGTTGTCAAACTAATTATTGCTGTCGTGATTTATTTTAACCGCAAGAAAGGTGGATAAACATGAAGCGTGCAGAAAACAAGTTCCAGCGGTCCTATATGGTCGCAAAAGCCTGCGTCGAGGAAATCAAATTCCAGCGAGCAGAGATCGAAAAGAAATATATTGCCAACAACGGCATTGTGAATCCCGACGGCTCCGTTCCCAAATTCCTGTCCTGTATGGACAGCGACGCGGCTTTTGAAAAGGTGAATGAAGAGTGTGGCGTATTGATTATCGCCGCCGGGCTGGGAGAAGAATACTCTAGTATTGCGCAGAAGTGCAATACTAAAGCTGGCTATATTGATTTATCTTTGGCACAGTATCTGGATGAAGCAAAGCATAGATTTGGGTATGCTGCTTTTGAATTGGACTGATGAGCAATTTTCAGAGTATCAAAGCCGGTGTAAAAAATATTCCGTAAATTCTGGGACGATATCTCAGTGCGATCTTCGACGCAAATCTTCCGGAAATTTACCAGGAGATTAATTGGACCTATGTTTCTGATTTTGGCAGTTGATTTGTGACTATAAGGTCTATCAACGAATTAGCCTGGAGGTACTCAAACAGATTTTGGAGACAAATGAAAATGTTGTATGGTATGTCCTGATGCAAAAAAGCCTTACGGTGGCATTTGGGCCAGTGATCTCAGAACATTTGGTGCATAACTCTCATACAGCAGAGCAACTGTTGTCCCACTTTTTAGCGGAGCACGAGCGGAGTAAACCTTTATTTTTCCCGGATCAATTTACCGCACAGATGAGAGAACAAGCTCTCTGGAATTATGTTGATCGAGAAGATGCAAATTTGAACTATCTGCAATTGCTGGAGCAATCCCAGAATTCAACTGAACTGCCCATACCAGACCGGCTTAAACTAAAAGCAAGACGGCAGAAAGAAGCTCTCCAGGAGAAATTGTTTGCGGGAAGACCGGGGTTTTCATATGGGGTAGAAGTAAAATTCAAATCTATTCCAGATTGGTCAGTGCAGCAAGAATATAGGCCAAAGGACCACATTTCTGCTTACGCATACAGCTGTAAATGGCTAGAGGAAAACCAGGACTATCCTACGTTGCTAAATAATTTTATTTACTTGTTCGAGTATGTAGATTCATATTTTCGTTGTACATTTCTCTCCTTGCCAGCGGAACTTGGTACACTGGAGAGACATCTTGGGGTGAAAGGGAAAACTGATTATATAACCGGTTCTTACTTCAATACGAAAAGAATATGGACGCTGCTGCAAATGGCTGCCTATCGTAATAAACTTCTGCGTCTACATATTCAACTTGAAGATATCATCCAGTGGTTTTTTGAGGTCTACTTGAAGGAGGAGTTTGGAGTAAAAGGTTTTACATATAACCCTCCGACTCCAGGGACTACCTACATTGAGAAGTGTAAGCTTCTTGCCAGCGCAACCGATGGCGTACTGAAACAATACCGCTTGTGTTTTGAAGATGGAAAGGTAGACCGTGAACTGCTGGAGATGTCTTCCGGACATGTATTTGTTCGAAATGTTCCAAGCTTCATAGCAAATAAATACGCCTACGCTAATTCGGCGGAGATTCGACGAGAAATGGATCTGCTATTTTCAGATCATTTCATCCTGAGCTATACAGAGAAAACGGGAAGCGATTATCAAACACTTCTGTATATGTTGCAATCTGTTGAGGTGTATAAAGAAGATTTTATACATTTTCAGAAGGACGAGCTGAACTGGCTTGTCGAGCGAGACTCCGTACAGATTGGTGACAGTGATCGATTACAAATCAATAAAGCTCGGGTTACCTTGTTAAGT
This sequence comes from Anaeromassilibacillus sp. An200, assembly GCF_002160025.1. Taxonomy (GTDB): domain Bacteria; phylum Bacillota; class Clostridia; order Oscillospirales; family Acutalibacteraceae; genus Caccousia; species Caccousia stercoris. Next base: position 9,866 of record NZ_NFJU01000023.1, read on the forward strand.
GATATGTATTATCATGAGGTAATTTGTCCGTCTTACTATGATGGGGCCTGTCGTCAACAACTAGAAAGCCTCTTTGAAACAAAGGACTATGCTACAAGAGTACGCTGTTTTCGAAACCGGAGCAGGACTATTTAAACTATATTTTGAATCGGTCAGAGTTTAGTAATGGTTTGGATCTGAGAAATAAGTATATTTATGATACCTGTTCTTTGAATGAGAATATCCAGTTGAAGGATTATATGGAACTTTTGAAAATCATGGTTTTGATTATGATTAAAATTAATGAAGAATTTTGTTTGAAAGAGCGGCATTCACAAAAGCCCTGTACTCTGCTAAACTAAGCGCAGAAAAATCCGCGCCTTATTACCGGCGGTACGACGGTAAAGTGGTGTATGTAGTCTCTCTTGCTACCGACGCCGATACCGGTGATGAGACTGTCATCTGGACCCCCTATCCCTTCGCAGATGTCCCCAAGTACTACATCTCCAGCAAAAAATCGTTCTGCGCTTTTATCGAAGTAAACGGTGAACAGAAAGCCAAGTACAAACGACTGGTTAACATGAAAATCTCCGCGGAAGCTGTGGAGCGGCTGACGGAAGATGGCTTCCGTGGGCCGATTCGTAAACGGCAGCGACTGCAACCGGATGAAGCATACGACTCCCGCGAGTACCAGCAGTCTCCTACCTACTACGCCTACGCAAAAGATCTCTGCGAGCACTATAACTTCGACCGAAACAAATATCGCCTCTACGTGAAGGAAAAGAAACTCGTCGCCATCACCCGAAGCGACTTTGCCAAACTGAAAGAGGACTTGCAGTTCCTGGACAGTGCCCTGAAAACGGTGCTGGCTCTATACCAGAATTATTTCCGGGAGCGGTTCGTAAACGGCTTATCTATCCGCAGGTACGCGGAAGCCCATCAGCTGAACCGCGGCAGCGTGGACTATCTGCAAAAGAAACTCCTCACCGCGCTGGCGCAGCTGCTGAAAGAGGGGGATGAAGCGGACGGGCTCTGTCGTCTGCGCTCCAAAACAACTTGATATTCCTGTATAAGCACGAGAGCGTCTGCAAATGGCAGGCGCTCTTTTTATGTCGATTTTATGTCAGACTGCTATATAGCTCGGATAAGTAGTGAGGGGATATTTTTAAAAAGCAGTCTTTTGGAAATGCAAAGCTGCTCCGTGGTGAGGTGATGTCCATGTCTGAATGAGTGAGCAATTGATGTTCATACTGAAAACGGAGAAAGGACAGGAGGTGCAAGTTGAAGTTTCAACAATGGCCCAAACGCGATCCCAACAAAAACTATTTTATGGTACCCAACGAGATATTCAACATCGGTCTAGATTATCGTGAGATCTCCCTCTACGCATATCTGCTCCGGTGCGAGAACCGGGAAACCTACCAGTGCTGGCCCAGCTACAAAACCATCGGACATGCGATCGGCATGAGTGAAAATACGGTGGCAAAGTATGTGCGCAGCCTGGAGGAGAAAGGTCTCATCCGCACCGAGCAGACCGTGATACGGAGCAAGGACGGCAAGCCTCTCAACGGAAACCTGCTCTACACCATCTGCCCGATCCAGGCGGCAATCGAATTGTTCTGCGAGCGGCAGTTTCTGAAACTGGAGGAAGATGTTGCTCGTCAGAAGGCGATGGCACGCCTCGCGGAATCGGCCCGTGAAAGCCACCAGAATGCCCTGTGTGCGCCTTTCGGAGAGAATGCAGGAAACTGGTACCCCTTCGGGGTTGGAAGGCGAATTTGGCCCGCTTTCGGAGGCACTCCCGGGGACGAAAGAAAAGGCGGGTGAACCGAGGGGATGAAAACGGTGCAGGATAAAGCGCGGGGGCCACAGAGAGCCCTCCACGCGGCTCACACCGCCCCGCAATGCGGGTCGGGGAACGTTTACGCGGGGGTCAGATTTTGGGCGCTGGGATCAAATCGGGGATCAAACGGTCCGAAAATGCCCATTTTAAGCCTTTTATAAGGGGGCATAACGGGGATGGTGCATATTACTTGAAAAGAAAATGCTCCCCGCTGATCAAAGCAGAGAGCACAATGAAATTACTACTGCATAAAAAAGTCGAGCCCTTTACGCTGAGGAGTGATTTGACTATTAAGTCCCATGGTTCGCTCCCAGGTTCTTACAGTTTCCTGCTGTAAAAATAGAGTCAGTGGTTCCAGGTCTTCTCGTTCATCATAGGCCTGCAGCGCATCATAATAGGCACGTCGATCTTCTTCGTAGATAATCATCGGTGGATAATCGTTGATCATTAACCAGTAGTTCAGTAACGTACGTCCGACGCGGCCATTGCCGTCGGCAAAGGGATGAATATTTTCGAAGCGGGCATGAAAGTATGCGCCGGCTTTCAGAGGAGATTTTGAACCAATGGTATTCACCTCCGCAACCAATTCGGTAAGGTCAGCCTCCACTTCGTCGGGTGGAGAACCTACTTCATGAATTCCAGTAACATAGTCATGCTTCTTAAAATCTCCAGGACGTTCGTCATTTACGATATAGCGGTGTTCATCATACGTTCCCTCTGTCAATGTGCGATGAATGGCACGAATGAGAGCAACGGAGAGAGGTTCTTTTGCGATGAGTTTATTTTTCAAAAACTCGTAGCAGGTTTTCTGATTCTGTTGTTCAAAGAGAGTTCGTGTGCTGCCGGTATAACCTGTGACGATTCCGTTCTCAAAAATCTCACGGGTATCGTGATAGTTGATCTCGTCATTTTCAATTTTTCCGGAGTGATAGGCGAACAGAATACGAAAGCTATCCAGTCGAAGTTTCAAATCTACTGTCGTTCGGATACCCCATTCCTGCCACTTTTTCACGATTTGATCGTATTGGTTCATAAAGTACCTCCGGCATTGAATCAACTTTTGTATCAAACTCGGTATATTGTACGCATGAGCTTTCCGGTTGCTGGACTGGGTAGGTCACAGAAAGCCAACCCATTTCCACTTAGTCTGTATATAAATCATTATACCATACAATCTCGTATATTAAAATCTGCACCGCAGAAAACAAAGAAAAGCCATTTTGAAACTATGAAATTTCTGATAACTCTTCGCAGCTGCCATAGCTATTCCCATTCGTTTTCGGTATTGTGTGTCCTGGAAGGAGGATAGCATATCATGAACGACTACATGAAAGCCCTGCACCATCGCTTCTTCCATAGACCAGATTGCACAGAACTGCGGGAAGAAATTGACCAGCTCTACTCTGGACTGAGGGAAAAGATGGACAGACCGGAGCAGAGCAAACTCCTACAGTTGGTGGACGCGCAGAATCTCTTGAAGGAAGAAATCTCTCTTGCCAGCTTCACTACCGGCTTCAAACTGGCATGGGGAATGGCACAGGAGTTGTGGGCGGACGGTCCGTATTTCTTCGATGAGGAGCAGATGGGATGAGTCAGACAAGATCCATAGAAAGATTAATTGATAAAAGTTAATTCCGAAAATAAACGGCGGTGGTCAAAAGAGATGGCTCAAAAAGTATAGCAGCGCGGAGATTATATCAAACTCCTATTGACTATTCAAGTCGTTGGATCTATGTTGCCAGCGATACGTTCGCCTTGATTTCTTTATGTGGAATATCAGGTGGACAAGCTTTTTGGGAGAGTGAATTAGAATGGTATCGTAATGCTTTCTTTCGTCTCATTTCTTGATGAGATGATTGGTAAGGGAGGGGGGCCAGTGGCAAACATACTTAGAGATACAGAAAAGGGAGGAGCGAAGAAATCGAGACACTTAATTCTCTATGTAAAAGTAACGTTCTTAGACTTCCCCAATTGGTCCGAGTTGGGAGACTCGGACTTCCAGCATCTTGCTCCCAAACGTGTGTCTGAACCTTCAACCAGCACTCTACTGCCCTCTTTGGCCCTTTCCTCTGCTCCGGCAGTTTATCTTTGACACTCTTTTGCCCTGCGTGTTTCAAGCAAAACTTTCTCCTTTTGGGATGGGTGTGGGATTGGATTCTGTATATTAAAAGATGTTCCGTCCGGGGTGAACAGAAAAGACAGGCTGAATCGCCACAGAGGGGACGCAGGAAATGCGCCGCATAAACAAAGAATAAGCCCTGGCGAGGCACACCCTTTCTCAAAAGACGGAAAATGTATATGCAGCTGCAATAACTCGCTCATAATCGGATTCTTGTCATATAATCAGCAGATGACAAGAAAGACAACAAGCAATATCGTTCGGAACAGTCATTCTTCTGTAAACAGTCCATTCTTTCCGGTAGCTATTTTCCTCGTTCTGTGGTATTGTTCGGTTGCCGAAAGGAGGCGACGATATGCAGAAAGGAAACAGCTATACCGTAGGCCAGTGGTGCGACCGCTGGTTTTGCGAGAACCAGAGTAGATGGAGCGGCAGCACCGTGGGCGGATACCGCAACCTGATCTACCGCTACATCCTTCCCGGGATCGGAAGCATCCCACTGGCGGAGCTGTCGGAAAATGCCGTTACCGGCTTCTATGACAGCCTGCGGAGCCAGGGGCTCAGCGCCAGAAGCGTCTGGTGCGTACATCTGCTCCTGCGGCGCTGTATGGACGAAGCGGCCCGTGGCCAGCTGATCCCCTATAACCCGGTACGGCTCTGCCAGGAGCCGCAGGCCGAGGAATATAAAACCGCCCCCCTGCGCCTGGGGCAGCTCCAGCGGTATCTGAACACAGCGGAACAGCTTGGCGTGCTCCCGCTCATCTACACAGGACTCTCCAGCGGCCTGCGGCAATGTGAGCTCATCACCTTGTCGTGGGCCGATTTTCATATCCGCTGCCGGTATATCCTCAAGGGACAGCGCCTGCTGGCCCTCAACCGCAAGGCGGAGCATCTTCTGGAGGGCATACCGGAAACCGGCCGCCATGTGTTCCTCAACCCCAAGACCGGAGAGCCGTACCAGCTCCACGAGTTCTATTACCTCCACAAGCGGATACTCAAACAGGCGGGCCTGCCGTGGGTGGCCTTTCGGAACCTGCAGCGCCAATGCATGGAGGTGGGGGTATGACGTTGAGAGAGTATATCCTCCACTGGCAGGAGGCCTATGACAAGAACCAAAGCAGGCCAACCACCTATGCAGCCCACGGTTATCTCTTCAAAAACCATATCCTCCCTGGCTTGGGGAATATACCGCTGGAGGAATTGACTGCGAAACAGGTCGGAGATTTTCTGGAAGAGAGAAAACGCTTTGGCGGCCACCGCCTGGAAAGCCCTGAATACCCAGGACTGGGCGAATACACCATGCGGCACATCCACCGACTGCTCCAACAATGCCTGGACCAAGCGATCCGGGACGGACTGATAGAGGAAAACCCAGCCCGTGCGTTTCATTATCCAAAGCCCAAGAAGGTCAGCGCCAATGTGCTGACGCCGGCAGAGGTGGAGGACTATCTGGATGCGGCGGAGCGGCTGAGCCACCTCCCCATGTTTCTGCTGGCACTGACGGCGGGGCTTCGGCAAAGAGAGCTGATCGCGCTGAAGTGGAGTGACCTGGACGTGGCGGAACGGACGCTGACCATCTCGGAGAACCGCTCGGTGGAACGGCGGGAGTTAGTGGAGTACAAAGGCGGCACCAGAACCATCAGCCTGACCACAGAAGCGGTTGAGCTCCTAAACATGGAACACGCCAGGCACCCCAGCAGCCCGCTCATGTTCATGCACCCAGCCACGCAAAAGCCCTACTCACCCCAGATGGTGCGCCGGATTCACAATGAAATTATCAAGGAAGCAGGGCTGGATCACATTCGGTTCGCCGATCTTCGGCACACCTGCGCCGTCCTGTCTCTGCAAAACGGAATGGACACGAAAGAGGTTTCTCAGATGCTGGGGCATTTCCGAACTTCAATGACGCGGCAGAACTACGCCCCCTACTTGGCAAGCCACGCCGCCAAAAGCGAAAACAGCCCTGGTGAAGCATCCCAGGAGGAACTGCGGCAAGCGGCAGATATTCTGTATAATCTCCTGAAATTCTGATAGCTATTCTGCGGAAGGTGTGGTATATGTTTGGGTCGCAAGGAGATGATGACGATGGAAAACAAACTGCTCAAAGAGCTGTATGATTGCTTTTATATCCAACCGGAGCTTGACGAACAGGAGAATGAAGTGGAGAAGTGCCACAAGGCGTTGATCGCAGCTTTGGAAAAGCCGGAGCGAAGACTGGTGCTGCGGATCATCGATGCCCAGGACTCTATCAGAGAACAGACCTCCCTCGACAGTTTTATGGCTGGCTTTGAACTGGCGTGGAGGCTCTCGGCGGAATTGCACAACGACGAAAACGAGCGCTCATTCTCCTGTCGGACCAGGAGAACGGGCGCTCGTTTTTCATCTGAGGGAGAACCGGAATGAAGAACAAATTGCCATAACCGTAACGATTACCGCCAGTTTCGCACTGAGGGCCACTGTGTCATCTCAAAACACAATGGGCAAAAGCGCCCGCACTAAGCCCAACACCCGCAGTGACCGCGCCCCAGGCGACGTTTCCGAAGCTGCCAGAACCAGCGGTACTGCAGGCACATGGACCGACGCAAAAACTGAGCCACATAAACAAAGAAATAACTGCAGAAGTATTACGGAGTGCTCCTGCCATCATAGAAATTACAGGGAGTCTTTCTAAGAAAAACTAAGAATCGTGCGAATGCACGATTTTCTTGCGCATTCCTGCTGAATATGCTATCATTATATACAACGCTGTCAGGTGTTGGAATAGATCTTGACGGCATGATCGCATGAACCAAATGCTCTGCCGAACGGCAGGGCATTTTTTCCTATCTGGAGGAATCTTCTTATGGCAGTCAGTTATAAAAAACTTTGGAAGCTACTCATTGACAAAGATATGAAGAAGAAGGATCTGTGCGCAAAAGCAGGAATTAGTCCTGCCTCGGTTACAAAAATGGGAAGAAACGGGCATGTAACCACAGAGATTTTGCTGAAAATATGCACAGCCTTAGATTGTCAAATCGAGGACATTTTAGAAATTGTACCGGATAAAGAATCGTCCTGAAAAATGGACTTTTATTGTGAGAAAATATTATGTGGACAGATGTAAATATATACTGCTTGTGTAAGGAAGCGAGGCTTGCTCCATGGCAAAACTGATTGGAAGCGCACAATCCACTAACTTTGGAGAAAATTTGTTTATACGCAAAGCCCAGGAGTTTTTGGACGATCAGTACATCATTTACTGGAATCGTCAAATATATGGCCGTGAGTTTGATGTCTGTATCCTTATGCCAGGAAAAGGCATTTTGGTTGTGGAATTAAAGGGGTGGCGTGAAGAAAATATCCTTCGTATTGAGAATAGTGATACCATTATAATCAAAACAAACGAAGGAGAAACTCTTGCTACGCCACAAAAGCAAGCGCGCGGATATCGTTTTGCAATTGAGAGGCATATACGTCAAAATACAGGTAAGTTTCCATTAGTATTTCAAATGGTCTGTCTTCCCCAAGTTTCTAAGGATTTTTATCACAGAAAAAGGCTGGATGTGGTTTTAGATGAGTCATTCACCATATTGAAAGAGGATTTGGATGATACATCTTCTTTCTACAAAAAAATTGATCAGGCATTATCAGAAGCCTTTCGCTGGAAAAGAGATCCGTTTGATTCAAAGACCATGTTGGAAGTTCGTAATCTGTATGAAACTGATATTGATCTGGATAAAGATGACGAATCTGAAATTGGAAAAGGACAGGTACATTCTTATCATCAGCATGATTATTCTCGCTTTTATTACTTCTCCGAAGCTGATGAATTGAATGGCAATGTCATCGAAGACATCAAAGTTCAGTATATGTGCGGTTGCAAACTATATTGTGTGTTTTCGAAAAAAGAGCAAATGTTATTTGTGCTTAATGCTCTTGATGTAGCACTTACACAAAAAGGATTAGTACGGAATCGGGATAATATCGAAATCGCATTTGACGAACAGAAAAACCATATTCCGCCTGCTACTTCCGTTAATGATATGTTCATGGGCTTTCACTGCTCCATGAGCGTATTGAGTGAGCCTTTTGGCAAGAATACTACTTCCTTTGTAATTCATAATGGAAAATATAACCGTTCTCAAGAATCTATTCTCAAAAAGCTTAGCGAACAGAGCCAGTTTAATTTTGAGCAATATGAAGTTGAGCATGCTTCGCCGAAAAAGAACATTGTAATTCGCGCCGGTGCAGGTACCGGCAAAACCTACACGATGATTTCTCGTATTGGATTTATCTGCTATACCCAAAATGTTCCGCTGCGGAAAATGGCTGACCGTATTGTGATGATCACATTTACAAATGAAGCTGCAGATCAAATGGAGGAAAAACTCAAGACATACTTCAGGAATTGCTACCTGGTAACCTCCAACCCTGATTACCTGGAGATGGTGTCCAGAATTGAACACATGCAGATTAGCACGATTCATTCCTATGCGAAAGACTTGATTGCCCAGATGGGCACCTCATTTGGCTATGGAATCGACTTGAGCATAACCTCCAGCGAATTTTATCGCCGCAAAAAAATTACAGATCTACTTGATGAGTATATCCATCAGAAAAGAATCGAATGCGGAAACGACTATACAGATAAGCTGGGGATGCCTGTTTACGCTATACGTGACAGTATTCTTGATTTCATTGGAAAACTGCATAATAAAAGTGTCGATATCGAAACTATTGAGCCTCAAGATTTCGGAACCCTTTTGAATAGCGAGGGCCACGGTGAATTGCATGAATTACTGGCCAGCGTGATCCCGGCTGTTGAACAAGAATATCTGGGGGAACTTCTGGAAAATAACAAAATCCACCTCAGTTCTATGATGTCTATTCTTAATCGATTCATCAATGATCCAGACAGTGAGAGCAGAATCAGAGAGTTAAAGATAGATAAAGGTGCTCAGCAGTTTATGTTTGTTGATGAGTTTCAGGATACAGATGACTCTCAAATTGAATCTTTGCTGCGGATTGCCCAGGTACTTGACTATAATCTGTTCCTTGTAGGCGATATTAAGCAGTGCATTTACCGTTTTCGCGGCGCAAAAGAAAAGGCTTGTGACCAATTGGGAATTGACAAAAATCCCGAGAAGTGGTTGGAGTTTTCTTTGCGGCGAAACTATCGCACGGATAAGTATTTGCTGGATATTTTTGACCGTTCTTTTGCTGCATGGGGTGAAATGGATGAAGAGTTGCTTACCTACGATGCAGCCAAAGATAAACTAATCGGCACAAGAGACTATAACGGGAAATACTTGACCTCCAAGAGCCGGTTCTACCGGCGACTTCCGGCAGCAAATGAAGAGATGCGGATTCCCATTCTTGTTGAGGAGATTAAAAGAATCCAGAAACGCATTCAATACGAAGAGAGCCACGGAATGAAGCTTTCCGCAAAGGAAAAAAGCATTGCGATCCTGGTTCGTGAAAACTGGCAAGCTGATATGATTCGTACTGACTGTGCCAAGCTTGGAATCAGCGTACATACCAACACAGGCGGGGACTTATATATGTCCCAGCCTGCTATGGACATGCTCACTTTGGTCAATGCCTTGGTTCATTTTGACGAAGCTGACTATCTTTACAACCTTGTAACCTCAAATTTCTTTAATCTGGATATCCCCAAATCCAACCTCTATGAGATACGTATGAAGATTCGTAACGGAAAATGGAGGGCGAAGGCAGACGAGAAAGAACAGGTGAATTACCTTATTAATTTTATGAATCTGATGCTTGCGAACACTGTTGATAAGAATAACAGATGGGAATACATTGTTGCAAGCCTTAGAACACAGCCCGTTCTTCAGGCCATCCGCAAGGTGTACAGCACTCTTGAACCCTGGAAACACTTCAGCGACGATCCTTGGAAACAGCATTACTATCAGCTGAATATTGATTTGTTGTTTGAGCAGCTCATCAACGCTTGCAATGTAGATCGGCTTACTATTAACACGTTGCAGGAGCATCTTTATAATAGCATCATTTCTCAGGTCTCTGTCGATAGTCGAACTCCGGCCAGCAATGAGGAAGAGTCTACCATTCAGTGTATTACAGTACATAAATCGAAGGGACTTGAATATGGCCATGTAATTCTGCCGTTTTGCTCGGCTTCCATGGATTTTATCAAAAGGACGCAGTTACATATCAGCACGACCAAGTGCCAGGGCCGGTATCGTATTGGTTATAGCATGAGTGTGGGCAATTCCGGTCAAACTGTTCAAAATGATTTCTATGATGAAGTCATTGAGAAGTCTGAAAAAGCTCGGGAGGAAACCCGTATCCTCTATGTTGCTATGACAAGGTCGATTCGCTCATTCTCCTGGGTGGAAGTTCAGGGGAAGCAGAACTTATCTTGGCAGAATCTCATAGAAACAGAGGTGTAAGAAATGCCGTTTAAAATCTACACATATGAAGACCCTTATAAGTTAGATAAAGCGGATTTCTGGAATGAGATTTCTGCCTTACCACACTTCTGTAGTGCAAGAACCCTTGTAAATGGCTTCAAGGATGTTTTGGGTGATCGAATTGAGGGTTTGATTTGTCCATTAGATGAATTGGTCAAACACGAAGATGTTTATATGCAGTGGACGGATAATATCAGCCTTCGGATTCAACAGTATAGTGCTTTCTCAGCAGTGTTCAAGAAACTGTTAGAGAAACGGAAAATCAGTAAGCCGTTCCACATGGCTTTGGCTCACAATCAAAATCATTTCCTTGAAGCTGTCCGTCTCTTCATAGAATTGGATATCGGTGCATCTGCTGTTGATGCAAGCAAGGGAAACACGGAGCAACGGCTCTTTGTCTATATGCTGAAGCAAGCACAGCAAAGTTCGCTTTTCAGGTTTCCAGAAACTCCTTGCCGTGAAAAGCTCAAAGAAATCGTTGTGTCTCTTGCAAAAAAGGAAGTTGAAGAGTGTACTGGAACACCACAGGAAGTAAAGCGTTGTGAAAGAGCTGTCGATATTACCAAAGCGCAACCCTTTGACAGCATTGTGGTTCACGGTGTGCATCAGTTTACACCGGTACAGCTCCGGCTTTTACTTGCTATGGAAAAGATGGGGATAACCATCATCTTTTTGTTCAATTATCAGAAGAAGTATTCCAAAATTTATTCCTCCTGGAATGAAATCTATGGTTGCTTCGAAGTTCCCATTCACCATGATACCGCTGTATGTGAATATGAGCTCCCCACAATGCAAAATCCCAGCAATGCCCTGGCCTGCGCAATAGGCGAAATTTGCGAAGATAGAAACGCAGTAGGCGGTCCGTTACTTAGGAAATGGCATAAGCTGTACAAGAGCGTTCAGCTTATGGAATTTGCGAACATTACAGAGTATGCACATTTTGTTTCTAATCACTTTGATGCGGCGATTCAGCGATATTCTGAATCGCGTAGTGTCATGGAGAGAGGCAATGATGTATGGAACAATGCGGCTGTTCTCCGACATTTGGATGAACAAGTATACACTGCAAACAAAGATGTTCACACCTTGCTTAAAATCTACTATCCTGAATACGCCAAAGATCGTCACTTCCTTTCCTACCCTATCGGACAGTTCTTCTCTGCGATTTACCGTTTGTGGGACTATGAGCACAGACAGATCATTTTCGATATCAACGCTATAAAAGAGTGTTTGTCTTCCAACATCCTCAGTGTAGCTCCAGGAGAAGTACTGCTGCGGACCTTCTACAATGTTGCAATTCTCTTTGAAAATGTGACAACATACGAGGAATTTCAAAGCAAGATTATTGAGGGCTATGCCAAAAACTATGATAAGCTGGCGGCAACACCGGGTACGGATACACTTTCCGAACTGAAAAATCTATCCGTTTACAACAAGTACAAGGTTGCAAAAAAAGACTTACTTACGCTCATTCGAGCAATTGAAGAGATTAATGAGATTGCTACATATCTGTTTGCTCTGGACAATTCTCGTGAGGATTTCATCAATTTTGGAAAGCATTTCCGCAACCTCGAAGAGTTTCTCAAACAGCGTGAGTTAGCTCTGGCCAATGAGCAAGAGCGAGCCTTGATTTCGGATCTACAACTGCGCCTCGATAAAATAAAGCCGGAAAACTCTACCTTCTCCGGTACATTTAGAGATTTGCAAGAGGGACTATATTACTATTTGAAGCAAAAGAACGATGAAGATCAAGGCGTAGACTGGATTGTAAAAAACTACGAGCAGATTGACGGCGATATTCTACAGAGCAAACGTCAATTTGAGAAAGAGCAACGTAAAGTTTACCACTTTGCATGTGTATCGGATCGCGACATGAATATGAGTGTCAACGACCAACTCCCGTGGCCTCTCACGGACGAGTTTATACGTGCTGCTTATTCCCCCATTGATCTGCAGTTTCAGGTGTACTACACCGCACTGGGGGAACGTAGCAATTTTCTTAGATATGCTCTGTTTTACGGTCTGTGCTACAATCGCTGTGATGTTCGGCTCAGCTATGTGAGGCAGTATGGTGACGAAACAACGGAACCTTATGCTTTACTGTCCATCTTGGGATTATTACCTAAGGCTGATCTGATTGAACGCGTCAATAAACCTGTTCCATTTTCAATATCCGTTGGACAAGATGTGACCAAGGGCGTTAAATATGACCGATATCAAATGATGGATATGTTTTTATGCCCGTATCGCTTTTTCCTGGACTATGTAATGGAAGATGGCCCGGTTATACAAGGAAATTTCCTGTACCAAAAATATTTTGAGAATCTACTAATTGAAGCAGTTTGGAAGCGAATTGGGAAGCAAAATCGCTTAGATGTAATGAAATTTTTACCCAAAATTTTGGCGCAGGAGACGCAGAAACTTGAACCCTACTTTAAGTTTTGGAAATCAACCGAGATCTTAGACCTTAGAGCAAGAGCAAAGAATTACCTTGTCCATGAAATAATTACAGAAGATCATGGAACAACTGTAAAGCCCTACGATCCTTCCCACATGCAGACGCGAAAACTTTTTGGGACGGCTCTATTTTCTGTTGACATCTCTGAAGTTGAAATAAAAAACCCGTATCATGAATTTGAAGCGCTTACAAGAAGAGACGGCTGGAAAAAGATTTATTCACTCCGTAGGCTGCCAAAACCAGAGAATCAAATACCAGTCGATACTCTTCGTGGCGAAACTAAAAATTATCTCAACCAGACATTTGGAAAAGGTAAAACAGCGATTCCCTCTGATTGGTGCATTTATTGTGTGCATAGAGGAAATTGCATGGAATCTTTCTTATGTAGCCAAATCAGCATGTCCAGCTCCAGGAATGAACCTCGAAGCAATTCGGAGTCCCATACAAACACCTCTGCCAAAGCTTTGCAGCCTCCCGTTTTGGAATCTCCAACAGTGAATATAGAAGAACCCCTTGTTTTGAAGCCAGTTGCACATGGGGCGCTGGCTACCGATGCTACCCATGACGAGGCTGAAAACGCTGTTTCTGCATCATCTCCACCTGCCATTCCTGATCCTACGGTCGAGAATACACCTTCCGAAGGCAAAGTTGCGCCAAATGAGTGGGGTAATTTTGAGCAAATACTAAAGACCATTCAAGAAATGGTAGAAGGAAACCGCCAGGAAATACAAAGTCTTAAAGGTGAGCTTACCTCGAGAAAAAGCCGCCGTGAGGATACCACTCGCATTGAGGCTCGCTTGGCAGAGGAAGAACGTAGAAGTCAGGAGCTTCTGGACAAGCTTACAGAAACAGAGGATCGACTGGCCACAACAGAGGCCCAGAACCGCGATCTCTCTCATACTGTCAAAACCCAGGATGCACTACTGGAGAGGAAACGAGCACTTGAATTCACAGAGGATGAACTGGAAGAGTTACACAGGTATTCTACAATCATTGTGTTTGACACATGCTCGATTATGAATTATCCGAACCTACTCGACGGTGTAAATGATGGTGAGCTTGTTGTAGTTCCTAAGGATGTAAACAATGAACTCGAACACCATAAGACCCGTTTCGGCGCGGATGAGCGAAAAATCAAAGCGCAGCGGGCTATATCAGCAATCTTTAACTACAAGCGGCATTTCCCGCTTACTTATGCTGAAGGTTTGACTGATCTGGTGCCCAATGTTTACCGTGCAGATACCGGAGAGAAGGAACAAAACGACAATATGATTTTATCTGTGGCTCTCCGATATAAGTACTATACGGATATTCCTGTCATTTTTATTACCGATGATAGAAGCCTTTCCAATAAGGCGTCCGGTGAGGGGCTTGAGGTATGGACAGCAAAGGACTTCCTCACTCCACCCGAATCCTCGTTTGAGGATGTGCCTCAGGCGGTTGTGAGCGCAGAGACAGTAGTAGGTACTGAGCCAGCTGAGAGCAGCGAAGCAACACAAATCACAGCAGAGGAAACAAGTGCGGTTGCAGAAGCTGAGAGACGGGCAAAAGCACAGGAAGAATACCTTGCCCAAAAAATTAGTCTGAAGGTACTTCACTTAGAGGCAAGCCAGATTTCTGTTTTACAGAACAATGGAATTAGAACGCTTGCTGATTTTATGGCCCAGACCGAGAGCAGTTTTGCGAGCCTGAAAGTCAAGAAAGGTGTTCCTTTTACTGCAAGATTTCTAAAAGAACAAGAGCGTATCAAGCGTAAACTCGAAAATCTATAACCGCAAGAGGCTACAGTGCAGCATTAGTTTCTTGCTTAAGCTGAGAAAGGAGAGCTGCGTATGTTGGTAGGATGTTATTATCGCTGTCCTATCGTCGTTGAAGAAGGTGACAGAGATCATCCCAGGTTTTATGTCCTTGCTCAGCTTGTCGAGTACAACGAAATTGCCGATGCAGTCAAGGTCGAAATGCACGATCTATTGGGCAGCAGGCAGTACTATGGGGATTTATTTCAGCACAATGTGTTCTTTTCTCGAGCGGTGACTCGTTGCGAAGCCTGTCCGGGTGGTGCTGTTGAAGGGTGTTGGGGGCGAGGCACAATTGTGTCTCGCGCCTCTGAACCCTATTCTGAGGACGAACCCTATTGGTATTGGATTAAACTGCCAAATGGACAGCATGTCAAGGAGTGCGAAACGGAACTCAAGTTTGATTATTCGCAGATGAATTTCGCGCCTGATAAGCAGCTCCGGGCCTATGAGTTCCAACACCCCACTTGGTTCATCAATCATCTCAAGGTAAGCAAAAACCTTCACCTTGTGAATAACGCTAACTATGGTTTCCATGTACTTGCCGGCTGCCGAGCTTTTCTGCTCCCGCACCAGATAAGCACAGTGGCCCGTTGCTTTGAAACCACACCTGTCCGTTATATGCTGGCGGATGAGGTCGGCTTGGGCAAGACAGTCGAGGCGTGTTCTATTCTCAGTATACTGGCCAGTGAAAAGAAGGATCTCCGAGTACTTATCATTGTCCCCGGAGCATTAGCGAGCCAGTGGAAAAACGAGTTGCACTACAAATATGGTCTTAATGCGTCTGTTGCCTCGCCTCGTGCCCAGATTTGTCTGCTCCCTATGGAGGATATCGGTAAATCTTTGTTGACTCTTTCTATGTCCTGGGATTTTGCTATTGTAGACGAAACACATAGACTTCTTGCCAACGATACTTGGTACAGCCAAGTGCAGAATCTCAGCAGGAAAGTAACACATATTCTGCTTTTGTCTGCAACCCCTATACAGGACAGAAATGAAGAGTATCGCCGTTTGCTTGCGCTACTCAATCCAGAGCAATATGAGACCATGTCTGCTGAACGCTTTTCCTGGATGGTAAAGCGCCAAAAACGTATCCAAAAGTCTGCTAATCTTCTTTTGGGATATCTGGAACGCTATGACGAGTATACAGAAATCGTCTTAGATGATTTGAATAGCATTGTGGAAACACTTGAAGATGCAGCCCTGGAGAAGATGGTTAAGGATATTGACCTCAGTACAGAAGATCAAGGACTTTCCAAGGTCAAGCAAGCTTTGGCGTATATTTGTGAGAATTACAGAATTGAGCGAAGAGTAATCCGTAATCGTCGGCAGTTAATTTCTGAAAAAATGGCTCGACGGACCTTGTGTGCTATCCCGTACTCACCGCTGTCTCTTAACGAAAGCTATAATGAAATAGGGGCAATCCAAAATACGCTCGCCTATCTTGCTGATAACGGTAAAGATGATGAAGAATATGTGACCCAAACTGCAATTCCTCTTCTTTCTGCGTTGTTCAGCAGCCCGTGGGCTTTTGAAGATGCCCTCCATAAGCTCCAAATTGATGATGGGATATTGTTGGACAGCGCAGCTGCGTGGAGGCGCCAAGCGGAGAATGAGCATAGTTTGGTGAATGTTGCTCTTGATGAAGATCCTGATCTTATCAAAGGCCGCTTAATGACTGCCATGAACTACATTGACCAGGAGACAGATATCTTGGACGATGAAACCTGCAAACTGGTCGTATTTACAGCGCATAACGCTACACTTGTTCAATTTCTGAAATTGTTCAACACACGATATGCCGATATGGGGATTCATGCGGTGTCATTTGGCAAACACATGAATCGAGAGGAGCTTGAAGACAGCGTATATGCCTTTCAAAATAATCCTGCGTGTCGGGTAATCATCTGTGACGAAACCGGTGGTGAAGGCCGAAACTTCCAGAACGCCTCCCAGATTATCCATCTTGATTTGCCGTGGAATGCCAATGCGCTTGAACAGCGTATTGGCCGCTTAGACCGGTTGGGGCGTGACCCCAACATGGATGTTTTGTCTGTTGTACTTTATGCAGATACTTCTGTCGAGGAGCAGCTCTTCCACATTTGGAAAGACGGCATGAAGCTGTTTGAGCAGTCTCTGAGTGGCCTTGAAATCATCACCGGGGAACTAAACGAACTGATTGTTGATGCTCTGCTGGATGATTACTATACCGGTCTTACCAATGCGTTTGATGATATTCTGGACCAGGCAGAAGAAATGCGGGAAAGCGTTGAGGACGAGCAGGATTTTGACCTTGGAGCCACTTTGTATCGTCCCTTGTCCCAGGGGATTGATAATGTTCTCGGTATCTACGCATCGGAAGATGACAATCTCTTTGCCACAGCCATGATGGGCTGGGGAAAACAGGCTGGTCTTTCCCCGGAAAAGCCTACCAGTTCTGGCTTGATTGAGTTCAGAGAAAGTACTTTCAGCGTAAATGCAGCCAGGCAGTCTCTTTTCATTCCTCCCGTGTGGGATAAATATACCAATTCCTCCATTATGAGAAGAGAAGGCAGGCTTCTTGGTTCCTTTGACCGCCGGACTGCTGCAACCCGAGAGGATATTCTTTTCTTTGCACCGGAAGACCCTGTTTACGATTCTATCATCTCAAATGCAGTGGGCTGTAACAGAGGCAGATGCACTGGTATCGAAACGGTTGCAGCATACAACTATGATGGCCTTGTATTCATCTACAATATCGCACCAAAACTTGATGAGTTGCTTGAAAATGGGATGACCCTACAAACATTGGCGCAATATAGAATGTATCTCCCACTCAAACAGATTATTGTTACTGTTCCCTTAACAGCCCGAAGCAAAGAAGTTCCCGAAAAGGAGATAATCAATACTCTGCTTGCTCTGCGCCCCAATAGCGTCAACCACCTTGGGCGGCGTGGCGGCAGCAAAATGTCAAT
This sequence comes from Anaeromassilibacillus sp. An200, assembly GCF_002160025.1. Taxonomy (GTDB): domain Bacteria; phylum Bacillota; class Clostridia; order Oscillospirales; family Acutalibacteraceae; genus Caccousia; species Caccousia stercoris. The sequence goes on from NZ_NFJU01000023.1 coordinate 27,449, forward strand.
TTCGCCTTTGGAGCACTTTATCAGTCGAACCCCTCCCAGTACATGGGAACCTCTGGTTGATAAAGCTTCTGCAACAGCCTACAAACGGGCCTGTGCCAGACTTGAAAAGCGCTCTGATTTTGAAGCTGCTGAGAAAGAAATGCAGCGCGTTTTGAATGGTTATAGAGCAGAATGTATCTACTTTGAACGAGATATGTCCGGCGTTGATGAAAGAGCACATCTGTTTGACATGACACTTCGGGCGCTCAAAAATGCAAAACCGGAGTTAGATGCAGCCTGTTTCTTGAGGGTGAGAAGTAATGGATAGTAAAGAAGTATTACAGCAATACATAGTGGGAGCCATGAAGTCCCAAAGTGCCATTGCGGAATTAGAGAAAAAGCTTGTCGATACATCTGATTTTTTGAAAATGCAGGAGGCAGCAAGATCACGCTATGTAATTGGATTTATCCGACGCGTCGTTCAGTTCAAACGAGAAGAAGCATCAGCAAAGGATATATGCCTAAATATTCGTGACCTTATCTTAATTCTTGGTCGTGTGAAGCTTACTGAAAAACTTTATACGGTTGTAAAAGAGTACGGTACAGAGTTCGATCTTGTGTGTGAAAATGACCTGCAAGTGTCTTGTTTACACCATATTCCAGAATGGCTTGAACCTCATCAATACATCAAGGATGTGTACGCCCTTCGCCATGACAATGGTATTGAGCTTGAAACTGAATCTTCCGGTGATGCGATACTGGCAACACATACTGGCTTTAACGCCTATAAAAGCTTTGAACAAAAGGTAGCCGTTCATACAGCTTTGAATTTACCCAATGGCCATACACTTCTTATTTCGCTACCTACTGGTGGTGGCAAGAGCTTGGTTACGCAGCTGTTGGCAAGTTCTTCTGACGGGTTAACTGTTGTAATTGTGCCCACTGTGGCCTTGGCATTAGATCAGTATTATGCAGCCCAGCAAAACTTGACAAATGGCACCGAGATTTATTGTTATCGAGGCGAACAATCTGAAATTGAAAGAGTTGAGATTATCAAAGCTCTGAAAGATAAAAAGGCACGTATGCTGTTTACTTCTCCAGAGGCAATTTTGAAGAACTCAGAGCTTCACCGCATATTGGACAATGCAGCAAAAAGTCACTATTTGACCAATGTTGTGGTTGATGAAGCCCATGTTGTTCCAGATTGGGGCGTGTTTTTTAGACCTGACTTTCAGATTTTTTCTATCCTTCTGAAGAAGTGGAAATATGAATCGGAAGGGTTCATCCGTACATTTCTGCTTTCGGCCACGCTGTCTGATGATGTAGTTGACACCTTGTTTGCACTGTTTGGTTCAGACGGTAAAAATGCTCAGGTTCGTTGTGATGCACTTCGCCAGGAGTCACGATTCTATTTCCACTCTGCAAAGTCTCGAAAAGAACAAATTGATAAGACTATCGAGGCCATCAAATTGCTTCCAAAGCCGATGGTTGTCTATGTGCTTGAACCAAGAGAAGCTAAGGAACTGCAAAAAAAGCTTTGTGAATTTGGATACAAAAATATCCCCGTTTTCACCGGAGAAACCAAGGAAATAGACCGAAACACTATATTAACCGGCTGGAAAAATCACGACTTTGATGTTGTGATTGCTACCTCTGCCTTTGGTATTGGTGTTGACAAACCCGATGTCAGAACGATCATCCATGCTTGCTGTCCTGAAAATCTGAGCAGATTTTACCAGGAGGTAGGTCGTGGTGGTCGTGATAGGCTTCCATCGCTTAGCCTGTTTATTCCTTATCAGAGCAGATACGATAGCGACGGTGATGTGCGTCGGGCGCTGGGCCTTGTCAGCAAAAGAGTTCTCACCGTTGACCGCGCGGTTATCCGCTGGAAGGGGATGCTTTCTAACCCTGCAGCAATGATTGATTTTGATGAATGTGTTTTGAACACTTCTGCCACACCTTCCACGATGACAGACGAGGAGGCCGAGTATGCAGGAAACAGAAATGTTGCATGGAATGTAAACCTACTGCTGTTTCTGCATCGCACCGGATTTATTGACCTTCTTGATGCAAACTATGTATTCGACAAAAAATCGAATCCACCAAAAAAATACTATACTGTCACGATTAAGCTACTACAACCGAATATCCTCAGCGATGATGACATTCTCACAGCCGCACTGACAGAACCCCGCGCCAGAGAATATGAAGCACAAATGGTTGGATATAGAATCATGAGTGAACTTGTATCCTCTCCCAAAGCATTGTGTTGGGGGCGTGTTTTCAGACACCTTTTCCCGCTTTCTCGGGAAGTATGCAATGGCTGTCCAGCAGATCCTGAAGGCCGCATCACAAGTGATGATACTTACAAGTTGCGAACCGATCCCGAGATTAAGCTTCCAGCTGCACCTCCGGCTCCACGCTTGGGGCGAAACATGGGGTCCTTTAATGAAATGATTATCAGCAGACCATCAACAGGACCTTGCAGCACTGAAGAAGTTGCTGTGATTGCAGAAAAGGCTTCTCAAAACAATATTGGTGCATTTGTTGTTCCAAGCCGTCTGGCCGATGAGATTGTTTACAATGGCATTCTCTTGAATTACGAAGAGTTCTATTATGCGGTTGTCCATTGCCCCTATCTCTTCGCTAAAGGTGTTGTCTGTATTTTTGACGGCGACACCGTCACAAACTTTACTCTGTACAAGAACCTTGGAAAACTGGATGCCTTTGGCTATCGTAAGATACTCTACTGTAACGAGAACACCATCGTTGCCAATGGTGGTAAAACGATAAGAGAGTATAGCGACGGTTATCCTATTCCGATTCAAAAATTCTAAAGGAGGTATTCGTATGTTCAAAGTCAATCCAGACGGCATGCGAATGGAGCCGACACCGGAGCGAGTTCTCTCTGTTTGCCGCTTGGTTTCCCATAAAAGCATGAGCCGTGATGAAGTGCGTCAGTGCATGACATTGGGTATCAATGATGAAAAAGAACTCGATCAAATCAACAAGTCAATCAATGTGGCCCTCGAAGAACTTGCCCTCATCAAAGCTGATGCTGACAATCTGGTCTTAGCTGTTGATCCCAGTATAATCGCTTCATCCAAGGCTTTTCGGCGGTATGTGAGTGCTCGGGTCTTCTCTGCAAAAGACACCACATTTCACATGTTCACCAAATGGCTGATTGCTCAAAATGAGCGAATCTTTGCGCTGAAATCTTGGGAAGGTATGGCTAAGACCTGTGCTTCCGAAGTGAAAGAGCTGGCTGCACTGAATGAAAACGCTGTCCTGGGATGGCGCTTTTGGGCTGCTTTTTTAGGGCTGGGCTATTTGAGCGGAACAATGATAATCCCTAATATGAAGCTACGGTTAGAAGATATATTGGCAACTACATATACAGAAAAATTCAAATATAATGAGACTGTTCTTGCCCAGGACTTCATACTTTGGCTGAGCACAAAAATCCCCGAAGTTGAGATTGGCAGTAATCTTCCCTTGGCGCTTTCTGCCGGCCTTCGCACACTGCATGAAATTGGTCTCATTAAACTTGAAACATGGTCTGACTCCACTCCGATCATGCTTTACTATGTAGACGGTGATCCTATCAATGGTTTCACACACATTTCGGTGAAGGAGGCGATGGATTCATGAAATGGGAACAGTATCGTTCTGTAATGGAAAAGTATGCGATTAAAACAGATGATATGGCCACCGAAGATGCCTATTTCATGTCTACTCACATGCCGTTCTCGTCTCTTGAGCTTTTCCGTGGTGGCTATTATGAAGAGGGGAAAATGCCTGCCCCTACAAAGTTGATGAGCGAAGATGAGGTTTTCGAGCAGCTGATCTACAACCCTGACAATGAGCATCGTATGGTCATTGTCCGAGGCAATCACGGCACTGGTAAATCTCATCTTATCCGCTATCTAAAAGGCAAGTTTGAAAGAAGCCCCTCTACTATATACAATCCTGCAACGGAGCAGTTGGTTTTCCTGCGTCGTTTGAATAACTCTGTCCGTGGAGCTTTTTCTCAGTTGTTGGAACAGGAAGCCATTAAAGACCCTGATGTTGCGGAGAAACTCCGTAAGTTTGTGGCCTCTTCTGATTCCAAAGATGAAGATTCTTTCAAGACAGAGATTCTGTATGCCTATATTGCAGCTGTGCGAAACGATATGTCCGGAGAAACCTACAAAGCGGTCAAGTGCCGTGACATTGCCAGCTACCTTGCCGACAGCCGTGTAAGCGAACATCTATTGCGTGAAGGTGGCGCAATATCCAGATGCTATAATGTCATCACGGCTCCGAGCAATCAGATTCTTCAAGACACCACAATTTTTACAGAAGAAGATTTTAATGTATCTAAAATCATCCGAGCTGTAATGAAACAGGGAGATCCCCAAGCGTCCCTCTTTGCGGCCTCTTTGAAAGGCGATGACTTTGAGATTACCAAACTCATCAACTATCTTAACAGGTTTACGAGAGAGGTCATTCAGCGTTGTGCAGACATTTCCAGTGAAAATGCGGAAACGATTTTTGCTCAGCTGAGACGAGATTTGAAAAAGCAAGGCAAAAACCTAACGATCTTTATCGAAGACTTCACCGGCTTCACTGGAATTGACCAGGAACTCATTACGGCGCTTTCTTATGAGCATGGCGGCGATTACGCAGATCTGTGTCGTGTTACTTCGGTAATCGGCATCACCAACGACTATTATTATGCGTTTCGAGGCAATTTCAAAGACCGTGTAACACACCAAATTGAGGTCACAGAACGTTCCTATGGAACTGACGAGTTTATCATTCAGATGGCTGGCCGGTATTTGAACGCAATTTACTGTGACCCCACACAACTCCATCATTGGACTGACTCCGGTGCAGATTTGAGTGAACTGCCAATCAGTGATTTCACGCCTCCTTGTGAATGGGATACCACAACCATCGGAGAAAAGAAAGTAACGCTATATCCCTTTAACCGCCATGCACTGTTGACTCTGTATGAATCTCTTGCGACAAAAAGCCCGAGAATGTTCTTAAAGAATGTTATTCGCGCCCAGTTAAAAGAATACTTTGATGGCAAGCAGTATGGGGATGGTTGGTATTTCCCGCTTAACCCCAGCAATGCTCAGATGTCCAATGATCCCCATAGTTCTTCCATTGACCGTTTGGAAAGCATGAGTTCAGATGATAAGAATCGACTGAAAGCGGTGTTTGCCATTTGGGGCGATGGTTCTGCATCCGGCGTGAAAGACATCGACGGAACGCTGCGTTTTGGTGGCCTTAATCAAGCTTTCCTTGCAGATGTGGGGCTGAATACCTTTACTGGCATCGGTGAAATCGTGGATAAATCCACTGGCAAAGCTGTATCCCCAACTGTCACATCCAAACCAGTGACAACCAGTGGAAGCAATTCTGTTCATCATCCTACTACTCCAGAACCTCTCAAGGCCAAGCCCCCTGTCGATGGTGCCACAAAGAATTATCGTAAGTTTAAGGATGATATCACGGCATGGTTTACCAAGGGTGAAACATTGAAATATGATCCCGACTATCGTGGCTGGCTTCGTACTCTTATTCGAGGAGACTCCAGGCAATGTGGTGCAATCAACTGGCAGGATATTGGTATCCCAGCCTATATTGCAGCAGAGCGTCTTTCCGACCTGAGCTGCTACTACATTAACGATCAGAGTTCTCCCACAAATACGGATAGAGCCATTGTTTACATGGACAGAAGTTCTGAAAGCCGCGATGTTCTGATGGCCTTAAATGAACTGAACTACGCAAAAGGTTGGGATTTCGAGGGCGCAGCTTATTACCAGCAGAGATTGATTACTTGGTTGGAACGCAGAAAAGCTGAAATCATCGAAAAAGTTGCCGCTACTAAGCAGGGAGAAGATTCTCTCCCGGTATTGGAGTGGTGCCTTGCGATTCAGTATCTCAAAGCGTGTATCTTGGGCCAGAAGGTTGATACGAGTTCGCCCTATTCAGTAATCAAATCTCTGTTTAAGGATTTCAAAAAAGACGATAGCATCAGGAGAGATACCCGTGAGTGGAATGACATGATTCAGTTCATTCTTAATCGCAAAGCTGACTTTGATAGTGCATTGACCTTCTTAAAGCAAGCTTCTGCAACCACAATGGGTGCGGTCCATTTTGCAGTTGATCCCAACACGAAATCCTGTTACAGAACAGACGAGCTGGTGCTCGCTGTTGAAAAACTTATGGCTGCCGACTGGGATATTGAAGCAACATTACCTGGTAGTATCCCACAGAAGCATCTTCTCTATAATCCTGCCACGCTGTTGAAAGCGCTCTATCCCAGCGTTAAAAAAGCCATGGTTGCGGATACTCAGGAAGCTGCAAAGGTGGTAGGCAAACTCGAAGAGTATATTGGTGAACTCAACCAGAAGAATCTCATTGATACGCTGTCTGCTATTCAAGAGCTGTTTTCTGTGTTTTCTGCGAATGGAATCATCGGAAGTACAGAGTTGCGGGTCAAGTATGAAAAACCTCCCATTGAGACAGCCAAAACGGTAATGGGACATGTCAAGCTAATTAACGATGCGGCCTCTGTACAAGCAGTAAAGCAGCTGACGGCATACTCCGGCAACTCGCTACATGTGCTGTATGATTTCCTTAGAGATATTCAGGCGATTGCTCAAAAGGCTGACCAGGAAGGGGCGAAGGCCCAAAAAGACATAGCTGCTACTGGCGGTTTTGCTGGTGCAGAAGCATTGTCTGAAGCTGCCTTGTCCTCTATGGAGGCACTTTACGCTCAGCTTGAGAATATGGAGGTGTACGAAAATGCTGTTAACTGAGACAATCAAAAATTGCACCTCTGCTATCAAAAAACGCCGAGTAACAATCGAAAGCAAGCAGCATGCCGAAACTTACGCAAAGGCGTTGGCACAGCTTGCCCAGGCCACCGAGAGTATTAAAGATACCATTGATTGTGCTGCTGCCATGAAAGAAAAAGGAATTGTCAGCACTTCACTTGTGGATGAACCTACTCGCAACGAATTGCTGGCTTGCATCGACGATTGCGGCAACGGAGTTTCTGAAATGCGGTTGACCTTGGAAACTGTTAGGCTTCTGAAATCCAAGGGAGATGCTGTTGCAGCACAAATTAAAATCGTATGGCGTGATGCTACTCAGAAATATTCTGATGGTCCAAAAGGCTATTTGTCTATGATTGGTGGTCTATCAAATGATCCCAAACGGGCAAAGGACTTGACAGACAGCATCACTCAAACGGTTGCTGGAAATCCATCCATCAAAGCAGTAAACAGCCTGGTTTCCTACGTGGCGGAAGCAAAGCAAATTACCGATCAATTCTCTTTGAACCCCGAAATCGAAGACTTCTTAAAGAAAGTCTCTTCTCAGCGGGCTACGGTTTTGGATTTGACCCCCAATGTCATGACATGGCTCAAGGAAAAGAACCTTAACCAAAAGTTAAAAATCAGATTCTAAGGGAGATAGATAATGATTAAAGTAGCTTGGGATGTCGAGGAATTAGTGGCTTTAATTGATGTATACCGTAAAAGTGATGGTAAAACTACCGATCAAATTGAAAAAGAGCTAATGGACTTATCAAAAAGTCTTACACTTCGCGCTCAAAAGCTTGGAATTAAGCATGACGAAAAATTTCGTAATTTAAATGGTATGAAGATGATGTTTCAAAATGTGGTCTATACAGCAACAAATGGACAACAAGGATTGTCTTCCGCAAGCTCGTCATTGCAAAAGGTATACAAGATGCTACACACAAACTCTGATGTCTTTGAGTTGATTTTGGAAGAGTTCATCAGGCGCTATCACTTAAAGTAATAAACAACAAGGTCCCAATGCCATACTTGGCGCTGGGACCTTGTTGTTTAATCGGTCATTGATTTAATGTAGTTTACAAGAACCGAAAAGTCAACTTTTGTATCATGGTTCCAAGAAAGACGGATAGCCTCATTCACTCGTGTTTCACCCAGTCCCATAGCTGTTAATACATAACTTGGGGCATGGCTGCCAGAGTTACAGGCCGAACCATTGGAGAACGCATAATCCTCCTTTACAGCAAGGAAGATACCCTCTGCATCAACACCGTGGAAACTAATGTTTACAGTGGACGACAGGCAGTGTTTTTGGTCTCCATTCAAAGTATAGTTCAGACCTTCCACAGCCTCCAGGAATCTTCGCTTAATCGCTCTACAGCTTTCCATGTGGACAGCGGATTCCTTGTCGCTTAGCTGAGCTGCGAGAGCGAAGCCTGCAACCAAAGCCACCGGTGTAGTTCCCGGACGGTATCCGCGTTCCTGCTGACCGCCATACATGAGCGGTTTGACGGGAGGCCGTCTATATGTACGGTCGCGCCGCATAATAAATGCGCCAATCCCCTGGGGACCGCTGATCTTATGGGCGGTGATACTAAGCATATTGTATTTGGTATTTCGTAAGCTATCATTCAGCTTACCAAAACCTTGTGTGGCATCAACGTGAAAATATGTCTTAGTCCCTGCTAATGCTGCACCGACCTCTTCAATAGGCTGTATCACGCCAGTTTCGCTGTTGACCTGCATCATAGAAACAAGCAGAGTTTTGTCCGTGACGAGGCTGAGAATCTGCTCCGGTTTGACTCGGCCAGACGCATCGGGTGAAACAAAATCCACAACACAGCCTTTCTCTTGCAGGTGTTTCATGGCTTCCAAAACGGACTTATGCTCGATAGACGTAGTAATGAAGTGATTACGGCCACTCTCAAGCGCGTAGTCAAGCAACCCGAGAATCGCCATGTTATTACTCTCGGTGGAACCGCTGGTAAAGAAAACATCCGTACTGTCCACAGCCAAGATCTCAGCAATGGATTTTCTTGCGGAGGAAACAATTTCTTTGGCATCTGTACCAAAGATGTGAGTTCTACTATCTGCGTTGCCATAATGAGAGCGATACACTTCAATCATTCTCTCCAGAACTCTTTCATCTATCGGAGCAGAAGCGTTGTAGTCAAGATAAACAGCCATTATGCTTCCTCCTTCGGAAGAGCAGATTCGAGTAAATCTGAGCAGCTTTTCAAAACATCTCTGGTGCTGTAATGGTTAATGCCACGATAAAGATGAAGTCGGAAGTACCGGATTAAAGTGTTAGGGTCATCTCCTAAGCCATCATTCAAACATCGCTGGCGAATAATTGCTTCATAGATTTCTGCATATTCACCGGCAAAAGTGGTCCAATCCATTTCAACATTGCTGTCAGACTGTGGATCAATACTACCAGGAATGGTAGGTTCTGAAAGCGACCAACATAATGCCCACCGGCAAAGAATATTCCAGTTTTGAACACCGGTCTTTGCTTTGATTCGAATGAGTCGCTCCTTCTCTGGCTGTGACAGTTTAAAATGCTTAATAATCATACTATCACACCCCCTCAAAATAGCCGTTGATGATAGAGGTGCATTGCTCACCTTCCCGATAATGTAGAGTAAAGTAATTTATAACATTTTCTCGAATCATATCAAGATATCTACCATAAATTTCTTCATCTGTGGAAAGAACCATAACCTGGGAGCTTGCAGACGGTAGATAGCTGGTAACGAAATTTGCCCGGTGGGAAGAATCTAAGCGAGCCATGGGTGTATCAATGACCACAGGGGCCTTATAGCCAGAGGTTCTGGCCAGTGCCCACACAATGGAAATAGCAAACATCTGCTGCTCTCCCGCGGAGAGCTGGTTCTTTAACAACTCATGCCCATCTGGATCAAGTATGGTTACATCTAAACTGTCCGTATCAATATGGATTTTACTCACAAGGGAATCTTTTTCAACCAGAGTCTGGAAGCATTCTGTGGCAGTTGCAGAAAGCTTGTCTATCTTTTCACGCTGTAAACGAACTTTAAATTCATTAAGAACTTCGATAGACATCACAGAATATTTGATAATACGGGAGTTATCATCATTCGTATTCTCTTTTTCTGCGATAGTCTTGATTAACTGCAAGCGCTTAGAATGAAGAGCTTCTTTCTGGCGCTCCAAACTCTCGATTAAGCTCTGCTGCTTCTGGTATTGGTCGTCAGCCAAAGCTTTTTTGCGCTCATATTCTTTGAGCGTCTCATAGAGTTTCATGGCCATCGTCTTTTCGTCTGACTCACCAAGGTGTGCGTCCAAGCTCATGAGCTCATTTTCTTGCGCATCGACATGACTGATTAAGGTTTCGATTTTTTGATCAAGGGAATGGAATATTGTGACAATTAATTTGTCAAAGAGGAGCATGGTCGTGTGGGACATATTAATGTGTTCCGCACCCTCGCCTGTTGAAGTGAATTTCCCGATCTCTTGCTTGACAATATCAGTAATGATTCTGAGCGTTCTGTCATCGAAATTCCCCTGATTAAATCGATCCAAAATATTTTTCTGAATACTTTCGACAATTGGGTCAGAAAGCTTCAGAGCTGCTTTTTTCTGCTCATCAATCTCTGCATCATAAGCTTGTGTAACTAATTTGCGGCACATAAAGAGCGGAGTTGCAGGATCAGATACGCGCAGCATAATTTCGTCACGAACTTCTTGCACATATGCCTTGATTTTCTCTTTTTCTTGTTTTATGGCCTCTCGGCTGAGTGTTAAGTCACCACCAGAAGCCCAAAACTTTTTTTCTTTAGTTTCTATAGCAATTGCAATACTCTCGCAATTTGCTTTTAAGATGTCAGCCTCTCGACGAGCTGTTTCGATTTTGGAGTTGAGTTCCTTGAGTTGCGCTTCTACCTCTTGGTAACCTTGGTTGACTTCGCTTTTTTCAAAAGCTTGCAGAGCATCTTTTTTTCGGCGAATTACTTCATCAATATGAGTAATTGCTTTTTCAATCGTAGAAACACCAATTGCGGATTTAATAGAAGTTTTAATTTGCTCAAATGAAGCGTCGTCAGCCAGTTGAGCGATCTTTTCGTTATCAAAGAAGAAAAATCTTGCTATTCCAAAAGGCAGAATCTCTTCAATATAGTAACTCCAACTTTCCCCAAGGTACTTATCTATTGTTCCGTTTTTCTCAACGACAATAGTTTCATCGACCTTCTTGCCCTTTAACTTCCACTTCCGGCAGACGCGCAAAGCGGTTCCGTCATCCAAACCAAGTGATACAGCGACATAAGTAAGATCATCTGTCGCGTGCTTATTAATATGCTCTATGAGTAGCCGTTCATAGGAACGCGCGTTTTCCTGAACATACTTTAATGCCTGCTTTCCATACAATGCAAGCAAAATAGCATCAAGAAAGGTCGTTTTTCCTCGACCATTCAATCCACCGATGAGAGTAACATTGCGTTTACCGATTTGGTCCGAAAGACACATTTCGTGATGACCTTTGTAGATGCCAAAATTATGCAATTCGATTTTTGTAAAATACATATTCTCAGCACCTCACTCAGTCCAATTTCCATCGTCAAAAGATTCCTGCATTCCTGTGATTTTTTTTGCACGTTCTTCTGCGATAAGGGCGGCCTCATGCTCATCACGATAAAATGCTTTTTTTATCTCATGCTCAAAATTTTGAATTACATTTCTCTTATTAGAGATGGCGGCTGCTTTAGCTTCGACATCTAATAGGGAGCGTTGCATTTCGTACATCAAAGTCTCGTCTGGACATACCGCTTGGCAAGCCTCGCGAAGAATTCTGGCTTCAGCTGGACCAAAATACTTGTTTTTGCTAATAGATCCATCTTCATAGCGTTTTCCGGTAACAGATTCGTAGATTTCGGGCAACAAATCTTCAAACTCGTGTTTTTCATCTAACCAAATTTGACGAATAAACCGAAGTTCGTCCATGGTAATCAAGGGAACATCCTTAATTTCCTCTGGTCCAATCTCATGAACAAGCTTCTCAACCTCTAATAGACGAGTTAAAAAGTACTTGCGGGTTTCCTGTGTATATGGGCCGTGTACCAGTCGCTCGTTATGCCACGTTAGACGCCCATCCATACGGCGAAAATCTCTACGCTTTCTATCGATATCCCAATTACCGGCAATTTCATTTCTGAATTCAAGCATGGGAAGCATCCACGCTTTCTCTTCGTCATTCTGGATCATGGCCGCCATGGATTTATCCTCGGAAACCATAGTACATACCCAACAACCGAAACGACTGTTGCCGCAACTGGGCGTAGATGTATCAAGCACCAACGGACACTCGCCATCCGCAGAAGCACCACTATACATTGCCAACAAGTCCTTATTTGAATGTCCCCAGGGGTTGGGGTATTGTACAAGATATTGCCAGACGTTGTCGTTGCTCCAGTTTTCAATAGGAGTAAAAACATAGGAGTTCGGAAACGATCCATTGGGGCTAAGATGATCTCGGTATCGCTTTTTCTCATAACCCTCCATGACGGCTTTGCGGGTGGCACTTTCGGCTTTGCGCGTTCCAAGGACCAGGATTGCTTCGCTCTCTGCATCCAGGATTTTTTTAACAAAGCGATTTGAGGGGTCGATTTTCATACGGTCAGTACACCAGCGAAAATCACGCCGAGGATATGGATAGCCCCGCCCTATGAGATTTACCCAGAAGGTGTTGGTGACCTCTGGAACAAGCCTATGTGGAATAATAGGTAATTTGTGTTCAGGGTTATTTGCGGCCTCTTTCATGCGCGCAATAGAGCGAGTGGCCCATAGTGCAACAACTGGGGATTCAACCAGAGTGTCTGTGCTAATAACATGAACGGGTTTGTGTAATTTATCCTTTGGAAGCTGGGAAAGTGCGATCCAAACAAGTTGTACGACGGCAGTGGAATCTTTGCCGCCACTGTATCCACAAATCCAGGGTATCTTATCTGCTAAATACACTTCCTGTATCGTGTTAAGTACAATACGAATATCTTCTTTTGTTAAATTAGCCATTTTATCCACCAATTTCTTCTGTCATAATATTCTCTATATATGTAGCCATGGCTCTTTGCGAAGCACGATTTGTAGCAACTTTTCCGTGAATAAAGACGAGATTTTCCCACACTGGGTTGGTTTTGCTCCAATCAATATGCGCCAAATGGCAAAGATGCCTTTCCCATGTATCTGGATATCTTTGAATAATTTGATTACCTCCAGCCCCGATGGCATTAAGGGTGATACTTAAGGTACAAATTGTATTTTTTCGCACATCAGAGGACTTGGCCTGACCGTTCTTTACTGCTTTCCAAAAAGGAATGTACTGAGATACTTGTTCCCAAAAATGAATTGCTAAGTTGCATTTCTCCTCCAAACCTAAGTCCAGATCTTTTAATAAGGCTTCCGTGCCGCTACAGATTGCACTTAATGTAAACAGTGCTTTAGATCGGTTGGATATGGAGGTATGTTCTTTTTCGGTCACATCCTGAAAGACATTAACCGTATTAATAACCCGCTTTGCAACAATGGAAGACTCTTCCCGCGAGTTAAAAAGAATGTTGATTGATTTTGTAGGACGAATTGCATAGCGGTTAAGATCCGAAAACATTTGCTGGGAATGAGCGAGACCTTCATCGCGATAGAAAACAACGGAGATATGCTCATTCTTTAGCTCGGGGTTCTTTTTTATTGCTTCCGCAATAGCGGCTTGCCGATGCTGCCCGTCATTTATGAGAAACTTGGCACTCATAGAAATTGTAATGTGACCGAGAAGGGGCTCGTCTTCATTTAATGGAATAAACTCCATGACACCATCAACGGAAACTGTTATCGAAGAAAACACATAGTCATCGGGGTTCTCTAAAATGTAATCTCGAATTTCTGGAATCCTGGCACGGTTGAGAATACGCTGTGCCCGAATTTCTGGTGGTAGTTGTTCGTCAACAAACTGAAAGATTTTCGGGATCACCTCTAATGGAACCATCGAGGTAAAGTATTCCCTCTTGGCTTGGATACCCTTGACGGCAGGAAACACAAAAGAAGCGGAACTCAAGAATGGCACCCTCTCTATAACGTAATAGTTAACTATAGTACACAGCAAGCCCTGCTGAGGAGCGGTCATAACATATCACATTATAAAGCATCGCGGAAGTCATGTAAAGAGAGCGGAAGTCTCTTGTTTGTTTGTTCATTGCAAGATACAAACAACAACGAAAAAAGTTATACTTGTAGAGAATAGTGAAGGTCGCTATACTTGGTACATGGATTACTTATACCAACGATTATCCATGTGCAAATATCTATCAATCTGTAAAATGGGTGAGTAAATGACCGAAGTAGTTGCGGCCCTGATCTGGAATCAGGACAAGTTTATGATTTGCCAGCGCCCGGCCCACAAGGCCAGAGGGCTGCTGTGGGAGTTTGTGGGCGGTAAGGTAGAGCCAGGAGAAATCAAGGAGCAGGCTCTCATCCGGGAATGTCAGGAGGAACTGGCGGTCACATTGGATGTGGGCGAGGTATTCATGGATGTGATTCATGAATACCCCGATCTGACGGTCCATCTGACACTGTTCCATGCCACTATCCGGGAGGGCGTCCCCCAGAAACTGGAGCATAATGACATCCGTTGGATCACGGTGGATGAGATTGATCAATTTGAGTTCTGCCAAGCAGATGAAGAAATTTTAATAAGACTAAAGCAATCCAAGAGGCGGAAAGATTAGGCGAAAGTCTCATTAACCACATTAGGGAATGTGAACATACGGAGAAAGGAAAAGCGCAGGATGAATATCATCTGCTTCGGCGACTCTAACACCTACGGCTACGATCCCCGTGGCTATTTCGGCGGGCGCTATGACGCAGACAACCGGTGGGTGGACATCCTGGCTGCGGAGACCGGATGGACGATCTCTAACATGGGACAAAACGGTCGCGAGATTTCATCCGCCGCTCCAGACTTCTCTGTTGACACGGAGTTGCTGATCGTCATGCTCGGAACCAACGATCTGCTCCAGGGCAGAAGCCCGGAGCAGGCGGCTGAAAAGTTGGAGCGATTTCTTGCGGCTGTTCCGTTAGACCGAAGCAAGATTCTGCTGATCGCACCGCCACCGGTGGCCTTGGGCGCGTGGGTACCCAGCCCACAGCTCATTGGTGACTCCTGCACCTTCGCCCGATGCTGTAAAGTTTTGGCGGAGAAAATGGGTATCCGCTTTGCCGACGCCGGAAGGTGGGACATCCCTTTGGCCTATGACGGCGTACACTTCACGGAGCAGGGCCACAAGGCCTTTGCTGCCGGACTTTTGGAGGAACTGAAATGAAACGAATTATCCCTTTCCTGCTTGCCCTTTTCCTGCTGACCGGATGTGGCGGGACTTCTGCCGACAGCTCCTACCAGCAGATCACCCAGGAAGAAGCCAAAGAGATGATGGACACCCAGGAGGTCATCATACTGGATGTGCGGGAGCAGGACGAGTACGATAGCGGCCACATCTCCGGCGCTGTGCTGCTGCCAGTGGGTACCATTGACGAAACGACTGCTGCTGAGGTGATCCCTGAGAAGGATTCCACGGTGCTGGTCTACTGCCGCAGTGGAAACCGCAGCAAGACAGCCTCCTCCACACTGGCCGAGTTGGGTTATACCAACATCTACGAATTTGGCGGCATTAATACCTGGCCTTATGAAACAGAGCAGTAGGGCGGGCAGAGGTCTCAAGTGGCACAAAATATGTGCCGCCTAAACAAAGAAATAGCCGCAGGAGCATATGGACAGCGGCACAAGAGCGGGCGATACACCCTTGCATCAGGCGCTCCGTGAAGCCCTTGGCAAACTGCCTGGTCAATGCAGACTGTTATGGAAGACAGGGCTTGGTCATCATCAAAAAGCGGAATGCTATCACCATGTCCAACCCCGGCAGTTTCCGCATTGAAATTGATGCACCGAAAAGTGGTGGTATCCCCGCCATCTTCCGCGCCTGGCGCGAGCAGGGCTGGAGAGAGCCTGTCATAGAAGAGTCCTTTGAGCCGGATAGAACGGTTCTGTCATTATCGCTACTCAAAAAAGAAAGTAGCGATAAAAAGCGGCGATAAAGGAGCAAAAACAGCCGCTCAGAAAATTGCATCCTTGAATATCTTACCGATCATGCTTCTGCAAAGTGCTCGGACATTTCCAATATGCTTGGTGTTAAAGACGCACGCGCAAGACGGATGCTCGGTGAGATGATCATTGAAGAAACAATCGTTACCGAGGGCGGCAATCGGAACCGCATATATAAGCTGAAAGCATAAGGTAACCGTGCGGTGTAACTTCTGGATTGAAGTATTTGTTATTTTGCTTGCGGGACAACACCAAAATTATAGAATGGAATGGTCGGGGAAATTTTTGAAACGAAGAATTCGCTAACCAGGAGCGGGTGGTAATTGCGAAAATCGCAATTACCACTCTGCACACAGCAACCAAAAGCATATTCAGAAAGGTGAGGTGACCAGATGGCAGACAGAATAATCCGCGCAGGCTACTACCGGCGGTACGACGGCAAGTTGATCTATCTGGTCACGGCGGCCGAGGATGCGGAAACCGGTGAGGAGACGGTCATCCTGCGCTCCTATTCTTTTTCTGAGGTTCCGCAGTACTTCACAATGAGCAAGAAATCCTTCTGCGCGTTCATAGAGATCAACGGCGAGCGGAAGGCCAGGTACAAGCGGGTCACCAATATGAAGATCACCGAGGCAGTCATCTCCAATCTTGCCGAGGACGGTATGCGCGGGCCGATTCGCAAAAAGAGAGCGGAGCGGGATGCTGAATACGACTCCCGCGTCTATCAATCTGCGCCTACCTACCTCACATACGCCAAAGACCTCTGCGAGAACTATCGTTTCGATTCGGCCAAGTATCGTCTCTGCATGAACGAGAAGCGGTATGCCGCTATCACCCGAAGTGACTTTGCCAAACTGAAAGAGGACATACAGTTTCTGGACAACTCGCTGAAGACGGTGCTGCAGGATCACCAAGCGTACTTCCAGGAGCGGTTCGTGAACGGCCTGTCTATCCGCAAGTACGCGGAAGCCCATCAGCTGAACCGCGGCAGCGTCGACTATCTGCAAAAGAAACTTCTGACTGCTCTGGCGCAGCTTCTGAAAGAGCGGGATGAAGCAGACGGGATCTGTCGCCTGCGGTCCAAAACAACTTGATACACTTACATCAGGACGAGAGCGTCTGCTGAATGGCAGGCGCTCTTTTTCTGTCAATTTTATGTCAGCCCGCTATATGGCTCGGCTAAGTAGTGAGGGGGTATTTTCAAAATGAATTTTGAGGAACGGTCAATCGAGAATACACAACTGCTCTTCGGAGAGGTGATGCCCGTGTCTGAATGACCGGACGGTGTATGGAGGATGATGTTCGTGCTGCAAACGAAGAAAGGACAGGAGGTGCTGTATGAAGTTCCGGCAGTGGCCCAAACGCGATCCCAACAAAAACTATTTTCTGGTTCCCAACGAAGTATTTCACGTCGGTCTCAATCACCCGGAGATCTCGATCTACTGCTATCTGCTGAGCATCGAGGACAGAGAAACCTATCAGTGCTGGCCCAGCTACAAGACCATCGGCAAGGCGCTGGGGATGTGCGAAAACACAGTCAGCAAGTATGTGCGCAGTCTGGAGGAGAAAGGTCTTATCCGCACCGAGCCGACCATGATACGGAGCAAGGACGGCAGGCCGCTCAATGGAAACCTGCTCTACACCATCTGCCCCATCCAGGCGGCGGTGGAATCGTTCTATGAGCGGCAGTTCCGGCAGCTGGAGGAGGATGCCGCCCGTCAAAGAGTGGCGGAGCGTCTGGCGGAATCCGCCCGCAGAAGCCCACAGAACGCCCTGTGTGCGCCTTTGGGCAAACCTGCGGGGCTGGATACCCCCCTCGGGCGTGGAGAGCGGATTTGGGCCGCTTTCGGGGGCGTTTCCAGAGCTGGCTTCTGAATCGCTTCCGGGGATGGAAGAAAAAGCGGGGACGAAGGAAAAAGCAGGATAAAACCCTGGCGCCGCAAGCGCCGCCCGGCCGGTCACGTCTGCCCGCAGTGCGGGCAGTTTCGGGGAGCGTAGGCTGGCGTCTTTGACGGGCAGAAAATAGGCCGTTGGCGTCAGCTTTCCTCAAAAGCCCTGTGCTGCAGGCTTTTTGCCGATGTCTGTTGGAAGAAAGGAGGATTTTATGGGTAACGAAACGAAGGAGCGGCTCCCGCTGCGGATGAAGCCGGAAACCAGCCGGAGGCTGGAGCAGTGGTACGCCGCCGACAACTGCCGGAGCAAAAACGAGTTCGTGGAAAAGGCCGTCAACTTCTATGTAGACTATCTGGAGATGCAGGAAAACCAATCCCTGCTGCCCACGGCGCTCCTGGCCGCGCTGGACGGCAGACTGGGCCGGCTGGAGGATCACATCGCCAGGCGGGAGTTCACCCGGGAGGTGGAGCTGGATCTGCTCATCGGGATCATCGCGGATGCGGTGGAGGTAGACCGGGATGACCTGAAGCGCAAACGGGCGCAGAGCGTTCGAAATGTGAGAGCCACCAACGGTCTCATCTCGCTGGAGAAGCGAGCGCGCTCCGCCGGGGAGCCAGACTGGGGTGGTGACGAATGGCCAGACTGATCCTGAAAAGCCCCTACATCAAAAGCACCGGCGGCGCGGCCGGGTATCTCCGCTACATCGCAACCCGGGAGCGGGTAGAGATTCTTCCGGATGACCGTCCGCCCACGCGCAAGCAGGAGCAGCTCATCGCAAAGCTGGTGAAGGACTTCCCGGACACCAAAACCCTCTACGAGTATGAGAGCTGCCAGGCCAAGCCCAC
The DNA here is from genome assembly GCF_002160025.1 of Anaeromassilibacillus sp. An200. Lineage (GTDB taxonomy): Bacteria > Bacillota > Clostridia > Oscillospirales > Acutalibacteraceae > Caccousia > Caccousia stercoris. The sequence goes on from NZ_NFJU01000023.1 coordinate 46,108, forward strand.
TAAGGCGGCGGCCTCCGCGTTCATCACCCTGGCGCTGGAATCCAACTGGGATGCGCTCCATCAGTCGGAGCAGTATATGAAGTACATCGCCATCCGGCCCCGGGCGGAGCGGCTCGGTTCCCACGGGCTGTTCGGCGACAGCGACGGCGTGTCGCTGGAAAAAGCGATGGCAGAACTGGAGCAGTACACCGGAAATGTGTGGACGCACATCATCTCTCTCAAGCGTGAGGACGCAGCGCGTCTGGGCTTCGACAACGCCGCGGCGTGGAGAAATCTCATCCGCGCCCACCGCAATGAGATCGCGGCGGCGATGAAGATACCGCCCGCAGACTTCCGCTGGTACGCGGCCTTCCACGACGAGGGCGAGCATCCGCACGTCCACATGATGGCCTGGTCGGCCAAACCCGGACAAGCCTACCTCTCCAAAGAGGGCATCCGTCAGATCAAGTCCAGGCTGACCAACGACATCTTCCGGGACGAGATGCTCCACCTCTACGAGCAGAAGTCGGCGTCCCGGGACGAGCTGGTGCGGCAGGCTCGGCGAGCCATGCTGGAGCTGGTGCAGGCGATGCGGGACGGTCTGTGCGACCATCCGGAGGCCGAGCAGCTCATGCAGGAGCTGGCGGTACAGCTGGGAACGGTCAAGGGCAAGAAGTCCTACGGCTATCTTCCCAAGCGGATCAAGGGGCTGGTGGACGAGATCGTGGACCAGATGGAGCGGCTCCCCATCGTGCGCCAGTGCTACGACCAGTGGCTCTTGCTCCAGGGAAAGGTGGATGGCTACTACCACGACACGCCCCGGGAGCGGCTCCCGCTCTCCAAGGAAAAGGAGTTCCGGCAGATCAAAAACGCCGTCATCCGGGAAGCGGAGCGGCTGCGCCTGGGCCAAGTCACCTTCGAGGACCAGGACATGGGCCAGCGGGATGAGCCGGAGCAGTTCCGAAATGCGCCCTATGCGTACTGGACGCTGCAAGAGGTCATCCGAAATGAAGAGCTGACACTGGAGGAACGGAGCGGCGCGGTATCGGAACTGGAGAAGCTGGCAAAGGGCGGCGACCGCTACTCCCAATACCTGTTGGGCAAGCTCTGGCGGGACGGTCCTCTGCTGATCCCCGACGGGGTGAACGCTCGGTATTGGTTCGAGCAGGCCGCCCGGCAGGGGCATCCGGCGGCGCAGTACGCCCTCGCCAAGCTGTTTCTTTCTGGCGATCTGGAGGTGCGGGACACCGCGCGGGGCATGGACTGGCTGCGCACCGCTGCGGAAGGCGGAAACAGGTGGGCCATGTACCGCCTGGGCAAAGAGCTGCTCCGCGGCGAGATCACGAAACAGGACGCGGCGGGCGCCGTGGAGTGGTTCACCCGTTCCGCCGAGCAAGGCAATCCCTATGCCCAGTACCTGCTGGGCAAGCTGTACCTCATGGGAAAGGAAGTGCCCCGGGATGAGGAGCGCGCCGTTCAATGGCTGACCCGGTCGGCGGAGCAGGGGAACGAATACGCCCGGTACCTTCTGGACCACAGGGAGGAACAGCGTCCGCCCGATGTGATGCTGGCGGTAACGCGGCTGCTCTACCACATGAGCCGGGTGTTCCAGGACAACTCCCTGCCCGAGTCCCGCCCCGGCGGCATCCAGATCGACCGCAAGCGGCTCAAAAAGCTGCGGGAAAAGAAGATTGCCCAGGGCCACAAACCGGATGACCATGAGGAGCAGCAGCCCGAAATGACCATGTGAGCGGCGCAGAAAATGGGCCGCAAAACAAGGAATAAAATCCCTTCCGCGGGAAGGGTGGAAAGGAATCTGATGAAACGATCCAAGTATAACTCGTTCAACGAGCTCCCTCTGATGCTGACCGTGCAGGATGTGGCCGATGTGTTGGGTATCGGCCTGGCCCACGCCTACGAGGTGGCGCACCGGAAGGATTTCCCCACCATCACCCTGGGCAGCCGCATCATCGTCCCCCGGGATAAGTTCATGGCGTGGATCGAGGAGCAGGCGGCTCAAAAGACGGAAATATTTTAGTAGCTATTTCCGGGATTCTGTGGTATTTGTTTGTGTTGCCGAAAGGAGGGACAACCAATGGCAAAGAAACGAGCAAACGGCGAGGGCAGCATTCGCAGAAAGCCCAACGGCCGCTGGGAGGGCAGATACACCCTGGGGATCGACCCCGCCACCGGCCGTGCCATCCAGAAAAGCGTGTCCGCCAAGACGCGGGCCGAGTGCAAGGAAAAGCTGGACCGGGCCATCCGGGACAACCGGGGCATCCCGATGGACCACAACGAGGACTACACCGTGGCGGAGTGGTGCAGGCTGTGGTTTGAAACCTACAGCAAGCCTGTGATCCGCCCCAACACCGCAAAGACCTATGAGAACATGATCGAAAACCACATCGTACCGGCCATCGGAGGAGTAAAACTCAAACGGCTCACCGCCATCCAGATCCAGCAGATGTACAACGATTCCAAGGCCAGGGGGCGGGTACAGCGGTTTGATACGCAGACCAACGCAGCCCTGTCCGGCAGTACCGTCCGGCGCATCCACATGGTGCTCTCTTCGGCGCTCAAGCAGGCGGTCAAGGAGCGGATCATCCCCTACAACCCCTGCGACAACTGCCGCATCCCGCGCAAAGAGCACCGGGAGATGACCATCATCCCGCCGGAGAAGCTGGGGGTGTATCTCCGCGAGGCGGAGAAGTACGGCGTCCTGCCCATGTTCTTCCTGGAGCTGTCCAGCGGCCTGCGGCGCGGGGAGCTGCTGGCGCTCCTGTGGGATGACCTGAACGTGAAGGACCGCATCCTCTCGGTGAGCAAGCAGGTCACCCGCATCGACGGGGAGCTGGTGGTGACCGAGCCAAAGACCAAGAACTCCATCCGCAGGGTGGCACTGTCCCAGCAGGCGGTGGATATCCTGGTGCGGGAGCACGAACAGCATCCCGACAACCCCATCCTGTTCCCGTCGCCCCGCACCGGCGGCTACTGGAGCCCGGATGCGGTGTCCCGGATCAACCGAAAGCTGCTGGAAATGGCCGGTATCGAGGAACACGTGCGCTTCCACGATCTCAGGCACACCTTCGCTACCATGGCCCTCTCCAGCGGCGTGGACGCAAAGACCCTGTCCAGCATGCTGGGCCACTTCAGCGCCGGGTTCACCCTCGACACGTATACACACATCACCAACGAGATGCAGAGGGGCGCGGCGGAGAAGATTGGCGGCTTCATGGAAACGGCCACGGACAGGCCGGACCCTGAGCCGCCTGACCCGCCGGAGGAGAGCCGGTGTAAGGTGATCCCGTTCGAGAGGGTGGGGTGAGAGAAACGAAGCCCAAGGGACAGAGGTGTGTCCCTTGGGCTTCCGTTTTGTTGCTCAGAAAAGCATTGTTTTTTGCGGAGTGATTAGAAGTCGCTCAATTTTTGCACGGCGGTAGATAATACACTTTGTCACCTTTGGAAATCAACTGCACATCTTCAAGGTAGAAATCTGAATTATCGTGGTGCAACTCAGCGCGCCCACTGGCCTGAGAATCAATCATATATGCAGTTTTTTCGGAGATGGAACAGAAATTCCAATCATCGTTTATCAGACCAGGAATGAAATGAATGGCTTTATCCCAGCCTTTTCTCTTTCGGCGTATCTCTGCTGTGTCGACATTGAGCCGCTTTGTGGTATCCTGATGCCACTGAGTTAGGCGGGACTGAGTTTCCTCAACTTGCTGAGTATAGGTTGGCAGCAATGCGGTACATTGCGCTCTTGAAACAGCGCCAAGATGTAGAGCGAATCTAAGGTCAGAGATCTTATGGAGCATTTCCAGTAAGGTGTTCTGATATATGTACCAGTTCTGTGCCTCTTGCAATTCTTTTTCATAGGTAGCAAAATCAAGGTCATTCTTCTTTGTGACGCCTGCCAATGTAAGGTTGGCCTGCCCTAAAAGTTTGGTGCATTCTTCCTCCAGACTATCCAATTGTGCGATTTTAGAGAGTCTCAACTCATCATTCTCAAGGATCTCCACTTGAAACTCAGCGATTTTCTTAATATGGCTGACCAGGGAGAAAACCCGGCTTCTATATTCGTTGTCCTGGAAATCTGCAATTTTAGAGATGCCATCACTGATTTGTCCCAATTCGGCGTTGATTTGTGTCATATAATACTGACCAACGACTATAGACGCAACACCCATTGTAGCCGCAGCTGTGTTGGCAATTACAGCGGTGCCCTTTTGTGCTTCAACTGCTACCCAATTTGCGTGTCCTTGGATGCCCTCCGCACCGTGATAAAAACCGCGAACAGCGCCATCCATTGCTCTTGAATCTGCAAGTTTTGCTCCGGCAGGAATGATTGCCCGATATAGAACTTCACCTTGAGTTTGTGCTGCCTGGACTGCGTTGTTAATTGCATTACCAGCCTGCACCAAACCAGGAACAAGGCTGTTTACTCGAGCCAAAACCCTGCTGTCAGTAATTTCAATCAGTTTGCTCTCATCGCCAATCGTTTCAGTGGGGAGCATCTCTACTTGAATCCTAAATTCTTGGGAAGCAGTATCCTGCACCATAGATGTTGCCCTGCTTGAGGTATCCGTTGATACTTCAGATGGCGATAAGCTATTAGTGGCTTTTGTTTTTGATTTGAAAATGACTACTGCATCAATAACAACAATTGCAATGATGCATACTCCGATTATCATGTACTCCATATATGGCGGTACCTCCTTTTTGGTCTATAAAAGAGGTTGCAAATTTCGCGAAGCGGTATAAACGGAAAAAACCAGTTCCTCACCTGCTTGACAAAATTTATTATAGCGAAGATTAGATTTGGTTTCAATTATTAAGTCATAAAGGCTTGATTCTTGCCGCTTACACCCGTTAGGGATGGGTTAGGGATTTGGTGGTTTCGGCGGTTATCCTCGCTCTTGTTCCCGCCGCTTTTCTGCTCCTAAAACCACCGCTGAACAGCAATCTCCAAAATCGCGAAAACCGAACCAAAAACGCAGAAAAACCGCCTATACAGGCGGTTTTTCTGCAAAATTTGGTCGGAGTGCGGGGACTCGAACCCCGGGCCTCCTGCTCCCAAAGCAGGCGCGCTACCAACTGCGCAACACCCCGATATGAAATTGTGGGACTGCCCGGGCGTATCCTCCCAAACGTGTGTCGGAACTTTCAGGTAGCACTCTGTTGCCCTCTTTGAACCTTTCCGCCGCTCCGGCAATTCCTCTTTGACACTCTTTTGCCCTGCGTGTTTCAAGCAAAACTTTCTCCTTTTGGGATGGGTGTGGGATTGGATTCTGTATATTAAAAGAAGTGCCGTCCAGGGAGAGCGGTGATGGAGGGTCAGCCCCCCGCAGAGAGGGCGCAGGGAATGCGCCGCATAAACAAAGAATAGCCGCTTTCGCCTGCGGCCTCCAATCGACAGAGCGGCCCGCCTATGGTATGATGAGACAAGAACGAGAAAAGCCGCCGAATGATTTCCATGGTCAGCCAGAAGAATGATGAAACAGGCAGGGCGAGAATATGAAGTTTAAGAGATATTTGCCGCCACTTATCATGTGGATCATTTTTGAAACGATCGCGGTGACATTGTGGCTTGTACTGGACAATCTATTCTATCTTTTCAACTTCTCTTATATCGGCACTGCAATCGCTGTTGGGCTGGTCTTATATCAGCAGAAGAAAAAATACGCCCGGAATGCAGTCCAGTTTGTAGTCGGCATGTATATGCTCGTCTATCTGGGGATTCTTTGCCGGGAAAATATGCAGATCGAGGGATTTTGGTACTATCTTTTCCTCGGCGTATTTGAAGCGGCGACCATTCATTATGCCGTTGCGAAATGATGTTTGGGTGCGGTAGTGAGACTATGCCCGTTGGCCCGCAATATCACATGATGAATTAAAAATGGATAAAAATAGATCCTCCCCAGTTAAGAAAAGGATCTATATAACAGCATATGTTAATTCACATTTGAATTGTCTGATAATTCTGTTATTCTTTGTTTTGCCAGGGTTGAATAAACGTGAATATCCCAAAGGGCGATACACTTTTTGAAATTTGATCTTGATTGATGGCCTTTACCGGTTATAGACAGCAAGGCAGGTTCATCTTCCAGCGCCAATTTTATAAATTGCAACAAATCATCCGGATTCATCTTGCTAAAATCACTTGTGAAAATAGTTGAAATCGTTTTGCTCAATCCATACTGCCTATAATAATCAACTATACAAGGAAGGCGCGTATATCCTCTTTTCTTAATGGACTCTTTTTGAGAAAATGAGAGCAAATCTTTACTGGTTTTATCCAAAGAGAATTTTACTTTATCGTTTATGCAGTCGATTGATTGACAGCGGCTGACAAATTGTCTTACAGGCCAGATTGTGCGACCATTATACAAATAAGGAATTGCCTCCTTTAAAATCATGTCATCGTCATACTGCAAATCTGATTGACCTATGGCATATAGATACAATTCCTCTGCCTTTATCCCTCTATACCCGACTTTCCCGAATTTACCATAAACCCCAACACCTACGACAAAATCAATATCTTGACTATCGTCTTCAATGTTTGTAGCAACATATAATTTTTCTGTAGGCTTATTTGTTTTTACCAATTCATACAGTTGACTTTTTATACGGCGAAGAGCTTTTACATCGTATTTCACCGTATTATCTAAAATGGCTGAATATAATATGGAGTAATCAAACAGTTTAATATTCTCCATAATTATCGTTTTTCCGTTATCAAAGTCGAACTGCCTTTCGCTGATTCCTTCTTCTTTTGGGTCTTCTGTCCACTCAATAAAAATCAGTCTCTTTTTCAACTGTTCCAATTGGCTGTTTTCAAGGCACTCTGAAATAGAACGCAATATGCGGCGAATATTGGGGTCGCTAACACTATATCCAAGGAAAATAATAGGACGTTCTAAGAAAAGAGTTAGTATTTTTGAACTCAAATATGCACTTTTCCTAACAAACAAGTCATAATCATGCGAGTTAATTACTATAGAATCGGGCTTTGAGCAACAGCCATGTATCTTGTATATTTCTGCAACTTCATAAATTGTAGAAAACAACAATTCATTTTGGCCAATGTATGGTTGAAAATGATCTTTACCAAAATTGTTTTCAAGAAACAAATCATAATTAGTAGTAATAATACAACTGATATTTTTATTGCCAATTTCCTTGAATAGAGTTATCTCATCAGAATATTTTTGCTGAATCGACTTGCTTTTTTCTTTGAAATAATCTGCAATACAAAACTTAAACGGAGAAATTTTTGCAGCAATATCTTCAGCATGAGTTTTTCTACTTTCGGCATATCTATCCTCTGTAAAAAAGGCATCATTAAAATCAGCCTCTATATAATCTGCGATTTTAGGATAAATCATATCCGAACACTCTCTGCATTCTCGCTCGGCCTTGCTATAATAATATTCATACGGTGACTTGACACAATATAGCCGTAAGAGACCTTCCCAGTTAGGAAGATCTAAGTATCTTCGTGTAAGCCCTGATCCAACAAAAAGAACAGGTAGCGCAGGGGCATTAGACAACATCTGAATAATTTGCTCTCTCATATCAACATCTCCCAATCCACTTTACAATGTCAAGATTTCTCAAGAGTCAGTTCCAACAGGTTCATTCACTGGAATTTCCCCGACAAAGTTGTAGGCAATTTTGACTTCCTGAATCTTCTGGTCGTCTATCCTTTTGACCTTGTCCACCAGAATGTGGCTAATTAGGCAGTTAAGAACTGTTTGGTTAGCGGTTGCGGTGGGAAGAGCTTCGACATATTTTGTGCTTGATGGCTCAATAATTATCAAAACAATAGAACGCTCTTCCTGAATAATCCATATAATACGCATGCTGAAATATTCCGTTTTTCTCAGCATAGTCCCGAAGCATGATTTTTTGATTGCTGATGCTCATGCTCTCGTTAACACCACCATCATCCAAAGAAATGCGGCAATAGAGAGTTTTGATCTTCAAGTTGATTTGCTTTTTCTGCCTATAGTAAACTCCTTCTATGAACAAAAATACAACAATTATACTATACCATGTTCCTGCTACAAATTCAAATAGTCATTAAGCCGCTTTCTGACTCAGATTCGTAATTTTCTGGTCTTTTTTCTAACTATTCACAGGTTTGGCACCCGGTTATCTATTCAAAGGCTTCCTGTATGGTTTTTTGTTGGAAAACTCCCACACCACGATAAGCTGCACTTTTTGTTTTGACTTTTTCTATAGGCTGCCTCAATAGAAAATGCCAAGGATACTGGCAACGAAGTTCGGCAATAGACTTCAAGAAACTGTACACGATCGTTTGGCTTGTGAGTCTGACTTTTCATCTTTTCTTATAAAATCTTGTTGCTTTCCTTGTCGAAGCATTATAAAGGGAAAGAAAGCACAGTATATTCCTCTGAATTGCCAAAGCGGCCCGCCTATGGTATGATGACACCAAAGCGCGAGGAGGTGCCGTCATGCCCCTGCAAATTGTACGAAACGATATTACCACCATGAAGGTGGACGCCATCGTCAACGCCGCCAACGAGAGCCTGCTGGGCGGTGGAGGTGTGGACGGGGCCATCCACCGTGCCGCCGGGCCGGAGCTGCTGGCCGAGTGCCGCACCCTGAACGGCTGCAAAACAGGACAGGCCAAGATCACCAAGGGCTACCGTCTGCCGGCGAAGTTTGTCATCCATACCGTAGGCCCCATCTGGCGGGGCGGCGGCCACGGGGAGCGGGAGTTGCTGGTTTCCGCCTACCGCTCCTCTCTGGAGCTGGCACTGGCCAATGGGTGCGAAACCGTGGCGTTCCCGCTGATCTCCTCCGGCGTGTACGGCTACCCCAAGGACCAGGCGCTGAGGGTGGCGGTGGACACCATCGGGGAGTTCCTGCTCTCCCATGATATGACGGTGTATCTGGTCATCTTCGACCGGGCCGCTTATACCATCGGCGGCAAGCTCTTTGCCGATATCGCCGCCTATATCGATGACCGCTATGTGGAGGCCCACACCGACCGCTATGAGAACCAGCGCCGCCGGATGGCCTTGGAATCCATGCCTGCGGAGGAGCCGCAGTGGATGCCTGCTCCTTGTACCATGGGGGCTCCCGGCCTGGACGAAGCCCTCAGCGAGCTGGACGAGAGCTTTTCCCAGATGCTGCTGCGCAAGATCGACGAGCGGGGCATGACCGACGCCCAGTGCTACAAAAAGGCCAACATCGACCGCAAGCTCTTTTCAAAAATCCGCTCGGATGTCCACTATAAGCCCTCCAAGCCCACCGCCATGGCCTTCGCCGTAGCGCTTGAGCTGCCACTGGCCGAGGCTCGTGAAATGCTGGAAAAGGCGGGCTTTGCCTTCTCCCACGCCAGCAAGTTCGACATCATCGTGGAGTATTTCATTGCCCACCAGAACTACAACATCTTCGAGATCAACGAGGCTCTGTTCGCCTTTGACCAGAGCCTGCTGGGAGGATAAGCCATGCCGCAGATGGATATCACAGAAATGACCTTTGCCAGGGTGTACCCCCTGCTGGTAGCCAAAGCGGAGAAAAGGGGCCGCACCCGGGACGAGGTGGATCAGGTCACCGCCTGGCTCACCGGCTACACGCCGGAGGAGCTGGGCGGGCTGGAGCAGTCCGACACCAGCTATGGGGACTTCTTCCGAAACGCCCCCGCCATGAACCCGGAGCGAACGCTGATTACCGGCAAGATCTGCGGCATCCGAGTGGAGGAGATCGAGGACCCACTCATGCGGGACATCCGGTATCTCGATAAGCTGGTGGACGAGCTGGCCAAGGGCAAACCCATGGAGAAGATCCTGCGAAAGTAGAGGTCAGGCAGTATGCAAGATAACTATGTAGGCGACATTGGCGATTACGGAAAGTACGGCCTTTTGCGAAATGTGACTGCCGCCGGCCTTCGACTGGCTGTCAACTGGTACCGGGTGATCCCCACTCGTCCAGGCAAGCAGGAAGATGGAAAATTTACGGACTATCTGCACAAACCAGATACATATCGGCAGTATGATCCGGAGCTGTTCGACTGTCTGTCGTATCTTGTGAAGAAAAATCGAACCATTGAGGCTGTGGAAAAGAGCAATATCCTCAATGCCCGCTTTTTTACTGAACGGCTGACAGCGGCTGGCCGAAAACAGTGGCACATGGCGGCGTTGGAGGCTACCAATGGAATGGACATTGTCTTTCTCGATCCAGATAACGGCCTCGAAACAGTAAAGATGCATCAGGATGGTTCTGCTAAGGAGAAACATGTCACCTGGCAAGAGATCAAGGACTACTACAACCGTGGGCAAAGTGTGATCTTGTACCATCATCGGCCACAGTCTGATTCAAAAGAGGTCTGTGTACAAAAAATGTTGGAATTTCAGAAGAACCATTTGCAGGCAGACGGTGTACTTGGTTTAGAATATTATCGTTTTACAAATCGCTATTATTTCCTGTTTGCTCATCAGGCCCATTTGTCCATATTGGATGCCGTGTATCACTCTGTGGCAAAGAACTGGGCAGGACTTTGTGCCCCTGTTGGAATTTGTCGCTCACCAAGCGACCACTGAATATACAAATCCCCCTATACTGTGCTTGTAAGCCAAACAACACAGTATAGGGGGATTTGTTATGAAGAAGAATTTGATGGAACTGGTGTTCATTCTGGACCGCAGCGGCTCCATGCAGGGGCTGGAGGGGGACACCATCGGCGGCTTCAACGCCATGCTCGAAAAGCAGAAGAAGGAGCCCGGCGAGGCGTTCGTCTCCACTGTCCTCTTTGACGATCAGACCGAGGTGCTCCACGACCGGGTGAAGGTGAGCGAGGTCCAGCCCATCACCGACAAGGAGTACTATGTGCGGGGCTGCACCGCCCTGCTGGACGCAATCGGCGGGGCCATCCACCACATCGGCAACATCCACAAGTATGCCCGGCCCGAGGACGTGCCGGAGCACACCCTGTTCGTCATCACCACCGACGTCATGGAGAACGCCAGCCGCCGCTACTCCGCCCAGCGGGTCAAGGAGATGATCCAGCGCCAGAAGGAGAAGTACGGCTGGGAGTTTCTCTTCCTGGGTGCCAACATCGACGCGGTGGAAACCGCAGGCAGCTTAGGCATCGCCCCCGACCGGGCGGTGAACTATCACTGTGACAGCGTGGGCACCCGCCTTAACTACGAGATGGTGGGTCAGGCCGTGGCCGCCGTTCGGTGCAGCGCGCCTCTGGACAAACACTGGAAGGACGCCATCGAGGAGGACTTCCGCAAACGGCAGAAGAAGGGGCGGCAGTGAGTGTCGGTCAAATGAAGGGGCTTTTCAGGGAGTTTCGGATAACAGTTTTCGTCCGATCCATCTTCATGTACGATACCGCTTTTCCTGCGATAGCACAGCTTGTTCTTTCTGAGGCGATTGGGTACAATAGGAGCAACGGAGGGAAGTGTCATGGGAAAACTTGTGTTATATCTTGCTGTGAGCGTGGACGGCTATCTTGCTGACGAACAGGGTGGCGTGGGCTGGCTGGGGGGCGACGGCAGCGAGCCGGAGAATTTCGGCAGTTACCCCGCCTTTTACGAGAAGGTGGAGGTCATCCTCATGGGCTGGTCTACCTACCACCAGATCGTCACGGAGCTCTCCCCGGACAGTTGGCCCTATGAGGGGCGCCCCTGTTATGTGGTGACCCATCGAAGCGAGCCGGACCGGGAGGGCATCACCTTTTGGAACAGGCCGATCACAGAGCTGGCGGGCAAGCTGAAAGAGGAACATAAGGGCAATATCTGGATCTGCGGCGGTGCTTCGGTGGCCGGTCAGTTGCTCAAAGAGGGCTGTGTCGACCAGCTGTGGCTATCCATTATCCCCACGGTGCTGGGCAAAGGCGTGCGGCTGTTTCCGGAGCTTTCTCAGGAAATGCCCCTGAAGCTGGTGGGGACGGAACGCTACAACGGCATTGTTGCTCTGGTCTACGAAAGGCGATGACGGCAGACATGAAAATCCGGGAAATCATTGACCGTAAAAAGGAATATCTCGATTTGCTGCTGTTGGCGGACGAGCAGGAAGACATGATCGACCGTTATCTGGAGCATGGGACCATGTATGTGCTGGAGGACGATGGAGTCAAGGCCGAGTGCGTGGTGACGGACGAGGGCGGCGGCATTCTGGAACTGAAAAACATTGCCGTAGTGCCGGACTGTCAGGGCAAGGGATACGGAAAAGCTTTCGTGAACTTCCTTGTCCGAACTTATAGGGAGCAGTATGCGGTGCTGCAGGTTGGCACCGGAGACAGCCCGTCCACCATCCCCTTTTATGAAGCCTGCGGCTTTCGTAGGCACCATCTGGTCAAGAACTTTTTTACTGACCACTACGACCACCCCATCTACGAGTGCGGGGTGCAGCTGGTGGACATGGTGTACCTGCAAAGAGAGCTATGAAAAGCGGAGCGCCCATGTGAAGCGCTCCGCTTTTGCTGTGGTATAGATATTGATCATTGTTCGGGTCGGGTGCAACTACCCCCAAAGTGTCGGGAGTTCACGACCAAATTCAGCCGGTCATTTCAGCTTGACGCCGTCCCGGAAGGCATTGCCCACCTTCTCGCCCAGCACCCGGTATGTGTTGTGGATGGGGTCAAAGGTGATGGGCCGCAGCTTATCCGGGTCGATCTTCCCGTCAGCGTCCAAAACGGACTCGTCGGCGCTCACGTTGACGATCTCGCCCACCAGACGGAAGCTCTCCGGGTCGTAGCTCACCAGGCGGCATTCCACCGCCATGGGCAGCTCATCGATGAGGAGCGCGTCCACAAACTCCGACTTGGTGGTGTGCCAGCCAGCCTTTGCTACCTTGTCCGCCACCTGGTTGCCGGACTCAATGCCCACATAGTCACAGGCCACCGTCTGCTCCACTGTGGCCATGCTCACGGTGAACGCCTTGCGGGCCAGGATGTTGGCGGTGGTCTTATGCTCGGCGCTGATGCACATGCTCAGCTCCTTGTCCTCGCTGATGCCGCCCCAGGCCGCGTTCATGGCGTCGGGGGTGCCGTCCTCATTGTAGGTGGCCAGAATAAAGACCGGCTGGGGATAGGTCCAGGGCTTGGCTCCAAAATTCTTGCGCATAGCGATTCCTCCTTATCATTTGTCTCTATTGTATACCTGATACACCAAAACATAAAATGCCTGTTTCCTATGTGCGGCTATTCGCCGGGGGTATTGGGATCTTTGCCGTCAAAGAAAGGAAGTGCGATGCGCAGCCATTCCTCCGGCAGATAGACGGACAGATAGCCGTGCCCGTATCCTTTTGCCTCGTAGATCCGGCAGGTGGGAAGCAGCCGCTGGAACGTACGGGCGGAGTTCTTGACGCACTTCATCTCCTTCTCCCCGTGCCAATACATGACCTGGGCATGGCTGTTTCTCACGCTTTCTTTCACGCGGTATTGCGCCATATAGGTCCGGTACATGGTGTATAAGGTTTTTCGCGGCGTTCTGGGCATATCCCGCAGATAATATTCCTGGATCTCCCGGGGATAGGTCATCTTCGCGGGCAGCAGCTTGGACATAAGCTTTAACTGGATGCGGCACGCCCATTCGCTGAACAGCATCCATCCAAACAGCCATACCGAGGCGATACAGAACCGGGCCATCATGGGCTGCGGGTAACAAAGGCTGCCGTCAACGATGGCTTTTTCGGTAAGATCCGGCTTCCGCGCCAAAAGCTCCATCACGATCTGGCCACCCAAGGAAACTCCGCACAGGGCGAAGAGGTGTCCGCCGCAATGCTGCTGGATATAGTCCATGAGCTGGTCTGCGGTCCGCTCGGTGGAGACATAGGGCGTTCGATATGCCTCGCCATGGCCATCCAGCGTAGGCAGGATCACATGGTAGTGCTGGGCCAGGACACGGGCCTGCCGCAGGTAATTCCACCAAGCGTTTCCACCGCCGTGGATCAGCATGATGTGAGGGCGCGTATCATCTCCGAATTCATGAAAGGTCATATTGGATCTCCTCCCGAATGGGTAAAACAGGATGCCTGGGTCATTATACTGCAAGTCTGCGCAAAATTCCATACCCGAGCAGAGAGACATCCGGGGCGCATAAAAGCAAGGCTCCCACCCTCTGAAATTCCGAGGGCGGGAGCCTTGCTTATCTCTGCTTCCAATGATTCAGTTTTGGCAGCTGGGCTGCAAAGTAGGCTCTGACCTGTTCCGGGGGCCAGGTTTCATTGGCCATGTGGCCCTCCAGAAAGTCCAGCAGCTCCTCCAGGCTGGTGTAGACAAATTTCCCGTCGGTATAGCACCACTTGCAGTACGCCTCGTTGAAAGCGCCGTCCGGCTCCCGGCTGATATTGGCGTCCTCCAGGGGCATTCCGCAGCACTGGCAGATCAGCTGCCGGGGCGAGCCCAGCAGGGTGTTGATGGAGACGTCAAACAGTTTGGAGAGCAGCTTTAGCGTCTCCGTATTGGGCACCGTTTCGCCGGTTTCCCAGCGGGAAACCGCCTGCCGGGTCACGTGGACCTTTTCTGCCAGCTGCTCCTGGGAAAAGCCGCGCCTGGCGCGCAGCTCCAGAAGGATTTCTTTGGGTTCCATATCGATCACCACCTTACCCGAAGCATACCACACGGGGAACAAAAAGCAAAGCAACTGGCTGTTGCCCCTGGCCTGATGGTTGATCGGTCAGTGTCCCAATGAACTCGATTTTCTTGACCAATCATCCGCGCACTGTAGTTTATGCTATAATGGTTCATGCGCGTCGATCATGGAGGACGGAGGTGACCAAATGGCTGAACCAACGAGCGGCAATCAGCTGGCGCAGCAATTCCAGGCCTGCCGCCCAGCGTTCTGCGCGATTGGAGACGAGACCCGCCAGCTTATTCTCCGGGTGTTCATTGAGAATTGCGGAACAGGGGGTCTGCGGGTGGGAGAACTCCAAGCGAGCACGAATCTCTCCCGCGCGGCGGTGTCCCACCATCTGAAAGTCCTGAAGGATGCGGGGATCATCACATTCCGGCGGGAAGGGACGAAAAATTACTATTATCTGGACTCTGCAAGCAGCAGCCTGCTGGCTGTGTCGGAGCTGCTGCAGGATGCCGTCCGGCAGATGAAACACTGCCCGACCTATCAGGAAAACGAAGGAGAACACAAATGAGGATCTATCAAATCCTATTCAGCCCCACAGGAGGCACAAAAAAGGCTGCCGCTCCCTTTGCGGAGGTATTCGGGCAGGAGGTCAGCACCATTGACCTGACTGATGCCAGCATGGATTTTTCCCAGATCTCTCTGGACAAAGAGGACATCTGTGTCGTGGCCGTCCCCTCCTTTGGCGGCCGGGTCCCGGCCATCGCGGCGGAACGGCTGAAGCGCATCCGCGCCAGCGGCGCAATGGCCATTCTGGTGGTGGTCTATGGAAACCGGGCCTATGATGACACGCTGTTGGAACTGAAAACCTGCCTGAAGCGTGCCGGTTTCCGCTGCGCCGCGGCTGTGGCAGCCGTGGCGGAACATTCCATCATGCGCCAGTTTGCCACGGGCCGTCCAGATTCCGGTGATCTGGCGGAACTGTCTCGATTTGCCAAAGAGATCCGCCGGTGTCTGAAGGAGGGGCGAATCCCGGATGACCTGGCCGTTCCCGGCAATGATCCATTCAGGGAGTATTCCGGGATTCCCATCAAGCTCTCCGCCAGGAAGAAGTGTACGAACTGCGGGCTGTGCGCTAAGCAGTGTCCCGTTCAGGCGATTCCGGCGGCAGCTCCCACCAAAACCGATCATAAAACATGCATCAGCTGTATGCGCTGCGTCAGCATCTGTCCGGCTCATGCACGAAGCATCAACCCTATCCTGACAGCGGTTGCCGCGGGCAAGATGAAGAAGATCTGCAGCGTACCAAGAAGAACGAACTGTTTCTCGGAGAATGACAAAAGGGTGACTCCCATACTGTCGTTCCTACAAAGGCCCCTGGCTTTCTGCCGGGGGCCTTCGTAGCCTCTATCCTCTTTTCCGCATCAGGAAAACGCCTGCCGCCGCCGCAATCAGGACGAAGGGGGCCAGGCGGACAAAGCCCCATTCAAAGGCGTGGATGGCCACTCCCATAACGGCGGTCTCCGGAGCGCTGTAATCCCAGCCCAGGTAAGGGCTGTTTACCACGACCAAGACTGCGGTCACAGCAAGGATGCCCACGCACACTGCGACGAGCCCCCAGTGGAGGGCGGAGCGCCGCAGGGCCTTTCTCCGGGCGAACTGTAGATTGATGACCTCCAGCTTTTCCGCGAGAGCCTTCACCTCATCCGCCTCCGACTCTGTCACTGTTTCCCCCAGCAACGTGCTGACAGGCGTCTCCAACGCCTCCGACAAGGCGATGAGCAGGTCGGCGTCTGGAACAGATAAGCCCGTTTCCCTTAGTTAAAGATATTGTTGGGTATCTCAAGATGTGTCATTCGATTTTGCCGATAAAGCGGTAGAAGATTTCTACCTCCTGTTCCCGGCTTCCGTCCTCACCTTTGACCGCTTCATGGACAACGATTTTTTCAATCAGCGTATTCAGAAGTTCAGCCGTCAATTCTGTGGGATTGACATACTGTTTCATCAGACCTATCCACTTTTCAGCGTCAACCGCTGTCTGGGCGGCGGCCTCCATCGCTTCGTGAAGCCGTTCAATTTTTGCGTCCAATTCTCGCTGTTCGCCCTGATACTTTTCGGACAGCATATTGAAATTGTATTCTGTAATGCGTCCGGCAGACCAGTCCTCATACATTTTTGCAAACAGGGTGTCTACTTCTGCTTTGCGCTTTTCCGCCTTTTTCAGTTCGGCTGTCTGCCGCTTCCTTGCAGTATTGCGTTCCTTGTCGCTGGCGTTAAGTAGCCGTTTCAGAAGTTTGTCCCCATCCTGCTGTGCCAGCACAGACCAGTATTGCAGACGGGAAAGGACATAGGCGTAAAGCACATCATAGCGGATATAGTGCATGGAACACTGGTGCAATCCTTGCCCGTACTTGCTACAATGGTAGTGGGCATAGGGATTTTTGTTCTGGCTGTTCATACCATAGGCCAGCGACCAGCCGCAGTCCGCACATTTTACCAGCCCGGAAAATATCTGTGTTGTGCCGTTCTTCTGCCGTCTGCGCCTGTTGCAAATCTGCTCCTGTACTTGACGGAACACATCTTCGGAAATAATCGCTTCGTGGGTGTTCTCCACACGATACCATTCCTCTTTTGGCTTGCGTACTTTCTTCTTGTTTTTGAATGAAATGTTGGTCTGCTTATTGTGGATGCTGTGTCCGATATAGGTTTCCTCTTTCAGAATACTTTTCACCTGCGCTATCGTCCACGCATAGGCTTTTTCCTCCGGCGCTCCGGCATAGATATTTGCGAAAGTGCCGTATCTCTGGAAATTCAGCCAGCCGGGAGTAGGTACTTTTTCTTCGACCAAAATCCGTGTAATGCTGGCGGCTCCCCGGCCATGAACGGCAAGGTCAAAAATCTTTTCGATAATCCACCTTGTTTCCGGGTCAATCAGAAGATGGCCTTTCTTATCTGGGTCTTTGACATAGCCAAGCGGAGCATAGGCTCCATAGTGTGCGCCATTTGCGAACCGTGTCCGCATGGCCGCCTTTACCTTTTTGCTGGTCTGGCGGGCGTGCATTTCATTCAGAATGTTGAGGAATGGGGCAAGCTCATTCTCTCCGTTGATGGTGTCCACATTGTCATTGACAGCGATATAGCGGACGCCTTTGCTGGGAAAGTAGATTTCCGTGTACTGGCCGGTCAGAATGTAGTTTCTGCCTAAGCGGGATAAATCCTTCGTAACAACGCAGTTGATTTTCCCGTCCTCAATGTCATCAATCATTCTCTGAAAATCCGGCCTGTCAAAGTTCGTTCCAGACCATCCATCGTCGATATATTCATCTATGACATTCAGGCCATGCTCGGCGGCATATTGCCGGAGTATCATGCGTTGTGTCTGAATACTCCCGCTTTCTCCTTGCAGTTCATCGTCCCGGCTCAATCTCATATAAAGCGCCGTGTTGTAAATCGTAGTATTGTAAGGTTGTTTCACCGTAAAAATCCTCCTTCTAAAGAAACAACCCACGCTTACAATACTTTTGCTCTATGGCAATTATATCATAAGCGTGGGCGTGTTATCAATGATGGGCTATCAGGTTGAAGCGGCTTTTTCTGCGGTATGCCGCACCACATCTACAATCAGATCACCGAGGGGCTTCCCGCCTGCGGCGAAGTGTTCGGAGATTTTTATACGGTTGTTCCCACATACAAAATACTGCGTGCCGTTCTCTGCTTGTATAACCTGCCCTGTTCGGGGTGTAAAAATATCGCTTTCACTTTTTGCCATCCAGTGTCCTCCATATTCAGTTTTCAACGCCTCATGAAATGCCATCACAGCTGAGAATGAAAATAAAGGCAGTGCATAGGACGGCGGCATCTGCTACACTAAAGTCAGCAGGCGTAGTCCG
>NZ_NFJU01000024.1 GCF_002160025.1 Anaeromassilibacillus sp. An200
AGCGCGGACTGACGCTGGAACAGCTTGCGGAGAAAACCCATCTCTCCAAGTCCGCTTTAGGCAGTTATGAGGGGGACAACTTCAAGGACATCAGCCACTATGCCCTTATCAAGCTGGCGAAGTTTTACGATGTGACCACCGATTATCTGCTGGGGCTGTCAGAAACAAAAAATCACCCAAACGCCGATCTGGCAGACCTGCGTTTGAGTGATGATATGATTGAACTATTGAAAAGTGGGCGGGTGGATAATTCACTCTTGTGCGAGCTGGCAGTACACCCGGATTTCCCCCGGCTGATGGCTGACCTTGAAATCTATGTGAACGGCGTGGCGGGAAAACAGGTACAGAGTGCAAACGCCATAGTGGACACTGTGAGTGCAACCATTATGAAGCAATACAATCCCGGTTTGACCGACCCGCAGCTGCGACAGCTTATCGCCGCCCACATTGACGACGACAGCTTTTGCCGCTATGTGATACAGCAGGACATAAACAAGATAGCCCTCGACCTGCGGGAAGCCCACAAGGACGATTTTTTCGGCGTCCCGGAGGACAATCCTCTGGAAGATTTTTTGCAGACAGCCGAGGAAGCCGCTAAAGAGGACAGCGACCCGGAGCAGGCGGCTATGATGTTTATCTGCAAGCGGCTCAAACTGAATTATAAGAAGCTGTCCGAGGAAGAAAGGAAGTGGCTGAAAAAGATTGCACAAAAGTCTGACTTGCTGAAAAATCCAACCTCACAAAGGGGGAGGAAATAAAAGAAATATATTATGGAGGAAATACAGATGAGATTTTGGGGCAAAGACAGAAAACAGGATAACAGAAAAAATATTTGGATTGAGCATCTCAATATTGATACAGGAAACTGGTTTCAAGTGTTTTCAGCTTGCTTAGGTAAAATGATAGCAATACAGACTGCTTGTAGTGAACAGGTGGTAAAGGGGCAAGACTGGAATGTTGATTTTTCAGAGGGCGTAATACTTTTTGGAAATCAAAAGTATCCGCTTCAATTTATCGGAAGCGAGGCAATATCAAGTAACACATGGCTGTGGGGGTGGGAAAATATCAATGGATTTTCCGAGAAAATTATTCAGGTAGCCACACACGCAAAAGTAGTGGGGGAACGCTGGAATTTAGAGCCACTAACGACAGCAGAATTTACATTGGACAATACATTCAACGGGCATAACCTGTCTATCGTAACTTGCGGCTTAATTGATAAGTATTGTTATTACAGAGGCCCACATTCTGGTGGAGCAATTTTTGTTGCATTTTCAGGTGTTCCTGATAGTGTGTTTGCTTCTGTCGATGTTCAAAAATTCGTATCTATAACGACGCAATGTATTCAACAATTTAGTATTGATCACAAAATTTTTGTGGAGGGATTTCTCTCGTGGAACAATACGAAATATGAATGGGATAATCAAACATTACTCGCTCATTTTCAGCAAGATTTGAAAATTGAGTTTGAACAAGCAAATGATTTTTGGCGTATTTGCGCTATGAATACCATTTTATCTGGAAAATAGCATAGCCAGTCGAGCCAGTCAACGGTCAAAATGAACGGCGCATTTCATGCGCCGCCGTTGACAGTCCCGCCCGTCTTTGCAGATGGGCAATCAAGGAGGGAAAGCCCTAAAATGGCTTCCCGCCCATTTCAATTTTTAGAGAAAAACGCTCCAAAATCAGAAAGAGAGCGGCCAAGCACTTTGAGGGATTGGCCGCCTTGTCCACCCATTCAACGGGACGGCGGGCGGCGGTCAAGGCCGGGTGTAAACCCATTCATTTCAGTCTTGACGGTTGCCCGCTGTCCTGCTGCTTTTCCGGGAGTGTGGCCACAACTTTGGGACACTTTGTCCACAAGTTGGAGTGTGGGACGAAGGACGGGGCTTTCATATACCTGCCGCCGTTCTCTGAAAACAGCCCGATTTTTTGCTCATTCCCATTCGCAAAAATTCAGCCTGTTTTCCTGCCGGAGCAAACGGGGCGCATGAAGCACCGCACCCCGTTTTCCCCGCCAGCCACGCCAGCAGGTATAACACACTACACTTTGCAAGCAAAGTCGTGTGCCAAGGGGCAAGCCCCTTTGGAAACCCCAGACAACAAAACAGGCGGTATGCTGCCCTCTCCGGGAGCATACCGCCGTTTGTTGTCAGCAGCCCGTTTCTCGGTCTGCGTGTAGTTCCTTGTAAACTGACCTAACGAGTGTATTAAACTTTTCGATGAGTTCAGTTTCATTCTGTCCATCCGTAGTCTTATCGTTAAAAGTATCTACATTGATTTCAATTTCATTAGGGATCTTCATTCTGTTCTGAGCGACAACATCGCTGTAGGCATTTGATAGCAAATGATTTTGTAAAATTATATATAATTTTAAAATATTTGTCAATAAAAATAGTTTTAATGCTAAAACGTTTTTTAACCTTTTACTGGCTTTTCCTGTGCAGACAAAAAGGACAGCCAATTGTTCGGCTGTCCTTGCAGAGGAGCGTTTTTATCAAGATGCCTTGCCTGCAAAGTGTCTGTATCTTTGCATCACGCCATTGCATGAAAAGATAACGCCTTTCCGGTGCGAATAGCAGCAATCATTTGCTGTAACGCTGTCCTGTCGTAAGCGTTTTCCTCAAGATATTCGTCAATTTTTTCCTGCCACTTTTCGCGCACCAGTTCCGCATAGTCGGTCATTTCTTTTTCCGACGCGCCGCTCTGGATTTTTGCTTTTGTGGCTGCTGCTGTCTGTTTCATAATTGCAAAGGAAGCGTTTTGTTTTTCCGCCTTTTCCGTCATAAAATCTGTGTAGGCGTCCAGCCCTTTGTTTAAGTCGGCGTATTCCTGTTCTGAAATCTCGCCTGCGGCAAAGGCGCTGTCGATTTCTTTTCCGATGCCGCCTATAAGCTCGGAGAGCTGTTCCATACTGAATCCGTCCATGGACAATGCGACACCCGCAGGATATTCCTTCATCTGCTCAGCTAATTCCTGGGCTTTTTCCGAAACATTGCCGCCTGAAAATGCAACAAAATCCTGCCGCCCTTTTACAACAAAGGAACTATCCAGATTGTACTGAATGTTCTTACCAAACAGAGGATCAAGCGGTATGGCTTTGCTGAGATCAACGTGGTCAAGAATCTGTCCCGGCTTTAAGCCTTCCAACTTCATACCCACAAAATTATTTTGAAAAATCATAAACATCGTCTTTTTCCCCAATAGCGGCTGCTTTCTGCGTCAAAAATGCTCGGAATCCGGCAAGGATTCCTGCGCTTTTTTCCTGGAAACCACCTCGCTCTGGGAAAAAATCCGGCATTTTCTCTATTTTCAAACAAGCCCTAAATGCACTCAACATTGTATCGTCATTTTCCAGAAAAAGTTAAGAATTCAAATAAATGCATTTTGTTTTACAGAAATTTTTTGAGGTGTATTTGGCGTTTCGTGTATCAATTTTTCGTGCTGTTCCGCGAATTCGGAGAAAACAAAAAACCCCTGATGCTGGAGGTTTTGGTGCTCTCAACATCAGGGGATACAGCCTTCTATGCTTTTTAGCGGGATCGCGCAGTTGGTATGGTCCGGTTATGCCTTAGGCATTCGAGGACTTATTGACGCCGATCAGGTACAGCACAGGCAGGATCAGGCCAAAGACCATGGCGATCACGCCGGTTACGGCGCCAGCGGCAATGCCTACGCCTGCCCCCGCGCCTACCGCACCGGCAATAACGGTGACCAGGACGATGCTCAGGATACCGTTGAGGATAGCCAGCGCAATGAGAACGAAAGCCAGCTTTTTGCACAGATCCAGATTATCCTTCTTCTGGATTCCCAGGATACCGGCACCCAGCTGCAGAGCGGAAGCCACAACTGCAACGAGAGAGGAGATAATTCCCATTGCTCCCAGGGCAGAGTTGCTGCCAAAGCTGCTGAAAGCGGAGAGCAGGCTCATGGCGCCAAAAACAATGAACAGGATGCTGATGACTTTGAGCAGAGTGTGCTTTTGCATAAATTCTTCCTCCTAATATACGCGCTCAATAGGCGCAGATAGATCAGAGCTTATTATATCTGGATTTTCTGCAAAATGCAACACTATTTTTAATAAATTTCTGTAAAATCACATATTTATCCGCATTCATCGATTATCGCTGCTGTTTATTTTGAGGCTCCTTTTCAATACATTTTGTTGACACAGCGGCGCAAATTTTTATCATTTTGGTATAATTACATATAAAATATTTGTGTTTTTCGTTTTTTATTTATAATTTCAGAGAGGTGTTTGTGCAAAAGTCAAAATAGTGCAGGGTAAAGTAAATTGGTTCTATGTAAAGATACGGTTTCCATCGAAGATAATGACTATAGAAATCATGCATGCAGTGGACTTTAAAGCTGGAAGGTGGGAATGCGCTATGGTACGCATGAACGGAAAGAAAAAAATACTGATCATCGGCAGTATTGTCTTTATCCTCTTTTTTGGCTGGTTCTTGTCACGGTCTTACCAAACGCCGGTTATTACAGTTGGGACACAGAACATTTTTGCCGATGAATGGAAAGAGTTTCTTCAACAGCAAAAGAGCGCTGCGACTGTCTATTACACAGAGAACTATGGGTGCACAACATTTGATAATAGTTTTTGGACAACGGAATACAATGGTCAGACACCGTTGGATTATGCGCGAAACCGGGCGCTCGATGAACTGATTGACGGATGTATTGTGCTTGAGGAGGCACAGAAAGAAGGGCTGATTGAAAACATTGATTTGAGGACCTTAAAGAAGGAATGGAAAGGCTTCAATGATCAAAGACAGTCATCGGTCTCACAAAATGGAGTGGTGTATGGACCGGTTGAGTATTCATTTGAAAATTATTACCGTCACCTGATCAGCAATCTGCGAAATTCCCTTGGAGAAAAACTGATACAGGAGGATCCCGAGGCAGAGACACGGGCAAAGGATTTTTATCACGAGAATTTGGATATGTTTACAACAGTGGGGGATATCCATGCATCTGCGCTGTTGATAGAAGGAGAAAAGGATGAGTCGTACCGCCTGGCACAGCAGGCCAAAGAAGCGATTGAAAAAGGAATGAGCTTTGAGCAGGCCTGCAAGCAATATGCGACTTGCGGGGAAGCCCAATTTTTTGAATTTACATCTTTAACGCAAAAGGCGGATCTCCATGGTTTGAGTGAAGTCTATGCGGCATGTTCACAACTGCAAATGGGAGAAATTTCGGAGGTAATTGAAACCCAGCAGGGAATGTACCTGCTTGAGATAACGCGCAGGGATGAAGTACAGGTAATGGAGTATGAGGAGGTGAAAAATCGTATTCGGGACATCCTTGCCGCAGAGTATCTTGACGCTCATCTCCGGAAGCTGCGGGATGAATGTGTGTTTCAGGTCCAGGAGCAGCTGTGGGAGAGTATTCAAATGATGTAAAAGGAGTGGATTGCCGTGAAAAAAGTGTTGTCGGGTTTGCTGGCACTGTTTCTGGTATTGACAGTGTTTGCGCCATATTCGCATGTATTTGCGGAAGGGACTGCTTCGGGTGCAGCGGTTGGAACCATTTATTATGTGGATGCTGAAGGGGGCAATGATTCCAATTCCGGTACTTCGCCGGAACAGGCATGGAAAAGCCTGACAAAAGTAACCGATACCACCTTTCAGCCGGGAGATCAGATCCTGCTCAAGTCCGGCAGTGTCTGGAACGGAGAATGGCTGTGGCCGAAAGGCTCCGGCAAAGAGGGAGCGCCCATCAAAATAGATAAATATGGTGGAGATGTCCTTCCCGTTATCAATGGTATGGGCGTGGACCGCGGCTTTAATTATTCCGGCGCGGTGCATCTGCGGAATCAGGAATACTGGGAAATCCGGAATCTTGAGATTACAAATGACGATAATTTCGATGAGGATATTGTTCTGCAAAGACCGCAGGGCGATAATTCTTATCCCAACAAGGACAAAACCCGCAACGGCATTTTGCTGATCGTGGACGGCGATCAGCTGGAGGATAATGCCGACGGAATCATGGATCACATTTACATTGAAAACTGCTATATCCATGATGTGGATGGTCCTAATGATTGGAACGACACGTTCACCGGCGGTATTATTTTTAACGTGATTGGCAGTAAAATTCGCCCCAATACCTCGTTCCGTGATCTGCGGATTGCCAACAATACAATCCGTAAAGTAGATCTCCTGGGCATCACAGGGTATGTGGATATGGTCCGGGGAAATTATCAGGCGGACATTGGACCAAACAATCTGTGGATGAGAGATATTTATATCGGCCATAACTATATGGAAGATATTGGGCAGGGAGGCATTGACCTGTGCGATGCCATGAATGCCGTTGTGGAATACAACGTCGTGGACGGTTTCCTCAAGCGGTATCCCTCGTTCCGCCCCACGGTGGCTCTTTATCCCTGGAAAACGGAAAACGCTGTTTTCCAGTTCAACGAGGTTTATAACGGTCCTTCCACCAACGCAGACGGCAGCCCGTATGACATGGACTCCGCGCTGAAGGATGTTGTCTATCAGTTCAATTACTCGCACAACAACCCCTGTGGATGGATGCTGTATATGGGAAAGAATGACAATGACATCATCCGTTATAACATCAGCGATGACGGGGGTGATTTCATCATCAAATACTTCCTCACTCCCTGCACCACGCCGACCTACTTTGTGAACAATGTAATTATCTATGACGGCGCACGGACCAAGTTTATGCATCGCGATCCCTTTAAGTCCATGACGTATTTCTACAACAACGTATTCTACAATAAGAGCGAAACCACAACGACAACCTGGCATGACACAGCACAATATCTTGGCAATATGGGCCAGGTTGAATTCAGCAACAACTGTTTCTATGAGGCAAGCGGCCAGCACTCGCCTTATGAGCCCGAGGATCCGCACAAGGTCACAGAAAACCCGATGATGGTAGATCCCGGCCGGGAGCCGCAAAAGAATTCCGCGGGCATCCTCAGCGGGGCAACTGTATGGGATGGGTACAAGCTGCAGGAAGGCTCTCCGCTGATCGATGCGGGCGTTTATGTGCCGCAGATGGGCGAACGTGACTTTTATGGCACACCGCTTTATTATGGCGCGGCCCCGGATATCGGAGTACACGAGTATGAACAGGGAGAACTGACGATCCCGACCAATTATGCCCGGCAGGCGTCTGTAACCGCAAACAACGCACATCCCCAATTCCCTGCAGCAAACGTTGCGGATGGGGATTACACACAAAATTCCCGTTGGGCCGCTCAAAACTCCGAGCTGCCGATATGGCTGGATCTCAGCTTTGAGCAGGATATCACCGTCAATAAAATGATCCTCACAGAAAATATTGTGGAAGGATGGGCAGGACCTCGGATTTCCTCGTTTGAGCTTCAGATGCCCGATGCAAATGGAAATTATACAACCATTTGCACATACAACGGGGAAGTAGGCGATCACAAAGCATTCGTTTTTGATCCTGTCACGACCTCGGCTCTGCGGCTGAATATCACCGGACTCAGACCGGATACCACAGAGCATGGACAGGGGCAAACCGATCCAAGCATCGTGGAGCTGGAGCTTTACCATTCACCCTCTGAAACGCCTGAGCCTCCGGTTCCGGGCGATGGGGATAATCTGCTGCTGAATAAGCCGGTGGCTGCCAGCAGTGCCCATGAAAGGTTCCCTGCTGAACGGGTTAACGACGGTGACAGTACCCAGGATTCCCGGTGGGCTGCCGCCGATTCCACTGTACCAATGTGGCTTGAATTTGATTTGCAGGGACAAAAAACCTTCAACACGTTACGCCTGGAAGAGAATATTGTGGAGAATTGGGCGACAGAACGCATTACAGGGATTGAATTGCAGAAAGTGGACGGGGATACGATCACAACGCTGTATTCCTATGAAGGAACCATCGGATCGTCCTGTGAGTTGTCCTTTGAAGACTGTACCGCAGAAAAGATCCGGCTTGTCATTACATCCCTTCAACCTGACACCTCATCCAACAGTCAGGGGCAGACCGATCCCAGCTTGCGTGAAGCGGCGCTTTATTATACGCAGCGGCAATGATGCAAGCCCTGTGAAGAACCGCGGCGGACATGCTTTATTGTGTGTCCGCCGCGGTTTCCTGCATATATTCGCGTGGTGTTTTGCCGAAATACTCCTTGAATCTGCGGGTGAAATAAAAGGCGTCATCGATCCCCACGGCGCTTGCCACAGCGCTCACACTGTGGGACGCGCTTTTATCAGCCAGAATCTGGGCGGCTTTTTTCATACGCACCTGGTTGATGTAGTGGAAAATACTCAGGCCGGTTTCGTTCTTAAACAGGCGGCACAGATAACTTTTGTTCAGATGGACGTGCTCAGCCAATCCCTCCAGCGTGATTTTCTCCATATAGTGGCCGTCAATGTAGGCCAGCGCGGACGAAACCTCCTTTTTGCTCGAAACGTTCAGGGAGGAGTCCGGAAGCACAAATTCGAACAGTCCATCGATCAGGGTGGTTTGTAACGTGTCGATATTCCATGCAGATTTGAGCTGCTTCATCAGGACGGCGGCGGTGTTTCCAAGTGAAATGTGCAGCGAAAGGAGAAGATGCTCCATGCAGCTGCAGCAGCACGAGCGCACCCAGTCCGGATCGTAACGGTTCTGCGCGCATACGGAAAGGAAACCCCGGATCTCGGTCAAAGCGGCGTCCGAAAGCCTGGATTGGCATGCCGCAACCGTTTTTTCGAGAAAATCGTGATAAAGAGACGGATTTTCCTCCTGCAGGGAGGAGAACTTTTCGGTGGGAAAAAGGTGAGTGTCGGGAAGATAAAACGCATGGCGCAGCGCGTTCTGGCATTTCTCAAAGCATGCGCGCAGGGAAGAAATGCCGCCGTCAGCGGGAGATATGCCGATCGCGATGGCGGGCTCCGCTTTGAAATAGATTTCAGCCTGCCGCAGAAGCTGACGGCTGCGGTTTTGAAGGATATCCGGGCCGGCAAGATGGAAGAACAGGCAGAGAAGCTGATCCTGCTGCGGCTGGATAGTCTGTATCGTACCGGCTCCGGATAAAATTTCCGGCAGAATAGACTGGAACTGGCGCAAAAGCGGTTTTTGGTGCTGTGCCTGCGCACTGGACAGGTCAATCAGCATCATCCCGTGCTGAGCCCCGGATCCACGCCCGTTGGTGAGAAAATTCTGCGTGCTCGCGGAAAGAGCGCCATCGGTAAACAGGGCGCGTTCCATTTCCGCGAACAGAAGCTTCTGGCTGTTTTGCTCCTGCTGAAGGGCCTGTTCCGCCGCTTCGACCTGTTTTTTCCGCTGAAGGCACAGGCTCTGCGAAATTTTTTCCAGATATTTGAGCAGACGGGAGCGCGTCATATCTGTTTTCAGAATGTAGTCAAGCGCCCCCTCTGTGAGCGCTTCCCGCACCAGATCAAAGTCGGAATAATTGGACAGCACCAAAATGGCTCCGTCAAAGGCCAGGGCATTCAGCCGATGGATCAGCTCGAGTCCGTTCATGACCGGCATTTTCAGATCGGTCATGATGATGTCCACGCTGTTTGTCTTTAAATATTCCAGTGCTTCCATGCCGTTGTTGGCCGTTCCCGCAATGATATAATCGGTGTCCTCCAAAAGCTTGCGGACGCCGATTTTGATCATGGGCTCATCGTCAATCAAGAGAATTCGGAACATTTTGCTGCCTCCTTGCTTCGGGTGGGGGGATGGTGATGCGGCAAACGGTGCCTTTTCCTTTTTCGCTGCTGATTTCCAATCCGCCGGCCGTGCCGTAGTAAATGTTCAGGCGTTCGGATACGTTGTTCACGCCGATCCCGGAAAACCGATCCTTTTCCCGCCTGACCGGCAGAGAGGAAAATCCGCAGCCGTTGTCCCGCACTTCCACGATCATGCACCCGTTTTCATCCAGGCTGCTGCTGACGGTGATTACGATAGCCTCCGACATGTTTTCCGTGCCGTGGATGACCGCGTTTTCCGCGAGAGGCTGGAGGATAAAGCGCGGCAGAAGGCGCGTACTGGTTTCCTCCGCGAGCTGCCAGCATACGTCGAAGGAATTTCCATAGCGTATCTTCTGAATCGCAAAATAATGAGAAAGGTTTTCCACTTCTTCCGAGAGTGGAATGAATTCGTCCGTTTTCATAATCGTGTTGCGCAAAAGAGCGCTCAGGGAGGAAAGGCCTTCGGCCACGGCGGGAACGTCGTTGATGGTGGCGACCCACTGAAGGGAATTGAGTGTATTGAACAGAAAATGAGGGTTGATCTGATATTGCAGATTTTTCAGCTCCAGCTCTCTGCGGCGGATCTGATCCTCCCTGCGGCGCGCCATCAAAAGCAGAATCTCGTCCATCATCCGATCGATTGTCCGGGCGAGGAAACCCAGCTCATCCTGATTCTGGTCGTTGATGTGGACGTTCAGTTCCTCATCGGATGTGATGTTGCAGGCGGAGATGATATTGCGGATGGGGGAGACGATGCTGACGTATACAACAAACGTCAGCAGCAGAGAGAGAAAGATCAGAGCGGCTGCAATCCAGAACAGGACAGTGTTGATGCTCCGGGTTTCCTCGGTGATATAGCTTTCCGGAATGTTGGCGATCAGATAGCAGTCAAAATCCTTGTTGTATACGGCGACCGCGATCTGGTGTTCCAGATTGAAGGTGCTCTGGCCCGCTGTGGTACTTGTCCGGATTTCCTGAAACAGCCTGGAATCCGCGATGTTTTGCCCAAGGAAGCTGCGATCCTGTGAGGAGAGCACATCGCCGTGTGCGTTTACCAGCATGATGTTGGAGGAAGGGCCGAAGGCAACCCCGGCAAAAATTTTTTCCTCAAACAGCTGCTCATTGATATAGACCATGATATAGCCGACCGCTTCCCCGCTGAAATCCACACTGTACAGCTTCCTTCCCAGCACCAGCTTGTTTTGCGACCGGTAGGTATAAATATATTGCAGGCTGTCTCTTGGGGAAGCTTCGTCAATGGTCTCAACGAGCTGTTCGCTCTTTTCATAGGGGATGTCGTCGTAGCCGCGGTCGTAAATGGTCGTTCCGTCCAGACTGACGATCCGCAGATTTTTCAGATAGGTGGATTGCAGGGGGATGGCAGTGGCCAGCTCCCGGATGGCCAGCACCATTTCTCTGGAAACGGCCTGTCCGTTCAGCGTCTGCTGCAAACTGTCCTGCACAGCGTCCGCAATGGAAAGGGTGGAGCAGTAGTCCTGATATTTCTCCAGCTCAATCGTCATGTTGGTGTTGATGGAGCGCATGGTTTGCAGTACGGATTCGCTGATCTTGTTGTTGATGGATCGGGTGTACACATGATAGGCGTAGGTGCCGATGCAGACGGTGGGGAGCAGGGAGATCAGCAGAAACACCGCAAGCAGGCGGTACTGGATTTTGATATTGCGGATCCAGGAACGCACTTTGCCTCCCTGGCCGGAAGGGGTTTTCCTCTTCAATCCCAATTCCTCCTTGATTCTATAGAAAAGCAACAAAAAAGTTTGTTTATTTAGGCAAAGTATACATGGATGCTCGCCAAAAGTCAATATAATACAGGTTGTTTGAAATTTTCTATATGTTTTTACAGGAGCTGCTGTCTTATAATGAGGACAAAGAGGAAGGTAATAGATACTCTTACAGCAGAAAGCAAAAAGGAGGAAATACATCACATGAAAAAAATGGTAAGCCTGACTCTGGCGCTTTCTTTGTGTGCGGCCATGTTTGCTGGCTGCAGCAGCCCTTCGCCCAGCACGTCCACTCCGAGCGAAACGGCGTCCGATCCCGGATCGGCGGCGTCCTCGGCTGCATCCCAGGAGGAATCCTCGGGTGCCAAAGAGTTTGAGAACAAGGAACTGAACATCGCAATTTTTGAAGGCGGTTACGGTCCTGAATATTGGGAAGAAATTGTCAGTCAGTTTGAGACGACCTACGGTGTGAACGTGACCATGCAGATCAGCCCGACCATCGGTGACATTATCCGTCCCCAGATCGTGGCAGGCAATGTTCCCGATTTC
Organism: Anaeromassilibacillus sp. An200; assembly: GCF_002160025.1. GTDB lineage: Bacteria > Bacillota > Clostridia > Oscillospirales > Acutalibacteraceae > Caccousia > Caccousia stercoris. The sequence continues at coordinate 11,996 of NZ_NFJU01000024.1, forward strand.
ATTTCCATGAACGACAACGATACCTCCGGCCTGATCTCCTCGCTGATCCGTGAAAATGCCCTGATGGATATCACCGATGTGTTTGAAGGCCCCGGCCTGGAGGATACCTCCCCGCTCAAGGATCAGGTTCTGGACGGCGTGCTGGATACGGCCAAGTGCTCGCCCTACAGCGACGGAAAGATTTATCTGGCCCCCTTCAATGCTTCTCCGCTGGGCCTCGTCTATAACAAAACCCTGTTCAAGGAAAACAACTGGGAGCTGCCCGAAACCTGGGATGAATTCTTTGAGCTGGGCGATAAAGCCAAGGAAAAGGGCATCGCGCTGCTGACCTATGCCGGCCAGTATCCGGGCTATATGGAGTCCCTGCTGTGGCCGGCGATCGCTTCCGCCGCGGGCCTGGAAACAGCCACCGATATCAGCAGCTATGTCCCTGGCTCCTTCTCCTCCCCCGAGGTGATGGCTGTGCTGGAGAACATTCAGAAGATTTCCACCGGCGGCTATCTGATGGAAGGCTCTGTGGCGCTCAACCACACGCAGAGCCAGACCGAGATGATGATGAACAAGGCGGTCTTTATCCCCAACGGCAACTGGATGGAGGGAGAAATGAAGGACGCTCCGCGTGCCGAGGGCTTTGAGTTTGGTTTGACCACGGCTCCTTCCATGAAGGCCGGCGACGCCCGGTATGTCATGACCAGCGTGGAGCAGTTCAGCATCCCCGCTGCTGCTCAGAATCCTGAGCTGGCGAAGGAATTCCTGCGCTTCCTGTATACGGAGGATTCCGTGAAGCTGTTTGCGGAAAAGGCAGGCGGTATCTATGCACTGAAAGAGGCCACCGAGTGGAGTAAAGACTATGTCAGCGAGGGCGTGTACAGCATGAATGAGGTATACGACGTGGGTAACAGCATGGTCTTTGGTTTCGCGGCTCTGCCGGAAGGCTGCAAGGTGACTCCGCGCGATGAAGTCTTCCAGTCCATCGCCGATCTGATGAACGGTGCCATGACGCCGGAAGAGTGGTCCCAGAAGGTGGAGGCTTCCTTTACCGAGGTAGCCAATACCGCGGGATAACGTGTCCATAATCTGTATGCAACGATGCCCTGCCAGGACAGAAGCAAGTGGTCCTGGCAGGGTATTTTAAGAAGAAGGGGGTTCCTATGTCGGAGAAATCAAAGCGTCCGGCGAAGAAAAAGGGCGGATTGCACCGGCTTCCTGTGGGATTTATCTGCGTGTGCGTTCTGCCTACCTTGCTGCTGACCATTACCTTTACCATCATCCCCACCGTTCGCGCGCTGTGGATGTCTCTCTGGGACTCTACCGCCCTGAGCCTGAATCCAAGCTTTGTGGGACTGGATAACTATATTTATATGTTCCGGGATGAGTATTTTTTGCAGGCTCTGGCCAACACGGGCAAGCTGCTGCTGGTGGTGCCGATCATCACGATCCTGTTCGCCCTGATTCTGGCCTTTATCCTTTCCCAGACGAAGCTCCGGGAGCGTGGCCTGTACCGCACCATCTTCTATTTCCCAAATATTATTTCCATGACGGTTGTGGGTATCATCTGGTCCTTTGTATTCCATCCTACCATGGGCATTGTGAATACCTTCCTGCAATTTGTGGGCCTTGGCGATCTGGCCAGGCCGTGGGTCGGAGACAGTGCCACGGCCCTGTGGTGCATTGCGATCACCCTGATCTGGCAGGCGACCGGTTACTACATGGTCATGCATATGGCCTCTATGGACGGCATTTCGAATGAGATCTACGAGGCGGCCACCATTGACGGTGCTTCCAGCTTCCGCAAATTTATCAGCATTACCATTCCCCTGATGCGCGACATCATCGGCATCACCTTTGTTCTGGCCATGTCCGGCACGATGAACCTCAGCTTTGTGCTTTCCAGAGTGATGACGGCCGGAGGGCCGAACGGCGCTTCTACCGTGCTGCTGCAATATATGTACCAGCAGGGCTTTGTGAACGGTAACTTTGGCTATGCGATGGCGATCACGGTGTTCTCACTGACCATTTCGGTGATCCTGTCCCTGATTTCCCGCTGCCTTTCCAGCCGAGGGGAGGAGAAGAGATGACAATAAATGAGAAAAGCATCCTTCGCGCGCAGATTATAAAATGGATCACCCGTGTCTTTCTGATCCTGGTTGCGATCGTTATGATGTTCCCTCTGGTGTGGAACATCTATTCCTCCTTTAAAACCAACACCGAGTTTCTCACAAACGCCTTTGCCCTGCCAAGCGGGCTGGAGTGGGACAACTACGTCCGCGCCATCGCGAAATCGGAATTGGGAGCCAACATTTTCAATTCCCTTTTCGTTGTGCTGGAAACCCTCTGCATCCTCATGCTCTGTGCCATTCCCTGCTCGTACTGCCTGGTACGGTATAAGTTTTTTGGCGTGAAGGTGATCACCACGGTTTATATGGCGGCGATCTTCATTCAGGCCACATACATCATGATCCCTCTGTTCCTTCAGATGAACACGCTGGGCATGCTGAACAACCGCGTCGCCATTGGCCTTTTGTACGCGGCTATGCAGTTCCCGTTTGCTATTTTCCTGATGACCGGCTTCATGCGCTCGATCCCCCGTGATTACGAGGAAGCTGCCATGATCGACGGCTGCGGGCCGGCCGGTATCCTTCGCCGCGTCATTATCCCGATGGCAAAGCCCGGCATTGTCACAGTCGGCATGATTTCGGCCATGAGTGCATGGAACGAGTATCCTGTCGCATTGGTGATGCTGACAGACTCCGCGAAGCAGACGCTTCCGATCGGCATTGCGAATCTGTATGAGATTCAAAAATATGCCACAGACTGGGGCGCTTTGTTTGCGGCTTTGGTGCTGGCTCTCATTCCCACGGTTATCCTCTTTATTATTGGGCAGAAGCAGCTGCTGCAGGGCATGAATGTCGGCGGCCTGAAAGGCTGAGAGGCCGGAACACAAAAAAGATTTCATCTGTACGCACAAAAAACTCCAAGCTTCTTTCCGAACAGACAGCCGCCCCGGCAAAGCCGGGGCGGCTGTCGCTTTGTTTTTTGGGGAATTCAGCGGGGGAAAAGCTCCTTGTCCAGCTGATCTTCCACCGCTTCGTCTTTGGTCACAAACCAGAAGGTCTGTTCCAGGCTGTCATACAATCCCACTGCCTGCCCGTTGGCAGCCTGATACAGCCTGCGTGTGTTGCCTGCGGCAATTTGCTCTGTGATATTTGCGATGGGGAACAGATGGGATGCCAGTTTTCCGCCCGGTTTCAGCATGTCCGGTTCAAAATCAGGAACTTCCCAGAGATTTAAATCCAAATCTTCGTCACAGGCCAGCGCCCACAGGAATTCCGCCGCCAGGAAGCCGTCGATGATGCCGAAGGGAACCCATTCGCCTACACCATCATTGCTGCGGCGGTAGAGGAAAGGGCTGTTCAGCTCTGCCGCCCAATGGTAAACAGCTTGGTTCTCCTCCAGAAAATTCAGCTTGCCGTCCTTCGCTTTTCTGAGAGTGGAAAGGGGACGGATGGTATTGTAACTGTGGTAGAAGGAGCTTGGCAGACAGCGGTAAAATTCTTCCATGGGCAGCGGAAGCGGAGCTTCCAGCCGGGCTTCGGCTCTTTGGATGCTTTCCTCCTTCGCCCCCGTGCGTGTAATCCCTGCAAATGCGCGAAGAAATTCCAGCACCGGCGTGATGGACAGCAGCTCCCGTTCCTTCGGGGGTTCCGGCGGCGCGGCATTGTAAATAGGATGCCCGGTCTGGCTTTTTACCCAGGTATAGCGAAATCCCAGCTGTTTCATGAGGGCTTCCAGCTCCTCATCGGTTTGAGCGCCGATATAGCCGGTGGGCGCATACAGGATCGTGCCGTACAACAGGCGGGAAGGTTCTTCTGTATATCTTGTGACAAAATTATATTGCGCTTTTGCCAATTCTTCCTTTGGAATCTCATAGAAATGATGAGGGATCATTTTTTGAAGATCGGAATAATGCGGGACCTTGTCTTTGTTTACAGCAACGATGCTTGGCTGCGCCCGTGTCTGTTCATAGGAAAGCCATTCCACCAGCCATTGGGAGAGCCTGGCTTTGTTGCACGGAACCATATAGCCGTTCAGATCCTTTTTCTCCTTGGCCGTTTCGGGCGCCACAAAAAGGCCAAAAATTTCTGGATCATCCGCAGAACGCCCTTGCGGGCAGGGTATTTTTTTGATATGACGGCTCACCTCAAAGGCGTACCCATATTTTTCGCCGCGGCAAAACGGAAGCAGTGTGAGAATTGTATACGACCAGCAGGTGCGCCGGCAGGTTTGCAGCAGCGAAAGAGGGATCAAATGCATCTCGCCGGAAAAGAGGGGATCGTCCGGATGAAAGGTCAGATACAACTCCCGCAGCGCTTCCGGCAGAGGAAAGCCCAGTTCTTTTTCCTTGGCGGCGATATCGTCCGGCGTCACGGTGCTTTCCGGCCCATAGCCAAATGAGTGGATGGTTTGCAGCTGTTCCAGTATCATGTCAATCCTCCTCGGTTTATCTTGGTTTCGTTTGGAATGTTTGTTTCCTGTCCGGGCGGTTTTCCTTACCCTGTGGGCACATAGAAAAGTTCACAAAGATACGATATAATGAAGGCTCCCTCTATTTCGACAGAAAAGGAGAGTGCAGCGAATGGCAGACAAAATTTTCACCTTCCATATCAGCCCATATGAGACAGAGAAGCTTTTGCCGCAGGTAAGCAGGGCGCTTGAAAAACGGACGGAGCTTGTCTCGCGGGAGAGCTGCCCGCAAATGTGGAAAGTGATCGATCGGCTGCGTGGTGTGGCACAGGGGAGAAGCAGAAGCAGGCTTCGCACCAGGGTGTTGAGTGCGGTGTGTCTTGCGGCGTGGAAAGCGTGCCGCACAGCGATTTTGAATGTGTTGTTGAAACAGAGGATTTGTTTCTTTTGGTATATGGGGAACGTGTCACGGTTTTGCAGAAAAAGGATTTGGCGGCGGGAGATCCGCGTGATTTTTCTTCCATGATGGCGGAGAACATCACGAAATATGCGGTTGTCTCTTTTGCAGAACAAGGCCGAGCAGCAAAGTGAACAGTTCCGAGATGGGGAAGGCAAGCCACACACCCATCATGCCGAACAGCCTCGAGAGCAGGAAGGCAAAAACCACAATCGCGACCACACCTCTTGAAATGGCAAGGAGGGAGGACTCTTTTCCTTTTCCAACCGCGCTGAGAAAGCCTGATTTGACGATGTTGATGGCAGCAAAGAGAAAGCCGCAAAAGTAAATGCGGATGCCGGGGATCGCATAGGCGGCAAGCTCCGCCGATTGTTCCCGGTTGAAGGCACTCACGACCGCACCGGCAAACAGCACTACAAAGGCAACCAGCAGCACGGCGATCAGGAGGGCGATTTGCAGCGAGTGCCGGTAAATTCTTCGCTGTGCGTCCTGATCTCCTTTTCCATAGCTTTCACTTGCCAGCGGCTGCAAGCCCTGAGACACGCCGTTGAGCAGGCCTGTGCCGACCAATGCCGTGTTGGCTACCACGCCGTAGGCGGCCACAGCCAGATTGCCTCCCAAACCCAGCAGAAGGAAATTGAATACCATCGTGGTGACGCCGCTGGAGATCTCTCCCACAAACGCCGCCACACCCAGCTGGCAGGCAAGCAGCAGCCTTTTTGCGGATGGGATAGCCCATACAAAGCGGACCGTGTTTCGCCTGGAAAGATAGTGCACCATGGAGATCGTGATGCTGACAATGGGAGAAACGCCGGTGGCAAGCGCCGCGCCCACCATGCCCATGCCCAGCGGGAACATCAGCAGGTAATCGAACACGATGTTGAAAATACCGCTCAGCAGTGTGGCGGTCATGGCGATTTTGGGGGAACCGTCGTTGCGGACAAATGCGGTGAAGGTGTAGCTGGTGAGGAAGAAGGGGGCAAAGCAGAGAAAAATCCGCGTGTAGGGAAGACCCACCGCTAAAATTGCGTCGTCAGCGCCCAGCACGCGAAGCAGGGCGTCCGGGCAGAAGATGCCAATGAAAACAAAGATCAGGCTGAACAGAAACGCCCACAGGATCGCATTCGAGAAATACTTGTCATGATCCCCGGTTCCCAGGGATTTACTCAGCGAATACCGTGTGGCAGAGCCAATTCCAATCATGGAGCCGATCGCGAACATCAGCCCATAGACGGGAAGAACGAGATTCAGCGCCGTGATTCCGTCGCTTCCCTGCGCGGCGGAGATGAAAAAGGTGTCGGCGAGCACATAGCAGGAGGTTCCCGCCATTGCCAGAATATTGGGCAGGAGATACCTGCGCAGCTGCTTTTCGATCATCCAAGTCTTCCTTTCTTAAAAAAAGCATCCTCATTTACGGCTGCTCAGACCTATCGCCGTAAACAAGGATGCAGAGCATCCGACTACCCGGTGGCAGTGCTTGTTCTATTTGTTATAAACTATGTCATATTGTAGCACAGCAGCGGTTTTGATGCAACCTGCGGCAGCATGGTTTTTCTCATATCCGCCAATATCCTCTGGCGTCCCGTTCCATCAGATGCTCGCCGATCATATCGCGGCGGATGGTGCAGAAGTCCTCGTGAAAATCAGCGATGATCAGATTTACCTCGCGCTCGGGATAGATCTTTCCACGCTCAAATTGTTCCGCGATGACCTCCAGCACAATGCGCCGCTTTTTCTGTTGGGCGGGGATGGATTTCAGTTTTCCGTACTCAAAAAAGGTGTCGATCACCTTTTGCCGGTATTTTGCGTCGCGCTGCTGCTGGAGATCGGCTTCCTCGGATTTTTCCTGCAAAATCGAAAGAAGCGTGATATCAAACAGGGCGCGGTTCAACGAATACATGGTGTAATATTGGCTTTTGTAGGAGCTGACCGCGCCCGCCTCGGTCAGCTTTTTTAAATGAAAGGAGACGGTGGGGGCGGATACGTTCAGCCGCTCCGCGAGCCGTTCCACATACATGTCCTCAATGGCCAGCGATTTGAGGATTTGCAGCCGCGATTTGTCGGACAGGCATTTGAACAAGCGGATGGCCTCGGTTTCGTTCATGCGGTTTCCTCCCAGATTTCGGTGAATTTTGCGCGGATCTTTTGCGCAGTGTTCCGCTTTAAGCTTTCAATCCGCATTTTTTCCGCGTCGCCGTGCTGCCTGGCTTTGTCGTAGGATGCGGACCAGGCGGAGGGAATCTGTTCCATCCGCAGCAGGAAAAAGCGTTTGGCCGCGCCGTCGTCTCCCTTGCTTTCCTTTGCGGCGGTCTTTAAAACCGTGCGGAAAATATCATAAATGTTTGCTTTGATTTTCTCAAAATCCGCCTCGTCCGCGCGATCGTCCGCCAGAAGGGTTTCCTGCTGCTTGGCACAGGCCGCGATCTGCGCGTCAAACCATGCGTTCATACGCTCCAGCTTTTCTTCCATGTGATTCCTGCCTCCGTTTCTGTTATGACAATTTTGTTTGCCGGGATGCGCTGATTCGCGCCCCGGCTTTTTGCATAGGAGGGGAAGGCCTTTTCTCCCTTAATATGATTATATATGTGTGATATTAAAAAGTCAATTCTAATTAGATAAATATTTAAATAAATTAGAAGAGGATAATGATCTTAAAAACCGACGCATCCCGCAAAAGAAACGGGATGCGTCGGTTTAACAAAACGTTACTCAATTATGATGCTTGTTTGGGAAATTACTTGGAAAAAGACGTCCGGAAAAAATCGCTTTGCTCTTTTTCCTGGCTTTTTTTGGCTTCGCATACTTTCTTAAAAGGGGGTTCCACCCCCTTTACCCCTGCAAAGTCTCCGCTTCCGCTCCGGTCGGCGCCTTGTTTGTGTGCCGCTGGCACACGGCGCCCTTTTGAAAAAGGCCCCAGCGAAAACTTCACGTTTGCGCTTTTTTAGCTTTTCGATTTATCACATAAAGCGCATCTGCTGCAAAACATTATAAACCTGCTGGAATGCCTGCGCCTTGTGGTCGCGTACCCAGTCGCTCTGTCCCTCGTCGTAATACAGCCAGCTCTTTTCCTCCTGCGCCCAGTAAAGAACATTGACATAGCGTGCACCGTCCGTGAAGGTGGGGACGGATCCTCCCGGAGGCAGCTCCGCGCCGTTTGCTATTTTGGGACGCAGCATCGCGGCTGTAATCTTGACCCACTTGGGCGCATATTCCGAGTGGCCCAGATCCTCGAGATCGGAGGTGTGCAGCGCGCCCATCTCCACCAGATCTTCCAGGAAGCTGTCATACTGCTTCTGCGTCATGCAGCTGGGGTTGTATTTACTCGCCAGCTCTTTCCACTCCTCACCGCTGAGTACATCCGACAGGTTCGGCAGCGGCTCATAGTCCTCAGGCGAAGGGCCGGGGTTGCGTTCCAGATAATCAGCGAACCAGGCATTCATCAGCGCCCGATCTTCTTCGTCCTTGGGAACGATAATATCGCCCTTTTTGCCCGCCATGGCTTCCTCCCAGCCGATGGTGGTCAGCTCACGATCTGCCGGCTGGGTTTCGGTTTCCTGCTGCGCTGCCGTTGCCTGTACTTCTCTCGCCATGAGATCCTGAAACGCGGTTCCCTGTGCGGCGTGAGACGATTGCAGCGCGGAGGATGCGATGTTTCCCGAAAAGCCTACTGCGTTCATGAGATCCATCATAAAATAATCCCTCTTTTTCCTGCTCCCTCATACAAATTTCTGAATCCTTTCTTTTGTTTTATCGGCCAATTTCTGAGAATGGTAAGAAAAGGCAGGAGGAAAAAGCGCAAAAAAGGGGCGTACCCCAGAGCCGAAGCTTCTGTGGTACGCCCCTTTCCGACGCCCGGGGAGAGGCTTTCCGGAAAACCTCTCCTCCGGGTGTGCGATGCGGGTTTTGCGATGACCGAATTACTCGGACATCTTGGCCAGGCGCTCGTAATTCTCCTTGGCAACCTTTTCGGCTTCCGCGAACAGCTTCTCAGCACGCTCGGGGAAGGCGCGGGTCAGGGAGTTGTAACGGACCTCACCCATGATGAAGTCACGGTAGCTGGCGGTCGGAGCCTTGCTGTCGAGGTGGAACGGATTCTTGCCTTCGTCAGCGAGTCTCGGGTCAAAGCGGAAGTTCTGCCAGTAGCCAGCCTCAACAGCCTTCTTCTCCTCCATCTGGGAGATACCCATGCCGCCCTTGATGCCGTGGTTGATGCACGGTGCGTAGGCGATGATGAGGGACGGGCCGTCGTAGCTTTCCGCCTCGGTGATAGCCTTGATCGTCTGGTTGTAGTCGGCGCCCATCGCGATGTGCGCAACATAGACATAACCATAGCTCATGGCAATCGCCGGCAGATCCTTCTTCTTGATGCCCTTGCCGGTAGCGGCAAACTGGGCAACGGAGCCGATCGGGGTGGACTTGGAAGCCTGTCCGCCGGTGTTGGAATACACCTCGGTGTCGAACACCAGGACGTTGACATTCTCGCCGGAGGCCAGCACATGGTCGAGGCCGCCGAAGCCGATGTCATAGGCCCAGCCGTCGCCGCCGAAGATCCACATGGACTTCTTGGCGAGGTAATCCTTATCCTTCAGAGCCTTGGCGGAGAGCTCGCAGCCCGCGGAGGCAGCCTTCTCCAGCTCGGGGATGAGGGCGTCGGTCGCTTCGCGGTTTGCCTTGCTGTCCGTGAAGGTGTCGATATACTTCTGGCAGGCCGCCTTCATCTCAGCGGAGGCGTTGTCGGAAGCCATGATGTTCTCAATATACTCGCGCAGTCTGCCGCGGATGGCGTTCTGAGCGAGCGTCATGCCCAGGCCGAACTCGGCGTTGTCCTCGAACAGGGAGTTGTTCCAGGCCGGGCCATGGCCCTTCTCGTTCGTGGTGTACGGAGTGGCCGGTGCGGAACCGCCCCAGATGGAGGAGCAGCCGGTGGCGTTCGCGATGTACATGCGATCGCCGAAGAGCTGGGTGACGAGCTTCGCATACGGAGTCTCGCCGCAGCCCGCGCACGCGCCGGAGAACTCAAGCAGCGGCTGCTTGAACTGGCTGCCCTTCACGCTCGTCTCCTTGAACTTCTCGAGGACCTCAGGCTTGACGGACAGGGTGCGGCCGTAATCGAACTTCTCCTGGCTCTCGAGCTGAGTCTCCATGGGCTTCATGGTCAGAGCCTTGTTGCCCTTCATGCCCGGGCAGACCTGCGAGCAGGAGCCGCAGCCGGAGCAGTCATAGGCGGAGATGGTCATGGCGAACTTCATGCCGGGCATGCCGGTCATGTCCTTCATCTTCATGCCGGCGGGAGCCTTGGCGGCCTCCTCCTCGTTCATGACGACAGGACGGATGACAGCGTGCGGGCAGACATAGGAGCAGAAGTTACACTGGATGCAGTTGTCGGGATTCCACTCCGGAATATCGATGGCGATGCCGCGCTTCTCGTAAGCAGCGCTTCCCGGAGGCACAGCGCCGTTGGCCATGTCCACAAAGGTGGAAACCGGCAGCTCGTTGCCCTTGTACTTGTTGGCCGGGATCAGGACTTCCTTGACGTACTTGACGGTCGCGGGGTTGCCCTTGATCTCCTTCTCCTCGACATTCGCGTCGACGGCGTTCTTCCAGGACTCCGGCACGTTGACCTTGTGGTATTCCTTCGCGCCGCGGTCGATAGCCGCATGGTTCATGTCGACGATCTTCTGGCCCTTCTTGCTGTAGGACTTCGTGGCGGCGTCCTTCATGTACTGAATAGCCTGCTCCGCCGGAATGATGTTGGCAATGCTGAAGAACGCGGACTGGAGGATCGTGTTGATGCGGTTGCCCAGGCCGATCTCCTTGCCCAGCTTCACACCGTCGATGGTGTAGAAGTTGATGTTGTTCTCCGCGATGTACTTCTTCATCTTGGCCGGCAGGTGCTGATCCAGCTCCTCGTCGGTCCACTGGCAGTTCAGCAGGAAGCTGCCGCCGGGCTTGACGTCCTGCACCATGTCATACTCATGGACATAGGAGGGCTTGTGGCAGGCAACAAAGTCAGCCTTGCTGATGTAGTAGGTGGACTTGATCGGCTTGTGGCCGAAACGCAGGTGGGAAACCGTCAGGCCGCCGGACTTCTTGGAGTCATAGGCGAAATAAGCCTGCGCGTACATGTCGGTGTGGTCACCGATGATCTTGATGGAGTTCTTGTTCGCACCAACGGTGCCGTCAGCGCCCAGGCCCCAGAACTTGCAGGAGGTGGTGCCGGCGGGAGCGGTGTCGGGGTTCTCCTTGATGTCCAGGGACAGATGCGTCACGTCGTCGACAATGCCAACGGTGAAGCGCTTCTTCGGCGTCTCGCTCTCCATGTTGCGGTACACGGCGATGATGTCAGCCGGAGTGGTGTCCTTGGAACCGAGGCCGTAACGGCCGGTGAACATCGGCACGCAGCCGAACTCCGTGCCGTTGAGGGCGGCCAGCACGTCGAGATACAGCGGCTCGCCGATGGAGCCGGGCTCACGGGTGCGGTCGAGCACGGAGATCTTCTTGACGGTCTTCGGCAGAACGTCAACCAGATACTTCGGCACAAACGGACGATAGAGGTGAACCTTCACAAGGCCAACCTTCTCGCCTGCGGCGTTGAGGTAGTCGACGACCTCTTCGGCGCACTCGCAGACAGAGCCCATGGCAACGATGACATACTCCGCGTCCGGAGCGCCATAGTAGTTGAAGGGCTTGTAGTCGGAGCCGATCTTGGCGTTGACCTTGTTCATGTAATCGACCACGATCTCCGGCAGAGCATCATAGTACTTGTTGCCGGCTTCGCTGGCCTGGAAGAAGATGTCGTCATTCTGAGCGGTGCCGCGGGTGCAGGGATGCTCAGGATTCATAGCGCTGCGGCGGAATTCCTCCACGGCGTCCCAGTCGAGCATCTCGCCCAGATCGTTGTAATCCCAGATGTGGATCTTCTGGATCTCATGGGAGGTGCGGAAGCCGTCGAAGAAGTGCAGGAACGGAACCTTGCCGCGGATAGCGGACAGGTGCGCAACGGCGCCCAGGTCCATGACCTCTTGCGGGCTGTTGGAGCACAGCATCGCATAGCCGGTCTGGCGGCAGGCGTACACGTCGGAGTGGTCGCCGAAGATGCACAGGGCATGGGAGGCGAGGGAACGGGCCGAAACGTGGATAACGCTCGGCAGGAACTCACCGGCCATCTTGTACATGTTCGGGATCATGAGCAGCAGGCCCTGAGAAGCGGTGTAGGTGGTGGTCAGAGCACCGGCAGCCAGAGAGCCGTGCACCGCACCGGCAGCGCCGGCCTCGGACTGCATCTCCGTCACCTTGACCTCGCGGCCGAACAGGTTCTTTCTGTTCGCGGCGGCATACTTGTCCGTCTCATCCGCCATCGGAGAGGAAGGCGTGATAGGATAGATGGCAGCAACGTCGGTAAACGCATAGGAAACATGCGCGGCCGCGCTGTTGCCATCCATGGTTTTCATTTTTCTTGCATCCATTATGATGTTTTTCCTCCTTTTAAGGATTATTAGGATACGCCTGGCAGACCGGACCCGCATCCAGACTGCACTGAATAAATTCTATCATTTTTTCCACGCCCTGTAAAGGGCTGTGCGGGCGATTTTCGCCAGAATTCTGCGCGCGGCGGACAAGGCTTCCCCACACCGGAGCGCGGCGGCGGAAACAGGCGGAATTATCCCATTTTTCCCCTCCACGGGGGATTTTTCCGGGTTTTGGGTGTCTGCCGCGCCCGCCGCGCGCCGTTTCGGACGCTTGCAGGGGCGCACGCGCGCTGGCGCGGCTTGCATGGGCGTGCAAAATACGGTAAAATAAAAAGCAATACGTTCTGAAAAAGGCGGGGGTGGCTTTGGCCGCGTTCCGCCGCAAAATTTTACTGTGAAAGGGGAAACCATATGTCTCCCGAACCTGAGGGGTCCATGCTGCCGCCATTATTCCGCCTGCTCAGCGCCGCGCCTGACGCGGCTGCCGCTCCCGCCGCTTCCGATACCGCGGGAGGGGGCGTGCCGTCGCTCGTGCTTCTGCTGGTGCTGATCCTGATCAACGGCTTTTTCGCTGCGGCGGAGATCGCCGTGATCACGCTCAACGACAACAAGATCAAGAAAATGGCGGAGGACGGCAACAAAAAAGCCGCCCGCATCCTGCGCCTGACCGAAAACTCCAGCCGCTTTCTGTCCACCATCCAGATTGGCGTGACGCTGGCCGGCTTCCTGTCCTCGGCCTCCGCGGCGCAGAGTTTTGCCCCGCAGCTGACGGCGGCCATCCTTTCGGCCGCGCCGAATCTGTCCCACAGCGTGGTGGACGGAGTTTCCACCTTTTTGATCACTTTGCTGCTTTCCTATTTCTCACTGGTGCTCGGCGAGCTGGTCCCGAAGAAGATTGCCATGCAGAAGGCGGAGGCGCTGGCCTTCCGCTTTGTCGGCATCCTTCAGGCGATCGCCGTGGTGTTCCGTCCGTTCATTGCCCTGCTGAGCGTTTCGACCAACTTTGTTATGCGCCTGCTGGGCCTGAATCCGAACGATGGCGAGCAGACCGTCACGGAGGAGGAAATCCTCATGATGGTGGACGCCGGAGAGGAGAAGGGCGTCATCGGCGAGAACGCCAAGGACATGATCTCAAACATTTTCGACTTCAGCGACACCACCGTTGTGGAGGTCATGACGCACCGCACGGATATTCATGCCGTGGAGGACACCAGCTCCGTGCAGGACGTGGTGCATCTTTCCATGAAAGAAGGCTGCTCGCGCATCCCGGTGTACCATGAGGATCTCGATACGGTTGTGGGTATCCTGTATGTCAAGGATCTGCTCCGCTTTGTCGTCCCGGAGGCTTCGCCGAATGTGCTGATCACACAGCTCATGCGCCCCGCGTATTTCATTCCCGAGGGCAAAAAGTGCAGCGATCTCTTTAAGGAGATGACCGAGCGCAAGGTGCAGATCGCCATCATCGTGGACGAGTATGGCGGCACCGAGGGCCTGATCACCATGGAGGATCTGCTCGAGTCCATCGTGGGCAATATTCAGGACGAATATGACCACGAGGAGGAGGAGATCCGCAAGCTGGCGGAGAATAAGTTTACCGTGGACGGCGTAACGCCCATCGACGAGATCGAGGATCTGGTCGGCGTGGAGCTGCCGGAAACGGAGTATGATACCATTGCGGGCCTGATGATGGAGCGCCTTGGGCGCGTGCCGTCCCCCGACGAGCATCCCAGCGTGACCATCCCGCCGCTGACGCTGACCGTCGGCGCCGTGTCCGATCGCCGCATTACGAAAATTTTGATTGAGAAAAAAGTGCCCGTTCCCCAGCCCGAGGAGGAGAATCGGAAGGACGATTCCCGCGGACGCAAAGGGAAAAGGGATTAAAAAACAGCGAGAAACCGCCGTGTTTTGCTGCGCGGCTGAGTTTTCCGCTTTTTTCGTGGCTTTTGGATCGATTTGTGCGGGATTTCCCTTGCTTTTCCTTCCTCTTTATAGTATCGTAATAAGGTTCCCCCGAATGGGGGAGCGGTCAGTCGCAAACTCCTGACCTTAAAGAAAACTACGGAGGAATGAAAATGAAAGCAAACACATCGACCAACATCCGATTCCTCGTGCAGGGAGCCATGATTGCCGCCCTGTACACCGCCCTGACCCTTGTGGCCGTCATGCTGAACTGGGCCTTCGGCCCCGTGCAGTTCCGCTTTTCCGAAGCGATGACGATCCTGCCCGTCTTTACGCCCGCCGCGATCCCCGGCCTTGCCGTGGGCTGTTTTTTGAGCAACCTTTGGAGCAGCATGGGTGTGATGGATATGATTTTCGGCACGCTTGCCACGGTTCTCGCGGCCATTGCGACGCGCGCCGTGCGCCATGTCCGCGTTAAGGGAATCCCGGTGCTGGCCCCCTTGCCGCCCGTCCTCTTCAACGCCCTGATTGTGGGTCTTGAGATTACGATAGTTTCCCCTGAAGGCTTTTTGTGGCCCGCTTTCCTGGCCAACGCCCTTTCCGTCGGGCTGGGTGAGCTCGCTGCTTGTTATATTCTCGGCCTGCCGCTCGCTATCCTTCTGGACAAGCTGGAGGCAGAAAAACGTCTTTTCTCCCTGCACGCCGCCCGCTGACGCGCGGGATGCCCGGGCGCGGAGATTCAGAAGAAAGAACTGGTGTTACATGCTATGATAGGTTTAGGCAGTCTGTTGAAAAAAGTCAAAGCCATCGCCCCCGTGCGGCTGATTGTGAGCAGCTTTGTGCTCATCATCCTTGTGGGGACGATCCTTCTCATGCTTCCTGTTTCCGCCCGGAATGGGCATCCCACCGCGATTGTAGACGCATTCTTCACGGCTGTTTCCGCCACCTGTGTCACAGGGCTTGTCGTATTTGACACCTGGACGCACTGGAGCGAATTCGGCCAGGCGGTGATTCTCCTGCTGATCCAGGTCGGCGGGCTCGGGGTGATCACGATCACCACCGGCTTTACCATCCTGGTGCGCCGCAGGCTGGGCCTGCGCGACATGCAGATCGCCATGGAGAATACCTCGGGGAACACGGTGAATATTTATCACCTGGTGCGGACGATCCTCGCTTTTACGCTGTCGTGTGAGTTTGCCGGCGCGCTTTTGCTGAGCATCCGCTTTGTCCCCCAGTTTGGCCCATACGGCGTTTGGATTGCCGTCTTTGAGGCGGTTTCCGCTTACTGCAACGCGGGCTTTGATATCCTTGGCTTCCGCTGGAGGGATGGAAGCCTCATCGGCTATACCGGCGATCCGCTGGTGAGCTGCGTGATTGCCGCTCTCATTATCACCGGCGGACTTGGCTTTATCGTCATCACGGATCTCTTCAACGCCAAAATCAAACCGTGTGTGCAGAAGAAAAAACCGGGGCACCTCTCCCTGCACAGTACCATTGTTCTGCTGATGACCGCTGTTTTGCTGGTTCTCGGCACAGTGCTGTTCCTGGTGATGGAGTATACAAACACGCTTGACGGTTTGAATTTCCTGGAAAAGCTCAATGCGTCGTTCTTCCAGTCCGCCAGCATGCGCACAGCGGGCTTTGCGTCGGTCAACATCGGGGCCGAGCATGATATCACGAAAATCCTGACGATCATCTTTATGTTTATCGGCGCGTCTCCGGCCTCGACCGGCGGCGGTATCAAGACGACCACCTTTGTCGTCCTGGCTGCGACGGTGATCAGCGTGATTCGCGGCCATGAAGATACCATCATCCTCAAGCGCCGTATTGATAAGAGCGTGGTGTACCGTTCGCTCGCGATTGTCACGGTCGCGATGCTGATTGTTGTGGTGAGTGCCGGAGTCATCCTTCTCACAAACAATGAACGGATCGGTGCGATTGATGCGCTCTTTGAGGCGGTTTCCGCGTTCGGCACAGTGGGACTGACCACGGGCATCACCCAGATCCTCAGCCCGGCGTCGAAGCTTTTCCTTTGCCTGACTATGTTTATCGGCCGCGTCGGCCCTGTCTCGCTTGGCCTTGCCATTGTGGGCAAGAAAGGGCGCAACAAGGCGATAGCTGTCCGTCCGGAAGGGAAAATTATTGTCGGCTGACAGGCCGAACCAGGATACATGTTCAGGATTCCTCTCAGCTGAAAATCACAGCGCACCTGCCGTGCTGCTCCGTGAAAACAACGCGGGACACATGACAAGGCCCTCTTGCGACGTGAGATCGCAAGAGGGCCGATTTCTTTTTCCGTGCCGGGCGGCAGGCTTGCCTGCCGCTTGCGCGTTATGCATGCAGACTCAGTCTGCCGCTTGCGCGTCATGTGTGCAGGCTCAGCCTGCTTAAAGCAGTTTGGAGGACGGAACGGGGGCAGCCGATGTTCACACGGACAAAGCCCTCGCCGCCGGGGCCGAACATTTCGCCCTCGTTCACCCACAGCCGGGCGCGCTCCGAGAAGAATTTCCCAAGCTCTTCCTGAGAGAGTCCCAGTCCCCGGCAGTCAATCCAGAGAAGATAAGTCCCTTCCGGCTCCACCAAACGCAGCTGCGGCAGATGATCGCGCAGGAAGGAGCGAACCAGCGAGACATTTTCCGCCAGATAGGGGATCAGCTCATCAAGCCATGACGCGCCGCCGCGATAGGCCGCCATGCACGCGGTCAGTCCGGCGAGGTTCGGCTGGTCGTAGTGGAGCCGTCCCATGAAATTCCGCATTTTTTCCCGCAGCTTGGGGTTTGGGATAAACAGGTTCGACGTTTGCAGTCCGGCCAGATTAAAGGTTTTGCTTGGCGCGGTGCAGACAATGCAGTTTTGCTCCGCTTCCTTGGAAAGCGACGCAAATACGGTGTGCTTGTGTCCCGGGAAGGTGAAGTCGGCGTGGATTTCGTCGGAGATCACCACAACCCCGTGGCGCAGGCAGATGTCGTTCACCGTTTCCAGCTCCTCCTGCGTCCACACGCGCCCCACGGGATTGTGAGGGCTGCACAGCAGGAAGATTTTCACGTGATTTTCCACGATCCGGCGCTCCATCTCCTCGGGAGATTCCATGCAGTACCGGCCATTTTCCTCATGCAGAGGGCTGTTGACCAGGCGGCGGCCCGTGTTCTGCAAGGAGCCTGCGAACGGCGGGTAAACCGGCTGCTGGATCAGCACCGCGTCACCTTCCTGCGTCAGGGCCTGGATGGCGGCGGAAAATCCATATACTACGCCCGGCGTACAGACGAGCCATTCCTGTTTCGGCTCCCAGCCAAAGCGCGACGCAAACCAATTTCGCACGGCCTCAAAATATTCGTCCCCCGTGAAGCTATAGCCGAAAATTCCGTGATCGGCCAGATGGTGCAGGGCCTCGCGCACGCTGTCCGGCGCACGGAAATCCATGTCCGCCACCCAGAGCGGAATGGTGTCCTCCGGGCGGCCCGAGCGGGCGATCCCATCGTATTTTTCACACATGGTGTGATGCCTGTCGATAATTTCATCAAAACGGCTTTCCATATCGATTGTCCTTCCTCCATCCTGATTTTCCCGGGCGCGGCGTTCCCGGAATTTTCCATCTGCCGCTGTTCTCTGAGGGTATGGTAATCCTCCGCGCAAAAAAAGTCAAGCCGGGGTGGATTTCAAAAATTCCGGTAGACTCCCGGCGCTGTTTTGCGCTATAATAAACAGGAAAGCAGCCGGAGCAAAGATGCGCGGCATGGGTTCGGACCTTTTCTTGTTCCGGAGCCATGCCGCGCAAAGCGTTTGCCAAGGTGCGGCCGGCGGTCATGAAAGGGGAGCGGAACATCCATATGCAGGAAAGACAGGGAGATCAGCGGCGGCGCGCGGAGCTGAGCATCCAGAAAAAATACAGAAAGCCCATCTGGAACAAATTTGTCGGGGGCCTGCGCGATTACGGCATGCTGTGCGACGGAGACCGCGTGGCTGTGTGCATCTCCGGCGGCAAGGACTCGATGCTGCTGGCAAAGTGTATGCAGCTGCTGCAGCGGTTCAGCCCCACACGCTTTGAGCTGGTGAACCTCGTGATGGATCCCGGTTACAGCCCGGAAAACCGCGCGCGCATTGAGGAAAACGCTGCCCTGCTCGGTCTGCCGGTCACGATTGTGGAAAACCGGCTGTTTGAGGCGGCGGCTTCGGCGGAGAAATCGCCGTGCTATCTCTGCGCCCGGATGCGCCGTGGCTGCCTGTACAAGCACGCCCGCGCGCTCGGCTGCAACAAAATTGCCCTCGGCCACCATTTTGACGACGTGATCGAGACGGTGCTGATGAGCATGCTGTACGGCGCGGAGATGAAAACGATGATGCCGAAGATTCACAGCACGAATTTTCCGGGCATGGAGCTGATCCGTCCGCTTTACCTTGTGCGCGAAGCCGATATCATCGCATGGGCGCGGTACAACGATCTCGAATTTCTGCGCTGTGCCTGCCGTCTGACGGAGGGCACGGCAAACGGCACGATGGATTCCAAGCGGCAGGAGATGAAGGAGCTGATTCGCGCGCTCGAGCAGACCAACCCGAGCGCCGGGCAGAATATTTTCCACAGCTTCCACAATGTCAACCTGGGAACGCTCGTCGGCTACCGGGGCGACGGCGGTGTGCACCCCTTCCTGGAGGAATACGACCGTCCTGGCTCCCCCTACTGGCTCACAGCCCGGACGTGCGATCAGCATGACCCAGACCTGCGGTCAGCACGGCCCGGACCTGCGGTCAGCACGGCCCGGACCTGCGGTCAGCACGGCCCGCGCGGAAGCGGAGAGGGAATGAGCACCCTGCGCGGCGCGGGACAGTTCGGACCGGCTCCCGAAGAGCACAGCCAAGACAAAACTTGAAAGTTTTGATCAAACTTTTTCAAAAGTTTGCGGGAATTCCAAAAGGGCAGCGCCCGTTTGGCCGCTTTCCGCAGAAAGCGGAACTCTCCCCCGCGTAAGGAGGAATTGACATGTCCCTAACAGAGACGCCGAGAGCCAACCGGCTGCACATCGGCATTTTCGGAAAACGCAACAGCGGAAAATCGTCGCTGACAAACGCCCTGACCGGCCAGCAGGCCGCGCTTGTCTCCGACGTGGCAGGTACCACGACCGACCCCGTCTATAAGGCGATGGAGGTGCACGGGATTGGGCCGTGCGTGTTCATCGACACGGCAGGCTTTGACGATGAGGGCGCGCTCGGCGGCATGCGCGTGGAGCGCACGCAGGAAGCGGCGAAAAAAACAGACGTGGCTCTCCTGCTCTTTTCCGGGGACGATTTCACGCAGGAGCTGGCATGGCTGGAGCAATTCCAAGCGAGCAAAACGCCGGTCATCGCTGTTGTAAACAAGGCCGACGAGCAGGACGCGCCCGCACTGGCTGCCCGTGTGCTGGAGGAGAGCAAGCTCACGCCGATCGCCGTCAGCGCGAAAACGGGGGAGGGCGTGGAGAGCCTGCGTGCGGCCATCATCCGGGCCATGCCCGCCGACTTTGAGCAGGAAAGCATCACCGGCGATTTGTGCGCGGCGGGCGACTTGGTGCTCCTTGTCATGCCGCAGGATATTCAGGCACCGAAGGGCCGCCTGATTCTGCCGCAGGTGCAGATGATCCGCGAGCTGCTCGACAAGAAATGCCTGGTGTCCTGCTGCACCGGTGACAACCTGGAAGCTTCGCTCGCTTCCCTGGCGCACCCGCCGAAGCTGATCATCACGGACAGCCAGCTGTTCCGCACGGTCTATGCCAAAAAGCCGCCGGAAACCCCGCTGACCTCCTTCTCTGTCCTTTTGGCCGCTTACAAGGGTGATATCTCCTATTTTACCGAGAGCGCAAAGGCTGCCGACCGACTTACGGAACATTCCCGCGTTCTGATTGCGGAGGCGTGCACCCATGCGCCGCTGACGGAGGATATCGGCAGGGAGAAGATTCCCCGCATGCTCCGCGCACGCGTCGGGCAGGGGCTGACCATCGAATTTGCGCGCGGCACAGATTTTCCCGCCGACCTCACGCCCTACGATCTGGTCATCCACTGTGGGGCCTGCATGTTCAACCGCAAATACGTCCTCTCCCGTGTCTCACAGGCAAAGGATCAGGGCGTGCCGATGACGAACTATGGCCTTTTGATTGCGCATTTCCAGATTGATGCGGAGCCGCGCCCCCGCGCCACTCCCGACGCGCTTCCGACCTGGTAAGGCGCGCTGCTTGTATTCCGAAGCACACAAAAAGCCCTTCCGCGGTTTCTCGCGGAAGGGCTTTTCTGTAAAACTTACTCAATCAAAGACTTACCGTCCATCTCGGCGGGCTGAGGCAGGCCGAGGATCTGGAGCATGGTGGGAGCAATGTCGGCAAGGCGGCCGCCGGTGCGGAGCTTGCCCTCATAGCCGACCATGCAGAACGGCACAGGGTTGGTGGTGTGAGCGGTGAACGGAGATCCGTCGTCGTCCACCATGCGGTCGGCGTTGCCGTGGTCGGCGGTGATCAGCGTCACGCCGCCTTCCTGAGCGACAGCGTCCGCCACACGGCCCACGCAGGTGTCAACGGCTTCCACAGCCTTGACCGCCGCGTCAAACACACCAGTGTGGCCGACCATGTCGCAGTTGGCGAAGTTCAGAATGATCACGTCATACTGCTTGGAATGGATCGCCTCAACCAGCTTGTCCGTCACCTCATAGGCGCTCATTTCCGGCTGCATGTCGTAGGTGGCAACCTTCGGGCTCTTTACCAGGATGCGGTCCTCGCCGTCATACTGCTTTTCCACGCCGCCGTTGAAGAAGAACGTCACATGGGCGTATTTCTCCGTCTCGGCAATGCGCAGCTGCTTGAGGCCCTTCTGGGAAATGTACTCGCCGAAGGTGTTCACCAGAGACTGCGGCTTGAAGGCCACCTGCACGTTCGGCATCGTGGCGTCATACTGCGTCATGCAGACATAGGTGAGCGGGAAAAAGCCGTTTTTGCGCTCGAAGCCGGAGAAGTCCGGGTCAACAAAGGTGCGGGTAATCTCGCGGGCGCGGTCGGGGCGGAAGTTGAAGAAGATCACAGAGTCGTTTGCCTGGATCTTGCCGCTTCTGGAGCACACAACCGGCACGACAAACTCATCCGTCACGTCGTTGGCGTAGGAATCGGCCACAGCCTGCACCGGGTCGCTGCCCTGCACGCCCTCGCCGTACACCATCGCGGCATACGCTTTTTCCACGCGATCCCAGCGGTTGTCACGGTCCATCGCATAGTAGCGGCCCATGACCGTTGCGATCTCTCCGACGCCGATCTCGCCGAGCTTTTCGCAGCAGGCGGCGACGAAGTCCTTGCCGGAGCTGGGCGGCACGTCACGGCCGTCGAGCAGGGCGTGGATGTAAACCTTCTTCAGGCCGTGGCGCTTGGCCAGCTCCACAAGGCCGTAAAGATGGGTGATATGGCTGTGCACGCCGCCGTCGGAAAGCAGGCCGATCAGGTGCAGAGCGGAGTCGTTTTTCTTGGCGTTCTCCACTGCGGAGAGGAACGCCTCGTTCTCAAAGAAGGGGCCGTCCTGGATCGCTTTGGTGATGCGGGTCAGCTCCTGATACACGATGCGGCCCGCGCCGATGTTCGTGTGGCCTACCTCACTGTTGCCCATCTGGCCGTCCGGCAGGCCCACGTCCATCCCGGACGCGCCGATCTGGGTCAGCGGGTTCGAGGAAAAGAGGCGGTCAAGGTTCGGTTTCTTGGCCGCGGCGATCGCGTTCCCCTCCGGCGCGGCGACGCCGAAGCCGTCGAGGATCATAAGCAGAAGCGGTTTCTTAGCCATGGTAATCAGTCCTCCTGTCTGATAAGAAGAAGGGGACGTCCGTCCAACGCAGGACTGGACGCCCCCTTCCGTACATTCCTGTAAATCGTGTGGGTCGGCTCCCGATTAGCGGGAAGCTGCCTTGACGATCGCGGCGAAGTCCTCGGGCTTGAGGGAAGCGCCGCCGATCAGGCCGCCGTCCACGTCGGGCTGATCCAGCAGCTCCTCCGCGTTCTTCGCGTTCATGGAGCCGCCGTACTGGATGGTCAGAGCGTCCGCGTCGGCCTTGCTGTACAGGTCGGCGATCGTGGCGCGGATCAGAGCGCAGACCTCGTTCGCCTGGGCGGCGGTAGCGGTCTTGCCGGTGCCGATGGCCCACACGGGCTCATAGGCGATGATAACTCTCTTGAGCTCCTCGGCGGAAACGCCCTGGAGATCGATCTTGGTCTGCAGGGCGACGACCTCGCCGGTGACGCCCTGTTCGCGCTGCTCCAAGTACTCGCCCACGCAGAGGATAACGGTCAGGCCGTTCGCGAGGGCAGCCTTGACGCGCTTGTTGACGGTCACGTCGGTCTCACCGAAATAGGTGCGGCGCTCGCTGTGGCCGATGATGACATACGGCACCTGCATCGCGGCGAGCATCGGAGCGGAAATTTCGCCCGTGTACGCGCCGGAGGGCTCCCAGTGGCAGTTCTCCGCGCCGACCTTCACGTTGCTGCCGGCGGTCGCTTCGAGAGCGACGGAGAGATCCACGAAGGGCACGCAGGCGACAACGTCGCAGTCCGCATCCTTCACGAGGGGCTTGATGGCGTCGAGCAGCTCTTTGGCCTCGGCGGGGGTCTTGTTCATTTTCCAGTTGCCGGCGATGACGGCTTTTCTTAGTGCCTTATTCATAGGAAACAGCTCCTTTTCATGGATGAAAATCAAAAAGGGGACGGGGCGCGAGCCCCGCCCCCCGGTTCAGCAAAGCGTGCGGAAAATCTTATTTGTCGTTCAGGCAGGCAATGCCGGGCAGAACCTTGCCCTCGAGGAACTCCAGGGAAGCGCCGCCGCCGGTGGAGATGTGCGTCATCTTCTCGGCGAAGCCAAGCTTCTCAACAGCCGCAGCGGAGTCGCCGCCGCCGATAATGGAGATGGCGCCGCTCTCCGCGACAGCCTTCGCCACAGCGATCGTACCGGCAGCAAAGTTCTCCCACTCGGAAACGCCCATCGGGCCGTTCCACACAACGGTTCCGGCGCCCTTCACGGCGTCGGCAAACAGAGCAGCGGTCTTGGGGCCGATATCCAGGCCCATCCAGCCGTCCGGAATGTTGTCGGAATCGACGACCTTGTGCTCGGTGTCGGGCTTGTACTCGGTGCCCACGATGTTGTCAACCGGGATCAGGAACTTGACGCCCTTCTCCTTGGCCTTGGCCATCATGTCCTTCGCGAGCTCAACCTTGTCAGCCTCGCAGATGGAGGTGCCGATGGAGTAGCCCAGCGCGTTCATGAAGGTGTAAGCCATGCCGCCGCCGATGATCAGCGTGTCAACCTTGTCCAGCAGGTTGTTGATGACGCCGATCTTGTCGGAAACCTTCGCGCCGCCGAGGATGGCGACGAACGGGCGCTTCGGCTCGGTGAGAGCGCCGCCCATGATGGTGATCTCCTTCTGGATCAGGTAGCCGCAGACAGCCGGCAGATAGTCGGCAACACCGGCGGTGGAAGCGTGGGCGCGGTGAGCCGTGCCGAACGCGTCGTTGACATAGATCTCAGCGAGGGAAGCCAGCTCCTTGGAGAAGGCGGGATCGTTCTTTTCCTCTTCCTTGTGGAAGCGGACGTTCTCGATCAGCTCAACCTCGCCGTCCTTGAGGGAAGCGGCGATGCTCTTCGCGCTCTCGCCCACGACGTCCTTCGCCATCTTGACCTCCTGGCCCAGAGCCTGGGACAGGTACTTGGCGACGGGAGCCAGGGAGTACTTCATGTTGAACTCGCCCTTCGGACGGCCCAGGTGGGAGCAGAGGATCACTCTCGCGTTATGGGAAACCAGATACTTGATGGTCTTCAGAGCCTCGTCGATTCGCTTCGGATCCGCAATGTTGCCCTCGGCGTCAAACGGGACGTTGAAATCGCAGCGCACCAGCACTCTCTTGCCGGCAACGTCGATATCCTCAACGGTTTTCTTGTTGAGATAGTTCATGTTTAAGCACTCCTTTATTTTGAATATGGGGGCTGTAATGACGTACTTTTACGTTCCTTATTATACAATGCGTGTTTACGCTTTTCAAGAGATTTCCCCGCAAATCCTGCTTTTTGTGAAAAAAGAAACAATTCATTTTCCTCTCTTGCGCTTTCTCTGTTCCAAAGGCGCGGGCGCGGCATAAAACGCCTCTTGCCTCCTGCGTTTTGCCGTGCTATGCTGAACAAAAGGGGGAACGAAACGTGGAACAGAGCAGCTTTTTTGACCGCGGCGCCGCGGATCCGCTGGCCAGCCGCATGCGCCCGCGCACACTGGAGGAGTTCGCGGGACAGAGCCACCTGCTGGGCGAGGGGAAAATCCTGCGCCGTCTCATCGACAGCGATCGGATTTCCTCCATGATTTTCTGGGGGCCGCCGGGCGTGGGGAAAACAACGCTGGCGCGGATCATCGCGAACCGGACGAAATCCTCCTTTGTCGATTTCAGCGCCGTCACAAGCGGGATCAAGGAGATCCGTGAGGTGATGCAGCAGGCGGAGCAGAACCGCCGGTTCGGGGAGCGCACCATCGTCTTTGTGGACGAAATCCACCGCTTCAACAAGGCGCAGCAGGACGCTTTTCTGCCATTTGTGGAAAAAGGCAGTATTATTCTGATCGGAGCGACCACGGAAAATCCGTCGTTTGAGGTAAACGCCGCTCTTTTGTCGCGGTGCAAGGTCTTTGTGCTCAACGCCCTGACAGCCGAGGAGATCGAAGGGCTGCTGCGCATGGCGCTGGCGGATCCGCGCGGCTTCGGCGGACAGAACGTCCGCCTGGAGGACGGCGTGCTGCCGCTGATCGCCCGGTTTTCCAACGGCGACGCGCGCACCGCGCTCAATACGCTCGAGATGGCTGTACTCAACGGGCGGCGCGAAGGGGAAACGGTGACGGTCGGACGGCAGCTGGTGGAGCAGTGCACCTCCAAAAAATCCCTTCTGTATGACAAGAACGGCGAGGAACACTATAATCTGATCTCCGCGCTGCACAAATCGATGCGCAACAGCGATCCGGACGCGGCCGTCTACTGGCTGGCGCGCATGCTGGAAGCGGGCGAGGATCCGCTTTATGTGGCGCGGCGGCTGATCCGCTTTGCCAGCGAGGACATCGGCCTGGCCGACAGCCGCGCGCTGGAAATCGCGCTGGCCGCATATCAGGCGTGCCATTTTCTTGGGATGCCGGAGTGCAGCATCCATCTGGCGCACGCGGTGATTTATCTCTCCCTGGCGCCGCGTTCGAACGCGGTTTACCGCGCGTATGAGTCGGCCAAGCGCGACGCACTCACGATGCTTGACGAGCCGGTGCCGCTTGTCATCCGCAACGCGCCCACAGGTCTGATGAAGGAACTCGGCTATGGGGACGGGTACGTTTACGCGCACGATGTGGAAAGCAAGGTGGCGGATATGGAGTGCCTGCCGGAATCGCTGCGCGGGCGGCGGTATTACCATCCCACGGAGAGCGGCAGTGAATCGCGCATGGCGCGCAGGCTGGAGGAGATCCGCGCGCTTTTGGGACGGGAACCATAAAAAGAGGACGCTCCCGAAACCTTCCGGGCTTCGGGAGCGTCTTATCTTATGGGTTGGAAAAAATCCGGCGGCTCAGAGATCCGCTTTCCACAGACCGTGGAGGTTGCAGTAGGCATAGGCCGCAACGGCCTTGTCGCCCGGAGCAACAGCAAAGACGGCCGAGGGCTTGCTGCCGGGCAGGAGATCGCAGCGCTGCACACCCTTTTCTGTTTGCAGCACGATGCACTGGATATAGTGCTCCTCCGTCATGGGGTGCTCCACACGGCCCACGGTGACGGTAACGTTGTTCCCTTCCGTGACAGCGACCGGAACGTGCTTTTCCGTGGCAGCATCTGTCGTGTTGGCAGAGAGCTTCTTCATCTTCTCTCCGCAGCACATCAGAGGCGCGCCGCCAAAATGCACCATTTCCACAAGGTTTTTGCAGTGAGTGCAAAGATAAAACTCGAGTTCTTTCATAGCGATCTTTCCTCCTTTTTTTCCGTCCCTGAAAGGGCTGGATTCCGGTTTCTATTGTAGCATGTTTCCCGGAGCGCGGCAAGCATGCTTTTGCCGGAGGGTTTCCTGAAAAGTATAACGTTTTTCTGACATTTTTATCCGCGAGATTGCAAACAAAAATAAAGCATGATAAAATTGACCCAGAAATGAGAAAGGAGGGCTTCGGATGTGGGGAAAACGCGCCTGGGCGCTGTTGCTGTGCTTTCTTCTCCTGCTGCCGCTGTTCTGCGGGGGCTGTGAGGAGAAGGAGAACACCAGCGGCACGGGAAAAAGCTTCACCTGGCATCTGTCCAGCGAGCCGAAAACGTTGGATCCGCAGATTGCGCAGGGTGAAAATGCGGCGATTGTGATTGGAGCCCTCTTTGAAGGGCTGGCCCGTCTGGATGAAAATGGGGATCCGCAGCCAGGCGCCGCCGAGAGCTGGGAAAGCAGTCCGGACAATTTGACCTTTACCTTTCATTTGCGGGAGGATGCGGTCTGGTCGGACGGGGAAACGCCTGTGACGGCGGATGATTTTGTGTACGCTTTCCAGCGGGCGCTCGCGCCCGTCACGGGATCGCCGTCCTGCGATTCGATGCTCTGCATCCGCAACGCCGCGGAGGTGCAGAGCGGAGCGGTGGCTCCGGAGGAGCTGGGTGTGCGCGCCGAGGGGGATGATACCCTTGTGGTGGAGCTTGCGTACCCGGTGCCGGATTTCCCCGCCCTGACGGCACTGCCCGTCTTTATGCCCTGCAACCAGGAGTTTTTTGAAGGGACAGCGGGCCGCTACGGTCTCGATCGTTCCTGCATCCTGGGCAACGGCCCCTTCGTCATTGACGGAAAATATGGCTGGGATCCGGGCCGTCATATCAACCTCGCGGCTTCCTCCACCTATTGGGGCGAAACCGCGCCGTCGAACCTGAAATTCCCGATCGGCAAAGCGGAGCTCGTGATCGAGGATGCGGTTTCCGCCGTCTCTGACGGCACGGTCGACGCGATCGCGGTGACGGAGAGCGAGGCAGAACAGGCGCAGGAAAACGAATGCACCATTACTTCCTTTGAGGATACGGTCTGGGGC
Organism: Anaeromassilibacillus sp. An200; assembly: GCF_002160025.1. Taxonomy (GTDB): domain Bacteria; phylum Bacillota; class Clostridia; order Oscillospirales; family Acutalibacteraceae; genus Caccousia; species Caccousia stercoris. The sequence continues at coordinate 39,330 of NZ_NFJU01000024.1, forward strand.
TTCTGCTTTAATCTGTCCAGCGACGCTTCCCCGGAGCTGAAAAACGAGAAGGTGCGCCAGGCGTTTCTCTATGCCGTCGACTGGACGAGCCTGCGCGCGTCGCTTCCCGAGGCGGCCGGAGGGCTGATCCCGCCCGCTGTGCATTTAGAGGGTGAGTCCTACCGGGACAGTGCGCAGGATGTCGCGATTCCGGCCAGGCTGGAGGATGCGGCGGCCCTCATGCGGGAGGGTCTGGCAGAGCTGGGAGTGGAATCTCCGCCGTCACTGACGATCCTGTGTCCGGAGGATCCGGAGATCACATCTCTTGTCAATAATATTCTGGTGGAATGGAACGCCGCGTTTGGCCAATATTTCAATATGGCTCCCCTGTCCGAGGATGAACTGGCTTCCCGCATCGCCGCGGGCAGCTTTTCCGCCGCCGTCTGCTCGTTCACCCCGGAGCGGGACGATCCCGCCGCGGCCCTCTTGTGCTTTGAGACGGGAGGTTCGGGCAATGTGAGCGGTTTTTCCGACGCTGCCTACGACGAGCTGCTTTCCCAGATCCGCCGCACCAGCGGGGAAGAAAAGCGGACAGCCTGCCAGTCCGCGGAGCAGATTCTGGTGGATCGCGCCGTATTCCTGCCCGTTTCCTACAGCAGCCATTCCTTTGCCAGCGCGCCCGGCGTGTCCAGGATCGTATTCCGCCCCTATGGCGGCGGTGTGGATTTCAAGAATGCACGCAAGGAATAAAAAGACAAAAGAAGCCGCCGGGAACAGGTTTTTCCATTCCCGGCGGCCTTTTATTTTTCGTTTGTCACGCGGTTAGTCCATCACGCGGTTTTTGCTCTCCTCGCAGGCCTTGGCGGAGAAGTCCGCAAGAGCCATCGAGCCGAGATCGCCGTCCTTGCGGCCGCGCACGGAGACGGTTCCCGTCTCTGCTTCCTTGTCGCCCACAACGAGCATATACGGGGTTTTCTGAAGCTGAGCCTCGCGAATCTTGTAGCCGATCTTTTCGTTGCGCAGATCGGCCTCCACACGCAGGCCGGCCTCCTGAAGCTGAGCGGCAACCTTTTCGGCATACTCGTGGTGACGCTCGGAGATCGGCAGGACCTTCACCTGCACCGGGGAGAGCCACAGCGGGAACGCGCCCGCGAAGTGCTCCGTCAGGATGCCGATGAAGCGCTCGATGCTGCCGAATACTACACGGTGGATCATGATCGGGCGGTGCTTTGCGCCATCCTCACCCGTATACTCCAGCTCAAACCGTTCGGGAAGCTGGAAGTCGAGCTGGATGGTGCCGCACTGCCAGGTGCGTCCCAGGCAGTCGGTCAGATGGAAGTCGAGCTTCGGGCCGTAGAACGCGCCGTCACCCTCGTTCACCTCGTAGTCATAGCCGAGCTCGGAAATCGCCGCGCGCAGCGCGTCGGTGGCGTTGTCCCAGTCCTCCTGCGCGCCCATGTGATCCTCGGGCATGGTGGACAGCTCAATGTGATACTGGAATCCGAAAGTCTTGTAGACGGAATCGATCAGGTTGACAACGCCCTTGATCTCGTTTTTGATCTGGTCGGGCGTCATGAAGATGTGCGCGTCGTCCTGCGTGAAGCAGCGCACACGCATCAGGCCGTGCAGCGCGCCGGAAAGCTCATGGCGGTGCACCAGGCCCAGCTCACCCATGCGGAGCGGCAGGTCGCGGTAGGAGTGCAGCTTTGTCTTGTAAACCAGCATGCCGCCGGGGCAGTTCATCGGCTTAATCGCGAAGTCCTGCTCGTCGATCACGGTGGTGTACATGTTCTGCTTGTAATGATCCCAGTGGCCGCTGCGCTCCCACAGGGAACGGTTCAGGATCATCGGGGTGGAGATCTCCAGATAGCCCGCCTTGCGGTGAAGCTCGCGCCAGTAGTCAATCAGCAGGTTTTTCAGCACCATGCCCTTGGGCAGGAAGAACGGGAAGCCCGGTCCCTCGTCCATGATGGTGAACAGCTCCAGATCGCGTCCCAGCTTACGGTGATCGCGCTTCTTGGCTTCCTCGAGCATCGTGATGTAAGCCTCAAGATCGGCAGCCTTGGGGAAGGAGATGCCGTACACACGCTGTAACATCTTGTTGTTCGCGTCGGCGCGCCAGTAAGCGCCGGTGCAGTTCGTCAGCTTCACGGCCTTCACATGGCCGGTGCTCATCAGGTGCGGGCCGGCGCACAGGTCGACGTATTCGCCCTGCTGGTAGAAGCTGATGGGCTCACCCTTGCCGGAGTGTTCCGCGATCAGCTCCAGCTTGTAGTCCTGCTGCTTGTCCGCCATGAGCTTTTCCGCGTCGGCGGGGGAGAGCTCAAAGCGCTCGAGCGGCAGATCTTCCTTGATGATTTTCTTCATCTCGGCCTCGATCTTTGTCAGATCATCGGGTGTGAGCGTCTGCGGCAGATCCACATCGTAGTAAAAGCCATTTTCAATCGCCGGACCAATGGCGAACTTCGCGCCCGGGTACAGACGGCCGATGGCCTGCGCCATGATGTGGGCGGTGGTATGCCAGTAGGCGTGCTTGCCTTCGGCGGAATCAAAGGTCAGGATTTCGAGCGAGCAGTCCTTTGTCAGCGGCGTGCGCAGGTCGGCGGCCTCCCCGTCAATCTTGCAGGCGCAGGCAGCCTTGTAGAGGCCCGCTCCGATGGATTTGGCGACTTCGGCAGCGGTCACGCCCGCCTCAAATTCCTTTGCGTCGCCCTTGAGCATCACTTGAATCATCCGTGACTTCCCCTTTCCTTGTTTTTCGTTATCATTGTATTTGTAAAATATCCCGCCAAATCGGCGGAGCTCGTTTTCCAGACAAACAAAAAGCCTTGCCCCTCCTAGTAAGGGGCAAGGCTCAGCTTGCGGTTCCACCCTATTTTCCGAATTGCTAAACAGGGAAAACCATGTATAACAAAACTCTCTCATAGCTGCCCGTAACGTGGGCATAACGTCGCACCTTATTTCGGCACGCACTCAAAGGCGGTATTTCAGATTCGTCCGATGCCGGCGCTTCCAGCCCATGGCGCTGGCTCTCTTAAACGGACAGGTGAGTCGGAAACTTCCTTCTCGACGCTTTGAAATATTTTGCTGTTGATATCATACTAGCATTGTGCCTGGTGTTTGTCAAGAGGGATCCATGAAAATTTCTCAAATTTTCCACAGGTTTATACAGTATGTAATACAGAAGGAAAATTGTAAGGTATTTTTTTAAAAAACTTTACAGCCCAGACAGACTTTTCCCCTATATTCTGATATAATAACCCCAGACAAAGCCTGCGTGAAAAGGTGAGGGGACACGCGGCAGGCGAGGAGGAAGAAAGTTGAATTTGACCAAGGCAAATATGAAAAAGCTGCTGCTTCTGATAGCGGGAGGCGTTGTGCTCAACGCGGCTGTGCAGCATCTGGATTTACTGGGAGTATTCCTGCGTGTGGCGCTGGGACTGATCACGCCGTTTCTGGCGGGTTCGGCCATTGCGTTTGTGATCAATGTTCCGATGCGGCAGGTGGAGGACAGGCTTTTTCCGCCGCTCGCGCCGGGGAAAAAGCCGGGGCGTCTGCGCCGGGCCAAGCGGCCGATCAGCTTTGTGGTGACGCTGCTCCTGCTCTGCGGACTTCTGGCGGTGATCTTTTTCCTGATCCTGCCGGAGATTGGGCGCACGCTGCAAAATTTTGTGGATCGGATCCCTGTCTTTGCGCAGCAGACGCAGGAGTGGGGAGAGCAGCTCATGGAGCAGTATCCAGAGGTCGTGGACGTGCTCAGCCGGATTTCGATCGACTGGGAAAAGCTTTCTCAGGGCTTTATCGATCTCGCGCAGAACAGCATGAGCGGCGTGCTCAATTCCACACTGGACCTCGCGTCGTCCATCATTGGCGGTGTAGTGGGCAGCGTGGTGGCGATCGTGTTCGCGGCCTATATCCTTCTGCAAAAGGAACGGCTGGGCCGCCAGTTCCGCCAGCTTCTCTATGCGTTTCTGCCGGAGCATCATGCGGACCGCATCACAGAGGTGGGAACGCTCTCCTACCGCACGTTTTCCCGCTTCCTGTCCGGCCAGTGCCTGGAGGCGGTGATCCTTGGCTGTATGTTTTTCCTCACCATGAGCATCCTGCGGTTTCCCTATGCGCTCACGATCAGCGTGCTGATCACCGTGACAGCGCTGATCCCGATTTTCGGCGCGTTTATCGGCTGTATTGTGGGGGCGTTCCTGATCCTCACAGTGGATCCGATGCAGGCGCTCTGGTTTGTGATTTTGTTCCTGATTTTGCAGCAGGTTGAGGGAAATCTGATTTATCCGCATGTGGTCGGCAGCTCCGTCGGTTTGCCGTCAATCTGGGTGCTGGCTGCCGTGACCATCGGCGGCAGCGTGATGGGAATTGCGGGAATGCTGATTTTTATTCCGCTCTGTTCCGTTTTTTACACGCTTCTGCGCCACAGTGTTTTGAACCGCCTGCGCGCACGCAAAATCCCGCAGGAAAAAATCCTGTTCCCGAAGAAGCTGTCCGACATCACCTTTGTGCGCCATGGAAAAGCGCCGGTGGTGGATGGCCCCCCCGAGTCGGACGGGGCGGACTGGGATGAGGAGACCGAGCCTGCCGGAGAGCAGCAGACACAAGAAGAGACAGAAGAGCAGCCGGACAGCCCGGAAGCTCCGGCACAGGAGACGGAGCAAGCCGGGGAACAGGATGAAACGAAGGAGGCAGGGGAAAAGAAGCCGTAAAGCGTACCCCACTGGACAGGCACTCAGAGCTTCAGATCGGTGAACAGCCCTTCTTTGTCGGCGAGCACAAGATATCCGTCGCTCAGAACACGGTGGGTGCCGCTGTCCAGCGGAACGCTGGCCCAGGAGGGTTCCACCAGCCCGAATTCAATTTCGCGTCCGTCGCGATACCAGGCGCGCACGGAGGTGCATGCGCCATATTCTTCCGTCTGTTGGCGTTCCACATCCCCAAAGCGAGCCACAAAGCTTGGTCCTTTTACCATGTCCGCTTTGCGGGAGGTCAGAATGACAAGATCCAGATCGGAATCCGCTTTGTTTGTCCCCCGGGCGTAGGAGCCTACAACGAGGAGAGCCGTAATCTCCGGATCCTCAGCCGCCCATTGTTTGAGCTGTGCAAGAAACAGATCGGTCAGCATTTATAGTTTTTCTCCTGTCAGAACACCCGTGCGGGATTTTCCCTGCCGGGTGTTTTTTCAATCTTCCGGTGTAACCTCCTGCACCGGGTAGCCCAGCGTAAAGGCGAGCGCCGCTCCCACAGCGGTGCGGTATTCGGCGTATTTGGGGATCAGAAAGCGGACGCCGAACATTTTCTCCAGAATGGGAAAAACCTCTTTGCACTGCGGCAGGCGGGTGAGGTTGCCGATCAGCACAAAGTCGCGGATCGGCGTGTTCAAAGCGGAGAGAATGGCGCTCTTGCCGATACATTGCAGCACCATGTTGAGAATTCCGAGCGCGGTGTCCTCCAGGGAAACGGCTCCGCGCACCTTGCCGAAATTGGATGCTGTCGCATCCAGCGGAAGGCCCTCCAAAGGAGCGGTGGTGATGTCCTGAATCTGCAAATCAATGTTGGAGAGATTCCCGCGCTGAGCCAGTTCAATGATCTCGCGGATATCCGAGGTTTTCAGCAGAAGGTTGGAAAGGCCCATGATCGTCCCGCCGCCGATGCCGATGCCGCCAATATGCTGGATGCCATCCTTTGACACCCGAACCAGAGAGGTGCCCGTTCCCATGCTGACCACGATGGTTTCCGTCAGCTCTGTGTGGTAGGTGGCTCCCAGCCCGTCCGCGAGAAACTCGTCGGCTTTCGCGGTCGGGATGCCGTAAAGAGGCTGGCGGATGTACGCGCTTCCCACACCGGTGAGCACAATTTTTTCAATCGCATCCAGCGGGATGCCGTTGTCATAGGTGTATTTTCCCAAAGCGCCGAATAGGGAAGCCACAGGGTCAGCCGCGCGGACAAAGAGAGGCTTCTGTACGCCCTCCTCGCTGATTCCGACAATCTTGGTGGTGCTCCCTCCAACGTCAATGCCAATCACAAAGCACATGGGACATCCTCCTCCAGGGCCTGATTTTCTGTCCGTGCCAAGATACAAAAATACGCTGATTTCCCCGTATCTTCGCGGAACAGATGGATTTTCTTTCATAATAATCGTTTCCTTTTTTATTTTCAATTCTTTCTTTTAAAAAAAGTGCTTGACAATTTCGCGGGAAAATGATATATTATCTAAGCACTCAAAAATAACTGATACAGATGCTGGTGTAGCTCAGTTGGTAGAGCAGCTGATTTGTAATCAGCAGGTCAGGGGTTCAAGTCCGTTCACCAGCTCCATAGAGCTGTGGACAGAGTGCTACAGCTAAATACGGAGGAGTTCCCGAGTGGCCAAAGGGGACAGACTGTAAATCTGCTGCTTCTTGCTTCGGTGGTTCGAATCCACCCTCCTCCACCATCTGGGGTGGACACTTTAGATGTCCACCCCGTTTTTGTCAGTATTCATGCGGGTTTACGGGCTTTTTAGAGTCCAAAATCCAAAGTGATTTTCCATAGATGCCTTTTCCATTAGATGGCAAAAATAAGGCTTTGTACGAGATGAAGCGGGGCTTCCGCCTGATTTTTCAGGCCGGAGGCCCCGCTTTTTTGCGTTCTGCGGCTCTTTTCCCCGTTGTCAAATGTGTAGAAGTTTACGCCTGTCAAATAGACAGGTTGACGAAAGCCCAAAATCAAACCCTCAAAATACAAGGGGGTAGTGCGCCCTTTTTCAGGAACTCTCCAGCTGGCTGGCCGGGGAGTTTTTTGCGCTCCCCCCTCTCACACTCTCCCCCCTAAATATTTTACCAGCTGGGAAAGAACAAGATACGCTTCGCTCTTAACCAGCAGGAAACCAAGTTTTAGGCAACAGCCAAGAAAGGATGAGCAAAACCATGAACATCGGCATCGACCATGGCTACTACGCCATCAAGACCCGGCATATCCTGCGGAATGAAAAATACATGGGAGATGTTCTCCTGCAAAAAACTTATACTGTGGATTTCCTAACCAAGAAAAAGAAGAAAAACAACGGGGAACTCACCCAATACTACATAACAGATAACCACCCCGCCATCATTCCCCGTGAGGACTTCCTGAATGCCCAACTTGAACTGGCCCGCAGAAATAGCAAAAAGAAGGCTTCCCAAAAGAAAACCAAGAGCGTGCTGGGAAAATACTGCAGCAAATATGCTTTATCCGAAAGGTTGGTCTGCGGGGAATGCGGTTCCATGTACCGACGAACCACTTGGTCTAAAAAGGGCAAGAAAAAAGTTGTCTGGCGTTGCATCAACCGCCTTGAATTCGGCACAAAGTATTGCCAGCACTCTCCAACCCTATCCGAAGAAGCATTACATCAGGCAATTCTCCAGTGCGTTCAAACCGTGGCCGGTGACAAGGATGATATCATGCAAAACCTCCGGGATGTCCAAGAGAACATTATCCTCTTTTCCGGGAGCCAAGTCACTCCTCAATCACTGGAAAAGCAAATCAGCAAGCTGGAGCAGGAAATGTCCGCCTTAGTCAAGATCGTAGCACAAGGCGGTGACAGCGACTTCTACGCAGCCAAACTTCGGCAGCTTTCAGAACAGAAGATGGATCTCACCAGCCAGCTGCAGGAGCTCCAAAAGAAAAAGATAGAGAATCAAGCTCTGGAATATCAATATCAGCAGGCTCTCATTTATATCAACAACGAAGAAAACCTGAACCTCACTGAATTTAACGATGACTTCATCAGAAGGATCATCGAACAAGTGACCGTACTCTCTGCCTCCCAAATAAGGATCCGGTTTGTCGGAGGGTATGAACTGGATGCCACCCTTCCGTTGCAAAAATAGGTTGCCTGCAAAAAAATAGCACCGATGTCTTCAAGCAAGGCATCGGTGCTATTTTTTTGTGGGTAACTGTTCATCCCATGATTGCCATGTCATCCTAATACCCCCAATATAAAATGCAGTTTAAATCCACTGGACAAGATTTGGCCAGTATGCTATACTTATATTATAAATATGTTTGTAAAATCATAATGTTATGTGCACATTGGTAACTTTTGTGCAAAAATATTTAGGGAGATAGATAGAAGCGTATATTTGATATTATAACAATCAGAGAATCAAGCTAAGACTATGCGGTATGAGTACTGTTCAATATAGGCTATCGTTCGAGACCACATAAAATCATCGTGCCCGGTGAGGAAACTAAGGACGGTGAAAGAAAATATCGCCATATTTGTCCAACTTTTTGAATGCATTTCGCCAGCGAGTGGTTTCTTTATATGGAAGAAAATAAAAATGTGTTGATTTATCTTGATGTATCCAGTATACTATTTTCTGTTGGAATAAGTGGTGGAGTCTGTCATAGAGAGCAATAGCGTCTCTATTTATTCCAAGTAAGCGCCTTTTATATCATGATTTGGTTTAGCAAATGTTGGTTGTTAAAGGGACAGACCCTCAATTTGAGAGTCTGTCCCTTTTTGCTATTGCTTAAACAACCACTGGCTCAGCCAGTGGATAAAGAGCTTATAGCTATGGACAAAAAAAGAACTCCCCAATAGAGTAAAGGAAAAGGTCTGCCAACCTAACCAAAACTATCGAGGAGGTCTTCGCATGAAAGACATAAACAGTTTAGAGCATACGAAATGGAGATGTCAATATCGTATTGTATTTGCACCTAAATATCGTAGGCAAGCAATCTATAAAGAGTTGCGAGCAGATATCGGAGTTATCCTAAGAAAGCTGTGTGAGCAAAAAGGAGTAGAGATCATAGAGGTAAATGCGTGTTGTGACCATATTCATATGTTGCTGAGTATACCACCGAAGTATAGTGTTTCGCAGATTGTAGGATTCTTTGAAAGGAAAAAGTAGTCTGATGATTTTCGATCGACACGCAAACCTGAAATATAAGTATGGGAATCGACACTTTTGGGCCAGAGGATATTATGTAGATACAGTAGAGCGAAATAAAAAGCAGAAATCAGCGGCAAGAAGATCATTTGGCAGACCATAGGGCTAATCAAGTCTCCAGCTTAGCCGGAGGTTTTGACTACCAGATTATATTAAGGAGAGAATATATGGATATATCGTTTTCAGCTTTTATAGAGGGAATTGTGTCAAGCCCGATTCTTTGCATCACGGTGCTACTTACCTTGGGCGTTATTTTTGTGAATGGGTGGACAGACGCCCCCAATGCCATCGCCACCTGTGTGACAACACGCTGTATGGGCGTTCGGAACGCTATACTTATGAGCGCCGCCTTTAATTTTTTGGGGGTGCTGGTTATGACCCAAATCAACAGTTCTGTGGCTTCGACTATCAGCAATATGGTGGATTTCGGCGGCAATGCCCATGAAGCGCTGATTGCCTTGTGTGCGGCGTTGCTCTCTATTGTGGTGTATAGCGTGGGCGCGTCGTATTTTGGGATTCCCACCAGTGAGAGCCACAGCCTGATTGCGGGACTTACCGGCGCTGCGATTGCCATCCAGAACGGTACAGCTGGCATCAATATGGCAGAATGGGCAAAGGTGATTTACGGTCTTGTTCTGAGCCTTGTCCTTGGCTTTGTATTCGGTTGGGTTATATGCAAGATTGTAGCGGTGATTTGCGGGTCCATGAACCGCAGAAAAACAAACTGCTTTTTCAGCGGCGCTCAGGTTTTTGGTGCAGCCGCTATGAGTTTCATGCATGGTGCGCAGGATGGGCAGAAGTTTATCGGTGTTTTATTTCTGGGGCTTGCTTTTTCCAATGGACAGGAGGACGTCAGTGGAATTACGATACCGGTTTGGCTGATGTTGCTTTGTAGCGTTATTATGGCCGCTGGCACCAGCGTCGGAGGAGAGAAGATTATAAAGTCCGTTGGTATGGATATGGTAAAACTGAAAAAATACCAAGGCTTTTCCGCAGACCTTGCGGCAACGGCCTGCCTTTTGATTTCCAGCCTGTTCGGCATACCAGTTTCCACTACCCATACCAAGACAAGCGCCATCATGGGGGTGGGGGCTGTAAAGCGGCTTTCTGCAATTAACCTGGGGGTTGTAAAGGAAATGGTGCTGACATGGATTTTTACATTCCCAGGCTGTGGACTGATCAGCTTCGCAATGGCGAAATTGTTCATTGCGATATTTTAAGTAAATACATAGGCATATCAAAAAGTATGAGGTGGCAAATATGTCAAAAAAACAGGACGCATTTTATTTTCAAAATTTTATGGAATGTGCAGATCATTCGCGGCAGGCCGTCAAACTTCTGAAGGAAATAATGATACACTTTGATTTAGAGAGTTTACCGGTGTATCTTGATGAAATGCACAAAATAGAGCATGAGGCGGATCTGAAAAAGCACGATCTCCTGAACACTCTGGCAAAGGCTTTTATCACGCCGATTGAACAGGAAGATATCATGCAAATCAGCCAGAATTTGGACGATCTTACAGACAAAATTGAAGATGTTCTAATTCGTATTTACTACAACCATATTACAGAAATTCGGTCAGACGCTCTGGGATTGGTTGATATACTTATCCGCTGTTGTGAAGAGGTCTGCAATCTGATGCGGGAATTCCCAGAATTTAAGCGTTCTAAGCGTCTTCATGAGCATATTGTCTGTATCAACAGCTTGGAGGAAGAGGTAGACAGAATGTTTATAGACTGTATGCACGAGCTTCATAGCATATGTAAGGATCCCTTCAATGTGATTGCATGGCGTGAGATTTATCTTTATCTTGAAAAATGTGCGGATACCTGTGAACATATCGCTGATATTGTAGAAAGTGCAATCATGAAGAACAGTTGACATCAGGAGACAGAACATGAAACCAGCATTCCTCGGTACAATTAAAAAGAATCTTTTCGGAATTATTACAGCTGTGCTTTCAGCAGGCGTTTTGTTGGGATTCCTGTTTTCCGCAGATGGAATCGCATCGTTAGCCCGAATATCGCAAAATATGAGATATGAATGGTTGCTGGTTGCTTTGGCCGTGGCTGTAGCAGCATGGTTTTTGGAAGGAATCGTTCTGAATATATTTTGCAAGGTGATTTATCAGCAATGGAAATTTCGATACTCCTTTTGTATCGGGATGGAGGGAATATTATACAGCGCTCTCACTCCCTTTTCCACAGGCGGGCAGCCAATGCAGATTTATTCTATGCGCCGGTTGGGTATGGATACGGGAGCAGCCAGTTCCATTATCGCAATGAAAACAGTGGTGTATCAGATAATTCTGGTGCTGTATTCGTTGGTTATGGTTGTGTGGATGCTTCCTTTCTTTCAGACCAATGTGAGCAATTTCTCTTTTTTAACAGTAGTAGGGCTGCTGTGCAACAGTACATTCATTATTCTGATTATTTTATTTTGTGTCAGCAAGCGAGCAACAGATAAAATACTGAGAAAAGGAATTTGGATTTTTCATAAGCTCCATCTATGCAAACATCCGGAAGAGCGCTATGAAAAAATCAAACAGGAATTAGCGGTATTTCACGAGAGTTCCAACCTATTCGGGAAGACCTGGAAGCCCTACTTGACGACCTGCATCTTACCGTCTTTTGTGGCGGCCGCCGCCCCTTGCGCTCCCATCTTGACAACGATCAGAGGGACTGCCGGAAGGAGGCGGGCGATTGCGCGGGAGAGGGATTTTTCACCCGAGAGGAACAGGAGCTCCTGTTCGTTCGGAAGCAAAATGTCCACATATTGCAGCAGCTCCTCCGGAAGCTCCCATCGCTCTTCCGGATCCCAGTTGGTGTCCAGGCTGATGGTCAGGCCGTATTGTTTGGCCTGTTTCAGAATTTCGCACAGATCCTGCCTCAGCCCGGAAAGCAGATAATAGCTGGCAATGTGCAGATGCCTGCTCTGCCGCAAAAGCCCGTCCGGTACCATGGATTTTTCGACAAGCCGGATGGAATCGCTGTAGGTGAGCGTGCATCGATCGTTTCCCTTGTTCAGCGCGACGCCCACGCTTGTCTTGCAGGCGGAGGAGGTCTTGAGGTACGAGATGTCCACACCGCTGCCCCGCAGCTCGTCCAGAACAATTTTCCCGAACGCATCCTCTCCGGCAAGCCCGGCCCCGGCGGTGGAAAGCCCCAGTTTGGCGCATTGGGAAGCGAAAATGCACGCGGAACCGCCCAAATATACGCCGAAATCCTGCACGAGCTGTTCCTTTTGCCCGAAGTCCGGCGTCACATTGCCAAGGTGTACAATCAGGTCAACACAGGCGTCAAAGATAGTGGCGACGTCATATTTTCTTTTCTCCATATGCTCTTACAACTCAATGAACGGTGTCAGGCTGCCCGGACAATCGGGGTTGCGCCCAAGATGCACCGCCGTCCGATACGCGATGGACTGGAGGCAGAACACAAAATGGAGAGCCACGATCTCATCGCAGAATTCTTCCTCCACAAGGAAGGTATGGCTGGCATCGGGGTTTGCCTGGGTGGACACAAGGTAAACTTTCCCGTGAGCCCGGGTGATTTCGGAGATAACCTTTCCCTCATACGGCTTGGATTGCCGGGAAGAGACCATAAACACCAGTGTGGATGCGTCGGTTAAAACAATAGGGCCGTGGCGGTATTCCAGCATTTGGAAATACTGTGACGCGTATTCCGCGACCTCGATGACAATATAGGCCCCTTCAATGCAGACGCCGTATTGTGTGCCGCTTCCCAGGCAGATCAGCTTGTCCATTTTCTCCTGCTCGACGATGCTCTTCAAAACGGGAATATCGCGTTCATAATACTGAGGGGCGAGGGAGAGATAGCGCTGTACCTGCTCTTCCAGAATGCTTTCCCCGCCCAGCATACCGGCGATCAGGATGTTGGCCAGATAGAGGCAGGAAAACGAGCGGGTCTGGCAGACGGACTGCTCGTTGGCCCAGGGAAGCCGGAGGCAGAGATCGGAAACGGATTCCAGCGCGGAATGCTCATATTCCACCAGCGACAGCAGCCGGGCATTGGGGTAAAAATTCTTTAAAATCTTAATGGCCTCTATCACCTCGGAGGTGGAGCCGGAACGGGACGGGCAGACAAAAACGGGGTTCTCAAACAGAGACTGGAATTCGTCGGGGTTCAGCAGAACATCTCCTGCCTTGATGGCGTAGGATTTTCTTTTGGCCCGTACCCGCATGGTGGATTTCGCCGACAGACTCATCCAGTAGCTGGATCCGCACGCAAGATAGACAATTTCCGTTCCTGTCTCAAAAAAATGCAGAATCGCGTCTTTTTGGGACTGGATATACTGAGCGGTTTGCCTCAGCTGGATATACTGTTCGTGGATTTCCCCGTAGCTTTTATATGGTGTTTGTTTATCCAAAGCATTTCCTCCTTCAGATTGTCTCTCCGCCCGCTGCGCAGGAGGGAGCGCAAGTGTATGTTCAGGCCGGCAGCACCTGGATGCCGTTTTCCTGAAAGGCTTTCACCGCGTCGGGCAAAGCTCCCGGCCCGATACCAGATAATTTACCTTGCCGCAGCTTGCCGTCACGGCAATGGCATTGGCGTTGTATTTGCTGCTGTCCACCATCATGACCACATTTTTCGCGGCCTGGAAACAGCTGTTGTACAACTCGATGGAGTCGATTTCGTTTGTCAAAAACCCTCTTCTCTCATCAAAGGCCGACGCGCCCGAAAACAAATAGTCCGCTCCCAGCTGCAGCAGCATGTTGTTCGTCAGTGAGTCCTTGAGCTCGTTTTCTTCCTGACAATACTCCCCGCCGAGAAGGACCATTTTTGTGGTGGGATTATCCTTCATGCGGTCGAACACCAGAATAGAATTGGTGATAACCGTGAGCCGTTTTCTTCGGAAGTACTTGCACAGGCCAGCCACTGTGGTTCCGCCTAACAAAATCACAATATTTCCGTCGGAAAGCAGCTCGGAAGCGGTTTTCGCGATCCTCTCCTTTTCGTCTGTCTGTGTGTGGAATCTTGCGTGAACCGCGGATCGCTGTTCTGTGCTTGCAGGGGATGCTCCCCCGTGAAAGCGGACAATCAGTTCTCGTTGCTCCAGCTTATCGAGGATCCTTCTCACCGTGCTTTCGCTCAGATGCAGATCGGAGGAGAGGATTTCTGTTCGGCTGATTCCATGGGAGTTGATATATTGCAGAACGTCATATTCCTTATCTGTCATGGCATTCTCCTTTTTATCTGGGGTATTATTAAATAAAATTTATATTCACAGTATAGCGGCTGATTTTCCTGTTTTCAATCAAATTCACTTATTTTTTTGACTGATTTCAGTCAAAAATGGAGGATGATGCTCTTTTTAGCTCTGGATTTGAAATGAAAACGTCACAGTGAAATTTAATTATTAAAAAACTGTGTTTATTTGGAAGGCTTTTTGTGAGAGGATCATACAAACGAAAAGGCGGAGAAAAGCAAAGGCCTTCACCGAATACCAGTGAAGGCCTTTGCATCCTGTTTTTCTGTTTCTCACACAAAATCCACGTGGATTTTTCCGTTGGAGGTGATGGCGGAGAGCAGCTTGTTTGCTCCCACGTTTTGAAGCGGGCAGGAATCCGACGGAAGGTTGCAGGATGCATTGGATGTGCGTCCCTCTATGTGGTATTCCTGCGGGTTGCCGCGGACGGTGCCGGTGATGGAGCCGTTGCTGGTGCACAGGGTCAGCTGATCTCCCGCGATGTTGTCCAGAACCAGGGAGGCGTTGCTGGAAACGAGGTTGAACTCCCGGGCTTCGCAGGCGCAGGCGGTAATGCGGCCGTTGCTTGTGGCTGCGGTGAGCGAGAGGGACTGGGCGTCCGTCAGCCGGATGGCCGCGTTGGACGTTTCCCAGTGGTGGCCGTAGCAGCGGATGGTTTCGCCCTCGAGCGTGCCGTTGGAGGATTTGGCCTGCAGCGTCTGCCCGGAGTAGTTCTGCACCCGGATAGAGGCGTTCGAGGTTTCGAGGTTACAGGTGGAGGCTTCCAGCGTGTTCAGACGGATGGAGTCGTTTGTCGAATGGATTGCCAGACGTTCCAGCGAGGGAAGCCCTTCCCCGGTCACAGCGGCGTTGCTTGTGGCAATGAGCAGCGTTCCGTGGAAGGAGCAGGGAACGCGCACCTGAATTTTCAGATTGGAAAGGCCAAAGCCGAAGAAATGGCGCAGGCGCTTGCGGCGCAGGGTGTGACGGAACGTCCACACGCCTCCCTCTTCGCTGGTCTCCACCAGATCCCGCTGCGGATTGCTGGCAAAGGAGACACACAGCGGGCCGCTTTCCACGGGGATCAGGGAGATGGAAGCGCACTGTGAGCTGAGATCCAGCGTGTGAATTTCCCCTCTGGGCGTGTACAGAGAGGGCTCCTGCGGCGTGGGGGAGACTGGATTTTCTGCGCGGAACCGGGCCGCCTCCTCCTGCGGGGAACCGAAGCGCGCCAGCACCTCCTCCTCAGTCAGTCCCTGCTCCAGCCCGTCGCAGATCAACTCCTCGTAGTAGTCGGAAATCTGCTGCCGTTCCTCCGGAGAGAGCGGTTCCAGGGCGTATAAAAATTCCTGCAAAAACTGTTGGCGGGTCATGTGGATTCCTCCTCGCTGGTGTGTTTGACAAAAGTATAGATGCGTTCCATCTCCGACCATTCTTCCAGAAACAGCCGGATTCTTTCTTCGCCTGCCGGTGTGATTTGGTAGTACTTGCGCAGCCTTCCGTTGTGCTCCTGCTTATAGGTAGTCAGGCAGCCTCCTGCTTCCAGGCGTTTCAGGATGGGGTACAGGGTAGATTCCGAAACAGGGATGCAGGAGGAGACGAGGCCGATCAGCTCGTAGCCGTAGGAGGGGCCTTTTTTCAGCACCGCCAGGACACAGGTGTCCAGCAGACCTTTTTTTCGCTGTGTGTCCATTTTTACCTCCTTTTGCACAATACTATGTTTTACCTTGTATTTGCAGTATACCATGTAAAGCATAGTATGTCAACAGGCAAAAAAATCCGCCGCACATTCCAGCGATGTGCGGCGGCTCGTTCTTATTTCAGTTCAAGAGCAAGGCAGTTGACATATTCGGTGGGCATGGTGTCCGGCAGCTTGATCGTCAGGGTGCCGAAGTTCTGGGCGAACGGGACATTGCCCTCGCCCAGCAGACGGACGGACTGCACCTGTTCCTCCGGCAGCAGGCTCTTGATGACGGCGGTGCGGTTTTCCGGCGCGCGCATCAGGAAGGCATAAACGGTTTTGCCCTTCTGCGTGAAGCGATAGTCGGAAGGCGTCCAGTCGGCGGCCGTCTCGGTGAAGCCCTGGATCACGGTGCGGGTGTCGCCCTCGGTCGAGATGCGCCACGGGCGCGTGCCGTACACGCCCTCGGAGCACACGGCGAACCACTTGGCCAGCTCCTCCAGAATCCAGACGGCCTCATCGTCGATCGTGCCGTCCGGCTTTTGCAGGACGTTGAGCAGCATCGTGCCGTTTTTGGAGATGATGTCGACGAGCATTTCCACAATATGTCCGGGGCGCTTGTATTCCTGGCGCACGTCGTAGAACCAGTTGCCGATACAGGTGTCGGTCTGCCACGGATGGGGCAGGATGTCGGGAAGCTGGCTCTTTTCGATATCCAGCACGCCGATCCGATAAATCTCCGGGCGGCGGTCCTTCTGGTTGTACACGGCGCGGTTTTCGCCGTATTTGTCGATGGAGGTGTTGTACAGGTAGGAAACAGCTTCCAGGCCCAGGCGGTAGTTCGGATCGCTCGGATCCGCTTCCAGATTCAGCGCGAAGGGCACGCCGCCGTCCGAATACAGCAGATCGGGCTGATAGCGGTCAATCAGCTCCTTCATAACGGCAAGCCAGTATTTCCGGAATTTCTCGTTGGAGGTGTACCAGCTGTTCGGGTCAAAGCTGCCCTGCTCCACGTTGCAGTGCTCCTGGTTTGCGTGGTAGAAATCCTGATAGGCCGGGTCGTTGCCGTCGTAGGGAACATCTTTGTACGGGCCCCAGGTATCGTGGCCTTTGTTCGTGTACCACCAGGAGAAGGAAGCGCCCAGGTGCTCCGTCAGGCCGAAGGGAAGGCCGTGCTTGTCGGCGGCGGCTTTCCACAGGCCGCAGATATCCTTGTGCGGGCCGACCTGCATGGAGTTGAAGCGGTTGAGCTGGGAAGGATAGTTGAAGAAGTGGTCGTGGTGCATCGCCTGGCCCACAAAATACCGTGCACCGGCTTTGACATAGAGATCCATCAGGGCATCGGGATCAAAGTTTTCCGCTTTCCACAGCGCGCAGATATCCTTATACCCGAATTTGGAGGGGTGGCCGTAGTGACGGATATGATAGCGGTATTGATCGGAGCCCTGGATGTACATGTTGCGGGCGTACCAGTCGCCGTACATGGGAACGGACTGCGGGCCCCAGTGGGACCAGATGCCGAATTTCGCGTCGCGGAACCAGTCGGGGCACTGGTATTCCCGCAGGGAATCAAAGCTTGCTTCAAATTTTTTTGCCATTGCCATACAACTCCTTCATAAAAATAAAACGTTTCGTTTTTTGCGTGCACGCCGGCGCTTTCCGGAGTGCGCGGAGACTGTCAGGGAGAAATGGGGCAGGTGGACTGCCCCTCCTGCAGGGAGGCGGAGAGAGAAACGGTGACGGGAGCGGTCCGCTCGCCGGAGAAGAATTCCAGCATCAGCCGGGCGGCCTGCAGGCCAATCTCCTCCAGCGGCTGGCTGACAATCGTCAGCGTCGGGCGCGCCACACGCGACAGATCCATGTTGTCAAAGCCAATCAGGGAGAGCTCAGAGGGGATCTGCACGCCGCGCTCGTTGAGGGCAATCAGCGTCCCGAGCGTCATTTCATAGTTGGTGACGAAAACGGCAGTCATGCCGTGCGCCTCGTCCAGCAGCCGCCGGATCTGCCGGTGTCCGCCCTCAAGCGTATAATCGCCGTAGGCGATCAGCTCCCCGGCAGGTTCGGCGCCGTACTCCCGAAGCGCGGCATAGTAGCCGTTCAGGCGCATCCGTGAGGTGTAAACATCCTTCGGTCCCACCAGGATCCCGATCCGCCGGTGCCCCAGCTCCAGCAGGCGGCGCGTGGCCATGCGGGCCGCGTTTTCGTTGTCCAGAAGGACACAGCTCACAATCCCGCCGAGCGCGTCGATTGGACGGTCGAGCAGCAGCACGGGAAGGCCGTTGTCGACAGCGGGGCGCAGGTGGCGGCCGTCGGAGCAGACGGGCATGTTGATGATGCCGTCCACGCGCTTTTCCAGAAGGAAGCGCACGGCGCGGCATTCGCGCTCGCTGTCCGATCGGCAGTCGCACACAATCACACTGTAGCCCTGCTCCTGCAAAACCCCTTCCACCACCGAAATGATCTGGGTCACAAAGAGGTTGCTCAGCTCGGGGATCACCACGCCAACGGTGCGGCTTTTGTTGGATTTCAGACCGCGCGCGTACTCGTTGACGTGGTAATCCAGCTTTTCGATTGCTTTTTCCACAGCCACCCGGTTTTTCTCCCGGAGAGCTCCGCCGTTGAGATATTTTGAGATGGTTGCCAGGCTCAGGCCCGTCTCCCGGGCAATGTCCTTGATGGTCGCGGCCATGCCTTTCCCTCCTGTCTCAAAATAGAAACGTTTCTTGTTTGTGATAAGCATAGCACACAACAATCTCCCTGTCAAACGGAAAATATCAGATTTCTCCGGTGTCCCTATTGGCTGAGAAAAGCGGAGATTTATTAAAGTTTTTTGCAGAAAGGAGGGGCTTTGCCTTGACAAACGCAGACAAGTGTGCTACTTTTTAAAAAACGAAACGTTTCGTTAAAACGAGGTTTTTTGGGTGATTTGGAGAAGGAGCGTGCAGAAAATGGCTTTGACAACAACAGTAGAGATGCTGCGCCGGGCGCAGGAACAGCATTACGCGGTGGGTGCGTTCAATGTGGAAAACATGGAGATGGCGCAGGCGATCGTGCAGGCGGCGGAGGAACTTCATGCTCCTGTGATTTTGCAGACAACGCCCTCGACAGTCCGGTATGCGGGCACCTCGCTGTATCTGGCAAATGTGGCGGCACTGGCACGGGAGGCAAACGTTCCGGTGGCGATGCATCTTGATCACGGTGACAGCTTCGAGCTGTGCGTCAGCGCTCTGCGCGCCGGATATACAAGCGTCATGATTGACGGCAGCAAGCTGCCGCTGGAGGAGAATATCGCGTTCACGCGCCGCGTCTGCGAGATGTGCTCCGCCGTGGGAGTCCCGGTGGAGGGCGAGATCGGCCGCGTCGGCGGCAAGGAGGACGATTTGGAGGACGAGGGCGGCTACACGATCCCGGAGGAGGCCGTGCGCTTTGAGAAGGAAAGCGGCCTGTTCTCCATGGCGGTCGGCGTGGGCACGGCTCACGGCTTTTATAAGGAAACGCCCGTGCTCAACAAGGAGCTGATCACCACCCTGCGCGGGATGCTTTCCGCGCCGATGGTGCTGCACGGAGCGTCGGGCCTTTCGGATGACGACGTGCGCGACTGCATCGCCCGCGGTATCTGCAAGGTGAATTTTGCCACGGAGCTTCGCGCCGCTTACACCGAGGCCGTGCGCAAAGTGCTGGCGGATTCGTCCGTTATCGACCCGAAGGCATACGGCAAGGCGGGACGCGCCGCCGTCAAGGAGCTCGTGAAGAGCCGCATGCTTGTCTGCGGCTGCGACGGAAAGGCGTGAGCGCGGACATGGACGCAATCCTGCTGGGAATTGATATCGGCACCTCGGCCTGCAAGGCTGCCGCGTTTGATCCGGCGGGGCGCGTGCTGGCGCAGACAGCGCAGTCCTATCCCGTTTCCCATCCCAGGTCCGGCTGGGCGGAGCAGGATCCGGAGGACTGGTGGAAGGCCGTCTGCGCGGCGCTGCGCCGTCTGACGCGGGAGGGCGGTTTTGCCCCGAAGCAGATCGCCGGGATCGGTGTGGACGGCCAGAGCTGGAGCGCGATCGCCGTCGGCGGGGACGGGAGCGTTCTCTGCCCGACGCCGATCTGGATGGATACGCGGGCCGCGTCCATCTGCGAAGAACTGCGCTGCACGGTGGGGGAGGAGCGGTTGTTTTCCGTAAGCGGCAACCCGCTTTCCCCGTCCTACACGCTCCCCAAGGTGCTGTGGTATCGGGAGCAGCTTCCCGACGTCTATGAGAAAACGGATAAAATCCTGCAATCGAACAGCTTTATCGCGTTCCGTCTGACGGGCGAAATGACGCAGGATCCCAGCCAGGGCTACGGCTGGGCATGCTGGGATATGGCGCGCGGAGCCTGGGACGAATCGCTCTGCCGCGATCTGGGCCTGCGCCCCTCGCTGCTTCCGGCGATCGCGCCGTGCAGCGCGGTCATCGGGAAGGTGACGGCCGAAGCCGCCGCTCAGACCGGCCTGCCGGAGGGGATCCCCGTGGTGGCGGGCGGGCTTGACGCGGCCTGCGGCACGCTCGGCGCGGGCGTTGTCCATCCGGGGGAAACGCAGGAGCAGGGCGGCCAGGCGGGCGGCATGAGCATCTGCATGGACGTGTGCCGTGCCGATCCCCGGCTGATCCTCAGCGCCCATGTCGTCCCCGATCGCTGGCTGTTACAGGGCGGCACGGTGGGCGGAGGCGGCGCGCTGAACTGGTTTGAGCGCGAATTCGCGGAGGCGGAGCGCCGGACGGCGGCGGAAACCGGATCGTCCTCCTTTGCGGAGATCGATCGGGAAGCGGCAGAGATCCCAGCGGGCAGCGAGGGTCTTGTGTTTCTGCCGTATCTCGCGGGCGAGCGCAGCCCCATCTGGGATGTGAACGCGAAGGGTGTGTATTACGGCGTCACATTCTCCAAAACGCGCGCGCATTTTGCCCGTGCCTGCATGGAGGGCGTGGCCTACTCTCTGCGCCATAATCTGGAAACGGCGCAGGAAGCAGGCATTTCGGCTGGTGTGCTGCGCGCCATGGGCGGGGCGGCGAACAGCCGCTTCTGGACGCAGCTCAAAGCTGACATAACCGGCAGGCGCATCGAGGTGCCGGGTTCCGACACGGCGACATCCCTCGGCGCGGCCATGCTGGCGGGCGTGGGCGCGGGGATCTACCGCGACTGCGAGGACGCGGCGGCGCGGACGGTACAAATCCGGCGGGTGCACGAGCCCGATCCGGCGCGCCGCGAAGCCTATGAAGCGGGATATCGGACGTACCGGCGTCTGTATGAGAATCTCAAGGATCTGATGAAGGAGGATAAGCCATGAAAGCGGCGGTCTTGCATGCCAATGAGGATATTCGATACGAGGAGTTTCCCACCCCGGAAACGCTGCCGGGAACAGTGAAAGTGCGGGTGCGGGCGACGGGCATCTGCGGCAGCGACGTGCCGCGCGTGCTGCATCACGGCGCGCATTTTTACCCGGTAGTGCTCGGCCATGAGTTTGCGGGCGACGTGGTCGAGGTCGGCGAGGGCGTGGAGACGCTCCAGGTGGGCGACACGGTTTCCGGCGCGCCGCTGCTTCCCTGCATGAAGTGCGCGGATTGCCAGCAGGGAAATTATTCGCTCTGCAAGCATTACAGCTTTATCGGCAGCCGCCAGCAGGGCAGTTTTGCGGATTATGTCGTGTTGCCCGAGCGCAACGCCGTCAAATACGATCCCTCCATCCCCTATGAGCAGGCGGCCATGTTTGAGCCGTCCACGGTTGCGCTGCACGGCGTGCTGTGCAACGGCTACCAGGGCGGCGGGGATGTGGCTGTGTTCGGCTGCGGCACCATCGGCATCTTCACACTGCAATGGGCGAAAATTTTCGGAAGCCGCCGCGTGGTGGCCTTCGACATCGACGAGGGCCGTCTGGCCCTGGCCCGGCGCATGGGAGCGGACGAGACGATCAACACAAAGGAAGAGGGCTTCATGGAGCGCGCGAAGGCCCTGACCGGCGGGCGCGGATTTGCCTGGGTTTTCGAGGCCGCGGGCAACCCGGCCACCATGCACATGGCCTTTGAAGCGGCGGCCAACAAGGCGCACGTCTGCTTCATCGGTACGCCCCATGTGGATATGACCTTCACCCCCGCCGAGTGGGAGAACATGAACCGCAAGGAATTTTTGCTCACCGGAAGCTGGATGAGCTATTCCGCGCCCTTCCCGGGGAAGGAGTGGGAGCTGACGGCCCATTATTTTGCCACCGGACAGCTCAAGTTCGATCCGGAATTCCTGTACCGCAAATTCCCCATGAGCCAGGCCGCGGAGGCCTTCGCCCTGTTCCATCATCCGGAGCAGGTGCACGGGAAAATTATGCTGGTCAACGAATAAAAGCGGATTGCCGCCCGTCCTGGGGAGGAGGACGGCAGTTTGGAACAAATTGGAAAGGAAGAATAGTATCATGACAGTGATCGATCCCAACGCAGTCCCGAAGAAAACGCTGGCGAACGGCGAGCAGATCCCCTGCATCGGCATGGGCACTTTCGGCTCGGACCGCTACGGCGCGCAGGAGGTTTCCGACGCGGTCGCGGGGGCCATCCGCTGCGGCTACCGCATGTTTGACTGTGCCTCCGTCTACGGCAACGAGGACCAGATCGGCGAGGTGTTCGCACATGCCTTTGCCGCCGGGGAAGTCAAGCGCGAGGAGCTGTTCCTCATCTCCAAGGTGTGGAACGACATGCACGGCAAGGGCGATATCCTGCTTTCCTGCGCCAAGACGCTTAAGGATTTGCAGCTTGACTATCTCGACGCATACTTTGTCCACTGGCCGTTTGCCAATTACCACACGCCGGGATGCAGCGGTGATTCCCGCAACCCGGATTCCAAGCCGTTCCACACAGAGGACTTCATGGCCGCGTGGCGGCAGATGGAGCGTCTGCACGATATGGGGCTGGTGCGCAATCTCGGCATGTCCAACATGACGATCCCGAAGCTGGAAGCGGTCCTGCCGCTGTGCCGCATCAAGCCCACACTTATTGAGATGGAGCTGCACCCGGCTTTCCAGCAGCCCGAGCTGTTCCGCTATTGCGTCGATCGCGGCATGCAGCCCGTGGGCTTCTGCCCAATCGGCAGCCCGAACCGCCCGGACCGCGACAAGGCCGAGGGAGACGTCGTGGACACCGCGATGCCCGCCGTGGAAGCTGCCGCGAAGGCGCACGGGATTCATCCCGCGCTGGTCTGCCTGAAATGGGCCGTGCAGAACGGCCAGATCCCGATCCCGTTCTCCGTTCACGAGAAAAACTATGTTTCCAATCTCCAATGCGTCACGGAGGATCCGCTCACTGCGGAGGAGATGGAAGCCATCCGTCTCGCGGATCAGAACTGCCGTCTGGTTAAGGGACAGGTGTTCCTGTGGCCGGGAGCCACAGACTGGCGCGCTCTCTGGGACGAGGACGGCGTGATTGTGCAATAAAAAGGAGGCGTTTGCCATGCTGAAAGGAATTCCCCCGATTCTCACGCCGGAGCTGCTCAAGGTGCTCATGGAGATGGGGCACGGCGACGAGCTGGTGCTGGCGGATGGTAATTTTCCGAAATTCGCGCATCCCGCGAATGTGATCCGTCTTGACGGTCATGGAATCCCCGAGATCCTTGACGCGATTCTGAAGTTCATGCCGCTGGATCCCTATGTGGAGCATCCTACCATTTTCATGGAGGTGCTGCCGGACGATCCGTATCAGCCGGAGATCTGGCCGCGCTACCGGGAGATTGGGGCGAAATATGAGAAGGATGGTCTGCGGGAGATCGCGATCAACAAGTTTGAGTTTTACGAGCGCGCCAAAAAAGCGTATGCGGTGGTGGCTACCAGCGAAGCGGCGCTGTATGCCAATATGATTCTGAAAAAGGGCGTTGTATAAACGTGAAGTTTTCGTCCACCTTTTTCAAAAGGTGGCGGGGGTAAAGGGGGCAGAGCCCCTTTTGGAAAGTCATGCGAAGCCATAGAAAATCCAGAAAAAAGAGCGGAGCGAATTTTTTCGGACGTCTTGTGCCAAGCTGCTTTTCCCCTAATATTCAAAAAGGGCCGGAGCCGGACAAATTTTTGTCCGGCTCCGGCCCTTTGCCGTTTGCGAAATGTTCAGCTTTCTTCTCCCTTTTTGCGCAGTTCCAAAAATGCGTTCTTGAGCGCCTCCGGCATGGGAAGCCCCATCATACCCAGATTTTCGATAACGCTCAGCCCTTCGTTGGCAAGGAAAAAGAAAATCACCGTGCTGCGCACATAGCCCTCCACGCCGAACAGCGCGTCAAGCCGAGCCGCCACCAGAACGCACAGAAGGATTCCGCATTTGCGGAACAGCCCCTTGATGCTGGCCCGGCTCTCAAAGCTGCCGTCCGGTGTCTTGTTGGAATTTTTCCACACCAGCGCCAGCACAATCCCCAGCGCGTAGTCGATCGCCATCACGGCCACGAGCGTTTGCAGCATGGTGTCCCAGCCTCCCAGCGCCTGTGCCACTATGGATCCGGCGGCAGCCAGTCCGCCCAAAACGGTGTAATAGATCGTCTGTGTTCGTGTCATGCAATTTCCTCCTTTGCAATCCGCGCGGCAAAGATCCGTTCCCCGCCTTCCGCCGGGTAGATCCCGGCCTCCTGGCCCGGTTCCCCGACGGGGACAACGTGCCAGAGCGTGCTGTCTCCGTCCCGCCGGCAACGCACGAGCCGGAAGGCGGCGGGCTTGCCGCCGCTCTCCCCGCACACCAGATCAATGTCCTGTCCGGTGATCTTCACCGTGTAGAGCGAGTTCGGTGCAATGCGCACAGGGTTGTCCGTGCCGTTGGTGGTGTCGGACGTCCAGCAGGCGGCGTTCTCCTTTTTCCATCCGTTCCAGCCGTTCTGCCGCGTGAGGGATGGATAATCGAGAAAGCTTTCGTTCGTATCCACATTTCCGGAAATGCCATCCACGCGCCCCGTACTGCCGGTCTGCTGTATCCCGCAGGAGACGTCCGGCGCGCCGGTATAGTCCGCGAGCCACAGCTCCCATGCGGTCAGACGGGAACGATCGATCCGGTTTTTGATGTAGTCAAGGTTTGTGTACACCCCCGCGCGCCAGCTGAGCCGTTCCAGCTCCGAGCAGAAGGCTACCGCCAGCTGCGTGCGCAGCTCCTTATGGGGCGTTACGCCGTGCTCCGTGCTGTAGCGTTCGCTGTCGTATTCATAGTCGAAATAGACCGGGTAGAGGAATTTTCCCTTGTACGGTTCCAAAACACGGGCGCACAGCTGCGCTTCCTCCCGTGCCTCGTCAGGTGTGAGGGCGTAGG
>NZ_NFJU01000025.1 GCF_002160025.1 Anaeromassilibacillus sp. An200
CGGACAAGTACGACCTGACGAAGCACCCGAACTATAAGTACACCGCCGACGCCGACAAGAAGTACCTCTTTGATATGGAACGGTACATGAAACGCAAACCGGCCATCGTAAAGCCGGATGAGCCTTTCGAGATGTACGAATTGACAGCAACGGATCTTCAATAACAATTCTACAAACGAAAGGAAATATGATTTATGGATTTTTTCACTAACGCTATCGACGTATTGCAGACTCTGGTGATCGCGCTGGGCGGCGGCCTGTGCGTGTGGGGCGGCATCAACCTTCTGGAAGGTTACGGCCA
The DNA here is from genome assembly GCF_002160025.1 of Anaeromassilibacillus sp. An200. GTDB lineage: Bacteria > Bacillota > Clostridia > Oscillospirales > Acutalibacteraceae > Caccousia > Caccousia stercoris. The sequence goes on from NZ_NFJU01000025.1 coordinate 302, forward strand.
GGACAACCCTGCCAGTAATGCTCATGTGCCGTAAAGTAACACAATAATTTGATAGGCAACCGCCCCTATTCCGTAATTTGAAAGACCGGCTATAAAAAGTTGTATCCGTATGGTAAAATAAAAACAAAAAATATCAAGGTGGTAAACGTTTATGGAATTTCACGAAAAGCTGCAAGAACTTAGAAAACAAAAAAATCTAACACAAGAAGAACTTTCTGAAATACTGTTTGTTTCACGAACTGCCATTTCAAAATGGGAGTCAGGGCGTGGCTATCCAAGCATTGACTCCTTAAAAGCCATTGCAGAATTTTTCGGAGTAACAATAGATGAACTGTTATCCAATAGAGAACTGATTTGTATGGCAGAAAAAGATAGTCACCAAAAAACACAGCATATGCGTGATTTAGTATTTGGCTTGATTGATTGCTCTGTTGGGATGTTGTTTTTTATCCCTCTTTTTGGACAGCAAGGGGGCGAGATAATTCGTCAAGTGTCTTTGCTATCGTTACAGGAAACACCATTGTTCATAAAAGTTACATATTTTGCAATCATTTTATTAACAGTTGCTTGTGGTATTGCTACGTTAGCTTTGCAAAATTATTCCAGCATTATTTGGATAAAAACAAAGACTATCTTATCTATGACATTGACTATAATTAGCGTTGTTATCTTTATTGCAAGCCTTCAACCTTATGTAGCCTTTTTTACATTTGTTTTGTTGATTATCAAGGGCGCTTTGTTGCTAAAACGCCCATGACACGAAGCGTATCAATGATGTGACGGGCAAATTCTTTCGTTTTTTTCACTCCAAAGTTAAAGTGTGATTAGGCAAGAGCCAAATACATTAAAAACAAAGGAGCAAAAAAATGAAAGAAGAAAAGAAAAAAATCCAAAACAATTTTATTGTAGCTGCCGGACTGTTGGTTTTGTTCATTCTCTACACAGTGGCAATTATGTTTGTTGATGTGCAGCCAATCGGCCCACAGGGTTCATCTGTCGGGTTTGCGGAAGTCAATCAATATTTTCATACGCTGTTTGGTGTGAATATGCTGCTATATAGTATAACAGACTGGTTGAGTATTGCTGTACTGTTTATCATGTTCGGATTTGCAATGGTAGGTCTTGTGCAACTTATTAAAAGGAAAAGTCTGTTTCGTGTAGATAGCAGTATTTTGGTATTAGGCGGTTTTTATGTGCTTGTATTTTTGGCATATCTCTTTTTTGAGTTTTTTGTTGTAAATTACAGACCTGTTTTGATTGAGGGTGTTTTGGAAGCCTCTTATCCGTCCTCTACAACAATGCTTATGATGTGCATTATGCCTACGGCTATTATGCAATTTCACCACTTGATTTCAAGCAAAGGATTAAGAAACATCGTAAATATCCTTTGTGGTATCTATGCAAGTTCTATGGTCATTGGGCGGGTTTTATCTGGTGTGCATTGGTTTACTGATATTGTGGGTGGAATATTGCTTAGTGCAACACTTGTTATGTTGTACTATTCCACAAATCAGTTAGTAAATAGCAAAGCCAACCGGAGCAGTCAACGGTCAAGATGAACGGGCTTCGCCCGCCGTTGACAGCACCGCCCGGTTTCGCAGACGGGTAATCAAGGGGCGACAGACTAAAGTGCTGCCGCCCCTTAATAATGTTGATATGGAAAACAGAATTTGATTGAGAGCATTTTTAAGTTTCAGTTTGACCGTTGAGTATTGATTTTCGTATCGAAATATGATAGAATGAAGCCAGTTACAAACATGAATTGACCGAGCTCTTTAGAGCGAAAGATGCTTCTTGTCCTAAGGGCAAGAAGATGGAACAGAGAAAGAGGTTAACAACTTAGAATTTTCGGAGGTAATTTCAATGTTTAGATCAATTAGAAAAAAGAGAAATGAAATCAGCACAGACGAAGCGAAAGAACTGCTACGTTCTTCTCGACGTGGTATACTGGCAGTTAACGGTGATGATGGTTATCCCTATGCGATACCGATCAATTATCTATATGATGAAGATGCGCATAAGATTGTTTTTCATGGAGCCAAAGCAGGCTATAAGGTGGATTGTTTGAAAGTATGTGATAAGGTTTGCTTTACTGTATATGGTAATGAACGCATTCAGGAAGAATCGTGGGCACCATTTCTTCAAAGTACGGTTGTCTTTGGACGCTGCCACTTAGTCGAAAATCAGGAAGCCACAATGATGCTGATAAAGAAATTTGCGATGAAATATTATCCTGATGAAAAGCTGGTAGATGAAGCAGTGGCATCATCCGGAAGAGCCGTTCAGATGTTTGAAATTGAAATAGAGCATATGAGCGGAAAAGAAGTGCAGGAACGATGAATTCCAATTTGCCGAACTGAAATAAGCAAATACAACTGAATACCCGCCGCCGTCATAGCGGCACATACAAGCAGTAAATCTGAAAAAGGTTTGCTGCTTTTTTTGCGCCCATTTCTCCTAAAGTGTGCAGCGTTGAAAAAAGTTTGCCGTTCCGTTTGGCAAAATCGCAAGTTGTCCGTAGTAGGACATAACAGGAGAAATTGAGTAAAAAGTACGCCGAGCCGGAGCGTGCTTTTCTTAGAGCAAGATTCTACCGCAGTACCAAATTTCGCTGTTTGCTCATTTTGTCCTTGCGGGAATCTTGTTGGGGAGTGCCTTCCCCAAACCCTGCTTATGCGGCTTACGCCGCTTATCCCGCCGCAGCCATGCGGCAGCCGAAAGGAGGTTTTTATCATGCGAAAACGATACAACACGCCGCACCGCAGCCGGGTAGTCAAGACACGCATGACCGAGGAAGAATACACCGAGTTTGCGGAAAGGCTTTCTGCTTACCACATGAGCCAAGCCGAGTTTATCCGGCAAGCCATAACCGGGGCAGCCATACGCCCCATCATAACCGTTTCCCCCGTCAACGACGAGCTGCTTGCCGCTGTCGGGAAGCTCACAGCCGAGTACGGCAGGATTGGCGGCAATCTCAACCAGATTGCCCGCACCCTCAACGAGTGGCATAGCCCCTACCCGGCTATGGCAAAGGAATTGCGGGAAGCGGCCGCCGACCTTGCCGCCCTCAAGTATGAAGTCCTAAAGAAAGTAGGTGACGCCGTTGGCAACACTCAAGCATTTAGGCTCTAAGAACGCCGACTACGGAGCCGCCGAACAATACCTGCTCTTTGAGCATGACGAATTTACTATGAAGCCCGTCCTTGATGAAAACGGCAGGCTTATCCCCCGTGAGGATTATCGCTTGTCCACGCTGAACTGCGGCGGCGAGGATTTTGCCGTTGCGTGTATGCGCTCCAATCTCCGCTATGAGAAAAATCAGCGGCGGGAGGATGTGAAAAGCCACCACTATATCATCAGCTTTGACCCACGGGACGGGCCGGACAACGGCCTGACCGTAGACCGGGCGCAGGCGTTGGGGGAGCAATTCTGTAAAGAGCATTTCCCCGGCCATCAGGCCCTTGTCTGCACCCACCCGGACGGGCATAACCACAGCGGCAACATCCATGTGCATATCGTCATTAACAGCCTGCGGATAGAGGAAGTGCCGTTCCTGCCCTACATGGACAGGCCAGCGGACACGAAAGCCGGGTGCAAGCACCGCTGCACCGACGCAGCCCTACGCTACTTCAAGTCCGAGGTCATGGAGATGTGCCACCGGGAAGGACTTTACCAAATCGACCTCTTGAACGGCAGCAAGAACCGTGTCACAGACCGGGAATATTGGGCGCAGAAAAAGGGACAGGCCGCACTGGACAAGCAGAACGCCCCCATGATTGCAGGCGGTATCACGCCCCGGCAGACCAAGTTTGAAACGAACAAGGAGAAGCTGCGGCAGACCCTACGGAAAGCCCTTGCCACCGCTGCCAGCTTTGACGAGTTTTCCTCTCTGCTGTTGCGGGAGGGTGTGACCGTCAAGGAGAGCCGGGGGCGGCTGTCCTACCTCACGCCAGACAGGACGAAGCCTATCACCGCCCGGAAGCTGGGCGGCGACTTTGACCGCACCGCCGTCCTTGCCGTTTTGGAGCAGAACGCCCAGAGGGGCGTAACGGTTCGCTACACCCCGCAGCACCAAGCCGCCAGAGCCGCCGAACAGACCGCAGCCATACCCGAATACCTACACGCCGGGAAAGGCCGCTTACAGGGCGAAAAGACAGGGAAAATCGACCCCAGACAGGACAGTGTGCAGCGGCTTGTGGACATTGAGCAGAAGATGGCCGAGGGCAAGGGCAAAGGCTATGAACGATGGGCGAAGATACACAATCTGAAACAGGCCGCCAAGACCCTGACCATCTACCAACAGTACGGCTTTTCTTCCCCGGAACAGCTTGAAGCCGCCGTTGCTACCGCCTATCAGGAAATGCGCCAGACCAGCGGCGAACTGAAAGCACTGGAAACGAAGCTGCAAGGGAAAAGGGAGTTGCGGCAACAGGTACTTGCCTATGCCAAGACCAAGCCCATCCGCGAGGGGCTGAAAGCGCAGAAATCCGAGAAAGCCCGCGCCGCATACCGCCAGGCAAACGAGAGCGATTTTATCATAGCCGAAGCCGCCGCCCGGTATTTCAAGGCACAGGGGCTTACCAAGCTGCCCGGCCGAAAAGCGTTGCAGGCCGAGATCGAGCAGCTTATCTCCGAGAAAGACGGCCTGTACAACACCTATCACGAACAGAAGCAGCGGTTCAGGGAGTTGCAGACCGTCAAGCGGAACATCGACCAGATTTTGCGCCGGGAAGAGCCGCACCGCAGAAAGGAGCAGAGCCATGAACGATAAGCCGTCCCGCATGGACTACCGCCAGCACCAGGCAGCCCGCCGCCTTGTGCATGAGTGCTGTAACTACGACGAGGGGAACTGCCTGCTGTTAGACGACGGGGAGCCTTGCGTGTGCGTCCAGAGCATTTCCTATTCCCTCATGTGCCGCTGGTTCCGTGTGGCTGTCCTGCCCCTTGACGGGGAGCTGGCCGCAGCCCTCTTGTACCGGGGGAGCCGGAAACGCTGCGCGGTCTGCGGGGCGGCCTTTGTCCCCAAATCCAACCGGGGGAAATACTGCCCCGGCTGCGCCGGGTGCATGAAGAAACGCAAAGCCGCCGAGAGAAAGCGGAAACAAAGGCAGAAATGTCACGCTTTAGAGCCTTTCAAACCCGCATAAATCAAGGCTTTTTTCGTGGGTGTCAAAGGGTATGCGATACATTTATCCTTTCCCCCCGGAAATGCCGTCCTAATGCGTGACAAAGCCCAAAAACGACACAACACAGAGGGAGGTGATACTATCGCTGATTATATCAGGGCAGACACCACGCTGCCCGCCTATCTTCCATACCCCCGTTTCCTGCTGAAAATGGAGATTTCACAGACCGCCAAGCTGCTGTATGCGCTTTTATTAGACCGCTCCACCCTGTCACAGAAGAACGGCTGGCAGGACGGCGAGGGCAGGATATTCATTGTCTACCCCGTTGCGGAGATAGCGGAAATGCTGGACAAGGGTTGTACCGCCATCAAGGGAGCCTTGAAAGAACTGGACGCAGCCGGGCTTTTAGAACGGGAACGGCGGGGCTTCTCCGCACCCAATCGGCTTTATGTGAAAGTGCCGCCTGTCCCAGTGGTACGGTTTTCCGACCAACTGATGGCCGGAAAAGCGACCCTCATACAGTCGGAAAAGCGACCTTATGACGGTCGGAAAACCGACCCTATGATGGTCGGAAAACCGACCCCTAACAAAACTAATATAAACAACTTAATAGAGAACCAAACAATGAGAGCGAGTGGGGAGCCGCCCACAGCTTATGGCCGATATGAGAATATTTTTCTGTCAAAGGACGAATATGACGAGTTACAGGCAGAATACCCGGACAGGCTGGAACGGCTGATTGAGGAAATGAGCCATTACCTTGCCGCCAGCGGGAAAGCCTACCAGAATTATGCCGCCGCCTTGCACAGATGGGCGGCCAATGACAAAAAGGGAGCCGTAAAACAGGGCATCCCCGACTATACCTGTATGGAGGGAGAAAGCTTATGACAAGTGAAATCAAAGATATTTTGGAGAACATGACAACCGCCGCCCCGGAGATGGAGGACTATATCGGCGAGGACGGACTGCTTTACTGCGGAAAGTGCCATACGCCGAAAGAAGCCTACTTCCCGGAGGGTAAGGAGCTGTTTGGCCGTGACCGCCACCCGGCAGAGTGCGACTGCCAGAGAGCCGCCCGTGAGCAGCGGCAGGCCGCCGAGGAACACCGCCGCCATGTGGAAGCCGTGGAAAATCTGAAACAGAGGGCTTTTGCCGACTCAGCCATGCAGCAATGGACATTCGAGAACGACAACGGCAGAAACCCGCAGACCGGGATTGCCCGGCGGTATGCGGAGCATTGGGAAGAAATGCAGGCCGAAAACATCGGCTGCCTGTTCTGGGGGAACGTCGGCAACGGGAAAAGCTACCTTGCGGGCTGTATCGCAAACGCCCTCATGGAGAAAGAAGTCCCCGTATATATGACGAACTTCGCCGTTATCCTGGGCGACCTCTCTCCCGGCTTTACAGGCCGGAATGAGTATATTTCCCGCCTTTGCCGCTATCCGCTGCTTATCATTGACGACTTCGGCATGGAGCGTGGCACCGACTATGGACTGGAACAGGTATTCCATGTGATTGATACCCGATACCGCAGCAACAAGCCGCTGATCGCCACCACCAACCGCCCGCTGGACGAGTTGAAAAAGCCGACAGACACGGCCCATTCCCGGATTTATGACCGACTGCTGTCCATGTGCGTCCCGATACGCTTTACTGGCGTCAACTTCCGGCAGGAAACCGCAAAGCGGAAAATGGAAACCATGAAGAAACTGCTGGCTGAATGAAAGGAGTATTGCCTATGGAGAATATCAAGCAGCACGACCACCGTACCACCCGCCGCCCCGACTGCGTGACGGAAATCCGCATGGGGAATACCGTTCTTGTCGTGTCCGGCTTTTTCAAGAAAGACACCACCAGCACCGCCGCCGACAAGATGGCGAGGGTACTGGAAGCGGAAGCCGCTGCTACACAAAAACCGGCAATTTGACAAACCATAAAGAAGCAGATTTTACACTTTTGCCGCTATACAGCCCCCGCTATTCCGTGGTACAATAAAGCTACGGAATAGTGGGGCTGGCTGTCGGAAACGGAGGATTTTATGTTAAGACAAGCCACCCAAAACCTCATTACCGCCCTTTATCCGAGATTGTCCCATGAGGACGAATTGCAAGGCGAGAGCAATTCCATTTCCAACCAGAAACGGATTTTGGAAGCCTACGCCAAGCAGAACGGCTTTACCAATCTGCGCTGGTACACCGACGACGGCTACTCAGGTGCGAACTTCCAGCGGCCCGGATTTCAAGCCATGCTTGCAGACATTGAAGCCGGGAAAGTCGGCACCGTCATAGTCAAGGACATGAGCAGGCTGGGGCGTAATTACTTGCAGGTGGGATTTTACACGGAAATGCTGTTCCCTCAAAAGGGCGTGCGTTTTATCGCTGTCAATGACAACGTGGACAGCGCAAACGGCGGCATGGACAATGATTTTACCCCTCTGCGGAACTTATTTAACGAATGGCTGGTGAGAGATACGAGCAAGAAAATCAAGGCAGTAAAGAAAGCAAAAGGCATGAGCGGCAAGCCTGTAACCAGCAAGCCAGTCTATGGCTATCTCATGGACAAGGACGAGAACTATATCGTTGACGAGGAAGCCGCCCCGGTTGTCCGGCAGATTTACCAGCTTTGCCTTGCGGGAAATGGCCCGACCAAGATTGCCCGTATGCTGACGGAGCAGCAAATCCCCACGCCGGGGACGCTGGAATACCGCAGGACGGGCAGCACCCGACGCTACCACCCCGGCTATGAGTGCAAGTGGGCGACAAACACCGTCGTCCATCTGCTGGAAAACCGGGAGTACACTGGCTGTCTGGTAAACTTCAAGACGGAGAAGCCCTCTTACAAGGTCAAGCACAGCGTTGAGAACCCCATCGAGAAGCAGGCTATCTTCCCAAATCACCATGAGCCGATTATCGACACGGAAACATGGGAGCGTGTGCAGGAGTTACGCAAGCAGCGAAAACGCCCGAACCGCTATGATGAAGTGGGGCTGTTCTCTGGTATGCTGTTCTGCGCCGACTGCGGCCATGTGCTGTATCAGCAGCGGTATCAGAACAAGAACCGCAAGCAGGACTGTTATATCTGCGGCAGCTACAAGAAGCGTACCCGTGACTGTACGGCACACTTTATCCGCACCGACCTTTTGACGGCGGGCGTGCTTTCCAATCTCCGGCAAGTGACGGAATACGCCGCCAGGCATGAGAGCCGCTTTGTAAAGCTGCTCATCCAGCAGAACGAAATCGGCGGCAAGAGAAAGACCGCCGCAGCCACGAAGCAGCTTGAACAGGCCCAGACACGCATTGCCGAAGTGAACCGCATTATCAAGCGGCTGTATGAGGACAATGTAAGCGGCAAAATCAGCGACGAGCGTTTCATGGAGCTGTCGGCGGACTATGAGCAGGAGCAGCGGGAACTGAAAGACCGGGCTGCCGCTTTGCAGGAGGAACTTTCCAAGTCGCAGGCCGCCACCGTCAACGCCGAGAAATTCATGGGGATTGTGAGAAAGCACCTTGCTTTTGAAGAATTGACCCCCACCCTCTTGCGGGAAATGATTGAGAAAATCGTCGTGCATGAGTGCAGCTATGACGAGAACGGCACCCGCAGGCAGGACATTGAGATTTATTACAGCTTTGTCGGCAAGATAGACTTGCCGGAAGCCTAACGCCTGACCTATCCGACACAGCCCTAAGTGCCGGATAGGAACGGCAAAATTTTTTACACTTCTATTACTTCTTTATCGCACATTAGCAAAATCCCAGGGCATCAAGCAGCTTATGGCTAAGTAGATGTAATCAAGAGAAGAAAGGAAAAGCACAATCCAGACGGAACCGGCGATTGTGTCAAGAAATATTTGTGGAATAGCAAGAACTTTGATATAATGGGAACAGGAACCCCGGAACCGGGAGAAAGGCAGGAGGATAAATGCACATAAGCTATAAACCCCTCTGGCACACGCTGGTTGAGCGCAATATGAGGAAAGAGGACTTGCGGATTGCCGCCGGTCTTACCACAAATATGATTGCCAACATGGGTAAGGGCAAAAATATCAGCATGGAAACGCTGGTTCGTATTTGCGAAGCCCTGAATTGTGGCATTTTGGATGTAATAGAATTGGAGAAGGAAGACCATTCTGTTGATAAAGCAGAGTGATAAATTTGAACGTGGAGTATTTACAAAAATGCACCAAGGGGAGAAGAATACATGGCAAAACAAAATATTTATGATAATGATAGCTTTTTTGAAAATTTCAAGAATCTTCGCAACAACAAGATTAATTTCAATGATTGCATAGAAACCCCGATTCTACTTGCGATGATTCCAGAAGTAGATGGAAAAAGGGTACTGGACATAGGTTGTGGCATGGGACAACACGCAAAGCAGTATTCTGATATGGGGGCTGAATCTGTATTGGGTATTGATATTTCTGAGAAAATGCTTGAGTATGCAAAGGAACATTTCCATGCAAAAAATATTACTTACCGACAAATGGCATTGGAAGATATATGTCAAATTGATGAGCAGTTCGATTTGATTACAAGTTCCTTAGCATTTGATTATGCCGAAGATTTAGACAAACTAATGAAAAATATATATGGTCTATTAAAATATGGTGCCCATTTTGTATTTAGTATGTCTCATCCAATGGCAACCGCATGGGATGGTCAATATGATAGATATACCCGGACAGAATCGGGCGAAAGACTTTATGCGAATATCAGCAACTATATGGTTGAGGGAAAAAGGACAGTCAAATGGGTTGTCGAGGACTATGAAGTTTATCATCGAACATTTTCCAGTATTGTTAATACTATAGTAAATGCTGGATTTTTGATTGAAGAATGCGAGGAATCTCATGTATCCGATGAAATGAGAAAGCAGTATCCAGCCCAGTTTGGTGGAACACTTCACCGACCAGATTTTATATTTTTTAGATGTAAAAAACAATCGTAAAATGATGAATCCAGATTGAAATACTGAAGTAAAAATTCAATTCATTACACAAAGCTGCCGTTGCAGGAACACTCATTCCCACAACGGCAGTTTTTCATTTTCTCTTGCGCCGGAAGTTGAAGGGACTGTTCTTGATGTTCGGAGATTTTGACAGTATCCTTTTCAATATCTTCTGTTCATCCGGCGGCAGCTTGTAAAAGTCAATGCCGAGCATATTGAAAATGACCGCCCACACTTTTCCGAGATAATCCCCGGAAGATTGAATAGCCTTTCGGATTTCCAGAGCCATCTTCTTTGCAAGGGAATAATCCGGCGTGCTGTCAATGTCATGCTCATGGGCTTTCCGTATGTCATGGAGAATGGCGTCCCATGTTTTGTGCGTCACATGACAGAAGAAATCTTCTTCCTTTACCTCTGCGGCAAGGATGGTCTTTGAATAGAAATCATTTTCCGCCTGCTTGTATTTCTGGATGATGGTCTGCCGCTGTTCTTCCAAAGACTCATAAAGGGTGCGGAAGGTGGAGGTTGCATGGCCGTCTATGTAAATCTCCGTGTCGGTCAAAAGCTGCTCAAATTTATCGTTGGTAGCAATCTCACACAGGAGCCGGTTGTTGATACGGCCACTCTTTAGAAGCGCCACCATTTCATCATTCAGGTGCAGTTCCATCAGGGGCGTGTTTATCTGCTCCCGGTTTTCTGTCCGGCAGAACAGATAATCAAGAGATACCTCATAAAAGTCGGCCAGCGTGATAAGGTTGCCGTGGTTGATTTCCTTATTGTCGTTGGCTTCATAGCTGGCAAGGGCTGATTTTGAAATGCCGGTTTGCTGCGCCAGTTCTTTCAGATTTAAGCCTTTATCTTTGCGTAACTCCCAAAGGCGTTCCTGTATGGTAGTTACCCTCAGCATAGGGCGCTCACTCCTTTCCGACGGCTGTTTTCCTGCCGCTAACTGGATTATACCATACTTTCCATAATCGTGGAAATTTCCGTTTTTCGCCCCGAAATCCTACTTTGTGGATATACGGCACAGGGAACAAAAATGGTCTATGATACAGGTAGTTCATCGATGGATTATTCCAATCGAATGACCGGCCTGTATGGGATATGCTCCCCGGCGATGTAGCGCAACGACTTGCGGAAGGGAAATGGAGGAACCCTGACCGCAACGAGCGTACCAAAGGGAGCAAAACGCCGTTGTGAGAGCCAGGGGCAGGAACGACATCAGGGAGAACCGGCGAAAATGAACACCGAATTGATACTGAAACACAACAATCCGATAGGGCGTAGTCTGCACTATCCGTAATACTTCGGGGGATTTCCGGGCGGTTCTATGGCCGCTTTTTCCCCGAAAATCGCCCCGAAACACGACACTAAAATCTGCTATCCGTCTATTGCGGCTGTTACGGCTGAAATGGGCGGATTTTTGTTTAAGGAGGCACCATGCCGAGAATGCCGAAAAAGAGGAAGCTGGAACTATCCTTCTTCCTCAATGAACGGGGGCGGGTAACGTACAACGACCTCTGCCGGAAATGCCAGCGCACTTGCAAGCAGAGTTTCCGGGCGGTCATTGTGGACTGCCCCCATTATCTTTCCAAACGCTCAAAACGAAAAGTAAAGGAGGACACCGATTGAATGGAAGTTGAATTTATGACCGCAGACACCGCCCTGCCGCCCTGTATGCCGCTGCCAAGAGCCATGCTGCGGCTCCCGATCAGCAGCACCGCCAAGGTCATGTACGCCCGGATGTTGGATATTGTTTTCCTGTCCGGCATAGAGGACGCCAACGGGATTTTATTTATCCATTTCCCCATCGTGTAACTGGCGGCGGCACTTGCCCGCAGCACCATGACCGTGAAGCGTTCCCTGAATGAATTGGAGGACGCCGGACTAATACTGCGAGTGCGTCAGGGCTTCGGGGAACCCAACAAAATATATGTACTCATTCCCAAGAAGGAGGACAGCCGCCTATGAATGAAAAGCTGGAAAAACTCAATCAGGAGATAGAGAAAACGGAAAAGAAGCTGCGGAGGGCGCAGCATGAAGAAAAGATATTGGAACACCAGATAAAGACGCTGACACGGAAGGAACGGACGCACCGGCTTTGCACCAGAGCCGCCATGCTGGAAAGCTACCTTCCCCACCCGGAAGCCATCACGGATGAACAGGTCAGCGTATTTTTGAAGCTGCTGTTCCACAAAGACAGCACCCGCCAGCTTATGGAAAAAGTATTCGCCGGAAACGGCACAGAGAAGGAGGGCGCAGAATGAAGATGAATTTTTCTAAAGACGAGTTGGCTATGGTCTATCAGTACGCCGCCGGTACGAAGGAAGAAACCCTTGCGGGACTGAAAGAAATCGTTCCGGTTATCCGTGACCGGCAGACAAGGGAGATTGTGGAGAGTACCATCCGAAAGCTGGACGCCATCCCGGAGCCGGAGTGCCGCCGCTTTATCGCTGATACAAAGCAGCGGTTTATCCAGAAGCGGGACCATTCCATCCGGCGCAGGCTTGCCGAAGCCAAGGCACAGGCGAGGACGGAAAAGCCACATCCCAAGAGAAAAGAGCCAGACCGGGAACGGTCATAATCGCTTCCAGAGCCGCAGCCCGTGGACTGCCCCTCTGAAAGAGGGCGCAACTATACACCGGTCAAGCCGGTGCGTTGCGTCCTGCCGGAAGCCCCTTGCAGGGAGCAGATGATTTCCGCAGATTTTCAATCTGTTCCAATCATCACAGGGGGAGCTACACTTCCCCTGCGCTGGCTGCCGCCAGCTACCCCTTTGTGGACTTGCCGCCTGGGAACACCTTGCGCTGCAAGCTGTTCCCGTCCGACAAGTTTTTTACAAAAGGATATGGAAAGTAGACTTGACATTTTTCTCAAATGTGCTATACTAAAGATACGGAAAGTAGACTTTCCATAAGAAAGGAGGCTCGCATGAAAAATCGACTGGAAGAACTCCGCAAACAACGAGGAATCAAGCAAGAAGAATTGGCAAGCGCCTTGGAAGTATCACGACAAACAATTGGCTCTTTAGAAAATGGACGCTACAATCCGTCTATTCAGTTGGCGTTCAAAATTGCTCGATACTTCAATATGACGATTGAGGAGATTTTTATTTACGAGGAGGATTGATTATGAAAAAAGGGTTATTGATTTTAATGGTAGTTGCCGGAATGATTGTTTTGCTGGGAGGATTGCTAATATACGGTTTGGGAATAAATGAGATCGTTCCTGTGCCGCGTCCTGACTTGATCGTAGTAGGCACATCTCTCATTGGAATTTCACTAATTGTATCTGGTGCGTGCGATTTGCTTGGCAAGAAAACCAAGGAAATGCAAATAGAAGAAAATGATGAGAGAAATATCGCACTCGGCAATGCCGCAATGGCAAGTGGCTTCAAAGTAATGAATGTCACGATTTCTGTTTCCCTCGTTGCTTTGATTTTTACTGGATATATGACAGTAGTTCCTTGTTTCACTATTATTGGAGCCTTTGCGATTGGTCAACTTGCCTTTATTGTGCGACTCTGGTATTTGCACAAAACCATGTAAATGTATTTTGAAATATCCGCCGCCCATCAGCGGCACCACCGAGCAGGAAATCAGAAACGGTTTCCTGCTTTTTCTATGCCCGGACGCCGGGAGAAAGGAGGTCACAATCCGTCATGCCACCATGCCCGCACTTTGACCTGAAAATCGTCCAGCGCAGCAAGCGCCAGTCTGCTGTCGCTGCCGCCGCCTACCAGAGCGGGGAACGGCTGTTTTCCGAATACGACCAGAAACAGAAATACTATTCCCATAAAAGCGAAATCGTCCACACCGAAATCATGCTGCCGCCCCACGCCCCGCCGGAGTACGCAGACCGCAATACCTTGTGGAACGCCGCCGAAGCCATAGAAAAACAATGGAACTCCCAGCTTGCCCGGAGATTAGTGCTTGCCATACCGAGGGATATTCCCCCGGCGCAGCAAGCCGACCTTATCCGGGACTTCTGCCGGGAGTTTTTTGTTTCCAAAGGCATGATTGCCGACTTTGCCATCCATGACAAGGGGGACGGCAACCCCCACGCCCATATCCTCTTTACCATGCGGGGGATGGACGAACAGGGCAGGTGGCTCCCCAAGAGCCGGAAGGTGTACGACCTTAACGAGAACGGCGAGCGTATCCGGCTCCCGTCCGGGAACTGGAAAAGCCACAAAGAGGACACCGTGGACTGGAACGACCAGAAGTACGGGGAGATATGGCGGCAGGCGTGGCAGGACACGGCGAACCGCTATCTGGAAGCCATCGGCAGCCCGGAGCGCCTTGACCTTCGTTCCTATGCCCGACAGGGAATTGATAAAATCCCCACCGTCCACATGGGGCCAGCGGTCAGCCAGTTGGAGAAGAAAGGCATACAGACCAACATCGGCAACCTGAACCGGGACATCAAAGCCGCCAATTCCCTCATGCAGTCTATCCGACAGATGGTACGCAGCTTAAGGGGCTGGCTGTCCGGCCTGAAAGAGAAAAAGGCGGCGCTGCTGGAAGCGCTGGAACAGGCCAAGGAGCCGACCATCCCCGAACTGCTTTCCCGGTATCTGGATATGCGGAGCGGGGAACGCACCGGCTGGACTTCCAAGGGGAAGCTGAAAGGCACTGTTGGCGATTTCAACAAGGTCATGGAAGCCCTTGACTTCCTGCGGCAGAAAGAGATTTCCACCGTGGAGAGCCTTGACGCCTATCTGGATAAGGTCAGCGGGGAGATACTTTCCGCCAAGACCGACATTAAAAAATCGGAACGCCGGATAAAGGCCATTGATACCACGCTTTCCCATCTTGCCAACCACGGAGCCTACAAAGAGGTTTACAAAAAGTACGCTTCCATCGGCTGGAAAACCCGGAAGGAGAAATTTGCCGCCGAACACCGGGAAGAACTGGACGCCTACCTTGCCGCCAAGCGTTTTTTCAAAGCCCATCAGGAGGAACTGCCCTTTGATACGAAAGAATTGAAGAAGGAACGGGAGCAGCTTTCCGGGGAACTGTCGGAAAAGAATGAGGGCTTGCAGGCGGTTCAGGAGGACATGAAGCTGCTGCGGGATGTGCGCTACTGGATAAACCATGTGCTGCCGCCCGACCAGCGCCGGGTTGTGCCGGAGCCGGGAAAGAAGCCGTCCATCAACGAACAATTAAGCTGGAAGATTGAGGGCGCCAAACAGCGGGAAGAACAGAAACGCCAGCAGCCCCGCCGCCAGCAAAAACAGGATATGGAACTTTAAACCAATCAGGCGCTTGCCATTTTCCCCGTGAGAATGACAGGCGCTTTTCTTATTTTCAGGAGGATTTGCCTATTGAACGTATTTGAAGCCGTGAAACAGTCTATTACCACCCGGCAGGCCGCCGAGCATTACGGCGTCCGGGTGGGAAGAACCGGGATGTGCGTCTGCCCCTTCCATGACGATAAAAACCCCAGCATGAAGGTTGACCGGCGCTTCCACTGTTTTGGCTGTCAGGCAGACGGGGATGTGATTGACTTTGTTTCCCGTCTGGAAAACGTCAGCCCCAAGGAAGCCGCCCTCATGCTGGCACAGGACTTTTCCATCCCCTATGAGGATAAGGAGCCACCCGGCAGGAGCCGCCGCCCCCATCCCCGGCAGGAAACCCCGGAACAGCAATTTAAGCGCATGGAGCGATATTGCTTCCGGGTACTGTCTGACTATCACAATCTGCTGCGCCGCTGGAAGCGGGACTATGCCCCCAAGACGCCGGACGAGGAATGGCACCCGCTTTTCGTGGAAGCCTTGCAGAAACAATCCCATGTGGAATATCTGCTGGATGTGCTGCTGTTCTCCGATATGAGGGAACGGGCTGCCCTGATTGCCAGCTACGGAAAGGAAGTGAGGAACCTTGAGCGGAGAATGGCAGACCTTGCCGCCCGAACTGCGGCAGGCCGTGACGGACACCATCGAAGCCGCACCCCCGCCCCGGAGCGTTGAGGAAGTGAAAGCCATGCTGGAGGGCACCGAGAAAGGCGGCGTCCGCAACAGTATTCACAACTGCCTGACGGTATTCCAGTATGACCCCGAACTTTCCGGGGCGGTGGCGAAAAATCTCCTGACCGAGCGCATTGACCTTCTAAAGCCCATCGGCAGGAAACGCAGAACCGGCAGCAAGGCCATGACCGACACGGATATGAAATATATCCGCCTGTATCTGGAAAAGACCTACGGCCTGACAAGCGAGAAAAAGATAGCGGACGCCGCCGACCTTGCGGCAGACGCCAACAGCTACCATCCCATCCGGGACTACCTGAACGGCCTTGTCTGGGACGGGAAAGAGCGTGTCCGCTATTGCCTGCGACACTTTCTGGGAACCGACACGGACAACTACACCTTCCAATCGCTGCGGCTGTTCCTGCTGGGAGCCATCCACCGGGCGTTTTGCCCCGGCTGTAAATTTGAGGTCATGCTTTGTCTGGTGGGCGGTCAGGGAGCCGGGAAGTCCACCTTCTTCCGGCTGCTGGCGGTAAAAGACGAGTGGTTTTCCGATGATTTGCGGAAGCTAGATGATGATAACGTGTACCGCAAGCTACAAGGCCACTGGATTATTGAAATGTCGGAGATGATTGCCACCGCCAACGCCAAGAGCATAGAGGAAATTAAGTCGTTTTTAAGCCGCCAGAAGGAGGTCTATAAAATCCCCTACGAAACCCACCCGGAGGACAGGCTGCGCCAGTGCGTGTTCGGCGGGACTTCCAACGCCCTGGACTTCCTGCCCCTTGACCGTTCCGGGAACCGGCGCTTCCTGCCGATCATGGTCTACCCCGAACGGGCCGAGGTACACATTTTGGACGATGAAGCCGCTTCCAGAGCCTATATCGAACAGGTATGGGCGGAAGCCATGACAACCTACAAAAGCGGCGATTTTAAGCTGTCTTTTACCCCCGAAATGATACAGTATCTCAAAGAACACCAGCGGGATTTTATGCCGGAGGACACCAAGGCCGGGATGATACAGGCATACCTTGACCGCTACACCGGCAGCGCCGTATGCTCCAAGCAGCTTTTCAAGGAAGCCTTAAACCACCCCTTTGACGAGCCGAAACAATGGGAAATCCGAGAAGTCAACGACATTATGAACCACGGTATCACGGGATGGAAGTATTTCTCCAATCCCCGGATATTTGAAGGATACGGCAGACAAAAGGGCTGGGAACGGGAAACCCCGGCAACGGGCGCTGACAACGGGCGTGAAAAAACGCCGGACGGATTTGTGGAAGTCACAGAGCAGATGGAGCTTCCCTTCTGAAAAATCCGGGGAAATGACAGCCGGTTGCCGACCCCGTTGCTATCCCGTTGCCGAGCCGGTTGCCGGGAAAAAGCCCGTAACTGCGGGCTTTTCTCCCCTCTGACAACCAAAGCAACAGAAAAATAAAAGAAAAAGTAATAAATAACCCAACCGCCAGACAGAGATTGTTTTCGAGGTTTTTTGAAGCCCGTTGCCGGACTTCGTTGCCGACCCTCTCCTGTCTGGCTTATTTCATTTATGGAGGTAACTGCCTATGGCAAAAAGCAAAACTGAAATCCATGTCACAACGGTATTTGACGGCGAACTGGACGCTACGGACGTTTTCGTGAGCCTGATTGCACAGAAATACAGCCAGAGAAATGATAAAGAATATCTTGCGAAAAAGCAAGATTTAGGATATAATAAAGACAAGGTTCAGAGTGACCGTGTTCCGTCTGGATTGTGCGGGTAACGGTTATGATGAACGGATTTGAATATACAGGCGTAGACGCAATACTGGCAGGCAGCTTCCGGGCGGCTATCTATTGCAGGCTTTCCAAGGACGATGACCTTGACGGGGAGAGCGCCAGTATCGCAAACCAGCGGGCTATGCTGGAAACCTACTGCGAGAAGCAGGGATGGGAGGTTGTTGCAGTCTATCAGGACGATGGCTACACGGGGCTGAACATGGAGCGCCCCGACCTGAAACGAATGTTGAAAGCCATCGAGCGCAGGCAGATAAACCTTGTGGTCACGAAAGACCTGTCCAGACTGGGTAGGAATTACTTGCAGACCGGCTTCCTGATTGAAGATTTCTTCCCCCGCAACGGCGTGCGGTATATCGCCATGAATGACGGTATCGACACCATGCGGGACAACAACGACATTGCGCCGTTCAAGAACATCCTCAACGAGATGTACAGCAAGGACATTTCCAAGAAGGTTCATTCCTCTTATCTGCTGAAAGCGCAGAAAGGCCAGTTTACCGGCTGCCTTGCCCCCTTCGGCTACCGGAAAGACCCGGAGGACAAAAACCATCTGCTGATTGATGAGGAAACGGCCCCCATTGTCCGGCGTCTGTTTGCGTGGGCGCTGGAAGGACACGGCCCCAACTACATCCGGCGCAGGCTGGAAGAAGAAAAAATTCCATGCCCGACCTACTGGAACCGGGTGCGGGGCTTTCGGAACGTGTCAACCAAGTGGGAAAAGAAAGACCCGGTCAACGGGCGGTATATGTGGGACTTCTCCGTGATTAAGGACATCCTGATGAACCCCGTCTACACCGGCGCTATCGCTTCCCAGAAGAAGGAATACCGCTTCAAAATCGGCACCATCGGGGAAAAGAAGCCGGAGGACTGGATTGTGGTGGAGAACCAGCATGAGCCGCTTGTTGACCGCAAGACCTTTGACATCGTGCAGCGCAAGCTGAAATCCCGGCAGCGCCCCCGCCAGACCGGGGAAATCAGCCTGTTTGCGGGGCTTATCAAGTGCGGCGAGTGCGGGAAGTCGCTGACGATCCGCTACACCAACGACAAGCACCCGAAGCAGATTTATTCCTGTAAGACCTACAACGCCTACGGCAAGCAGCACTGTACCCAGCACCGGGTTGAGTACGACACCCTTTACAGCCTTGTGCTGAACAAAATCCGGGAGTGCGCCAGAGCCGCCCTGATGGACGGGGAAGCCGTTGCCGGGAAGCTGACCGACACCTGCGAAGCCGAGCAGAAAGGCCAGCGGGAAGCGTTGGAGCGTTCCCTTACCAAAGACGAGGAACGGATTGACGTTCTGGAAAAGATGGTGCTGCGGCTGTATGAGGACATGGTTGCCGGGCGTATCAGCGAAGCAAACTTCAATCTGCTGATGGAAAAGACGCAGGCAGAACAGGCCGAGTTGAAAGCAAAGGTTGAGGAAGGCCGGAAGAAGCTGGCCGATGAAATCCGGCTTGCGTGTGACGCCCGCCAATGGGTGGAAGCCATTCAGGAATACGCCGACATCACGGAACTGGACGCCGCCACCCTTAACCGCCTGATTAAAGAAATCGTTGTCCATGAGAGCATAGACAGCGAAAAGACAAGACACATTTCTATCGAAATTCATTTCAATCTCAAACCCATCCCGGAGGTGGAGCAGGTCACGGCCTGACCTGCCCCCGCCGGGGCGGTTCTTAAAAACTCCATAGATATTTCTTGACACACCGCCGCCCGCCATCGAGCCGTTTTCCTACACCTATTTGGGGATAAAACAGCTCATGGCGGGCGGCGGCGTTGCCCTGATCGGCCTGACCCTGATCCCCCTGCTGTCCGGCCTGCTCTCCGCCTGATGTCCGCCAGCAGACCCCACGGGAGGCCCCGGCACACGGGGCCTCCCGGAAAGGAGGTGATCCCCGTTGATCTTTGACGCGATACAGGAGTGGTTCCAGGAACTGCTCATCGACGGTATCATTTCAAACCTGACCGGGATGTTTGATACCCTGAATACCAAGGTGGGCGAGATCGCCGGGGAGGTGGGCATGACGCCCTCCGCGTGGAACAGCGGCATTTTCAACATGGTCCGCAGCCTCTCGGAGACCGTGATCGTTCCCATCGCCGGCATCGTCCTCACCTTTGTCATGTGCTATGAGCTCATCCAGCTCATCGTAGAAAAGAACAATCTCCACGATTTCGACACCTGGATTTTCTTCAAGTGGATCTTCAAGACCTTCTGCGCGGTGCTCATCGTCACCAACACCTGGAACATCGTCATGGCGGTGTTCGATGTGGCGCAGAATGTGGTCAGCCAGAGCGCCGGCGTCATCATCTCGGACGCGGGCATCGACATATCCGGCGTGACCGCCGACCTGGAGACCCAGCTCGCGGACTGGAGCATCGGCGCCCTGCTGGGGCTGTGGTTCCAGAGCATCTTTGTGGGGCTGTGTACGCAGATCCTCTCCATCTGCATCTTCCTGGTGATCTACGGAAGGATGATAGAGGTGTATTTGGTGACCTCGATAGGACCCATCCCCTTTGCCACGATGGTGAACCGGGAGTGGGGCAACACGGGGCAGAACTATCTCCGCTCCCTGCTGGCCCTGGGCTTCCAAGCGTTCCTCATTATGATCTGCGTGGGCATCTACGCGGTGCTGGTGGAGGGAATCTCCCTGAGCGGTGACAACATTTCCGGTGCTATCTGGGGGTGCATGGGGTACACGGTGCTCCTGTGCTTCACCCTCTTTAAGACCGGCAGCCTTGCAAAGTCCCTATTTGGAGCGCATTAGAGGGAGGCCGGTATGGAGAAGAAATACAATGTCATTTACGCGGACCCGCCCTGGTCCTACAAGGTATGGAGCAAAAAGGGCGCAGGCCGGAGCGCGGAAAGCCATTATCCCACCATGAGTATAGAGGCCATCAAGGCACTGCCCGTATCCCGGCTTGCGGCCAGGGACTGCGCCCTGTTCCTCTGGATCACCTTCCCCATGCTCCGTGAGGGCTGGGGCGTTATGGACGCCTGGGGCTTCACCTTCAAAACGGTGGCCTTCGTGTGGGTGAAGCAGTGCCGCAAATCGGACAACATCTTCACCGGGATGGGATACTGGACCCGCGCCAATGCGGAAATCTGTCTGCTGGCGACCCGCGGGCACCCGAAACGGGCGGCCAGGGACGTCAAGCAGGTCATCCTCTCCCACATCGCGGAGCACAGCAAAAAGCCGGATGAGGCGCGGCGCCGGATTGAGGCCCTGATGGGGGACGTCCCCCGGATCGAGCTGTTCGCCCGGCAGGCGACCCCCGGCTGGGATGTATGGGGAAATGAAGTAGCAAGCGACATCCAGCTTGCGGAAAGGAGCTGATTTTATTGGCCTATGTAACGATCCCGAAGGACCTGAGCAAGGTACAGAGCAAAGTCCTGTTCGGGCTGACCAAACGGCAGGTGATATGTTTCGGGGCGGCAGCAATTATCGGCGTGCCGCTTTTCTTTTTGACCAAGGAGGCGCTGGGCACCACCACGGCGGCCCTGTGCATGATCCTGGTGATGCTGCCCTTCTTCCTGTTCGCCATGTATGAGAAGAACGGGCAGCCCCTGGAGGTGTTCCTGGGACACCTCATTGAGAATAAATTTATCCGCCCAAAGACGCGGATCTACCAGACCAACAACCTGTACTCCGCCCTGGCGCGGCAGTACGAATTGGAACAGGAGGTGAGAACGATTGCAGGCAAAAACGGCAAGACCCGCAAAACCGGCAGGGGCAAGGCGCAAGCTGACCCGCGCCGAGCGTAAGCAGATCGAGGCGGTGGTCCGGCAGGCCAAGGGGGACGGGAAAGCCCATACGGTGCAGGACAGCATCCCCTTCCGCAATATGTTCCCCGATGGCCTGTGCCGGCTGGATGGCGGAGCCTTCTCCAAGACCATCGCCTATGAGGATGTGAATTACCGCCTGGCGGGACCGGAGGATCAGCGGAGCATCTTTGAAAGCCTCTGCGACTTCTATAACGGCTATGACCCCACCATTGGGGTGCAAATGACACTTAGCAGCCGGTATGTGGAGCATGGACCGGAGGAGGATCTGTTCGGCATCCGTCCCCAGGGCGATGACCTTGACCCCATCCGGGAGGACGCAGCCGGGATACTCCGTTTCCAGTATGAGCGGGGCAGCAACGGCTATGTGAAAACCAAGTATGTCACCCTGACCATCGAGGCGGAGAACCTGGCGGCGGCGCGGGCTCGGTTTGCCCGTATTGAGACCGACACCCTCAACCGCTTCAAGGTCATGGGGGCCGCCGCCCATGTGCTGGACGGGAAGGAGCGGCTGGAGCTGCTTCACGGCATCCTCCACCCGGCAGACGGCCGCCGTCCGGAGGGCGGGAAGTTCGCCTTCGATTGGGACTGGCTGGCGCCCAGCGGCCTTTCGGTCAAGGACTTCATCGCCCCGTCCTCCTTCCACTTCGGGGAGACCCGCACCTTCCGCATTGGGGAGATGTACGGCGCGGTGAGCTTTTTGCAGATCACCGCCCCGGAGATCCACGACCGCATCCTGGCGGAGTTCATGGAGACCGAGGGCAATATCCTGGTGACCATGCACATCCGGGGCATCAACCAGAACGAGGCCATCAAGATGGTCAAGCGGAAGATCACCGACCTGGACGCCATGAAGATTGCGGAGCAGAAGCGGGCGGTACGAAGCGGCTACGACATGGACATCCTCCCCAGCGACCTTGCCACCTACGGCGGCGCGGCAAAGACCATCCTCCAGGACCTGCAAAGCAGGAATGAGCGAATGTTCAATCTGACCTTCCTGGTCATGCACATGGCGGAGACCAAGCAGAAGCTGGAGATTGCCGTGTCCCAGGCGGCCAGCGTGGCGCAGACCTACAACTGCCTCCTCACCCGGCTGGACTTCCAGCAGGAGGACGGACTGATGAGCAGCCTTCCCCTGGGGCTCAACCGTATCAAAATCGAGCGGAGCCTCACCACTTCGGCGCTGGCGGTGTTCGTCCCCTTCGTCACCCAGGAGCTGTTTATGGGCGGGGACGCCATGTACTACGGCCTCAACGCTTTGAGTAACAACATGATCCTTCTGGACCGCAAACAGTCCAGAAGCCCCAACGGGCTGGTGTTCGGCACGCCGGGCAGCGGCAAGTCCATGAGCTGCAAGCGGGAGATCACTTTCATCATCCTGACCACCAAAGATAATGTCATCATCTGCGACCCGGAGGACGAATATTCGCCCCTGGTGAAGCGGCTGGGCGGGCAGGTGATCCGGCTGTCCCCGTCCAGCACCGACTATGTGAACCCCCTGGACATCAACCTGAACTACTCGGACGAGGAGAACCCCCTGGCACTGAAAAGTGATTTTGTCCTGTCCTTCTGCGAGCTCATCATGGGCAGCAAGACCGGGCTGGAAGCCATCGAGAAAACCGTCATCGACCGGGCGGTGCAGAAGATCTACCAGCCCTACTTTGCCGACCCCCGGCCGGAGAATATGCCCATCCTGGGCGACCTGATGGAGGCGCTGCTGGCGCAGGGCATCCCGGAGGCCGACCGGGTGGCCCAGGCGCTGGATCTGTATGTGAACGGTTCGCTGAACTTCTTTAATCACCGCACTACCGTGGACATCCGCAACCGGCTGGTCTGCTTTGACATCAAGGGTCTGGGCAAAAACCTGAAAAAGCCGGGGATGCTCATTGTCCAGGATGCGGTGTGGAACACCGTCACCATCAACCGGGCCATTGGGCGCTCCACCTGGTATTTCGTGGACGAGTTCCACCTCCTGCTGAAGGAGGAGCAGACGGCGGCCTATTCGGCGGAGATCTGGAAACGGTTTAGAAAATGGGGCGGGGTGCCCACCGGGGCCACCCAAAACCCCAAGGACTTACTCTCCTCCCCGGAGATCGAGAACATCCTGGAAAACAGCGATTTCATCTATATGCTCAACCAGGCCGCCGGCGACCGCAAGATTTTGGCGGAGCGGCTGGGCATTTCGGCGGAACAGCTTGCCTATGTGACCAATTCCGAGCCGGGCCATGGGCTGCTGTTCTTCAACAATGTGATCCTGCCCTTTGCGGACGACTTCCCAAAGGACACGGAGCTTTATAAGCTGCTTACCACCAAGCCCAGCGAGGTGGAGCACGCGGCGGAAACGGAGGCGTGAATATGAACATGGAGATAATCAGAAACAGTGAATTTGGCAGTATCCGCGTGATCGAGGAGGACGGGAAATACCTGTTCTGCGGTTCGGATGTGGCAAAGGCCCTGGGGTACAGCAATCCCCGAAAGGCTGTCCGTGACCATGCGAGGGGTGGAACGAAACGTTCCATCCCCACCGCAAGCGGTGACCAGACAATGACCTTCCTCCCGGAGGGCGACGTCTACCGCCTGATCGTTCATAGCCGGCTGCCCGGCGCGGAGCGGTTTGAGAAATGGGTGTTCGATGAGGTGCTTCCCACGATCCGCAGGACCGGGGGCTACATGACGCCCTCCCTGCTGGAGGAGGCGGCCAGGCACCCGGAGATCCTTCTCTCCTTTGCGGACCAGCTCCTGGCGGAGCATGAGAAGAACCGCCGCCTTACCGGGGAGGTGGAACGGCTGCGGCCGAAAGCGGATTTTTACGACGCCTTTGTGCGCCCCGGCAACTGCACCAATATCCGGGCCACAGCCAAGGAGCTGGGCGTGGGCGAGCGCGACTTCTGCCGCTTCCTGATGGAGGAGGGCTTCCTCTACCGCTGCCCGGCCGGATACCTTCTGCCCTACGCCAAGCCCTCCAATAAGGGGCTGTTCCAGGTGAAGGACTTCTGGAAGTACGGGCATTTCCGCCAGCAGACCCTTATCACGCCCCAGAGGAAGGACCTCCTGCGGATGATGCTCTGCGGCGGGCAGATGTGCATGGAGTTTGATTTTTGTGAAAGCGAGGCGTGACTATGAAAAACAAGATTTACATTATCGAGGGCAAGACCTATCTGAACCACATCAACGATGAGGTCCATCTGTATGGCCTTCTCCATCAGCTTGCCTTCCTGGCGGGCCGGATCAAGGACGAGGAGGATGTGTTCCATGTGCTGGACACGGCGAAGCGGTACGGTGAGATCGCCGAGGAGAAGTTCCAGGGCTGGGGTATCCCCGGCCGCTACCTGGTGTTCGGCGATCCCAAGGACCTGAAGGACCTTATGGCAAAGGAGCTGGCGGAGGCCACCCCGGTGCCCGTGGAGGAGCCGAAGCCCAAGAAGTATAAGGATGAGTACATCATCCCCGGCTATGGCTTCCGTATGCTGGTGGGCGACATCCACAACCTGATCGTCCTCTACTATTCGCTGGCCCGCCGCCTGTCGGAGGCGGAGACGGAGAAGGACTTCCTCCGCCTGAAGAAAAAGGCCGGCGGCTATGAGAAGGTGCTGAAAAAGCTCTTCCGCAGCCTGGGCCTCCCGGAGGACAGCAACGCCGCCCAGGACGTCCTGGAGGAGTCCATCATTCGCCGCCATAACCTGGTCCGCCTGGAGGATGTGGAGGAGCCCCAGGACGAGGGAGACCTTGAAGGGGACGAGGTATGGAGCGACTGACCCATGTCAGCCTGTTCTCCGGCATCGGCGGTCTGGACCTGGCGGCGGAGGCGGCCGGGTTCGAGACCGTCTGCCAGTGTGAATGGGCGGACTACCCCTATTCCGTCCTGGAGCGGCACTGGCCGGACGTGCCGAAGTTCCGGGACATCACCACATTCACGAAGGAGGCGTTTTTTGAGAAAACAGGACTTGAAACAGTCACCATCATCTCCGGCGGCTTCCCCTGCCAGCCCTTCTCCACCGCGGGAAAGCGGAAGGGCTTTGCGGATGAACGCTACCTGTGGCCGGAAATGTGCAGAGTTATTACCGAGCTGCGGCCCCGTTGGGTGCTTGGGGAAAATGTTGCTGGCTTCATCAATATGGGGCTCGACAAAACGATTTTTGACCTGGCAAAAGCGGGATACGCTGTTCTCCCATTCGTATTTCCGGCTTGCGGCGTCGGCGCGTGGCATGAGCGCCAGCGAACTTTTATCGTCGCGGCTGATGTTTCCCACGCCCCTTGCCTCCGACAAATCCACCTGCAGGGACGCGGCAAACCTGGATGTGTACCTGTCGGACAATGGGATCTTCCGCAAGCGGAACAGGGACGGGACGATCTGGAGCCTGAGCCTTTCGGCGGCGGTGTTCTACCTGACGCCGGCGGCGTCGGAGGGCTACCGCTCCACCCTGAAACCCACGGCCTTCCAGGGCAAGTCCCCGTCCAGCAACCTGTCGGCCCAGGTGATCCACCAGGAGCAGCCCCTGTCGGAGAAGGCGGCACTGAACCCGGATTGGGTGGAATGGCTCATGGGCTTCCCGAAAGGATGGACGGTCGTATCCTCTGGCGAGAGGAACCCGCAGATGTCCCCCGCATAACTGATGACACGAAGGACCGGGCCCTGCGCCTGAAAACCCTGGGCAACGCAGTCTGCCCGTCCCAGGCCTATCCCATTTTTCACTATATCGCGGCGATTGAGACCGGGGCGTGCGCCAGCATCTGCCCCTATGGAGGAGGTGACGGATAAATGCAGGAATGGAAAGCCTCCGAGAAGGAGGCCCAGAAGATGACCCGTGACGGGGCCATTTCGGTGAACCTGGTGACCGGCGAGGCCACCCACATTTCGGACCGCCCCCAGGAACAGGACTATTCCTCTGCTGATGAAACGGCGGGGACATTGAGCCGGGCGGTGGACGAGGTGGAGGGCCATGTGGAACGGCGCCAGGCGAAAAAAGCGCGGCGCAAGCGGCGCGACACCTTCCGGGAGGGTGAGGCGGCCAGGGACCGCCCTTCCTCCCGTTTGCAGTTTTCGGAGGCAGACCGGGCGGCGCCGGAGCTAAAAAAAGCTGTCCGCAAGTCGGACAAGGCGGCGGATAAGCTGGACGCGGCAAAGGCCGCCGTCCCCGTGAAGCCTCCCGGTAAGGAGCATGGCAACCCCTTATCCCGGCCGGTGCAGGAGGTGAAGTCCACCCTCCACAGCGAAGTGAGCAAGGTGGAGGGTGAAAATTCCGGCGTCCAGGCCGGCCACCTGGGGGAGCGGCAGATCGAGAAGGCCGTGGGCTATGGCGGCCGGCGTATCCATCAGGCACGCACGGACCGGAAACTGAAACCCTGGCGGGATGTGAAACAGGCGGAGCAGGCAACGGTGAAATCCAATGCCGATTTCTACTGGCGGAAGTCCGTCATGGAAAATCCCCAGCTTGCGTCCAGTAACCCCATCTCCCGCCTGTGGCAGAAGAAACGGCTGCAAAAACAGTACGCCGCCGCCCACCGGGCAGGAACCGGCGCAGCCCAGGCCGCGGGCAAGGCGTCCCAGACCGCCGCCTCCGCAGCGAAGAAGGGCGGCGGGACCATCGCCCAGAAGCTGGGCGGCTTCGTCACCAAGAACAAACACACCCTCCTCATTGTGGGCGGGATTGGCTTGATCCTCATGCTCATCATGGGGCTGATGCAGTCCTGCACCTCCATGTTCGGGGGCGGGACTTCCGGCCTGGTGGCCTCCTCCTATCTTTCGGAGGACGCGGACCTGACCGGGGCCGAGGCCGCCTACTGCGAGATGGAGGCGGAGCTGCAAGAATATCTGAACACCTACGAGGCCACCCACGACTACGACGAGTACCACTTTGACCTGGACGAGATCGAGCATGACCCCTATGTGCTGCTGTCCATCCTGTCGGCGCTTCACGAGGGGGTGTTCACCCTGGACGAGGTGCAAGGGGATCTGGAAATGCTCTTTGACAAGCAGTACATCCTCACCGAGACCGTGACCACTGAAACACGGTATCGGACAGAAACGAGGACGGACAGCGAGGGCAACGAGTACGAGGTAGAGGTTCCCTACACCTGGTACATCTGCACCGTCACGCTGGAGAATTTCGACCTCTCCCATGTGCCGGTCTATATCATGGGCGAGGACCAGCTCTCCATGTACGCCGTGTATATGTCCACCCTGGGCAACCGACCGGACCTGTTCCCGTCCTCCGGGTATGTGGGCAAGTACATTGAGAACCCGCCCACGGCCTGGGACATTCCCGCCGAGTACCTGACGGATGAGCGGTTCGCCACCCTCATCACCGAGGCGGAGAAATACCTGGGATACCCTTATGTCTGGGGCGGGAGCAGCCCGGAGACCTCCTTTGACTGTTCCGGCTTCGTCAGCTATGTGCTGACCAATACCGGCCTGTGCAACACCGGGCGGCTGGGCGCCCAGGGGCTCTATAACATCTCCACGCCGGTCTCCGACCCCCAGCCGGGCGACCTGGTGTTTTTCGTGGGGACCTACGACACCCCAGGTGTTTCCCATGTGGGCATTTATGTGGGTGACAATATGATGCTGCACTGTGGAGATCCAATTTCCTACACCAATTTGAACACCAGCTACTGGCAATCCCATTTCTATGCCTACGGCCGGCCGCCGTACAACTGATGGGAGGTGTTCCATGCTATCTTTATGTCCGGTATCCCTGGCCGAGGCCAACGCTTTTGTCGCAGAGCACCACCGCCACCATAAGCCGGTGCGGGGGCACAAGTTTTCCCTGGGCTGTATGGTGAATGGACAGCTTGTGGGCGTCGCTATCGTGGGGCGGCCTGTCAGCCGGTATTTGGATGACGGGCTGACCCTCGAAGTAAACCGGCTGTGTACGGATGGGACGCAAAATGCTTGCAGTTTCCTCTACGGCGCGGCGGCGCGGGCAGCCAGGACCATGGGATACCGAAAAATCATCACTTACATTTTGGATACGGAGAATGGCGTGAGCCTCCGGGCGGCGGGCTGGAAATGCGCCGGCCTGGCCGGAGGCAGGATGTGGACCGGAAAACGCCGCCCTTCTGAACCTCTGTATCCCGCACAAATGAAATACCGATATGAAAAAGAATGGAACGGGAGGTGAAACACACATCAATATGGTTTCCTACGGGGGCGGTGTCAACAGCACCGCCCTTTTGATCGGCCTGCACCAGCACCGCATCCCGGTGGACCTGATCCTCTTTGCGGATACGGGGGCAGAGCATCCCCACACCTACGCCTATCTGGAGGTGATGGATGACTGGCTGAAGGACCACGGGATGCCGCCCATTACCAGAGTGTATAAGACCACCCGTGACGGGAAACGGCTGACGTTGGAGGATGAATGTCTGCAAAGTTGCAGCCTACCGTCCATCGCCTACGGCTTCAAACGGTGTTCCCTGAAACACAAGATCGGGCCGCAGGAAAAGTTCTGCAACCATTATCCGCCGTGTCAGAAGGTGTGGGCGGCGGGCAAACGGGTGGTCAAGTTCATCGGCTACGACGCAGGCGAGGGCTACCGCAGCGACAAGGTGCTGCTGGGAGACCTGGCCGACCGAAAATACAGCAAGTGGTATCCCCTGATGGAATGGGGATGGGACCGGGCAGCGTGTATGCAGGCCATTGAAAATGCGGGTCTGCCCCAGCCGGGCAAATCCTCCTGCTTCTTCTGCCCCAGCATGAGGGCGGAGGAGATCATCCACCTGCGGGACCACCACCCGGACCTGTTCCGAAGGGCCATCGCCCTGGAGGACAACGCCCGCCCCAATTTGAAAACGGTCCAGGGCCTGGGCCGTAACTATTCATGGAAAGAACGATATGGAAAGGAGTTTTGCACACATGGCAACTGTTGAGAAGATCCGCCGTGACATTGAAAAGACCAAGGAGAAGATCTCCGAGCAGCAGAAGCGCCTCCGCGCCCTGGAGGCCCAGCTCACCGAGGAGGAGAACCTGGAGATCGTCCGCATGGTCAAGGCGGTGAAGATGGACAACCGGGAACTGACGGCCTTCCTGAAGGCCTACGCCAGCGGCCTCATCACCCTGCCGGAGGGCATGATGGAGGCGGAGGCCGCGGCGGACCCCGGCGAGAATGAGATGGAGGATACCGAGTATGAAGAATAAGAAGATCATCCGCCTGTTTACGGCGGCCCTGGCCGTGGCGCTCTGTGCCACGGCCTTTGCTGTCCCCGCTTTCGCCGGCGGTGGGGAGGGCGAACCCTACTACACCGAAACTGCCGGGACGGAGGCGGACCCTGCGGAGGACGCCGAGGCCCCGGAGGTCACTATCACTGATGAGGAAGATCCCGCCGGCGATGATAGCGCGGACAATAACACAGAGGATGAAGGGGACGCCCTGGACCAGATCAGCGAGCTGCTGGGCGGCCTGGGGACTGTGACTGTCACCGAGGACGGTATCCTGTTCACCCCTGACACGGAGAAATGGGAAACCCAGCAGACCGGCACCGTGACCACCTGCGGCGGCAACCTGAATGTCCGCACCGGCGCTGGGCTGGATAACGACGCCTTCACCCAGCTTCCCGATGGGGCGCAGGTAGAAGTCATCGGCACCGAGGGCGAATGGGTCAAGGTGCTTCTGCCGGAGCGGGAGGGCTATGTTCATTCCGACTACCTGACCATCACGGACACGGGCAGCTTCTCCCTCTCCCTGGACGGGACGGACCTCTCCGCCCTGCTGGAGCTGTTCGCCTCCGGCCTCTCCGGGGGCGGAGGGGCAGCCCTGACCCCGGATGGGAACCTGTCCCTCATTGACGACCTGGGCGGGACATCCTCCGGTAAACAGTTCATCACGGTGGAGACCAAGGGCGGCAACGTGTTCTATCTCATCATCGACCGGGATAACGAGGGGGCGCAGACCGTCCACTTCCTGAACCAGGTGGACGAGGCGGACCTCCTGGCACTGATGGAGGATGGCGAGGCCCAGGAGGCGCCGGCGGTCTGCACCTGTACGGAGAAATGCCAGGCCGGGGCGGTGAACACCTCCTGCGAGGTGTGCGCGGTGAATATGGCCGAGTGCGCCGGCGCGGAGCCGGAGCCGGAACCCGAACCGGAGCCGGAGGCGGAGAAGTCCGGGGGCATGGGCGCCCTGGCGCTGGTGGTGCTGGGCGGCGGCGGAGCCTTCGCCTATATCAAGTTTATCCGTCCCAAGCAGGCGTCCAAGGTCAGCGCAGACCCGGACGACTATGATTTTGCGGATGAGGAGGAGTATATCAACGAGGACGAACCGGAACCGGAGGAAGAAATGGAGGATACGAAATGAAGCTGGTGATCTGTGAGAAACCGAGTGTTGCAAAAGCTGTCGCGTCGGCCCTGGGTGTCACATCCAGGGCCGATGGCTGTTTTGAGGGAAATGGGCTCATCGTTTCCTGGTGCGTGGGACATCTGGTGTCCCCGATGGATGCGGCCGGGTACGACCCCGGCTATAAGAAGTGGAAGTATGATGACCTTCCCATCCTGCCGGAGCCCTTCCGCTATGTGCTGGCGAAGGGCAAGGAGGACGCCTTCCAGAACTTGAGGCACCTCATGGAGCGAGAGGACGTCACCGAGCTGGTCAACGCCTGCGACGCCGGGCGGGAGGGCGAGCTCATCTTCCGGCTGGTCTATGAGATGGCGGGCTGCCAAAAGCCCTTCTCCCGTCTGTGGATCTCTTCCATGGAGGACGCGGCGATCCGGGAGGGCTTCCAGGACCTGCGCCTCGGCGCGGAGTATGACCCGCTGTACCAGTCCGCCCTCTGCCGCCAGAAAGCAGACTGGCTCATTGGGATCAACGCCACAAGACTTTTTTCTGTCCTCTACCACCGCACCCTGAATGTGGGGCGGGTGCAGACCCCCACCCTTGCCATGCTGGTGGACCGGGACAGCAAAATCACAATGTTCCGCAAAGAGAAATACCACCATGTGCGCCTGACCCTGGGCGGGGCCGAGGCGGTGTCGGAGAAGATCGCCGCCCCGGAGGAGGCGGAGGCCCTGAGGGCGGCCTGTGCCGGCGCGGAGGCAGTCTGCGCTTCCGTCACCCGTGAACAGAAGAAAGAGGCACCGCCCAGGCTCTACGACCTGACCACCTTGCAGCGGGAGGCAAACCGGGTGTTCGGTTACACGGCGAAACAGACGCTGGACTACGCACAATCCCTCTATGAGAAAAAGCTGCTGACCTATCCCCGGACGGACAGCCGGTTTTTGACCGCCGACATGGCGGAGACCGCTTCGGTGGTCCTCCACCTGGCGGCCAAGGTACCGCCCTTTGACGGGTGCGGGGAGTTCTTCCCGGATGTGTCCTTGCTGGTAAATGACAAGAAGGTGTCCGACCACCACGCCATCATCCCCACGCTGGAGCTGGAGAAGGCGGACCTGTCCGAACTGCCCGTGGGTGAGCGCAATATCCTTCTGCTGGTGTGCCGGGAGCTGCTGTGCGCGGTTGCGGAGCCCTATGTGTACGAGGCGGTGACGGCGACCTTTACCTGCGGCGGGCAGACCTTCACCGCCAAGGGGCGGCGCATCCTCTCCGAGGGCTGGCGTGAGATCGACCACATTTTCCGCGCTTCCCTGAAGGAGCAGCCGGAGGGCGAGGCGGAACCCGCCGCTCTGCCGGACTTCACCGAGGGTCAACTTTTTGACCAGGTGGAGGCCGCTGTCACCGAACACTTCACCGCCCCGCCCAAGGCGTACACGGAGGACACCCTCCTGGCGGCGATGGAGACTGCCGGGAAAGAGGAGATGCCGGAGGACGCCGAGCGCAAGGGCCTGGGCACCCCGGCCACCAGGGCGGCGATCCTGGAGAAGCTGGTGGCGGCCGGGTTTGTGGAGCGCAAAGGGAAAAGTCTCATCCCTACCAAGGCGGGGATCAACCTGGTCACCGTCCTGCCGGATACTTTGACCTCTCCCATGCTCACGGCGGAGTGGGAGCAGAAGCTGACCGCCATCGCCAGGGGTGAGGGCGATCCCGCCGCTTTCATGGCGGGGATCTCTGACATGGCGCGGGAACTGGTGAAAACCTATTCCCACATCTCCGAGGAGGGCCAGAAGCTGTTTGCCCCGGAGCGGGAGGCCGTGGGCCTCTGTCCCCGCTGCGGCAAGCCGGTCTATGAGGGCAGGAAGAACTTTTACTGCTCCGACCGCTCCTGCCGCTTCGTGCTGTGGAAGGACGACCGCTTCTGGACCTCCCGCAAGAAGGAGCTGACAAAGAAGATGGTCGCCGACCTTTTGAAGAAGGGTCGCACCTCCGTCAAGGGGATGTGGTCTGAAAAGAAGGGCGCCGCCTATGACGCGGTGGTGGTGCTGGACGATACCAGCGAGAAGTATGTCCGCTTCAAATTGGAGTTCCCCAAACGGAAGGAGGGCGTGAATGGCAGATAAAGCAATCCCGGATATTTCCCTGGGCGGCGCTGAACAGAACATGAGCCGGTAGGAGCTGGCGGCGGTAGCGAAAGCCGTTGCCGCCCTATCCCAGGAGGACCGGGACCTTCTGGCTGCTGTCCAGGAGTCCCCCTATCGGCTGACCACGGCGGAGCAGTTCCTGGAATTTGAGAAAAATGTGGACTGCTTCGTGCTGGAGCCCCATGTTCGGACCCTGGAGGACCTGGGCTGGGAGTACCTGGAGGAGAAACTGACCATCGGCCTGACGGACGACCTCCGGGCCGCCATTGACCCCGCCCCCTTCGGCCGGCGCGCCCTGGAGGAGGACCGGGGGTGCTTCACCAGCCGGGGGTATCTGTTCCCCACGGATGACCCATGGCAGCACGACCGCCCCCAGGCGAAGCAGGCGGACCGCAAGCCCTCCATCAGGGAGCGGCTGGAACAGAGCAAACAGGAGTGCAGGAACAAAAATAAGGCCCAGGCGCCCCGCAAGGGGAAGTCTGAGCCGGAGCTGTAAGGAGGTGCGTATATGCCCCATTATGAATATGACAAGGATTATCCCTTTGCCGCCTTCATCACCAACCTGGGCAAGTACAACGAGGGCGACCTGGTGGGCGAATGGGTGAAGTTCCCCACCACGCCAGAGGAGATGCAGAAGGTGTTTGAACGGATCGGCATTGGGCAGAAGGATGACTTCGGCCAGCCCTATGAGGAGTGGTTCATCACTGACTATGACTGCTATGTGGACGGCCTCTACGACAAGCTGGGCGAGTATGAGAGCCTAGATGAGCTCAACTACCTGGCCTCCAAGCTGGACGAGATGAGCCAGGGCGAGTACGAACAGTTCCAGGCGGCGATGGAGATCGGCGACCATTCGGGCAGCTTGCAGGAGATCATCAACCTGACCGAGAACCTGGACTGCTACGACATTTACCCCGACATCCACGACCACGACGACCTGGGCCGGTATTACATCGAGGAGCTGGACGCCATGCAGGTGCCGGAGCACCTGCGGAACTACATCGACTATGAGGCCTACGGCCGGGACGTCGCCCTGGAGGAGGGCGGCGAGTTTACCGACCTGGGGTATGTGCGGGATACCGGGAGCAGCTTCCATGAGTATTACGACGGGGAGCATGGCAGTATCCCGGAGGAATACCGGGTGATGACCTTCCAGGACGCGGAGGAACTGACCGAGGACGAAAAATCCGAGTGGGCGATGGACATCGCCTACGATATGGACGAGTTCTTCCGTCAGCACGACCCGCAGTACGCCGCCGAGCACCCGGAGGAGCACGCGGCGAAAGAAGAAATCTATGAAAACCTGATGGCCGGCCGCATTTCCGCCCTGGATGAGAAGCTGGCCGCCCTGGGGCAGACCCAGGAGGACTACCTGCCTTCGGAGATTGAGAAGTTCAAGGACGCCACCGGGTATGAGGAATTTCTTGACTTTGATCCGGCTGTAATCAAAGCGGCATTGGAGGACCCGGACAAGTCCCATGTGGACGAGATGCTGGCCTTTGCGGAGCAGGCGGGCCGGGAGTATGAGGCGGAGCTGTCCGGGCAGACCCCGGCGCCCTCCCCGGATGACCGGGAGACCGGCGAAACGGTACGGACCCCCAGGGGGACCTTCTATGTGACGGATATGAGCCGGGAGCAGATGGAGGCGGCTGGGTACGGCTTCCACCATCAGTCTGACGATGGGAAGTACCTCATCATGGGCAACGGTTCCCGCGCCTTTGCTATCCGCAGCAAGGAGGCCCAGGAGCACACCGCCCCGGAGAAGATGACCGTCCTGGTGGTGGAGTCCATGAAGGAGCCCTATGTGAAGGAGATCGACCCCGGCCTCCATTCGTTACAGGCGGAAGTGGGCGGCGACATTGCCACCGCCTATCCCTTCTCCGACCCGGTGGGGCTGGTCTGCAACGATGAGGGCAAGCTCATCGGCCTGGAGCTGAACCGGGGCCTGCGGGATGAGCATGGAGAGATTTACGACATCATGGCCGGCACTTTCCTGGTGGTGGGGCTGAGTGAGGACAGCTTCACCTCCCTGACCCCGGAGCAGGTGCAGAAGTACACGGAGCACTTCAAGCAGCCGGAGCAGTTCATCAGCCTGAACGGGCAGATCATCGCCCTGCCAGCGGAGCCGGAGAACCCGCTCCGCACCGCCGAGATGACCCTGGAGGACGACTACGGGATGATCGACGGGGTGCTGAACAACGGCCGCAAAGGTGAGGAGCAGGAGAAGGCCCAGGGCGAAGCGCATAGGGGCGCCCCGGAGAAGCGCCCTTCCATCCGGGAGCGGCTGGCGGAGGCCAAACGGGAGTGCGGCGAGCGCAAGCCCCCGGACAGGGCCCAGCAGAAGAAGCCCCCGGAGCATGACCTGTGAGCCGGAGCAAGAAGTGGCGGCTGGAATGGTCCTTCTTCCTCGGGGAGAACGGCCGCCGCAGGTACAACAAGATTTGCAAGGGCTGTGTCCATCCCTGCAAGCAGAGCTTCCGGGCGGTTCTTATCTCCTGCCCTCATTACCAGTCCGCACGCTCAAAAAAGTGCGGGAATAGGGGTTGAAAACGGGCTGAAAAATCGCCTGTGGCGGCTTTTCCGGGAGCCGCCCTTATGATTTCCCATGTAGTCCTCACCCTCCGATTTAAGGGGTGCAAAGAGACTGTTTTGAACACTTTTCCATAACAAAGCGGGAGCGCCGCCTTCGGTTTAGGCCGAGGGTGACGCTCCCGCTTCTTTTTTTGTTCTCTTTTTTCTCTTTCAATCAGGATCGGACGGGAAGGATATTCGCCGTAGTAGGCGCTGTGGGAATGTGCGTAAACGGTCATGCTTGCGGAACTGTGGGAAACGATGTTTGCGGGCTGTGGGAAAGCCGGCGGCTTTTCCATCGGGACGTGAATATCTGTTTTCCATCGGCGGAGCGGCCGTTTTCCACATTTCCATAGTGCAAAATCGCAGGAAGGCATCAATGGTGCATTGCTTTTTCACGCGGGATAAGGTATACTGAATACATATCGGTTAGTTACTGCTAACCTTATGATTACTTACAAGTGAAAGGGGGATATATGTGAATTGGACACGCACCATCCTGGACGGGATTGCCATGGCGGCCTATTTTAACCTGTTCGCCGCGGCGGTGGCGCTGTATAGGCCCCGGCTGATGTTTCCCTGCTATCCGCCCGCCATCATCAAGGCGGCAAAAGATCCGCCGACAAAGGCCGAAAATCGTTTTTACTGGCTTTGGATCTGCTTTGGGGAGTTGCTGCCCCTCCTCCTTTATGGTGCGGTCAGTACTGTGGAGGGCGGGACAACCGGCTTCTGGCGTTTGGCCCTGACGGGATATATCCAGTGGATGGTCGTCAATGTCTGTGATCTGCTTTTTCTGGACTTCTGGCTGATACAGAAAAAAGCAAAACGCCGTTTTATCATCTCAGGAACCGAAGGGCACCCAGGCTATGGGTTCAAAGCCTGGATGAAGGAATACGCTCTGCCGGAGCATCTGCTCCAGTGGCCGCTCTTGCTGTGCCCCCTCATGGCGGCGGCCCAGGCGGGATTGTGTCTGCTGCTGCAAAAAATTTGATAATAAGGAGATGGTTCAAATGAAGCAAAATCAAGTTCAGCAAAAAGAAATCCGCCTTGGGACGCATGGGGAACATTACGGGAGCTGGATGTCAAACCCTGTTTTCTATGTGATAGGCGCCCTTTTGGCGTTGTCCGTGGTACTGGCGGTACTGTCCTTTGCGGTGTTCCATATCACGGCGCTTGGTGTGGTGTTCGTGATTGCCGCAGTGATTCTGCTGGCGCTGCTCCTGTGGTGCGCCTGGATACGGCGGCAGTATGCCTTTGGGGGCGGCGGCATGATGGAGCGGACCCACCTGGTCATCCTTTCCCATCTGGATTTTGACGGGCAGGGGCAGCTGCTCGAAGTAGGCTGCGGCTCCGGGCCATTATCCATCCGGGCGGCCCTGATGTGGCCGGAGGTAAAAGTAACGGGCATTGACTATTGGGGCGTAGACTTCGGCTACAACCAGGCTATGTGCGAGAAAAATGCCGCCAGTGAGGGTGTTGGCTCCCGGTGCCGGTTCCAGCAGGGGGACGCCAACAAGCTGGACTTCCCGGATGAGAGCTTCGATGCCGTGGTGAGCAACTATGTCTATCATAACATCATGGGTTCGGATAAACGGGCGCTGCTGCTGGAGACCCTGCGGGTGCTGAAAAAGGGCGGCGTCTTTGCGCTCAACGATGACATGAAGCCAAAAATGTACGGGGACATGGATGCCTTTGTCCAAAAGCTGCGGGACATGGGCTATGAGGACGTGCGCCTCATCGACACGGCCACGGAGGTCTTCGGCTCCCGCCGGCGGGCGGGCATGATGATGCTGGGCGACTCCCGGATGCTGGTGGGGCGGAAGTAAGACGGAGGTTTGTCATGACCTATACATATTGTGAAAGGCTGATGTGGGCTGCCATCGTTCCTGCCGCATTTCGGTATCTGGCAAGGCAGGAGTTGGGATGGGATATTTCTGCGTTGAAGCAGCTCTCTAAGCAGATTTACCGGCAAATGGTATCCCGTACCCCGGATATTGGCTCCATGATGGAAAACCCGTTGCGGGTCTGCCTGACTGGTGGAATTCTATGGCTGTCTATCTATAAGGCGGCAGAAGAAAAAATGAGTGAAAAGTGCTTTGAGGGCATGGTAAGTGCCAGTATGCGTTCTCCTCTGGTTGTGACCGCCTTCCGGGGCAAAGCCAAGACTGCATTTACATTGAAGGCTCAATATAAGCGAGCAGCGACTGCATCTTTGGCGGATGCAGATAGGAACCCCTTTCAGTGGAATGCCGAGGTCATCTTCGGCCGGGATGCAGAGGAATATACGATCCTTTACCACCAGTGCGGTCTGTGTGCCCTGGGCCGACAGGAGGGCCTTCCTCATCTGGTTCCCTATCTATGCGCTCTGGACACGATGTCCGTCGACTGGATGGGTGGGCGGCTCTACCGTACCAAAACGCTGGCTGCCGGCGGTGACTGCTGTGACTTTTATATCTGCAAAAAGGGTTCCCGTTGGGACAAAGAACGGCAGGGAAAATAGAAATCGGGAGATGGAAGATGGTTCAAATGCTGCTGGCAGAGGGTATGCTCCTGTGTTCCTTGTTTTGGGCTTTTTGCTGGCTGGGCACCGGGAGCGACGAGAAAAACATCCGTAATTTTTCTACTTACTCGGACGAGGTACAGAAGATTGTGAAAGCCCGCCCGGAGCTATCAGGAAATATTCGGCAGCGAGGTCCTGCGGCCATCTTCGCTGGAAATCTGCTTTTGTTTACTGCGCTCCTGTTTGCGATGGGGCTTCTCACCCGGCAGGAATATTTTGCAGGCAACTTTTTGAACACTCTGCTTTTAGGACAGGCGCTGAATCTGTTTGATTTTTTGGTGATCGACCTGCTTTGGTGGCGGCACACAAAACGGGTGCGGTTTTCCGGCACCGAGGAAAGTCCGGAATTATATGCGGACCCCCGCAAACACTTTTACGCTTTCCTGCGGGGAGTTCTTCTGTTTTTGGCTGTTGCTTTAATCAACGGGTATCTGCTCACCTGGATCTGAAAGGAGGAGTTCCATGACACTTGCAGAATTTCGCCGGGTTTATCCAACCGCTGCCTTCACGGTCAGCAGCGGGAAACTCTTTACCTATCGCTACTATCAAAATCCCCAGGCCAAAGCCACGCTGGTCCTGCTCACGGGCGGCATTGGGCTGTCCGACCTGTTTTATAAGCACTTTGCCCGGTTCGCCAGGGATTTTTCGGTGCTGACCTTTGACTATCAGCTCCAGTTCGGGGACAACGGCGAGTTTGCCGATGCCGTGGCTGAACTACTCCGCCACCTGAAGGAAAAGGTCTGGCTGGTGGGACAGTCCCTGGGCGGCGTAGTGGCCCAGGTCATCGCCTCCCGCCACCCGGAAGTGGTGGAGGGGCTGGTCCTCTCCAACACCTGCTCGCTGTCCGGCAACATGAGCAAGGCCGGGTATCAGGATCTGATGAAGATAATCGAAAGCCAGCGGAAGTTCAAAAAATGGCTTGCCTTCCTGCCGTTTCCGCTCATCAAGCGGATGATGAGATGGGCGGTGATGAAAAAGAAAACCGATGGCTTTACAGCCCAGGAAAAGGCCGCTATGGAGGAACTGTGCGGCGCTATGATGGAACTGCTCACCAAGCCCTATGAACAGCACATGATTGACTTTCTCTGTGACGCAGAACACTACTTTGGCATGACCCGCAATGATTTTGCCCCGTGGGAGGGGCGGGTGCTGCTGATTTTGTCCGAGGACGACACCACCTTCACCCCGGCCTGCCGGGAGGACCTGATCGCCCTGATGCCAAGTCCCACGGTGGTCACCGACCTGACCGGCGGCCACCTGGCGCTGATGGTGCGGCTGGAACAGTATGCGGATCTGGTAACAAAATTTATTCTGGAGCGGACACCATGAGGAGAGCCGGCTGGTCAATGCCAGCCGGCTCTCTATCATTTGTCCATCTCAATATCCCACGATCAGGCGGTAGATGGTGAGGGGCACATACCATGCCGCCACCAGCAGGCGCCACACCAGGACGAAGCCGCCGATGATACCGCCGATCACGAAGTTCAGCACGAACAGCGCGGCGCCGCCGCCCAGGGAGCCCCCGCCCGGCACGATCCAGACACACATCCGATGGATGCCGAAGGGCAGGCCGCAGAGTATCCAGAGCCAGAAAAGATCCAGCTCCCCAGCCCTCATGCAGGCGGATTTGAAAATGCAGTACAACAGCCCGGCGATGGCGACGGGCAAAACCGCCTTCTTGAAAAATTCCTTGACGGCCTCGGTTCTCGTCATTGGCAGCACCTCCATTCCCGCCTCCATTATACCGGAAAAATTGAAACGCGCCCAGGGGCTTATGAAAAGTCCGGCAAAGCGCACAATCCCAGCTATTCCAGTTCGTTGCTCCGCTGCCTCTGTGGTTCGGTCTCCCTCGGCTTTTCCAGCAGAACCTCCACATTCCGGCGGAGGGTGTCGTACTCCTTTTCCTCCCGCTGGGCCTTCCGATATTCCGATTGCAGGGCGGTCCGCCTGGCGGTGAGCCCGTCCATCTCGGCCCGGAGCCGTTTGGTGGCGGGCAGGGGTACAGCGTCCAGGCGTTTCAGCTCTCTTGCCGCCGCCTCAAACAGGATGATTTCGCCCTCATGCCCCCGGAGGAACTTCTCCTTGTCCCTGGACTGGCGGTATTCCTCATACAGGGGACGGAGCTGGCGGTAGGTGGCGGCGTGCTTCATAGTGAGGGTCAGCCGCTCCATTTCTTTCTTCGTTGCCCGGGGGTCCGCCTTCACCCTGGCGGTGGCGGCCGCCGCCCCGTCGCACCGCTCGGACAGGTCCTCCAAACTTCCGATGCCATGCTCCGTCAGGAAGTTCAGCGTTTCCGCCGCCCGCTTCAAGTTCTCGATGGTTGCCCAATGCTTGTAACCGGCGCTCTGTTGGGCTTTGATGTTGTTCTGGATGTCGATGAGCAGGCTGGGCCTCCCGGTGCGCTGCTTCGGCTGGCGGGAGGGGCTGGGCCTGCCGGCGATCCGGGCGGTCAGGGCCTCCTCTGCGTAGTCGGCGCCCAGGGCCTTCAATCGGGTGAACCGCTCCTGGCCCGGTGCCCTGGCGGAGATGTACTTGCCCCGTTTCAGTTCGTACCCTTCCCGCTGAAGGCGGCGGAGCAGGTCCTCCAGGCCGGCGCAGCCGGGCAGGAGCCGGTCGATGGCGGAGCGCAGCTTCGCCTTGTAGCTGGTGCCGTTCTGTTCCGCCTGGTGTTCGATGTAGCTCTTGCCCTTGTCCCGGCCTGGGACGATGACGGACAGGCCATGCTCCTTGCAGATTCGGTCGCTGGTGCGGCGGATCTCATGGTAGCTCCGCTTATTGGAGTGGTAGTGCCGGTGATCCTGGAAACTGACCGCATTGAAAATCAGGTGGTTATGGACGTGATCCCTGTCTATGTGGGTGGTGAGGACAAACTCATATTTTCCCCCCAGGACCTCCCGCGCCAGCTCCATGCCGATCCGGTGGGCCTCCTCCGGCGTGACCTCCCCAGGCTCAAACGCCTGGATGAGGTGCCGGCCCAGGTTCGTGCCCTTGTCGATGGCATGGCGGCGGGTCCAGGCAAACTCAATATCGGCGGTCTCGGCGGAGCAGCCGAAGGAGGACACCAGCAGCCTTCCATCCGTCTTGTCGGGATTGCAGATATAGTCGATGGCCGCTTTCAGCGTTGACTTAATAGGATGCGTCTTTGTAACTGCCATATCTGGTCCATCCTCTCCCGGATCTCCTCCATGTCGGCCTGGTAGGCCGAACCGCCGGCGTTCAGCCGCTTGGCGATCTGGTTGATGTTCCGGCCGATGGCGGAGAGGGCGCGTGTCATCTCCTTGATGTCGGTGGTGTCCACCTGAATGATGTATCCGTCAATCGCCATCTTCCGCAGATATGCCCCATACCGCTTTGTGGGGAGCTGCGCCATCTTCTCGTCGATGAGCCGCTTCTCCTCCTCCGTCACCCAGAACTTCATCTGGATGTTCCGCTTTCTGTTTACCATTCCGCTTCGCCTCCGTTTCTTATAAGGGTCTGGGACTATCCCAGCAAGCAATTTTCGTGTTTAGGGGCAGGGGTCCCCCTAAACCGAAAATCCGCCAGTGGGTACTCGCTGGCTGTGCTTGCTACCGTAACCCTTCCCTTGTTTTCCCCTCTACTAATACTACAATTTGAAACGAAGATTTTGGCTGACTATACTGAATTGGAGTGCTATTAAGGAATGGGCTAATTTCTTGAATTATGCTCATGCTTGTGTTATCATAATGGCGAGTAAGTCAAAACTAACCGATTGGAGGGATGTGCGTGGACAAACCCAACTTTAATCAAGACTGGTACGGTATGCAGGCCAAAGTGTTGTCGCAGAGTGACGATTGTGTGGTCGTTGATTATGGTTGCAATGGCCGTGGTATTGTGAAAAACTATAACTTATTTGAGGGTATACAGCTTTGCTTTCTCGACTTTGAAACGGATGGAGCAATGAAGGCTCAGAAGTTTAATCCAGATATTATCCAGATCACGCATTGTCAAACCGGACGCTATGAATGTGAATTTGCCAATCATACTGTGTCGTATTTGCCAGAGGGCTATTTTAGTGTTGCAGCAACAGAGCATTTGCCGGTTTCTTTTTCTTTTCCGCTGGGAAAATATTATGGAGTCAGTCTTGTCATAGACCGGCAGGCACTTTCGGTCGGAACGCGTCGGATGATGCAGACAATTCCCATTGATCTTGATAAGATCGGAACTACACTGGGAATAGAAACAAGATGGTATGTCAGTGAGACACCGCGACAATTACAACATCTTTTTTCAGAATTGTATGCTGCGGCAGAAATGGAACCCATCGGCTATTTCAAAATTAAGGCCATCGAGCTTCTGTATCACATGGATCAGCTGGCACAAGTCAACGGGTGCGATCTAAAATATTTTGATAAGAAGCAGATACAGACTACAAAAGCTATTCGGGAATACCTTATTTCTCACTTGGATGAGAAAGTTTCCCTGGAGCAGTTGGCAAAAGAGGCACACTTGAACCTCTCCGTTTTTCATCTGGTGTTTTCCCATATCTATGGGGACACACCGTATGCCTATCTCAAAAAATACAAAATGAATTTAGCAGCCCAGTGGCTTTCGGAAAATAAAATGAAAATCGGGGATATAGCTTTAGAACTTGGATATAGCAATGCCAGCAAATTTGCTAAAGCGTTTCAATCTGTGTATGGGATGCTCCCAAAAGACTACCGGAAAAAATAGATAGGAAGAACGGGCTGTTTTTCAGGTCTTTCCAGAGGAATGGAGCAGAAAAAATTTACGCAAAAAGATATAATGAGCCGGTGCGGTTAGTTTATGCTAACGCATCGGCTTTTATTTAGGAGGTGGTATCCCTGCTGACCATAGATACTCGAATCAAGTTGCTTTTATTTTTACTTATCAACTTCATGGTATTTGGCTTGAAAGATTTTGTCCTTGGCAGCGTGTGTTTTTCCTTTATCTGTATTCTTTCGTGCCTGATGGGGCAGAAAAAGATTGTATTGAAATACATCATCTTTTATGTGGTGATTGCGGCCATACAGCAGTTTTGCGCCTTCCTTCCCCAGGCCATCGAAACTATTTTGTCGATCTTCACATTGTTCATCCGGGTGATGATACCCGTGGTACTCTTTGCTTCAACTTTTATCGCTACAACGAAAGTCAGCGAATTGATTGCGGCCATGTACTCGCTAAAAATTCCTCGGAGCATTACCATTACATTCGCTATGGTATTGCGCTTTTTTCCTACTTTCAGTGAGGAGATCCACAATATTTATGACGCGATGAAGTTAAGAGGCATCGCCCTTTCGTGGAAAAATGTATTCACGCGCCCCATGCTCATTTTGGAGGCAATCGCTATCCCCATCGTGATGCGCTCTGCTTCGATTGCAGAAGAATTATCTGCTTCTGCGGTGACGAGAGGCATTGATAATCCGGCGCAACGGACTTCGTTCATTCAGCTAAAAGTTCATGCTAAAGATTGGATGGTACTGTTCTTCTTTCTCGTTGCCTTTGTGGTGCTGTTTTTCTGCAAATATCAGATATATGGGAGGATATGATGATGATTGATATTGACCATGTATCTTTTCAATATTCCGGTGCTGAACGGGAGAATCTGCAAGATTTTAATTTGCAGATTGAAAAAGGGGAGTGTGTTGTTCTTACTGGCGAATCTGGATGTGGAAAGACTTGTGTGACCAGGTTGATAAATACACTTATTCCCCACTTTTACGAAGGGGAAATGTCCGGGATGGTTCTCATTGACGGAGTTGATACCCGCACGATCCAACCGCACGATTTGTCGGACAAGACAGGCTCAGTTTTCCAAAATCCACGCAGTCAGTTTTTTAGTCTGGATACGGACAGCGAGATTGTGTTTGGTATGGAAAATAAGGGAATGCCCTATCAAGTGATGCTGGACCGTTACCAACAGACTATCCGGGAATTGCATATTGAAAAGTTAAAGGATCGCAACCTGTTTGACTTGTCCGGCGGACAAAAGCAGACCATAGCCTTTGCCAGTGTTTACGCATTAAACCCTGATATTTTTGTTCTGGACGAGCCTTCCTCAAACCTGGACCCGGAGGCAATTCAAGAACTACGGCGGCTACTTTTGCTGATTAAGGCGCAGGGAAAAACGATTATTGTATCCGAACACCGCCTTTACTTCTTGAATGGGATTGCCGACCGCATTGTCCTTATGGAGCATGGTA
Organism: Anaeromassilibacillus sp. An200; assembly: GCF_002160025.1. Taxonomy (GTDB): domain Bacteria; phylum Bacillota; class Clostridia; order Oscillospirales; family Acutalibacteraceae; genus Caccousia; species Caccousia stercoris. Next base: position 44,626 of record NZ_NFJU01000025.1, read on the forward strand.
AGCTGAAACAATCTTGGTCCGCCAGTGATTTTGCTTTACTAAGTACCGAGCAAGTCAAGGCGTTAGGACTTAGAAGCTATACGCCTACAAGGTTAGAGCTTCCCGAAACAACACCCTCTCGAAACGATACCCCGGCTGTCGAAGTCAGAGATCTCGCGATTGGATATGAAAAGGGAGAACCCGTGGCGCAGCACCTGAACTTTTGTGTCTACCCCGGAGAAATTGTCGGCGTGGTAGGGAAAAATGGTTGTGGCAAATCAACTTTGGCCAGAACCCTATGTGGTTTGCAAAAGGAACTGCATGGAGAAGTTCTATACAAAAACAGTACGGTTCCAAGTAAACGGCGGATTAAGAAAGCGTATCTTGTCATGCAGGACCCGGACTATCAACTGTTTACTGATAGCGTTTACCAAGAACTACTGCTGGCATTGTCTGACCAAAAGGATAAAGATGAAAAACGAATAGATGATATTCTGGACGAGTTGAATTTGACACTTTATAAAGAGCGGCATCCAATGTCCCTCTCTGGCGGTCAGAAGCAGCGCACCGCTATTGGCGTTGCGGCACTCCGGGATGCAGAGGTACTTATTTTTGATGAGCCCACAAGCGGCTTGGACTACAAAAACATGGAGAGCGTTGCAGGAATTTTAAGTGCGCTGTCCAAAAGAGGGAAAGCCATCCTGGTGATTTCCCATGACAATGAACTACTGATGAAGATTTGTTCCCGTGTCATTCGCGTGACTGAAAGGACTTCATCTTAGTTATATACAAATAATAGAAAGGGGCTATCTGTATGAGTGAACAAGCAAAACCTGTCGGGGCATCCGACAAAATGAAAGCAAAGGACTTTATCACGCTGGGCATTTTTACGGTGCTATTCTTTGCTGTGGTAATGGTGTGCATCTTTGCCTCCGCAGCTACCGTGGTGACTTTCGCCTTTGGGAGCGCCATTGCTGCAATTCCTGGAGGCATTATCTATATGCTGATGCGCGCTAAAGTGCCAAAGGCCGGGAGCGTCCTTTTGAGCGGTGTGGTGATCGGCTTGATTGAGTTCCTGATTGGCGCAGGATGGGCGGTTGCCGTTGGCTTTATTGCCGGTGCCGTAATTGCGGAGCTGCTGGCCCGCGCCGGCCACTACAAGAGCTTCTGGCTGAATACCATTGGTTATTCCGTCTATATGACATTCTTTGCGCTGGGCACCTATCTCCCTATGGTCATTATGACCGGCTATGTGGATGATATGTCCACCTCTAACGGCGTGAGTGCCGAGTATCTGACGGAGCTGCATAGCTTTATGAATGGAACAATGGTAGTCATCATTGCTGTTGTGACCTTCGTTGCAGGCATTATCGGCGCTTTGATTGCAAAAGGCGTGTTCAAAAAGCACTTCCAGAAGGCGGGCATTGTCTAAGGACGATATAGTTACGGCTAACTCTCTGGTATCTTTGGGCTATTTTTGGCATCGGAACAGAGGTATGGAGTAGCAAGCAATTTCAAAGGTTGATAAAATGAATGGCGAGGTTAGGAGTTGCTAACCTCGCCATTTTCACTTTTAAGGAGGGTTCATGCTATGTCAAACGCAAAGTCGAAACAGGCAAAACCAAAGACGGGTTTGGCACGATGCATGGAATTGGCTTCTGACAGAAAGGGCCTTGTATTCTTAGCTGCGGTTCTTTCGTCACTGGCGGCCATTGCTTCGTTCATCCCGTACATAGCGGTCTATTTTATGATCCGCTCAATTATCGGTGTTTTTCCGAACCTTGACCAGTTGGATATGGGGATGGTCATGAATTATGGCTGGCTGGCGCTCGCCGGGATCGTGGCGAATATCCTGTTATATTTTCTGGCTATTTTCAGTTCCCACATGGCGGCGTTCGGCACACTGTACGAGCTGAAGGTCTTGTTCGCTGACCATATCACCAAAATTCCGTTGGGTTATCATTTGACCATCGGCAGCGGGCGTCTGCGTAAAATCATGGATGAGAATATCGAGAGCGTGGAAGGGTTCATTGCCCATCAGTTCCCGGATTTTGTGGCGTCTGTTACAGCCCCCATCGTCATGGTCATCATTTTACTGGCCGTTGACTGGCGGTTCGGGCTTGCCTCTCTGGTCGGTATCGTTCTGGCGTTTGTTGCGGAATTTATTGGCTTTGGCAGCGGCGAGATGAAAGAGAACATGGGCAAGTATCAAAAAGCCCTGGAGGAAATGAACAACGCTTCTGTGGAGTATGTTCGTGGAATGTCGGTTGTGAAGGCGTTCAACCAGACGGCATCCTCTTTCAAAAAGCTCAAAGAAGCGATTACCGGATATACAGAGTGGGTCCTGAAATTTTCCCTGGGCTGGCAGAACTGTATGCCCGCCTTTACCACAATCATCAATAATGTTTATCTGATCCTTGTACCTGTCGGAATTTTAATCGGCTCCAGGTCGGATGATTTTGCTGGGTTTGCCATGACCTTCATTTTTTATCTGCTCTTTGTACCCGCAATTTCCGGTGTGTTGAACAAGATCATGTATATCTCCGAGTCGTTCATGCAGATTGATGGGAATGTGGCTCGGATGGATGAAATTCTGAACATCCCCGAAATGCCGGAAACGAACCATCCCAAGAAGCCCGCCAATGATGATGTTGCTTTCAAGAATGTCAGCTTTTCCTACACGGGAGATACACACGAAAAGGCGCTGGAGGATGTTTCCTTTGTTGCGAAGCAGGGACAAATCACGGCTATTGTTGGCCCGTCCGGTGGTGGCAAGAGTACGATTGCCAATCTGATTTCCCGGTTTTGGGATGTATCTTCCGGCAGCATTACCATCGGCGGTGTAGATGTGCGTGATATGGCGGAGGATGACCTGATGCGCCATGTCAGCTTTGTGTTCCAGGACATTTTCCTGTTCAAGCAGAGCATCTTGGATAATATCCGTATGGGCAACCCTTCGGCCAGTGAGGAACAAGTGATTGCGGCGGCGCAAGCGGCGCAATGCCACGAGTTCATCTCCAAACTGCCCAACGGGTATCACACGGTGGTCGGCTCCAAAGGCATCCATCTCTCTGGCGGCGAGCGCCAGCGGATTGCCATTGCGCGGGCCATAATCAAAGACTCGCCTATCATCGTACTGGATGAGGCAACGGCGTTCAGCGACCCGGAGAATGAATACCTGATCCAGAAAGCATTTGAAAAGCTGATGCAGGGTAAGACAGTTATCATCATCGCACACCGCCTCTCCACGATCCGCAATGCAGATAAGATCATCGTCATGGAGAAAGGTCACCTGGTCGAAGAAGGAAAACATGACGAGCTGGTGGCCGCGGGCGGACGTTATGCACAAATGTGGAACCACTATACAGAAGCGATTGGCTGGAAAATCAGCGGAAAGGCGGTGTAACTATGAGCAGATTACAAAAAGCTCTCTTTTTGTCAGACAAGGGTTACGCAGATCTGAAAAAAGCAATCTTCGCCTGCACATTGACGAACCTGGCTATGCTTCTGCCGTTCTGTGTAACTGTTATGATTTTCAGTGAAATTCTGACACCCTTTGTCAGTGGCGGCTCCATTCAGTGGAACCATATCTGGATGCTGTGGGGCGCAGGTATTGTTTCGGCCATCCTGGTATTTCTGGCCGCCAAAAACGATTACCGCAAAACCTATATTGCCTCGTATAAGGAGTCGAATACGACCCGGCTGCGGATTGCGGAGCATCTTCGGAAACTCCCTATGAATTTCTTTAACACCAAGGACCTTTCCGAACTGACCACGAATATGATGGCAGATTGCAGCAGCATGGAGTCCCTGCTCAGCAGCACGATTCCTCCGCTGATTGCAAACGGCATCACGGTGACCCTGACCTGCATCCTGCTGGCCTTCTTTGACTGGCGGCTTGCCCTGTGCGTATTCATCACGGTTCCGATTGCCTTCCTCATTATCTGGCTCAGCCGGAACCATCAAAAGAAACTCTTTGAAAAGCAGGTTGACGCAAAGCTGGCTACCTCTGACCAGGTACAGGAATACCTGGAAGGCATGAAGATCATCAAGTCCTGCGGGCTGTCCGGCTCACATTTCAGTGCGTTGGATAAAGCTCTGCTTGCCATGAAAAAGATCGCCATCAAGGTAGAAATGGCTGTCGGTGTGTTTATGTCCAGTGCCAGTATGATTTTGCAGGCAGGCGTTGGTATCACAATCTTTGTCGGTGCTATCCTCTTGACAAATGGGCAGATTGAGCTTCTTCCGCTGCTTATGTTCCTGTTGATGGTAACACGGATTTATGGCCCGATCCTGTCAATCCTGGCAAATCTGTCCTCGCTGCTGAATTTGAATGTGGTCACAAGTCGTATGCGTACCCTGCTCACCACTCCTGCAATGGACGGTGACGGGAAAACGGTCCCGAACTGCGATATTGAACTTTCCCATGTGACTTTTGCCTACAATCAGGAAGATGTCATCAAAGATGTTTCCTGCAAAATCCCCCAAGGGAGCGTGACTGCCCTCGTTGGGCCGTCCGGTTCCGGTAAAAGCACGATTTCCAAACTGATTGCCCGCTTTTGGGATGTTCAGAAGGGCAAGATCACCGTGGGCGGCAAAGACATCAAGAGTATGGAGCCGGAAAGCCTCATGTCTTATATGTCCTTCGTGTTCCAGGATGTGACCCTGTTCAATGATACAGTTATGAACAATATCCGGCTGGGCAATCCAAACGCAACGGACGATCAGGTAATTGCTGCTGCCAAAGCAGCCTATTGTGATGAATTTGTCCGGGAGATGCCGGACGGGTATCAGACGGTCCTCGGTGAAAACGGCAGCACCCTTTCCGGCGGTGAGCGCCAGCGTATTTCCATCGCCCGAGCATTGCTGAAAAATGCGCCCATTATTCTGCTTGACGAGGCCACAGCATCCCTCGACCCGGAGAATGAAGTTCTGGTTCAAAAGGCGATTGCCAGATTGGTGGAAGGTAAGACAGTTATTATGATCGCCCACCGCCTCCGTACAGTTGTGGATGCGGACCAGATCCTCGTTCTTGACAATGGACGGTTGGTAGAGCATGGAACCCACGATGAGCTGATGAAGAAGAACGGTCTGTATCATAAGCTGTTCCATATTCAGCAGGAGAGCCTTGGCTGGGCTGTGTAAATCGGAGCTGAAGGAGGGGCATAGTTGAACGGAGTAGAAATGCTTTTAATTGCAGTTGGTCTTGCGATGGATGCTTTTGCCGTTTCTGTGGGCAAAGGATTAACTATTCAAGGACAATGTAAAAAAGCGTGTATTGTAACCGGCCTGTATTTTGGCGGCTTTCAGTCAATTATGCCCCTTCTCGGCTTTTTATGTGGGGAAACCGTAATTCAGTACATCGCGCCTATCTCTCGTATTCTGTCTTTCATTCTATTGACTCTGATAGGTTTGAATATGCTGAGAGAAACAATAAAAGAAACGTCCACATCGAACTCTGCATCGATTGCCGCAAAGGTAATGATCCCCGCTGCCATAGCAACAAGCATTGACGCATTTGCGGTAGGTATCACATTTGCGGCATTGAAAGTAAATGTAGCGATGGCTGTTTTGCTGATTGGCTGCACTGCATTTCTTTTTTCCGGTGTGGGAGTAAAAATCGGAAGTATATTTGGCGACCGCATGGAAAAGCAGGCAGGGATTATAGGTGGACTTATTCTTATCGCAATCGGGGTGAAAATCCTCGTTACTGGATAAGAGAAAGGACCATTGAAAAAATGGTAGATAAAGATACCACTATAAGAATTTTGAGGTATGCGAAAAACGGTTTTTTGCAAAACGGCTATCAGGGCACTTCCCTTGCGAACATTTGCGGACAGGCTGGAGTGACAACCGGCGCTTTATATCATCGCTTTCCAAGCAAGGATGCACTGTTTCGTGCTGTTGTTGAACCAGCATCCAATGAACTATTAGAAAAACTGATATGTCCCCAGGAAAATGTCAATGCTATTATTCCTGAACCATGCTTGACCTTTACCTATACCTACTGGGATGTGTTCAGGACGATTGTTCGATGTAAGGATGCCCCCTTCTATGCTGAATTTCGCACAATGCTATCCGAAACATTGTATCAACGATTATTACAGTGTAGAGGGGAGCTATCTCGACAAGCGCATCTGCCATTCTTCTTGTCCAAAGCATATTTGGCTGGGTTCTTAGAAATTATCCGTTGCAACTACGATTTTGAAACAGCACAAAGAAGCATCCAGATAATGGATAAGTTTATGCTTCTTTAAGATTGGGGGAAAACCTTGAAACTCCGAGCATCGGGCGAAGATTACCTGGAGGCTATCCTTGTTCTCCAAAGGCAAAAGGGCATGGTACGCTCCGTGGATGTTGCCCGGCACCTGGAGGTGTCAAAGCCCAGTGTGAGCCATGCCGTGACCACTCTAAAAGAAGGTGGGTTCCTTACGATGGATGAGGACTTCTTTCTTCATCTGACTGACTTAGGGCGAGAAATTGCCGAGCAGACCTATGAGAAGCACCGCTTTTTCACGGATCTGCTCACCGAGGCCGGCGTCGATCCGGCGTCGGCGGAGCGGGACGCCTGCCGGATGGAACATGTCATCAGCAAGGAGTCCTTCGAGCATCTGCGGGATGCTTACAACGCACATAAAGAAGAATGATCTGCCCGCATGGCAAACGGGGTAAACAGTAACGCGGCCGGGCACCTCAAAACCCGACCGCGTTATTTGTCTTTCTGGATGGCCTCCGCCTGTTTACAAAGCGCGATATACATCTGGATCTCCGCTTCACTTTTCCCCGCGAAGAAGTCTATGACTGTTTTTGAAACTGTCGCGCTGACCATTTCCGGGAAGATGGCGGCATCCACGCTGATATTCAGTTCTCTGGCGAGAAGGATCACCGTTTCAAATTTCGGATTACTCTGGCAGGTCTCCAAATCTATGATCGTGCGGGGGTTCATACCGAGGCGTTCAGCCAACTGCTTTTGCGTCAGATGCTGGCGCTTCCGTTCTGATCGCACCTTCCATGCAAATAGATCCAGCGGATTGTTCACTACACATCACCTCTACATCATTGTAGGGTGTGCTTCCGCTCATATAAATAACCATGAAACTCATGTAAAATGAGTTATAACTCATATTTCGGAGTAAAGGGAGATATGGATGAGAGCGCCAACACAAAGGAGGTCAAAATAAGGCGGGGTTTACCGTTTGTACGGCGGACGCCCATTCCACTACGAAGAATATTCCAATAACGCAGCAGCGAGCCATGCTCACGAAAGTGAGTTATGGCTCGCTTTTTATTTGCTGTGGCTCATATCTCATAAAACCCGTTTCTTTGAGCGCCTGGGCGTGGGCTGCCGCTCCCCGCCCCGTTCCGTTCCGGCCTGTCAACCCGAACGAAACGAAAGGAGCCAAGTATGAGCGGCAAAAAATATTTTCAGATAGATTGCGAAAACCGGCCAAACCGGACCACTCGTGAACGAGTAGTGAGCGAAAGGGGAAGAAAAGAACTGCCTCCCGGCACGAAGGGAGGTGAGAACTTGAAACCTGACCGCCACTACGAGCACAAGCAGTACGCCTTTGACAGCTACTGCAAGAAGATCCTGAAATGCGAGGCTTGCAACGGCTATCGACAGATCAGCCGCCGCCAAAAGCGTTTCGCGTCTTTGGAGGAACTGTCCGAGGCTGAAATGGCCCAGCTTGCGTTTTATGACCGCTACTCGTGGGAATACACGACCTTCCCCATCGGAGGGGCCGTGATCCTAATCGAGGACGACCGGCTGGCCGAGGCGCTTCTGGGGCTGTCCCAGGAGGACCGGGAAATCTTTATGATGCACTGGTTCCTGCGGATGACCGATGAACAGATCGCCAGGTACATGGATATGGCCCGCCGGACGGTCAACACCCGCAGGCATAAAGCCTATCGGCTGCTGAAGGAGCTGATGGGAGGTGAAGCGGATGAGTAAATCTGCGCGCACGCGGGCATCGCTGATCCCTTACCCGGTGATCGCCGCCGCTGTGGGAGGAGACCCCGAAGCGGTGAGCCGGGTAGTCCGGCATTACTCCGGCTACATCGCCGCGCTGTCTACACGGACGAGCTATGGCCCTGACGGCTATCCCCGTCCCCAGGTGGACGAAGATCTGCGCGGTCGGCTGGAAGCAAAGCTGATTATCTCCATCCTGGATTTTGACCTGAGCTGATCCAGGGCCGGGCGCTGTGTGTTCCCCTTTCCACACGGCGTCCCTTTATAGCTCCTTGACAAAGAAAGCCCGGCGGGAGGCCTCCGGCGCAGCATAAGGCAGACGGATACGATCTGTCTGTGTGGAGCCGGTCGGCCGGTGCGCCAAGACCCTGTTGCAAGTCCGCAGGACGGGACCCCTACCAAACAGGAGAGCGACGAACACCAGGCCGTAAAACAGGTGTGGCAACCTGTGGGCGAGGACGCGCAGGCAGGATAATGAGACTCGCGCATTGGACGCCCGCAAAGCATCGTGCGCCGCACCCATCAGTATGGGCCGGGGTGAGATTCCCGTGGAGCTGTGCCAGCAGCCATCCGTTTTCTGCCTCTTTCGTATTGATCTTTCTTGCGAAAGGGGGTCATTTTATGCAAGAAAAAACTATTGCCGGTAAGCCCGGCTCTTCCAAGAAATCGTTAGATGAAAAGACGACCTATCGCTTCGGCAATAGGTCGTTTGTCGTTGAACCTGTTTTTCGGCAAGATGGCCCGGATACTCTGGGCAGCATCCTTCTGCGGCTGATGAAATCCGAGAGCGAAGCAAAGTAAATTCCCGGACCCGGCTGACAGGGACGGCGGATGGCGGTATAATGAACATAGACAAGTTATATGTGCTATTCGGCTGTCCCGGAGGAAGGAGGACTGAATGAGACAGTCGAACAACCGCAAATCCCGTGATGTGACCGCGTTCCTCTATGAGCGGCTTTCCCGCGATGACAACCTGGAGGGCGAGAGTTACAGCATCGGCAACCAAAAGAAATTGCTGACCAAGGTGGCGAAGGAAAAAGGATACACCAATCTGGTCCACTTCCTGGACGACGGCATCTCCGGCGTCACGATGGACCGCCCCGGTTTCAACGACATGATGGAGCAGCTTGCCGCCGGCAAGGCCGCCGCCGTGTTTGTGAAGGATCTGTCCCGGCTGGGCCGCAACTACATTGAGGTGGGGCGGCTGACCGAGGAGTTTTTCCCGGAGCACGACATCCGCCTGGTGGCGGTCTCGGACAACATCGACACCGCCGAGGGCGAGAACGAACTGGCGCCCATCCGCAATCTGTTCAATGAGTGGTACGCCCGTGACATCAGCAAGAAGCGCCGGATCAGCAACAAGATCAAGGGCAATGCGGGCGAGCCGATGGGGCAGCCTCCCTACGGCTATATCAAGGACCCTGACAATCCCAAACAGTGGATCGTGGATGAGGAGGCCGCCCAGGTGGTTCGTCGGATTTATCGTATGACCTTGGATGGTTATGGAACAGAGCAGATTGCAGCAAGTCTTGAACAAGACGGTATCCTGACGCCCCGCGCTTACTGGCTCAAAAAAGGCATTAAACGGCCCGGCAAAGGAAAGGAGCAGGCTCCGACAAAGTGGAACAGCTCCAGTGTTACCAAAATACTGTCTTTGCAAGAGTATTGCGGCGACATCCTTAATTTCAAAACCTACTCCAAGTCGTACAAGAACAAAAAGCGGATTGAAAATGACCGGGAGAACTGGGTTATCTTTAAGGACGTCCACGAACCTATCATTGAGCGGGCGGTCTTTGAGCAGGTCCAGCAGAAGCGCGGCAAGATCCGAAAGCGCCGTACTCACGAAGGGGAACGCAATATGTTTTCCGGCCTGCTGGTCTGCGCTGATTGCGGACACAACCTGCACTTTCATTTCAATCAGGGCAACCCCGACATCAAGTATTTCAACTGCTCCAACTACAAGGGCAACCGTGGGAGCTGCACTTCCACCCATTATGTTCGCGTGGACTTCCTGGAGCAGGTGGTGCTGGGCGAGATCCGGCGGCTGACCAAGTTTGCCAGTCAGTTTGAGGATGAGTTTGTGAAGGCTGTGATCGGCCATTCCCAGCAGGCAGAGGCCACCGACCGAAAGCTGAAGGAAAAGGAGCTGAAAGCCCTGCAAGCCCGCGATGAGGAGCTGGACGGCCTGTTTGAACGGATCTATGAGGACAATGTTTCTGGCAAGCTCTCTGATGACCGCTTCGCCCGTATGTCGAGGCGGTACGAGGAGGAGCAGAAGGAGCTGGCGGAGAAAATCAAGGCGCTCCGTGCCGAGATCGACAAGCAGAGCAGCCAGTCCATGACCACGGATATGTTTATCTCTCTGGTCCGCAAATACACCCGCGCCCGCAAACTAACGCCCCGGATGCTCAACGAGCTCATCGAGAAGATCGAGGTGTTCAACGCCGAGAAGATCGACGGGGTATGGGAGCAACGGCTCCGTATCCACTATAACTGCGTAGGGGTCATTGAGATCCCGGAGCTGATCCCGCTGCCCGCCCCGGAGGTGTCCGTAAATACAAGAAAGGGCGTAGTCGTCAACTACGCCCCATCCACCATCGCCGGATGAAAACAAAAGAAAAAAGACAAGTGTTCTTACAGCGTTTCAAATGCTATAAGAACACTCGCCATGGTGCCGGTGGTGGGACTCGAACCCACACGGATTTCTCCACACGATTTTGAGTCGCGGTCGTCTGCCAATTCCGACACACCGGCATTTATATTTTAATTTCCCTTGTGTCCCGCACATCTCAGATTTTGGAGGGATGTGCGGGAGGGATATTAAAACCAAATGAAAATATGAAGTTGTGAAAGCGCCGATTTATCAAGGGTTTTGCCAAGGCACCCAACATCCTACGAAGTAGATTTTGAGTTTTACCGGTTGCGGGGCAATGAGTGGACTGTAATTCCCTATGGAGGTCCCTAAAGACACCCCTAAAGCCCTATCCGTCAAAGACAATCCTGTTCCCACAGGCGAAATACTTTGATACGCCTGCGATTGCGGGCAGTTGAGCTTCTCGACGAAAATGAGGAATATCGGAGGTCCATCAGGAGGCCCCTTCGCTTTCTGGTGCCACATCAGCAGACGCCTTAGATCGTCGATCAACTCACTTTACATTTAAATTATAGCGTAATCCTCTGCCGTTGACAATAGAAAATGGAGGATTTCATTATGAGAACACGCGAACATTATGAGAAACTGTTTGAGGCATATCCCGATGTGGTAACACTTCCCGAATTTGCGAAAATGCTTGGAGGGATTGGCGATTCCACAGCACGGAAACTTATGCGAGGAAACCATGTTCAGCATTTTTGCATTCGGCATACATATTTGATTCCCAAAACCAGCGTAATCGAATATGTACTGAGTGAGCATTATGCTAAATACAGATCCGCCCTGAAAGCTCAAGTTTGATTTTCGCACATTTGCGGTGAAGCAGTCCTTCAACATATAATGAAATCACAAAGGAGGAAGGCCCTATGAAAAAACGGAAATTCAAGATATACCTCACCCCCGCCGAGAACAGTATTGTGATTCAGAGCCTTAATCACCTGCGCAATACTATGCTCCGTGAAAATCGGGACACCGGCTGCCTGGATGAACTTCTGCTCAAAGTCATGTGCGCCCCTGTCAAAAGAATTTGAAAACTACATATTGTGCCGACTAAATCAAGCCGTTTATTCTTTTCATAGAATAGGCGGCTTTTTTTCATGCC
>NZ_NFJU01000026.1 GCF_002160025.1 Anaeromassilibacillus sp. An200
GCCAGCAGGGGTCTGACAAGACCTCTGCTTTGCTATACCCTTTTTGAACCATCTCCCTTTCACCACAGCTATTCATTTTGTGGTTGACTTTTAATAGTTAATCTTTCACCTAGAATACCAACGAAACACCCAAAATGTTATACTGTTTTAAAAAATTTTAAGTGTGCCGCCAGGATTGATTAAGAAAAAGGCAGTGAACAAATTCCTTTCTTTCCCTGTTGACTTTTGAATCGAACATGTGTATTCTATTGTTAGAACAAACGTTTAGAAAGAAGGCTTTCACATGACCGTTCTGGAGAAGCTTACCATCCTTTCCGATGCGGCCAAATATGACGCGGCCTGTACCTCCAGCGGATCCAGCCGGACCGCCGCGCCCGGCTCCCTGGGAAACGCGACGGCCTGCGGAATCTGCCACAGTTTTTCCGCGGACGGGCGCTGCATTTCCCTTCTCAAGGTCCTGCTCTCGAACAGCTGCGTCTACAACTGCCAATACTGCGTCAACCGCGTCACACGGGATACCCCGCGCGCTACCTTCACCCCGGAGGAATTGGCGGAGCTGACCATCGGATTTTACCGGCGCAACTATATTGAAGGCTTGTTTTTGAGCAGCGGTATCCTGCGCAATCCCGACTACACCTGCGAGCAGATGATCCGCACGCTGGAGCTTCTGCGAAACCGCTACCGGTTTGGAGGATACATCCACGCCAAAGCGATCCCAGGCGCGGACCCAAGACTCATCGAGAGACTGGGAATGCTGGCCGATCGCATGAGCGTCAACATTGAGCTTCCCTCACAAGAGGGGCTGCGCCTTCTGGCCCCGGACAAAAGCAAGGTTTCCATTCTGCGCCCGATGGGCTATATTTCCGGCCGTATTGAGGAAAACCGGCACGATCTCGCTGTTTACCGTCATACGCCGCGCTTTGCTCCCGCCGGGCAAAGCACACAGATGATCATCGGTGCAACACCCGACAGCGACAAACAAATCATTTCCCTTGCGGAAGGGCTTTACAAAAAGTACGGTCTCAAGCGCGTGTTTTACTCCGCCTATATGCCCGTCACGGAAAACGCGCTTCTGCCTCCTCCGGGCACGAAACCGCCGCTTCTGCGGGAGCACCGGCTGTATCAGGCGGACTGGCTGCTGCGCTTTTACGGATTTCAGGCAAACGAATTGCTCGATGACGCGCACCCGGATCTCAACCCTCTTGTGGATCCCAAATGCGGCTGGGCGCTGCGGCACATGGAATTTTTCCCGATCGAAGTAAACCGGGCGCCGTATGAAATGCTGCTGCGCGTACCGGGAATCGGTGTACGCAGTGCAAAACGAATTCTGATTGCACGTCGCGCCGGAAAGCTTGATTTTGCCGCGCTCAAAAAACTTGGCGTTGTACTCAAGCGCGCCCAATACTTTCTGACCTGCTCAGGTAAGATGATCCCCGGCCTGCGGGTGACGCCGGAAAGTGCCATGCGTGCATTGGCCGAACCGGAAGGGCTCGCTCTGATGCGCGATTCTTCCGAGCAGCTATCGTTTTTCTCTGCCGCTCCGGCACTGTCTCATGGAAAGGAGAACTCTCATGAACCCCCGCCTTCCCTCCTCGCCTAAAGCTTACCGCTACGATGGAAGCTTCGACGGCTTTCTCTGCTGTGTTTTCGAAAGCTTTCTGAAAAAGGAAACGCCTGCCGCTATTCTGCCGGAGGACGGCCCTTTCAGTCTGTATCCGGAAAAGCAGATCGAAACAGACACGGCAAAGGCGGCCCGTGTCTGGCGCTCCCTGCCGCTGCGAATCTCCCCCGCCGCCGCCGATCTGGCTCGCTCCACTTTTCTCACCTGCATGCCGGAAAAGGAACTTCCTCTCCTCCGCGTTTTACAGGAAGGATTTCGCATCGGAGGTTCCGTGATGAATTTTCTTGCGGACGACGATCTGTCCGCTCTGCGCAAAGCCGTCAGTTTTCTGCATAACGAATCCCATTTGCTTTCCGGTTTCGTACGTTTTTCAGAATATGGCTCCGTTCTGGTATCAATCATCACGCCAAAAAACCATGTTCTGCCGCTTCTGGCTCAGTATTTCTGTTCCCGCATGCCGGGGGAGCAGTTTCTGATCTTTGATAAAACGCACCGCGAAGCTCTGATCCATCGCCCGGGAGATCTCCGTTTTTGTCCGATGGATGAGCTGACATTGCCGCCGCCAGATCGCACGGAAGCCGAATACCGGGCCCTTTGGAAACGTTTTTATGATACCATTGCGATTGAAGGACGCATTAATCCACGCTGCCGGATGTCGCATATGCCAAAACGCTATTGGGGAAACATGACGGAATTTCAGGAAACCGAAATACCTCCGGAACAGATTACCGGGGCGGTTTCTTCGGATGTTCTGCCGGTTCTCCATGCTTGACAAAGCGGACCTTGCATCGTATGATGAAAAGCAAAGTTCCCGAAAGGAGCCAATGACACAATGGAACGGAACATTCCCGATTTTCCCCCGCAAAGCTGCCTGTTTCCCGGTGTGATTTTTGATCTTGACGGAACCCTTCTGGATTCCATGGACGTGTGGAGCCGCGTTGACAAGGAATTTCTGGCGGATTACGGCATTGCCGTTCCTCCCGATTATATGGAAGCCTGCGGCGCCATGAGTTTTCGGGAAACGGCGGAATATACGATCGCACGTTTCTCTCTGCCTGCCAAACCAGAGGATCTGATGGAACGATGGCTCGAAATGGCGCGGGAAGAATACGCGCTGCATGTCTCTCTCAAGCCCGGCGCGGCGGAGCTGCTGCAAAAGCTGCACCGCTGCGGAGTTCGTCTGGCTGTGGCAACTGCCTCGCGGCGCGAACATTTTCTTCCCTGCCTGGAACGTCACGGCATCCTCTCTCTGTTTGACGAGCTGGTAACAACGGACGATGCGGGCTGCGGCAAGAACTCACCGGATATCTTTCATCTCACAGCGGAGCGGCTTGGTCTCCCCACCAAAGACTGCGCGGTGTTTGAGGATACCCTGCCCGCCGCCAAGAGTGCATCTGCCGCAGGCTGCATCCCCTTCGGTGTATGGGAAAAGCACTCAGAAAAGGCAAAACCGGACATGCAGCGTGTCTGCCGGGGTTATTTTTCCTCGCTGCTGGACGCCTGCTCCTCCCTACTTCTCTGGAAACAGGGATAAAAAAGACGCTGTCCATGGTTTCTGTGAACCGGACAGCGTCTTTTTTATGGTATTAAAGTATTCAATGTGTGCGGGAACAAAGCTGGATCGCCAGCTCCCGCAGGCTCTCCGCCTCTTCTCCAAAGGGAGCAAGCGTGTCCACGGCTTTTTTCGTCAGCCGTTCCGCTTCCTGACCCGCTTCCGCAAGTCCCAGTTGAGCGACATAGGTGGCTTTATCCCGTTCCGCATCACTGCGGATCGGTTTTCCCAGCGTCTCCTGCGTCCCGGTGACATCCAAGACATCATCAACAATCTGGAAGGCAAGGCCAAGCGCTCCCGCATACTCGTCAGCAGCACGCAGAAGCTCCTCTCCGCCGCCGCCGAGGATGCATCCCATACGGGCCGCCGCGCGGATCAGCGCCCCTGTTTTGCATTCATCCATCTTCCGCAGAACATCAAGAGAAATTCCCCGTCCCTCGCTGCTGAGATCAATCTGCTGGCCGCCGACCATTCCATGAGCTCCCGCGGCGCGGGCCAGCTCCCACGAAGCCCGCAGCGCGCGCCCTTCGCCCACGACAGCCGCGGAATCCGGGCTGCACGCCGTCTCAAACGCCAATGTCAACAGTGCGTCACCGGCCAGAACGGCGGTTGCCTCTCCGTATACCTTATGGCAGGAAGCGCGTCCACGGCGCATATCATCGTCGTCCATGCAGGGGAGATCGTCGTGAATGAGGGAATAAGTGTGGATCATTTCAAGTGCACAGGCCCATGGCAGAGCATGCTCCGGCGTCCCTCCGCACAAACGGCAGAATTCCATCAAAAGAAGCGGGCGAATCCGCTTTCCTCCCGCCTGCAGGCTGTAGCGCATAGCATCAATCAGCTCGGCGTAAAGCTCTCCCGTCATAGGAGGAAGAATACGATCCAGTGCAAGCTCCAGCTTCTGCCTGTAATCCTCCTGCCATTGTGCCCCACTCATATTTCATCCTCCTCCGGCTCGGATAAATTGCGGATTTTCTGCTCCGCGTTTTTCAGCGTTTCATAGCAGCGGCCCGCCAAAGCAGTCCCTTCCTCAAACAGCTTGATGGAATCCTCCAGCGAATCCTTCCCGGCTTCCAGGCGGGCAACAATCTCCGCAAGCCGATCCATCGAAGCTTCAAACGTCATCTTTTTTGCAGCCATGTGCACACTCTCCTTCCTCATCCAGTGCAACGGACTCCGCGCGGCAAATCGCCTTGCCATCCGTAAAACGGAGGGTAAAAATCTCCCCGGAGCATAAACCAGCGGCCGAGGAAATCCGTGTCGTATCTCCTTCCCGCTCTTTTTCCGCCAGCGCATAGCCGCGCGCCAGAACGGAAAGAGGACTCAGAGCGTGCAGCTTTCCGGTCAGCTCCGCCGCACGGCTCTCCTTCCTGTCCAGCAAGGTTTTCTGTGCGCGATGCATCCGCTCCCGCAAAAGCTCCAGCTCGGCGGCACGATTCTGCGTCATGGAAAGTGGCTCCCGCAATGTGCGGCTGGCGGTAAGCAAATCCAGCCGCTGCTGAAGCGCCGCCGTCCGCGACTGCATCAGCGACGCCATACGCCCCCGCTGCGCCTGCAAAGCAGCCATCCATTCGGCGCGGTCCGGCACGGCAAGCTCTGCCGCCGCGGATGGAGTGGGAGCTCGCAGATCGGCTGCGAAATCGCAGATGGTAACGTCTGTCTCATGACCTACGGCGGAAACCACAGGAATCCGGGACGCGGCGACAGCTCTGGCAATGCTTTCCTCATTGAACGCCCAAAGATCCTCCAGAGAACCTCCGCCGCGGCCAATCAGAATCACATCGGCGGCCTCCTGCTCGTTCATGCGGCGCAGCGCCTCCACAAGCTGCGGAGCTGCCGCTTCTCCCTGCACCTGCACCGGGCAGAATACCACCTGTGCAACTGGCCAGCGCCGGGCCAGGATGGTCAGCATATCATGCACAGCCGCCCCGGTGGGAGAGGTGATGATTCCCACCCTCTCCGGGAACGGCGGCAGTGGACGTTTTCGCTCAGACGCGAACAGCCCCTCCTTTCTCAGCTTTTCTTTGAGCTGCTCGAAGGCCAGGCTCAGCGCGCCAAGACCGTCGGGCTGGAGCTCGTCCACATACAGCTGGTACTGGCCGGAAGCTTCGTACAGGCTGATTCTGCCGCGTGCCAAAACACGCATCCCATCCTTTGGGACAAAACGCAGCCGTGAAGCGTTCCGGGCAAACATGACAGCACGCAGAACAGCCCGTTCATCCTTCAGGGAAAAGTACAAGTGGCCGGATTTATAATGGTTTGTGAAATTGGAAATTTCACCCGAAACCAGCACACCGTTCAGGCGCGGATCCTCCTCCAGCCTTGCTTTGAGATAAACGGTCAGCTGGGTGACAGTCAAAGGGGTGCGAATCTCTGTCAGCACATTGGCTCCCCTCCCTCGCTCAAAGCGGCCAGAACGGCCACACCGGCGGCATTATCAGCCGAAAACGCGGGATCGGCAAAAAATGCGCCGTACCGCTCTGATAAACGACTTTTCAGAATAGAATTGCTCATAACACCGCCTGCAAACAGCACCGGGAGATCCCCATACTGTTCCAGCAGGGCAGCCGTCATCGCGTCGAGCGCCGCCCACACGGAAAGCAGGCAGTACAGCGCGACATCCTCCTTAGCGGTTCCCTTCTTTACCAAGGCTTCACACTGATTCTGGATGCCGGAAAGCGAACAGTCCGCTCCCTTCATGGATGGATGAATCCGGAAAGAAGCATCCGATGCGAGCGCCAAGCGCTCCAGCGCGGGACCGGCCGGAAACGGCAGACCCAAAAGCCCGCCCACACGGTCAATCGCCTGTCCCGCTTTCAGATCGAGCGAGGAAGCCACCAAACGGACGGAAAACTTTCGCCCTTCCTCCGGATGGACCAGCACGGCTTCCGTGGTGCCGCCGGATACATGGAAAGCTAAAAATTTCTTCTCCAAAAGGGAAAGCCTGCCTGCCGAGTACAGCGCTGCTGCGATGTGTCCGTCCTGATGGGAAAACTCATGGCAGGGCACACCAAGAGCGGCAGCCAGCCCCCGGGCCGCTCCATGCCCCACAGTAAAGCACGGCATGTAAGAACCCTCCTGCGTCCGCGGCCTTGTGGACACACCGATTGCATCCACTGTTCCCGAACTTTCGCGGAACAGCTCCTCCAACAGTGCGGGAAGCTGTTGTGTATGATGGAATACCGCATCGCTCTGCCGCAAGCCCATCTGCCCTTCTTTTACAGGGAGCAGCTGTTTTTTCTGTACGATGCTGCCATCCTCCCACAGCGCACAGGAGGTGGTATAGTTGCTGGTATCCAGGCCAAGGATCCTACGCATGTTCCGTGCCTGCTTCCTTCTCGTCTTTTTTCGGCTTCTTCTCTCCGCATTCCTTGGCCACCGTGCCAAGAACGCCGTTGACAAAGGGGGCATCCTCCTCGCCGCCGTACCGTTTGGCCAGCTCGATAGCCTCGTTGATGGTAACGCCCACCGGAATTTCCTTCTCAAAGAGCAGCTCGTAAATCGCAAGACGGAGAATGGCCAGAGAGACCTTGGAAAGGCGCTCCAGCTTCCAGCCGCGGCTGTTCCCGCCGATCTTTTCATCGATCACCGGCAGGTTTTCCTCCGTACCAAGCGCGAGCCGTGAGGCGAACTCGTCGACCGGCTTTCCCATCACAGCCTCCGCCGTGTCGATAATCTGCTCCATGCCGTCGTGGCTGAAGCTTTGTTCAAACACCAGGACAAAGGCCTGCTGTCTGGCTTCCCTTCGTTTCATGCATATTCCTCCGTCTCCCGCTGGGAACGAGATGGTTTCCCTGTCCCGTCTCCCTGCGTTTATTCTTTCTTCCTCAGCCGGACAATATGAATCTTTTTCCAAAAATTCCGCACAACAAAAAGCCCTCCGTTTGTGGAGGGCTTTGGCGCATGCAAAAACACATACGGGCAGAACTAGATTGTCAAGCTTCCACGTCCGTTATTATACCATGACTTCCCCCCTCCTGCAATGTGGATTCGACACAATCTTTCCCGCGATTTTCTGCCGATTATCAAGGATCAGCTGCACTCAATGATCTTGATTTTATCATAACTGACACCGGACTGCCCCGTTACGATATCCTTAATCATGATGGCGTTGTTCTGATTGGATTCCTGTGTTTGTACCACCACGGTACACTCTCCGTTCTGGAGGAAGGCAACGCAGTCCGCAAATCCCTTTGCCTTGACCAGATTTTCAATGTTATTTTCCTGGAGAACATTCTGCGCAATGACAGCGGCCTGCGAGACAGCTTCTTTTTTTGCCTCCTCGCTTGCTTTGGCGTCCTGAAGCACGTCCTCCAGCAGCTCCACTGCCTCATCGCGCGACTGCTGGCGTGACAGCCGTGTTTCAGAGAAATATTCCTCCGCCGTTTTCGTCTGCTCCCCGCTTTCCGACGAAGCGCCGGAAACAGCCGTTCCGTTCTCCTCCGGCGAAGAGCTCATAGCGGACGCATTGACAAGCTGTGCCTCTCCCACCGCTTTTTCCGACACGTCCGTGCCTGCGGCCACAAGCTGGTTTTCCCCCGTAAACTGCCAATTCAGATAGACGGCCGCGCCGAGAGCTACCACAAGCGCCGCCAACACCAACTGCCTTTTTCCAAATGCCATTGCTTCATCCTCCTGTTTTCTCTTTGTTATTTCGCCTGCACCACGCATACACGCGCGGAAGAAAGATCAAGCGCTGTCGTAACAGCCCGGGTGATCCGCTCCGCAACCGCCGGATTACCGCCGCCGGGGCAGACGATCACCACCCCGCGAATTACCGGCTGAACCTCCGTCACGGGCAAGGCCTGTTCAGAGCCATCGGAGCCCCGAACGGAAAAATAGGTGGTTTCCTCCTCTTCGTCGGAACCGCCGCTTTCCGCGCGGGCGGAGCTGCGGCCCTCCGTGGCATACACCTGCTCGGCGCTTCGCTCCAGCGTCACCAGCACCTGGGCTTCTCCCGCTCCCTCGATCTGCGAAATGAGTGCGGAGAGCTCCTCCTGCAGGGAAAGCGCATAGTCCTGCGCGGAAACAACCTGCTGCCCGGTATTGGACTTTATCTCCTCCGTCTGCCCCTGCCCGGAAAAAAGGCTGGACAAAAAAATCAGGGCGATGCCCGCGATCCCGCCGATGAGAATCCACCGGCGTGCGGACGGATGCTGCGCCACACGTTCAAAAAAGCCTCCCCCTTCCTCATTCCGCTTCCTGTTCTCCGGCATCTGCCGTCACCTCCGCTTCCAAACCCAATACGGAGGAAAGGATGCTGCTGGCACGGAAGCACGCCCCGGCATATTCCGCCGGGAGTGTCACCGTGATCTGATTCATATGTATGCTGCCATCCTCCCCCATATTCACATCCACCTCGATCCCCTGTACGGGGATCCCTTCCTGGGAAAGCTGTGCGGTGATCAGGGAGGTCACGCTCTCCCGGATCGCCTGCTCCTGCTGCCGCTGCACTGTCCCGGCAAACTCTTGTTCCACCGTTCCGGGCCGCAGGTTCAAAAGGATCGAAAAATCAGGCGCCGCCCGCATCAGCGGGATCAGAACGGCACAGAGGAAAAAGGCTCCCGCCGTCAGTTCCGCCATGCGGCGCATCGCTCCTTCCGGCATGAGATGCTGCAGCAGGGAAACGGCCAGCACCGCCAGACAGATTCCCGCCGTCCACTGCTGTACCGCATTCACTGTGTCCCACCTCCCAAAAGAACAATCGCCACCGAGGATACCGTCATCACCAGCATGCAGCACAGAAGGATCGCAAGCAAAAGCCCCACGGCCTTTCCCGCCGCGGAAAGCATGGATGCCAGTTCCTTCTGCCCCAGCGCTTCCCCCGCCGCTCCACAGGCTGTCAGCACAAGCTGCCAGCACACGCATTGCAGCAGAGCGGGAAGAAACAGCACCGCTTCCGCGAGAAGAAGAAAAGCTGTTACTCCCGACTTGAGCACGCCGACACAGCCGCTCACCGTGCGAAGCGCATCCCCAAGCGCTCCACCCACCACCGGTACAAAGCTGCTTACCGCGAATTTGACCGCCCGGGAAGCGGCGGAATCGGTGGAAGCCGCAACCAGGCTGTGAATCGTCAGAATCCCGCTAAAAATTGTCATACAAAGTCCCAGCACCCACTTGACCACGCGCGAAAACAGCTCGCACAGACCGTTCATGTGAATCGCGGGACACACTGCCGACACGATGGAAAGCGCCAGATAGCAGCTGATCAGCGGCGCGAGAAAATGCGCGGCAATCAGGGAAACCGCGTTTCCCGCCAGTGCGGTGAGCGTTTCATAGGAGAGCGCCTTCGCCGGTTCCCCGCCAGCGAGCAAGATCCCTGCCAGAACCGGTACGCAGGCAAGCTGAAAATCCGCCGCGGCCTGTACAATTCTGCCCGCGTACTGAACGCACTCTGTGATGGGCTTCACCACCACGGCGGCAGCGCACAGTGTACCGGCCAGCCCCGCCGCCTGCCCCAGCCCGTTTTCTGCAAGCGTCAGCTTCATGCCGCTGATCAGCGTACAGATCAGAATAACCGCCATCACCGACGCGCCGGCTCGAATCGGATCCCTCGATGCCTGTGCGGCGGCGTCTGCGGCAAATGAAAACACCTTTTCCGGCGACAGGGAGGAAAGAGACTCCCAGTCCGGCCCCTCCACGCCGAGGCCGGAAAGAGAATCCCTTGTTTCCTCCGGCAGTTCATAGGGAAGATCCCCCGCTCCGCTTTGATCTTTCTGTTCCTGATAGTAGGAGGAAAAACCGTCAAACGGCTCCTGGGCCGCAAGAACAGGAGGTGCACAGCAAAACAAAGCGCACACGAAGGCGAAGAAAAGCGCAAATCTCTTTACACACCCGCCAGCTCTGTTACCAGCTCGGCCACCGCGGAAAAGAGCGGAAGCGTTGTGAGAAGGACGGCTGTTTTCCCCGCCAGCTCTACCTTTGACGCCAGCGCGCTTTCTCCCGCGTCCCGACAGGAATCGGCCGCAAACTGCGCGAGCCAACAGATACCAAGCGCCTTGAAGAGAATCACAGCATATTCTCCCGGCAGCGCTGCCGCACGCAGCAAATCGCTCACCTGTCCAAGAGCCTGCGGCAATACATTCAAAAGGGCCATCAGCAGGAATACGCCTGCCGCTAAAGAAAGCAGCATCCCGTATTCCGCATGATAACGCCGAAGCATCACCGCCAGCACCGCGGCCACCACGGCAGCTCCGGCGATTGCCACCATATGGATCATATCGCGTTTCCTTTCTCATGGCTTCTCACAGTCCGAAAATGGATTTGATTGTCTCAAAAAGTGTGTTGATTTCCTGTATCAGCATCATCAACACCACAATCAGCCCGGCCAGTGTCGTCATCATCGCCTGCTCCTCACGCCCGGAGCGAATGAGAAGCTGATTCAAAACAGCGACAATAATGCCGATGGCCGCAATCCGAAAAATCAAATCCACGTTCATGTTTCTTCCTTCCTTTCCTCAGCAGAAGAAAAGCGCTGTACCAATGCCGCCCAGCACGCCAAGCATGCGGTAGAGCCTCGCCTTCTGCCGCCTTTCTTCCCTCGCATCCTTTAATCTTTGCCGTGTCAGCTCCAGGGTCAGGCGGCAATGCGCCGCCTGACCCTGGACATCTGTTGCTCCAAATCCCTTTCCAAACTCCAGAAGAAGGGAGGCATCCCCATCAGAAAAGCCGGGATCCTCGCTTACCGCCTGATCCCATGCCCCGGAAAAATCCATCCCTTCCCGGCAGAGCTCCGTGCAGCGGCGCAGAAAGGAAAGCTCTCCCCCATGGCGCTCCACCACATCGGCAACCGGCATGCCCGAAAACTGGATCTCCGTCTCCGCGTTTTGGACAAACCGGGAGAAAAGCTCCAGATTTTTTTCTCTCCTTCCAAGCTTAAGCGACGCCTGAAGTCCTGCAAAGCTCCCGGCCGCTATTACCAGCAGTAGTCCCAGCAATTTGAGCAAGCAAATCACCTGCCTTATACCATCCCCGGATGCTTCCGGGCCGTTCCCTGCTCCCTAAAAGAACTACCGTGCCGAATGCTCCTGTCTGAAGGAGCGGGGCGGTTTGAGGGCGTGCTATCAACTCACGCAGAGAACCCGCATGAATGGTCGCAATCAAAGCAGCGCCTGTGTTCACTCCCTGTGACAGCGCGTCGATCTCCTCGCGTGTGCCCACCTCATCGCAAAAAATAAACTCCGGCGACAGGCTGCGCGCGGCCTGCAAAATCCCGATTGCCTTCGGGCATCCGCTGAGCACGTCGCAGCATATCCCGACGTCGTTCTGCGGCTCCCCATGCCAGCATCCTGCGATTTCACAGCGCTCGTCCACAACTGTCACCTTGCGGGGCCTTCCATGTTCTCCTGAGGAAAGCTGTCTCGCCAGATCGCGCAAAAGCGTTGTTTTTCCGGCTGCGGGAGGTCCCGCCAGAAGCAGCCCGAAGCCAATGGCATCCCCCATTCCCGCGAGAAGCTCCGCCGCACAGCCGTGTTTTTCCCGGGCCAGACGAATGTTGAGCGAGGAAACCTCCCGCACTCCGCTCACAACACCCTGCTGCACCACCGCTGTTCCGGCCACACCGACGCGGTGTCCTCCCCGAAGCGTCAAAAAGCCTTCCCGCAGTTCTTCCTGGTAGCTGTACACGGAATACCCGCACAGACGGTGCAGCGTCTGTGCCAGATCCGCGGCTGAAATTTCCGGACTTCCCTCCATGGGATGTGTGCGCACTCCTCCCCATCCATCCGGGAACAGCACGTCCTTTCCGCAAATCAGCGTAACCGGACGTCCGGCACGAAGCCCGATTTCCTGTGTCTCTGCACGCAGGTTTTCCGGCAGTTCCAAAAGCAAAGCGCCAATTTTTCCGCCAATCGCTTCCGCTGCCTGAAGAAATCCCGCCGTTTCCTTCCTGTCTTTCATCGACTTGTCCTCCCTTTCCTGTCCCATATGTATGGACAAGAATGAGAAAATAGAACTGAATTGTTCACAATGGAATGCTTGCAGTTTCATGGAAAGCATATTATAATGGCATTACTATTATGTCTGCTCATGCCGGAACGCCCTGCTTCCGGCCATCGGGAGACCGCCGGACGGCAGTTTCCCTTTTCAAGAAAGGAACCGTATGCTTAAAATTGGAGAACGTATTGTTGACTATTTTCGCCGTGCGGACAAGCTGCTTTGGATTCTGATCACGGCGATTTCCATTTATGCCCTTGTGCTTCTTCGCACTGTCCCCTACTCGGGATCGCGAAGCTATTTCACCACTCAGTTTCTTGCCATCTGTATCGGGTACTTCGGCGCACTGATTCTGACGGGCTTCGACTACCGCGATCTTGCCTCCCTGTGGTGGCTGGCCGCCGGAGTCAGTATCCTTCTTCTGGTGTACACTCATTTTGCGGGATTTGGCATCCAGAGCAGCGGCGGTCTGGACACAAAAGCCTGGATCACGATTCCAGGCGTGGGATTGTCCTTTCAGACAAGCGAGCTGGTAAAAATTGTGTTTATCCTGACCTTCGCCAAGCATATCTCTGTCGTAAAGGAAAAAGGGCTGCTGGATCATCCCCTTCATGTGATCCTGTTGGGTGCGCACGCACTCTTCCCTGTGGGCTGGATGGTTCTCATCCAGAAGGACATGGGTTCTGCCGTTGTCTTTTTCTTCATGTTCCTTGCCGTCAGCTTCACCGCCGGAGTCAAGCTGCGCTGGTTTGCCGCTGTTGCGGCCATGCTGGCCGTTGCCCTGCCCGCGGCATGGAATTTTGGCATCATCAAGGATTATCAGAAAACACGCCTGACCTCATTTCTGCATCTGGAGGATGACCCCACCGGAAACGGCTGGCAGCAGATTCAGGGCAGGATTTCCATCGGCAGCGGACAGCTTTTCGGCCGTGGCCTGGGAACTGCCCCGCGCGTACAAAAGGGTGTTGTTTCCATTCAGGAAAGTGACTATATTTTTTCTGTTGCCGCGGAAAGCTTGGGATTTATCGGCTGCTGTCTGGTGATTGCGCTGCTGCTCGCGCTGATGCTCCGCACGCTGTATGTGGCACGCCATGCCACCGACGCAATGGGAACCGCTATCTGCGTGGGCTTCTTCGCCATGATTGCCATTCAAACGATCAGCAATCTCGGCATGTGCCTCAACCTCCTCCCCGTCATGGGCGTTACACTGCCGTTTTTCAGCGCGGGCGGCTCGTCCAGCGCCTGTCTCTATTTCGGCTTCGGACTGGTGGAAAGCGTGGCGATGCATCGAATCAGCGCCGACCATGTAAAAATCCACATGAACGCCTATTCCAAGTCCACCTCCTGATAAAGACTCTCCCCGTATCAGCCCTCTGTTCCACAAAGTGTCTGCGCTTTTATGGACATAAAAAACCAGCGCCCTTCGATCACAAAATCGAAAGGCGCTGGTTTTTTCATCCAGTTTTTATTTTGCCCACAGCCCGTCCTGCATCGCCTGAAGCTTTGCGCGGCGCGCCTTGGTGGCCTCCTCGTCCACGGAGAGCGTCCCCTCATCGTCAATCCGCAGCACGGTTCCTTCCCCTGCATTCTCGGGCAGTTCTGCTTTCTCAATTCCAAAAAAGCGGAGATCCTTCGCGTTTTTTCCCGGTTTCTTTCCTGGCTTGGAGGATTCCTGCTTTCCAGTCTCTGTCACTTCCTCGCAAATGGCGTAAGGCCCTTCAAAGCGGTCGATGATCAGCTGTCTTGCCATATAAATTTACCCCTTCCGTCTCGTTTGATTCTGTTTGCGTGCGCGATCCGCGTCCTTTTCCCAGCGGCCGCCCAGCTTGGATGCCGGTTTTTTCTTTGGATCCGTCAGATGCCGCTGTGCGGTCCGGCGCGGTGTCTCCTGTTTCTTCCCCTCCCGCCTGGAACCATGTGCTCCAGGCGCAGGCGGGATCAGGCAATCTTCTCCATATCCGATGAGATCCGTGCGGCCCGCCTCCTGAAGCGCCTGTGCCACAAGGGAACGCTTCGCCGGATCAAAATATTGCAGGAGCGCGCGCTGCATGGCTTTTTCCTTGTCGCTGCGCGGAATATAGATCGGTTTGAGCGTATAGGGATCCAGACCGGTATAAAACATGCAGGTGGAAATGGTTCCCGGCGTGGGGTAAAAATCCTGCACCTGCTCCGGACGAAGATGCTCCCGCTTGAGGAACAGCGCCAACTCAACCGCATCCTTCAGCGTACTGCCCGGATGCGACGACATCAGATACGGCACAAGATACTGCTCCTTGCCGATCTTTTTGGTGTATCGGAAGAATTCCCTTTGAAATGCCAGATAGGATTCAATATGCGGTTTTCCCATACAATCAAGCACAGCGGCGGAGCAATGCTCCGGAGCCACCTTGAGCTGACCGCTGACATGATGCTCAATCAGCTCATGCAGGAAGGTTTTATCGGGGTCCTCCATAAGATAATCAAAGCGGATGCCGGAACGGATAAACACTCGTTTGACGCCCGGCAGTGCCCGCACTTGCCGCAAAAGATCCAAGTAGGAGCGATGCTCCACTTCAAGCGCGGGACAGGGCTTCGGAGCAAGGCACTTTTTTCCGGCACACAGTCCAAGCGTTTTCTGCTTTTGACAGGAAGGTGCACGGAAATTAGCCGTGGGGCCGCCCACATCGTGAATGTACCCTTTGAAATTCGGAAGCTGTGTCAGAAGTCTGGCTTCCCGCAAGACGCTTTCCTCGCTCCGCGTGGTAACCATTCTGCCCTGATGGAAGGCAATCGCGCAGAAATTGCAGCCACCGAAACAGCCCCGGTTATGTGTAATGGAGAACTCTACCTCCTGAATAGCGGGAACACCGCCCTGATCCGCGTAACAAGGGTGCCAGGTGCGCATGTACGGAAGTTCATAGATGGCGTCAAGCTCCGCTCCGTCGAGCGGCAGCGCGGGCGGATTTTGAACCAGCAGCAGCTTTCCGTGCTTTTGCAGCAGCCGTTTGCCGCGCACCGCGTCCTGCTCATCCTGCTGCTTGCGGCAGGAGATCGCGTATTCGCGCTTTGACGCACAGACCTGCTCATAGCTTGGACAATCCACAGCGGGGCCGGGCTCATACTCCTTCGTCGGGATCAGATAGCAAGTACCCCGGATATCGCGCAGAGAGGAAACCGGTTCCCCTGCCGCCAGGCGGTCGGCGATCTCCACCGACTGCCGCTCGCCCATTCCATAGGTCAGCAGATCGGCTCCCGACTCCACCAGAACGGAAGGCCGGATCGCGTCGTCCCAGTAGTCATAGTGGGCAAAGCGGCGCAGAGAAGCCTCCAAACCGCCAAGAATGATGGGGCTGTCGGGATACAGCTCCCGGATTTTTTTCGCGTACACCGTCACAGCCCGGTCCGGACGCAGGCCTGCCCGGTTTCCCGGTGAATACGCATCGTCACTTCTCCTGCGCCGGGCAGCGGTATAATGCGCCACCATGCTGTCAATGTTTCCAGCGCTTACCATAAATCCCAGACGCGGCTTGCCGAAGCGGGTGAAATCCCGATCCGTTTTCCAATCCGGCTGCGCCAGTATGGCAACACGGTATCCCCTGCTTTCCAGCAAGCGGGAGATAATGGCCGGACCAAAGGTTGGGTGATCCACATAAGCGTCTCCCGTAACCAAAACGAAATCCGGACAATCCCAGCCCAGCGCTTCTGTTTCTTCCTTTGTGATCGGTAAAAAAGGCATCGCAATGTTCCCTTCTGTCGAGTTTTATAAAAAGCCAGCTATCGCTTTCTCTGCTCTCTTGATTTTCCCAGCAGCTCACGCAGTCCCATCAATAGCACCAGGACGGCGAAGCCTTTGGAGAGCAACATCCCATCCATCAGGTGTGCCAGCCAGGATCCCAGCAGAGCAAAAAGCACGCCAAACGGCAGACATCTCAGCGCCATTTTCCAGTCAATCCGGCCCCGGCGAAGATGCAGGACAACAGCGACAGCCGCGGCAGGCAGAAAAAAGAGCAGATTGATACCGCCCGCCTGCGCCTGATCCATCCCCTGCACCAGTGTGAGATATAAAACCAGAATACCGCCCCCGCCAAGCCCCAGCGCACTGAGCAGACCGGCCGCCAGACTGGCGAGGAAGGCGATAAGCCCCTCCGTCATCGCAGAAGCAGGCGAACGCCCGCAAAAATCAGCAGACCTCCAAACACGCGGCGCAGCATTCCGGAGGGAATCCGGTTCATCAGAAGAGCTCCCGCGCATGCTCCCACAAAGCCACCCGGCAGATACGGCGCGGCCTGTGAAAAGGAAACAGCTTCCGCCATCAGGTAGGAAACCGCGCTGACCGCCGCAAGCGGAAGAATCACCGCCAGAGAGGTCGCATGTGCTTTTTTCTGTTCCAGACCTCCCGCGCGGAGCAGAGGAACTGCCGCCATGCCGCCTCCCGCTCCAAACAAACCATTGAGCAGCCCACAGAGACTTCCAATGATGGCTGCTCGTGTCCATTTCCCACACTTCTCCCACTGACGCATACAGCACCTCCAACATTCCGCCTTTTGGAGGTTATTGTGCGCAGGGGGAAGGATTTTATGATTTTGTTTCCTTGGCGGCCGCCTGGATCTCAGCTTCATCCGCCTTTCTCATGCTCATTTCCAGCCACTGCTGATAGGTAATCAGAACCTGTCGGGGTTTGCTTCCCTCATGCGGGCCAACCACACCCATCTGCTCCATCTCGTCGATCAGCCTTCCAGCCCGGGCATATCCAAGCCGCAAACGGCGCTGCAAAAGTGAGGTGGATGCCTGCCCTGCCTCGACCACGCATTGGATGGCCTCCGCCATCATCGGATCCTGAGCGCCTCCCGCGTCCTCTTCCTTGCTGTGGCTCTTCTCCGCGACAGCGTTCTTTTCGATCTCGTCCATAATCGCTTCGTCGTACGCATGCTCTGCGGCAGACTTGAGATAATTGGCAATGCTCTCGATTTCCGCGTCGCTGACAAAACAGCCCTGCACGCGGATCGGCTTCTGGCTGCCGATCGGAGCAAACAGCATATCGCCGCGCCCCAACAGCTTCTCGGCGCCGCCCATATCGAGGATGGTGCGGGAATCCACCTGCGATGAAACCGTCAGTGCGATACGGCTGGGGATGTTCGCTTTGATCAGACCCGTGATAACGTCAACAGAAGGACGCTGCGTTGCGATGACTAAATGCATCCCGGCGGCACGCGCCATCTGCGCCAGACGGCAGATGGAATCCTCCACCTCATTCGGCGCGGCCATCATCAGATCGGACAGCTCGTCCACAATAATGACGATCTGAGGCATATGAAGCATGGGCTGTCCGTTGGCGTCCTCATAATTGCTGGACTCCGCCAGCGCGTTGTAGCCCTGCAAATCACGGACGTTGTTTTCCGCGAAAATCTTGTAGCGCTTGAGCATTTCCGTGACCGCCCAGCCCAAAGCACCCGCCGCCTTGCGCGGATCGGTGACAACCGGCACGAGCAGATGCGGGATCCCGTTGTATACGCCCAGCTCAACCACTTTCGGGTCAATCATGAGGAAGCGGACCTCCTCCGGCGTACTCTTGTACAGCATGCTGATGATCATCGAGTTGATGCAGACGGATTTACCGGAGCCGGTGGTACCTGCAATCAGCAGATGCGGCATCTTCGCCAGATCCGCCACTGTCACTTCGCCCGCGATATCGCGTCCCAAGGCCACAGTCAGGCGGCTTTTCGCCGTCTGGAACGGATTGCTGGCAATCAGCTCACGCATCTTTACTGTGGAGGTTTTCCGGTTCGGCACCTCCACGCCGACGGCGGCCTTTCCGGGGATCGGCGCTTCAATGCGCACACCGGTCGCCGCGAGATTCATGGCAATGTCGTCGGAAAGATTCGTAATCTTGCTGATTTTGACACCGGGAGCCGGCTGAAGCTCATAGCGTGTCACCGTGGGACCACGGCAGATATCGACAATTTTCGTCTGCACACCGAAGCTTTTAAGGGCCTCCACCAGCATCCGGCCGTTGGTTTGCAGCTCCTCTGTCACATCTCCGGCATCCGGCTCTTTGGAGGCTTCCAGCATGGAGATGGGCGGAAACCGGTAACCGTCCTCATGCGGCACGCCCTCCGGGCTGGGAATGGAAACCGGCGCGCTGCCAGTCTCCTTCTGCTTCTCTTTCGCCGCCGTGCTTTCCGGCTGCTTCTGCGCCGCCGTCACGGCGGCAATCACTTCCGCAGATGGCGTGGGGACAGGCTCCTGCGGTGCAGGAGCGGGCTGCTTCTGTTTTTTTGTCTCGCGCGGGGCAATCTCAAACGCTTCCTCCAGTTCCTTGAGCTTTTCACTCTTCGGACGGGCTTTTGCCGCAGACTGGACCGGATGCTGCGGCAGCTCCTCCTTATCCAGAGAAACGTCGATGTTTTCCATCGAACGGCCGCGCTCCTCCCTGCGCCGATCCCGGGCGCTGCCGACTGCCGCCGCCGCAGCTCCTGCCGGCTTCGACACCACTCGGAACAGCTTGATCAGGCTGGTTCCCGTCAGAATCATCACTGCGACAAACAGAAGCAGCAGGGTGAAAATCTTGGCTCCAATCGAACCCAGACCCGACGCAAGCGGGATCCCGAGCAAACCGCTGAAAAATCCGGCTCCCTTGCGTACCTGTCCATCCCCATACAGAGCCACCAGTTCCTCCCAGAAGGAAACATCGCGGAACTGGTTTCCGAACACATAGACGGCGGCGCACAGCAGAATGATGATCACCGCCATCAATACAATTTTCATGCTCATTTTGCTGTCATGGCGGTCAAGCGCTGTCACGACAGCTATGTAAAGCAGCAGAATCGGCCAAAAAATAGCGCAGACGCCGAACAGGCCCAAAAGCTGCTGATGCAGCCACAGCCAGACGTTTTCCCCTGGGATCAGCACAAGGCATCCCATCAGAATCGCAACGGCAAACAGGATCACGGCCATGATCTGATTGCGCTGCTTGATCTGCTCAAGATCGCGCAGGCGCTGCTGCTCCTTTTCCGCCTTGGTCAGCGGTTTTTTTCGATTTCCCGCCATGTGCCGCGCCGGTTTGCGGGTATCCGTTTTTTTCGGCTGCTGCCTCTTTCTGCGTTCCGCCATTTTCTATGTTCTCCTCTTCCGGACTGACCGGATTGTGATATTCCTATATTTCGCCGCAGCTTACCACAGCGGCACGCCTGTGATCAGGTTGACACCTGTATTCTGCTCCACGATTCCGATCACCAGCACGACAAGCCCCAGCACACCGGTGTACACAACAAACGGAAGCAGCTTATTGCTCGATACCATCCACCGCAGAAGCTTGATGGCAAAGAAACCGACAACGGCGGAAACAAGCATTCCCACCAGCATTGGCGCCACATTGACAGGCTCCTGCGCCTTTACTGCGTCAAGCAGCTCCAGACCGGCAGCGGCCACAATCGCCGGAATTCCCAATACGAAAGAATAGTCCAGCGCTGTCTGCCGGTTGATTCCCCGCATAAGCCCCACGGACAGCGTGGAACCGGAGCGGGAAAGTCCGGGAAATACAGCGGCAAAGCACTGTGTCAGACCCACAGCAAGCGCGTCGATTGGATTGAAACGGCGGCGGCCCGTGGAATGTTTCTTTTCCGCCATCGCGCGGCTTTTCAGGTGTGCGACGAGAAGCAGGACACTGGTAACCAGCAAAGCCGCCCCTTCCACCAAAATGGTGGAATCCGTGCCCCAGAGATCCGCATAGTCCTTGATTTTCATCCCTGTGCCGGGCACCGGCAGAAACAGCAGAAACAGCGGCAGCAGGCCGATGATCAGCATCACCAGAAGGTTGCGATCCGGATCCATCGCACTCCACTTGAATTTCCCCGTAAAAATATCTTTCAGCATGGAGAACAGAGCCTTTATCAGCCGCCAAATCAGCTTATGATACACCAGCACCACGGCGGCCAAGGTTCCAATGTGCAGCATAACATTGAATAAAAGGCTGGTTTCCTCTACTCCCATAAAATGCTGGGCAAGCGAGAGATGCCCGCTGCTGGACACCGGAAGAAATTCCGTGGCTCCCTGCACAATTCCCTGAACAATCGCTTCAAAAATTTCCTGCATGTAAAATTGATACCTCCAGAAAATACGGCAGCACAGCCGCCGTGCTATGTAGCAGCGCGGAAAACCGCGCCTTGAATCAGGCCTTCTCCGCGGAGGAGGCCTTCTTCTTTTTTCCCTTTTTGCCGCCTGTCCCGTCTATCATACGGTACAGGCAAGCCAACGCATCGGACAGCGTGCCGAGAGAATCGATCAGCCCCTCCTCCACCGCGTCCGCTCCGTCCAAAACCGTTCCAACGTCCATGACAAGCTCCTGCGTGTTCATGGCAAGCTCATAAAAACGCTCGGCGGAAATGTGCGAATTGGCCGTAACAAAACGTGTAATCCGCTCCTGCATCCGCTGAAAATAGTCCATCGTCTGCGGAACACCGAGCATCAGCCCGCTCATCCGCACGGGATGAATGGTCATGGTCGCGCTGGGAACAATAAAACTGTGTTTTGCCGCAACCGCCAGCGGAACGCCGATCGAATGGCCTCCGCCAAGAACCAGGCTTACCGTGGGTTTTTTCATCCCGGCAACAAGCTCCGCCAGCGCAAGCCCGGCCTCCACATCGCCCCCGACCGTATTGAGGATCATCAGCAGGCCGTCAATGCCCGGCTCCTCCTCAATGGCGACAAGCTGTGGAATCACATGCTCATATTTTGTGGTTTTGTTTTGCGAGGGAAGAACGTTATGCCCTTCGATCTGCCCGATCACCGTCAGGCAGTGAATGGCTTTCCCGCCGCCTGTGATCACCGATCCGGCATCCGCAATGCGCTGATATTGAAGCTGGTCCTCGCCGCGCTCCTCCTCCGGCTCTTCCCCATTTTTCCAATAATTCATCTCTGCACCTCCTGGAATCATATTCATCCCCTATTGTGTGCAGAGAACGCCGCAACATACACGGCGGAGAAACTTCGCGTCCGCGCAGTTCCATCCTATTATACCATTGCCTTATTTATTCATCAAGCGGATTCTTCCCACTCTGTCCGGCGGATTTCTTTCTTCTTCCCTTTCGTACGGAATTCTGAATTAATTGTGAATATTCTTTCGTTTTTCGGATAAAAGTTCGTGAAACGATTGACAATGAGGCGTTTTTGACCCATAATAAATAAAGATTATACCTATTAATACCGTGAATCGTTTCCACTTTACTTATGGAACAGGAGGAATCCCGCATGGGACTTACGATTGCACAGAAAATCATCAAAAATCATCTTGTGAGCGGGGAAATGACCGTTGGTTCGGACGTAGGCCTGCGCATTGACCAGACCTTGACACAGGATGCGACCGGCACCATGGCTTACCTGGAATTTGAGGCGATGGGCGTCCCGCGCGTCAAAACAGAGCTGAGTGTGGCATACATTGACCACAACACCCTGCAAACCGGTTTTGAGAACGCCGACGACCACCGCTTTATTCAGAGCGTTGCAAAAAAGCACGGCATCCGCTTTTCCCGTCCCGGAAACGGCATTTGCCATCAGGTGCATCTGGAGCGTTTTGGCATCCCGGGAAAAACACTGATCGGCTCTGACAGCCACACCCCGACCGGCGGCGGCATTGGTATGCTGGCAATGGGCGCGGGCGGTCTTGACGTGGCGGTTGCCATGGGCGGCGGCGCTTATCACATCTCCATGCCGAAGATGCTGCGCGTCAACCTGACAGGCAAGCTTTCCCCCTGGGTATCCGCCAAGGATGTGATTCTCAAGGTGCTCGAAATCCTTTCCGTCAAGGGCGGAGTGGGAAAAATTGTGGAGTATGCGGGCGAGGGCGTGTCTTCACTGACTGTGCCGGAGCGCGCCACCATCACCAATATGGGTGCGGAGCTTGGCGCCACCACCTCCATCTTCCCCTCCGACGAGATTACACGTGAATTTCTCCGCGCACAAGGCCGTGAACAGGACTGGACGCCGCTTGCCTCCGATCCTGATGCGGTATATGACGAGGAGATTACCGTGGATCTGACGTCTCTTGTCCCCATGGTGGCCTGCCCGCACAGCCCCGACAACGTGAAAACCGTGGAGGCTGTCGGCCCCATCAAGGTAGACCAGGTCTGCATTGGCTCCTGCACCAATTCCTCTTACCTCGATCTGATGCACGTCGCCGCGATTTTGAAGGGCAAGACGGTCCATCCCGACGTCAGCCTTGCCATTGCTCCCGGCAGCAAGCAGGTATACAACATGCTTGCGGAAAACGGCGCGCTGGCCGATATCATCGCCGCGGGCGCCCGTGTTCTGGAATGCGCATGCGGTCCCTGCATCGGCATGGGCCAATCTCCTAATTCCCATGGTGTGTCTTTGCGCACCTTCAACCGCAACTTTGAAGGCCGCTCCGGCACGGCGGACGGGCAGATCTATCTGGTCAGCCCCGAGACGGCGGCTGTTTCCGCGTTGACGGGCGTTCTGACGGATCCCCGCACACTGGGCGGAGAAGTTTCCGTCGCCATGCCGGAACATTTCCTGATCAATGACAACATGGTGGCCGCCCCCGCTCCGGCAGAGGACATGGACAGTGTGGAAATCCTGCGCGGACCGAACATCAAGGAATTCCCCATCACCACCGCTCTGCCGGAAAGCCTTTCTGTCAAGGCGCTGCTGAAGGTGGGCGACAACATTACCACCGACCACATCATGCCAGCCGGCGCCAAAATCCTGCCGTACCGTTCCAACATCCCCTATCTGTCGAATTTCTGCTTCGGCGTCTGCGACAAGGAATTCCCGCAGCGCTGCCGCGATAACGGCCCGAGCATCGTTGTGGGAGGACAGAACTATGGGCAGGGTTCTTCCCGTGAACATGCCGCCCTTGTTCCGCTTTATCTTGGCGTCAAGGCTGTCCTTGTGAAGAGCTTCGCGCGGATTCACTGTGCGAACCTGGCCAACGCGGGAATCCTGCCTCTCGTTTTTGAAAATGAAGCAGATTACGATCGCATTGACCAAATGGATGAACTGGAGCTGCCGAACGTCCGCAAGGAAATCGAGGCCGGTTCCTCCGTCACCGTTGTGAACAAGACAAAGGGAATCACCATTCCCGCGCAGGCTGTGCTCTCTTCCCGTCAGCGCGATATGGTTCTGGCCGGCGGCTTGCTGAACTACACACGCGAAAACGGCTCCAAAGCCTGAAGCACAGCAATACAAGGATAATGGATCGGGAGGTTTGTGCCATGGATAAAATTCAAATGAAAACGCCTCTGGTAGAGATGGACGGCGACGAGATGACCAGAGTGATCTGGAAAATGCTCAAGGAGATTCTCATTACCCCCTATGTGGATCTGAAAACGGAATATTATGATCTTGGCCTCAAGCACCGTGATGAAACGGGCGACCGCGTCACGGTGGAGAGCGCCGAAGCGACAAAAAAATACGGTGTGGCGGTTAAGTGTGCCACCATCACACCGAACGCCGCGCGCGTCAAGGAATACGATCTGCACGAGATGTGGAAGTCCCCGAACGGCACGATCCGCGCGATTCTCGATGGCACCGTGTTCCGCGCACCGATTCTGGTCAAGGGGATCGTCCCCTTCCTGCCCGGCTGGAAAAAGCCGATTACCATTGCGCGTCATGCATATGGCGATGTGTACCGCAACACGGAGGCCGTTGTGCCCGCCGGAAGCAAGGCTGAGCTGGTAATCACCGCGCCGGACGGTACGGAAACGCGCGAGCTGATCCACGATTTCAAGGGCGCGGGCGTTGTGCAGGGCCAGCACAATCTGGATGACAGTATCGCCAGCTTTGCGCGCGCCTGCTTCAATTACGCGCTGGACACCAAGCAGGAAATCTGGTTTGCCACCAAGGACACCATTTCCAAAAAATACGATCACCGCTTCAAGGATCTGTTCCAGGAAATTTTCGATACGGAATACAAGGAGAAGTTTGACGCGGCGGGAATTGAATATTTCTACACCCTGATCGATGACGCGGTTGCCCGCGTTGTCCGCTCCGAGGGCGGTTTCATCTGGGCCTGCAAGAACTATGACGGCGACGTCATGAGCGACATGGTGGCTACAGCCTTCGGCAGCCTCGGCCTGATGACCAGTGTTCTGGTTTCTCCCGACGGCGTATACGAATACGAGGCCGCGCATGGCACGGTTACCCGCCACTATTATAAGTGGCTCAAGGGTGAGGAGACCTCCACCAACTCCATGGCGACGCTTTTCGCCTGGACGGGCGCTCTCCGCAAGCGCGGCGAGCTGGATGAAATCCCCGCTCTGTGTGAATTTGCCGGAAAGCTGGAAAAAGCGGCTGTGCAGACCATCGAGGAGGGCGTGATGACAGGCGATCTCATTCCCCTCTCCTCTCTGCCCGAAAAACGCAAGGTGGATACGGAAACCTTCCTGCATGAGGTAGCCAAGCGTCTTGACGCGCTTTTGTAAGCCCTTCCTGTGCCTCTGACCGATAATGAGGAGGTCATTTAATCAATGCCAAAACGTGAAAATATTTCCATGTCCGTCATACGCCGCCTTCCGCGCTACCATCGTTTTCTGAGCCACCTGCGCGAAAAAGGCGTCACTCGGATTTCCTCCACGGAGCTCTCCGCAAAGCTTGGCCTGACAGCCTCGCAGATTCGCCAGGATCTCAACTGCTTCGGCGGCTTCGGGCAGCAGGGATATGGATATATTGTCGATCAGCTCTGCGAAGAGATTGGAGGAATCCTTGGCCTTCGCAACCAGTATAAAGCAATCCTCATCGGCGCGGGAAATCTGGGGCAGGCTATTGCCTCCCATATGAGCTTTACTGACGATGGCTTCTCCCTGGTGGGTATCTTTGACAGCTCACCATTTAAAATTGGAAACCGAATCAATGGAATTGAAATTTTGGATATGGAAAAGCTCGACTCCTTCTGTGCCCGCGAAAAGCCTGTGATGGCGGTTCTGTGTGTTCCGCGGGAAGCCGTCAGTGAGCTGAGTGACCATCTGTGTCAGCTTGGAATCCGCAGCTTCTGGAATTTCAGCCATTATGATATTGCTGTGAAGCATCCCGATGCCATTGTGGAAAATGTACACCTGAATGATAGTTTGATGACGCTTTGCTATCAAATTCATAATGCGTCACATCAGACCGTACAGGCTGAAAAAGAATAAAAAACAGAGGCGTTCGTCCCGGCAAAATAAGCCCGGCGAACGCCTCTTTACCTTTTGTACCATTTTGTGATACAATAGGAGCAATGCTTATGGGTTCTCTCCTGTTTTCCGGGAGTGTTCCCTGCCATTTGAAAGGAGTCGTTTCCATGCCAACTGCCATTCTGACTACTGTGATTGTCCTGGTTGCCGTTATTCTGCTCATTGTTGTGGGGACCATTATCTGGTTTATCTCCAGCCACAACAAACTGGTTAAGCTTTCCGCCCGCGTAGACAACAGCTGGGCCCAGATTGATGTACAGCTCAAGCAGCGTTTCGATCTGATCCCCAACCTTCTGGAAACAGTGAAAGGATTTGCTGCCCATGAAAAAAGCCTTTTGGAGGATGTGACAAAGTGGCGCAGTGCGGCTATGAACGCCGGAAACCGTCAGGAAACCATCCAGAGCAACGAACGCCTGGGGCAGGCAGTTTCCAACTTGCTTGTCAGTGTAGAGCGCTATCCCGAGGTCCGCTCCAACACGAATTTCCTGGAACTTCAATCTACACTTTCCGAGCTGGAAAAGAAAATTGCCATTTCCCGCCAATTCTACAACGACACTGTGATGCGCTACAACGAAACCATCCGGCAAATGCCTACAAGCCTTGTGGCGAGTATGTTTCATTTTGAGACGAAGGAATATTTTCAGGTATACGACAACGAGCGCAGCGTCCCTCAGGTGAAATTCTGATTCCGGCTTTTGGAGGTTTATATGAAATTACATCGAGGCAGACTCTTAGCCTGTATCCTGCTTTTCCTTCCGATCCTGCTCCTTTCCGGGTGCGACTCCTATACGGGAGATGCGGATCAGCTCCTGCGCTCCGTTTCCATCCAGGCACAGCTCTTGGAAAACGGAAACATGCAGGTTACGGAGCGGTGGGACATTTCCCTTTACGATCGTGACAAAAGCTACAGCAACCTGTTTAAATCCTTCCCCTACTCCTCGGAACAGCAAATCACGGATTTTTCTGTCACGGACAATGACACCGGCCTTACTTATTCTTTTGAAGGCGAATTTTCTTCCCTTTATGAGCTGAGTGAAACACCGGAAACCTGCTATCTGATCGCAAACGGTCAGGGAACAGAACTGGGGTGGTTCATGCCTCCCGTTGATGAGGGAGACGCCAGCTTCACGCTCTCTTACACCGTTACCAATGCGGTGGAACGTTATGCGGATGTCGGCGTTCTGTATCATGGATTTATTGGCAAACGGTTTTCCATTCCCATCACACAGTTCACCGCTGAGATTCTTTTGCCGGAAGGTGCGAATCAGCAGGATCTTCGCGGATGGATGCATTGTACCGCGGAAAGCTGGCTGAGCATTGACTCCGCCAACCATATTACGCTGACCGCTTCGGAAATCCCGGCGGAAACCAATGTGGAAACCCGGATTTGCGCCCCTGCTTCCCTGTTCCCGAACGCGCAGCGCACCAGCAGTGAAACCGCACTGGAGAAAATTTCCCAGGAAGAACAGCAGTGGGCAGACGAGTGGGAAGCTCAGAAGGAGCGGGAACGTTTCCTTGCGCTCGTGTCTGCCATTGCCGCCATAGTTATCACGGCGGCCGGTATCGTGTTCGGTATTCTGTGCAGAGTGCTCAAACGGCGGCATAAGGTGGAGGAACCGGATTACTATCGTGAAATTCCTGCCGGTTCCAGCCCCGGCAGCGCGGGGGCCTTGTTCTACTATTATGATGGTGGAATCCAAAGTGGCGAAGCACGAAATCATGTCGCTGCGGCCACAATGATGAGCCTGGCCCGCAAGAAATGGATTACTTTTGAGGAAAACCCCGCCGGACAGCAAACCAAAAAAAAGGACGATGATCTGCTGATCCGCATCGAAAATGGCTCTATCCCGCTGACGCCGAGCGAAAACAGCTTTTATCAGCTGTTGTCCCGCGCGGCGGAACAGCAGGACGGCTGCTTGACACTTCAGGATTTTGAGCGCTATGCCAAAAAGCATGCGCAAAGCTATCAAAATCAGATGAATGCCTTTGTCAACGCAGCCGACAACGAAATTGCGCCGAAGGGATATTTTGAAAAGGAACTTCTCCTTGTCAATGCCGTACGCATTATTTCTATCCTTGCTCTTCTTATGAGCGTTGTGCTGTTCTTCGCCACAACGGGACATATGGCTGTTTTCTGCGCCGGTCTTTTGGTGGGAGGACTTTTCGCTCTCATTCTCTCGTGTGGGAAAACCCGTTTGAGTGTACAGGGAGAAACCGACCTTGGCATATGGCACGGACTTCAGCGCTTCCTGCTGGATTTCTCCAACATGAAGGAATACGGCGTTTTTCAGCTTCCCCTCTGGGAGGAATACCTGGTGTACGCCGCCATGATGGGGATCTCGGATGAGGTTTCCGAACAGCTCCGAAAGGCCTATCCACAGGTCTGGACTTCGAGCGAACAGGATCCGAATTTCTTCCCCAGAACCTCTTATCTTTACTGGATGTACAGGCCGCATTATCGTCATCGCGCCCACTTCTCCTTTGCTGACCAGCTCTCCCGCACAGTGGATAACGCGGGGAAAGCCGCACAAAATGCAATCAATGCTGTCAGCGGAAAGGGCGGTTCGCGCAGCGGCGGCAGCGGTTTTGGAGGCGGAGGCTTCGGTGGAGGCGGCGGAGGCTTTGGCTCCGGCGGAGGCGGAGGTGCACGCTGAAACCCTAAAAAAGTGGTGTCCGAAGGAACATTCCCTTCGGACACCACTTTTTCTTTTCCTGCAATATCAGCCCTCGTAGGTCTGAACCTCGGCCTTTTCGATCACAACATCCTCCACAGGCTTATCGCTGTCATCGGTCTGCACTGCGGCGATAGCATCTACAACATCCATCCCCTCGAACACCTGGCCAAACACGGTATGGCCGCGTCCTGGAATGGAATACGCGCCATCCAGAGACGGGTTGCCGCCGTTTTCCTCATACAGCTTTTTGACCTCATCGCTGATGCGGCTCATATCCGGCATACTGCCGTACTGCTGCACAAACATCGTCTTATAAGTATCATCCAGCTGCTCGTAAGCTTCCTTGTACGCCTCCGAATTCTGCTCATAATACTCCCAGCCTGAGAAATCGGAAGCATCTCCCTGGTTGATAAAGAACTGGCTGCCGTTTGTATTCGGTCCGCTGTTCGCCATCGCCAGAGAACCTCGGATGTTCAGAAGATTCTCGTTGAACTCGTCCTCAAACGGTTCTCCCCAGATGCTTTCGCCTCCGGTACCGTCTCCATTGGGATCGCCGCCTTGGATCATGAACCCATCAATCACACGATGGAAGGTCAAACCGTCGTAATACCCTTCCTTAATATGAGTGGTGAAGTTTTCGACCGCTTTGGGAGCAGCTTCCGGGAAAAGACGGATCTTGATGGTTCCCATATTGGTGGTCAGTACAGCGATTTCTTCTCCCGCCGCAGGGGGATCCAGCTGATATCCCGCATTGGAAGAGCCGCCTTTTTGCTGGCAGCCGGAAAAGGACAGCGCGCAGGTCAGGAGCGCACCCGCCAAAAGGGCGGAAACAAATCTTTTCAAAGTTTTCATCGGTGGTTTCCTTTCCTTATTCTGTGTTTCCCGCCGTTAAGCAACCGCGGGACCTTTTTATTGTAGTACACATCGGTTCAGGATGCAAGCAAAAACCATTCGCTGCGGCTGATGATTTTCGTCATGCCCCCTCTTTCCCTCGCATATAGATGAACGGAAGAGAAAAAGGAGGGCTGTCAAATGAACACCTATTACCCGGAAGGCTGGAAAATGGATACACCGGAAAACCGTGCGGCAATGCAGAGCTCCTCCGCTTTACAGGCCGCCTGGAGCGAGGGCCGGATCCTGGAAGCAAGAGCCCTGCTGTGCGACAGCGCCCACAATCTGGTGGTGGATCTCGGCTGCATGAAAGGATTAATTCCCCGAGAGGAAGGCGCCATTGGGATTCGGGAGGGAACCGCGCGCGATATTGCCATCATTTCCCGGGTAAACCGCCCGGTTTGCTTTTTGATCCAGGGCTTTTTCAAAGATGAAGCCGGTACAACCACCGCGCTGCTTTCCCGGCGCGCCGCACAGGAGGAGTGCCGGCGGATGCGCCTGAACCATCTGGTACCGGGAGACGTGATTCCTGCCCGTGTCACCCACCTGGAATCCTTCGGCGCTTTTGCGGACGTGGGATGCGGTGTAGTCGCACTTCTCCCGATCGATGCCATTTCGGTTTCCCGGATCGATCATCCCCGTGAGCGCCTGGCTCCCGGTATGGATATCCGCACGATAGTGCGCTCTGTGGAAGGGACTCGGATCACCCTGACGCACAAGGAACTGCTCGGCACCTGGGCGGAAAACGCCGCTCAATTCCATGCAGGAGAAACCGTGGCGGGCATGATCCGCAGTGTGGAGCCTTACGGCGTATTCGTGGAGCTCAGTCCCAATCTGGCCGGGCTTGCGGAAAGCCATGAGGGGGCGGCGGCTGGATTGCAGGCCAGCGTATACATCAAAAGTATTCTTCCCGCACGGATGAAGGTCAAACTAATTATCATTGACACCTTCCGGTATCCCACTCAGCCTTCCACTCCCCATTATTTTTTCCAGGGAGACCACATGGATCGATTTCTCTATTCTCCTCCGGAATGCGGAAAGCTCGTTGTTACCGACTTTACCATTCCCCCTATTTCCGGCGCGGCCCGAAAGCTGTAATTCCAGGCTGTTCCCTCCTTCGTGCGGGAACAGCCTTTTCTCTTGCGGCCTTTTCCCGGATATAGTACAATGATGAAACAAGCTGCCGCATATGTGAGCTTTCGACGGGCGGTTTTGTCTTTCAAACCGCTGTCCGGAAGTAGAAATGAGGGATTGCATGAATTCGACCAAAGCATCTCAAACATCCCGCGAACGAATTCTCCGCTGTGCCCGGCTCAGTCCGGAACAGCTTGGAGCAGCGCTTGGCATCTCCATAGATGGGCTAACCACCGAACAGGCCGAGCAGCAGCGCAAGCAACAGGAAAAAAATGAGACCGGAGAAAGACGCCGTTCCGTTTTTTCTCTGCTGTTTCATGCGTTTTTTACTCCTTTTTCCGTTGTCCTGCTGGTTTTGACTGTGATCTCTTTTCTGACAGATGTTCTCCTCACCTCCAATTTCAGCCGTAGCTTCACCACACCAGTCATTATGCTGGGAACATTGCTTGCAGGAGGGATTCTGAGGCTGATCCAGGAAATCCGAACCAGGCGGATCTCCGATCCTTTGACCCGGCCCTCTCATACCTGTGTTTGGGTTCGGCGGGACGGAGATTGGAAAAGGCTGGACTTTTCGTTTCTGGTTGTCGGTGATAGGGTCCGTCTGTCCGCCGGAGAACGTGTTCCCGTTGATCTGCGGATTGTGGAAGCCCACAACTTGTTTGTCTCCCAATCTGCTCTGACGGGAGAAAGTGCTGTTCTGCGCAAAACAGCGGATCCTCTTTTCTCCCCTCCCGCACGCCTTTCTTCTTGCCGGAATATGGTCTATGACGGTTCCGTTGTAACCGGAGGCAGCGGAGAA
Source organism: Anaeromassilibacillus sp. An200 (assembly GCF_002160025.1). Lineage (GTDB taxonomy): Bacteria > Bacillota > Clostridia > Oscillospirales > Acutalibacteraceae > Caccousia > Caccousia stercoris. Next base: position 30,770 of record NZ_NFJU01000026.1, read on the forward strand.
GGAATTGTACTGGCTGTGGGAAAGGACACCGTATATGGCGCACTCTCTCCACAGAACGCACCACGCAAAACCGGATTTGAGCAGGGCGCCAATTCCATCGCTTGGGTTCTGATCCGCTTTATGCTTTTTCTGGTTCCCGTTGTATTTGCCGCAAGCGGTCTGGCACGGGGAGACTGGCTTTCCGCCCTTCTGTTTTCTCTTTCCGTTGCGGTCGGCCTGATGCCGGAGCTGCTGCCTGCGGTGACGGCGGCCTGTCTCGCCAAAGGAAGCCATGCCATGGGAAAAGAACAAACGGTGGTAAAAAATATCAACGCCATGCAGACGTTTGGCAGCATGGATGTTCTGTGTGTGGACAAGACCGGTACTTTGACCGGAAACACCCTCCTGCTGGAATACTACACCGATTTGCTGGGAAACGAGAGCGAAAAAGTTTTGGAATATGCTGTGCTCAACAGCTTTTTTCACACAGGTGCAAACAGCGACCTGGATCAGGCTGTTTTGCGTTTCCTGGACATGCCCCAAAAAGGCTCTCGATTGCGGGAGCTGACAAACACCTGGCAAAAGACAGAGGAGCACCCCTTTGATTACGAACGCCGTTTTGTCAGCGTACTTCTTTCCCAGGGGCAGGAACAGCTGCTGATCGTGAAAGGAAGTATTCATGAAGTTGCCGCGCGCTGCCGCTACACCGAATATCGCGGTGAAGTGCGGGAAATGGAGGCTGGTGCACTTTCAAGCATTCATGCTGTCACCGATGAAATGACGGAGGATGGTATGAAGGTGCTGGCAGTAGCCTATAAGCGCTGCACCGCCTGTTCTTTGACGGACGAGGAAGAAAACGGCCTGACCCTCCTTGGCTATCTGGCCTTTTTCGACGCGCCGAAGCAAAGCGCGGCGGCCGCTCTGCGCCAGCTTCAGGAGCTCCATGTACCAGTCAAACTTCTCACCGGAGATCAGGCGGAAGCGGCCGTTTCCGTCTGCCGCCGTCTGGGAATTCCCACGGATGAAATTCTCACTGGCTCCGAACTGGACGCGCTCTCCCCCAACGATCTGCCGATCCGTGTGGAAAAAAGCACGGTATTTGCGGAACTTTCTCCCGGACAAAAAGCGTCGGTTGTCTCAATACTGCGCGAAAACGGCCACACAACAGGTTTTCTGGGCGACGGAGTAAACGACCTCCCTGCTGTCGCGGCCGCGGATGTGGGAATCTCTGTGGATACCGCCGCGGAATCTCTCAAAGAATGTGCGGACGTGGTCCTCCTCAAAAAAGATCTTCATGTGCTTGCTCATGGCATTTTGGAAGGGCGGCGTGCCTTTGTCAATATGGCAAAATACATCCGCATCACCGCTTCCTCAAACTTCGGCAATATCTGCTCCATTGTGCTGGCCAGTGTCCTGCTTCCCTTTTTTCCCATGACCGCCGCACAGCTTCTTCTTTTAAATCTTCTCTATGACACACTCTGCCTGATTCTGCCATGGGACAATGTGGACAAGGAATTGCTGCACCGCCCGCTGGAATGGTCCGGCCGGACGCTGGGACGCTTCATGCGGGTATTTGGGCCGGTCAGCTCACTGTTTGATTTTCTCACCTTTGCCATTTTGTATTTCCTGCTATGCCCTTTGCTCTGCGGCGGCACGTTTTTTTCCCTTTCCAGCGCAAGACAGGCTCAATTCATTTCCATCTTCCAGACAGGCTGGTTTTTGGAATCCATGTGGACCCAGGTGCTGATTTTGCAGCTTCTTCGTACCCAGCGTCTGCCCTTTGTGCAGAGTCGCGCCGCACGTCCTGTTCTGCTCGTCACCGCAGTGGGAATTCTCCTTTTTACCCTGCTTCCCTTTACACCCATCGGAGGGCTTCTTGGCCTGACGGCCCTGCCCCCTGTGTATTTCCTGTGTCTTGTGGGAATTGTTGCACTGTATCTGCTTCTGGTTTCCCTGGTAAAAATGCTGTATCTGCGCCGGTTCCATGATTTATTCTGAGAGGAGGAAGCTCTGTGAAAAAGAACATTGGTTTTGCCGGAATCAGCTTCCCCCTTCTCCGCTGGCTGACAGAAAAGCTCAAGGCGGCTCCGCCCGATCTGCCCGATGCGCCGGATCTGCTGGAGGGATTGAACGCCCTCGCCTCCGGGCAGTCGGATTCCCTCATTGTGGAAATGGCGGATCATTCGGATTTTTCTCCTCCGGAAACGGAAATCCGCTGCGGCGAACTCACAATCTCTCCCCGTTCCAGGCGAGTGACGCGCGGCACAGAGGAAATCAGCCTGACGCCCAAGGAATTCGACATTCTGCTCTTTCTTGCCCGGAACCGCGGGGAGGTCTTTACAAAGGAACAGATTTACCAGGCGGTCTGGGAAGGCGGCTATCTGCTGGATGACAGCAATATTATGGCGTTTATCCGAAAACTGAGAAAAAAGATCGAACCAAACCCCGATGCTCCCGAATACATTCTCACCATTTGGGGAATCGGTTATAAATTTAAAGAATGATTGCAAAACGCAAGGAAATCGCAAGGTTTTGACCATGTGAATTTCCCTGCGTTTTTTCTATACTATCCACAAGGGACAACGGTTTCGTACACCTGTGCGGCCGTGTCTCTCTTCGGCACGTCTGCAAAACATGACAAAGAAAGGGAAGGTGAGAGAAAATGGACGCTGACGGTACTATCCGAAGTAAACGACGGAAGCTTCATGGCAGCGAGACGGTCAAGACACCCTCAATCTGCTTCTCTTGCCATATCCTGCTTCCTGTCACTCCAAAATGGACAGGAGGAATTGCCGATGCAAACAAACAAAAAGCAAACCACAGCGCAAGCCGCATACAAGCGGGAGCGCGACGAGCGGCTGACCTTTGCCGCAACACATCCGGCGGGCGAGGTCCTGCAGGAGCTGCATACCACTTTGATTGGACTGGAAGAATCCGAGGTGGAGGCATCCCGCGAAAGAGAGGGCTGCAATAAAGTCACAAGAGAAAAGCGCAAGACCTTGCTGCAGCGTCTGGCCGGCGCTTTTGTCAATCCCTTCACAGTGGTTCTGCTCTGTCTGGCTCTGGTTTCCACAGCCACCGACATGATCTTTCCCGCTTTCTCGCTGTTCGGCAGTGTTCCGGAGGATTTTGACTGCCTTACTGTTGTCATTATCGTTACGATGGTGTTTCTCTCCGGCCTGCTTCGCTTTGTGCAGGAGACACGCAGCGGAAGCGCGGCAGAACGGCTGCTCTCGATGATTACCACCACCTGCACTGTCACCAGAAAGCCGGAAGGAAAACAGGAAATTCCTCTGGATGAAGCGGTTGTGGGAGACATCGTCCATCTTTCAGCCGGAGACATGATTCCAGCCGATGTGCGGATCCTGGACGCCAAGGATCTGTTTGTCAACCAGTCCAGCCTGACCGGGGAAAGCGAGCCTGTGGAAAAGACGGCGGAGCTCTGCACAGAAACAGGCAGCGTGACGGAATACGGAAACATCGCTTTTCTTGGCAGCAGCGTTATTTCCGGCAGCGCAACCGCTGTCGTCGCGGCTGTCGGAGATCGGACACTGTTCGGCGCGATGGCGGCGGCCGCTGCGGGGGAACCGGTGGAAACCAGCTTCACCAAGGGGGTCAATGCGGTTTCCTGGGTGCTGATCCGCTTCATGATGGTGATGGTCCCGCTGGTGTTCGTTCTCAATGGCCTGACAAAAGGCGACTGGCTTTCCGCCTTTCTCTTCGGTATTTCCATCGCCGTTGGCCTGACGCCGGAAATGCTCCCTATGATCGTCACAACCTGCCTGGCCAAGGGAGCTGTGGCGATGAGCAAAAAGCGTACCATCGTAAAAAACCTGAACTCCATTCAGAATTTCGGCGCAATGGACATTTTGTGCACGGACAAAACCGGTACACTCACACAGGACCGGGTTGTGCTTGAATATCATTTGAATGTGGACGGTGAGGACGATCTGCGTGTTCTGCGCCACGCCTATCTGAACAGCTATTTCCAGACAGGATACCGGAATCTGATGGATCTTGCCATCATTCGCAAGACGGAGGAGGAAGAAGATTCCGATCCCCGTCTCACGGATCTGTCTGAGCACTATGTAAAAATCGACGAGATTCCATTCGACTTTACCCGCCGCCGTCTGACCACCGTAGTACAGGACAAAAGCGGAAAAACGCAGATGGTGACAAAGGGTGCGGTGGAGGAAATGCTGAATATCTGCTCCTGGGCAGAGCGTGGAGGTGAAATCCACCTTCTGACGCAGGAACTTCGCGAAGAGATTCTGCGCACCGTGGATGGCTTGAACGACAAAGGGTTCCGCGTCCTGGCCGTTGCACAGAAAAGCAACCCCTCCCCTGCCGATTCGTTCGGCGTGCAGGACGAAGCGGATATGGTGCTGATCGGCTACCTTGCCTTTCTGGATCCGCCCAAGGAATCCACTGCGGCAGCACTGTGCGCCCTGCGTGACCACGGCGTAACGGCCAAGCTTCTGACTGGCGACAACGAAAAAGTAACGCGTACCGTCTGCCAGCAGGTGGGTCTGAAGGTGACAAACATGCTGCTTGGCTCCGATCTGGAGCGCATGAGCGACAACGAGCTGAAAAAGGCGGTGGAACGCACCGACGTCTTTGCCAAGCTGACGCCTGACCAGAAATCCCGCATTGTCTCGGCTCTGCGTGAAAACGGGCATACCGTCGGCTTCCTGGGAGACGGCATCAACGATGCTGCCGCCATGAAATCAGCGGATATTGGTATCTCCGTTGACACCGCTGTGGATGTGGCGAAGGAATCCGCCGACGTGGTGCTGCTGGAAAAGGATTTGATGGTGCTGGAACAGGGAATCGTGGAAGGCCGCAAAACCTATGCCAACATGATCAAATACATCAAAATGACAGCCTCCTCCAATTTCGGCAACATGTTTTCCGTGCTGGCAGCGGCGGCTCTTCTCCCCTTCCTTCCGATGATGAGCCTGCATCTGATTTTTCTCAACCTGATTTATGATCTGAGCTGCACGGCGATCCCGTGGGACAACGTGGATGAGGAATTCATCGCGCGGCCCCGGAAATGGGATGCTTCTTCCATCGGCAGCTTCATGATTTGGCTTGGGCCAACCAGCTCCATCTTTGATTTTACCACCTTCCTGTTTCTGTATTTTGTATTCTGCCCGCTTTTTGTTTCCCATGGTGTACTGTTCCACGATTTGGCGCTTCACTTCTCGGGCGCACAGCTGGAACAGATGCAGGGTACTTACATTGCTATGTTCCAGGCAGGATGGTTTGTGGAATCCATGTGGAGCCAGACGCTGGTGATCCACATGATTCGCACACCGAAACTGCCGTTTTTGCAGAGCCGTGCCTCCCTGCCTGTCTGCCTGCTCTCTCTGGCCGGGTGTATTTTCCTGACGATCATCCCCTTCACAGGGCTTGGCTCGATGCTTGGCTTTGTAGCTCTGCCCGCCGCCTATTTTGCCTACATGATCCCTTGCATTCTGCTTTATATGCTGTTGGCTACCAGTATAAAAAAGGCCTATGTTCGTCATTACGGGGAATTGCTTTAAGAAGGAGTGTGTGATATGAACTGGAATAATCTGTGGATGCAGCTGTTCGGTGTTACGGAGCTTTGGGGAATCAGCATGAGCTTTTGGATCGCGCTGAGTGTCGTCGCGCTTCTTGTGGTTGCGATGAATGTGATATTCTGGAGCCTGAAACCAAAGGTAAAAATCAAAAAGTAAGAAAAAACCGCTTCCTCCTGGAAGCGGTTTTTTCTGTTCCCGAATCAATAAAGCGGGGATTCTTCGCGGACGGGCTCTTTTTGCTGTTCCAGTTTGCGGATATTCGCGTTCAGCAGTTCCTGAAACAGATCGTTCGTACACAGTTTTCCGGCGCTGTCGCGATATTTTACCGGTGTAAACCAGGCATTTTTCCGCTGCTCCCGCAGGAAGCGAAGCGCCTCCTCCCGTCCCGACTGCTTCTCCACCGCCTCGGCTGCTTTTACATAATTCATGGCATTGTGAGGCTCCAGACGGCAGGCCGCCATATAATGAGAATGAGCGTCTCTGACGTCTCCCAGGATCAGCTCTGCCTGCGCCATATCCCGCAAAAGATCGGCGCGCACCGCCGCCGCACGATCAAACTTCAAACCGTTCTGCTCTGCCACGCCGGAAGGCAAAGCCTGCCACGGCGGCCCTTGCAGATACCGTGCGGCAAATTCCACATTCTGTCTGCGATACCCACTCCCCAGCCAGGCGCACGCTTTAGCGGAAAGATAAAGTGCCTGCGGGCTGTCCGAGGATTCGCACAGCTCCAGAATTTTTTTCAGCGTCTTACTGCGGCTTCCCAGAGAAGAAAAAAGATCGGCGGCTTCCTGTTCCAGCTCCGTCTGGTGCGGAATCTCCGCTCCCAAAACGGAAAACAGAGCAGCAGCCAACTCCAGTTTTCGGTCCATCGGAGGTGTTTTCTGTATCTGAAACGGCATTCGTTAACTCTCCTTTCCCTTTTCCCCTTTCCAAAGAACACGCACCAGATCGGCGCGCGCCGCGTCACGCTCTGCCGCTGTCATGGAACGGCCCGTGAGAAGTGTCAGCGTGGCAGGCTGTGCCCGCATCATCAGTGGGGCCATGGCGTCCATAGCAGGCCCGGCGGGGAACATCTGCTGGGCGATGCCCAGACGCACATTGGAGAAACACTCCATAAATTCACCCAGGGGCAAAATACGTGCATGCTGTAAAACGCCGAGACACCGGAAAATACGATCCTGGCTTTCCAGCGGCTGGCACAGGGTTTTCCGTGCCGCACGCTCCTGCATCACTACCTGATAAGCCATACTCTTGAGATTAAACGTGGCCTCCTGCTCCGAAATGCCGAGTGTCACCCGGTTGGAAAGACGGTACAGCTCCGCACCGGACTCAGCTCCCACCCCTTCTCTCAGGCTTAGACCAAGCTGGGCAAGACCGGACGCGACACGGGAAAGGGAACCGGCGCGGGCCAGACCCGGCAGATGCATCGTCAGCTCCGCGTGCATACCGGTGCCCAGGTTTGCCGGATCCGCAGTCAGGTAGCCGAATTCCCGATCAAACGCAAACGGCAGCACACGGCTCAGGACGCTTTCCAGCGTATCCGCCGCGGAACCGGCTCCGTCGAGATCCAGTCCGGGGCGCATCGCGGACAGCAACAGATGATCGCCCCCGTTCACAGCGATGGAAATGCTTTCATCCTCACTGCACAGCAGTGCTTTTCCCTCACACTTTGCGATAAACTCCGGGGACACGACGCCGCGCTCCGCCAAAGAAACCGCCTGTGTTTTGGTCAGCTCCTCCATAAGAGTACAGGAAAACAGGCCCGCGATGGACAAATGCTCATCCTGCACAGCGGAAATCACCGTGCGCAGAACCGCCTTCCGCTCCGCCGCACGCATTCTCCAGACAAAGGGATGATCCTTGAGATTGCGGGCTACACTGACCCGGGTGCTTACGATGACGTCAGAATCGTCGCCCGCGTATTCATACCATTTTTTCTTGTCACTCATGCCCGCCTGCCTCCAATGCCCGAATTTCATCGCGGAGCACGGCCGCGTCCTCAAACTTCTCCGCGTCAATCGCCTCTTTGAGCTGACGGCGCTTCACCAGAAGCAGCCCCTTCTCCGCCGGTTCCTCGGCGCGCGGGAGATTTCCGCCCGGCGCCTTTCCTCTGTGATGCGCGCTTCCGTGAATCCGCTGCACCACAGGAACCAAACGATCGTAAAAGGTGTGATAGCATTCAGGGCATCCAACGCGGCCTGAGCGGACAATATCCTCCCAAGAAGCGCCGCAGCGGCAGCGCTCCTCCGATTCCGGCTGAAATCCGAGAATTCCAAGACCTCGCCCAAGCTCCGCAAACAGATTTCCGTAACCAAGACGGCGCGCACACTCTGCGCAGATGGAAAATTCCGCAAGCTCGCCGTTTGTAATTGTTTTGACGTGGGTAATTGCGGGATGCTTCCCGCAGGCCTGACACATCATGGCAACCGTTCCTCCTTTCGCGCTTCGCCTCATGGGCGACACGCTCTCTTTCTCCTTCTATGGTATTGGAGCGACAGCCCCTCTATTCTTCTCATAAGATAGTTTTCCTTCCCAGAAGAAGCGGCAGGCGGAAAAAAGGGAGTCACACATTTTCGATCTCCGAAATACTATATACCATACCAAACATTCAAGGAGGTCAACACTTATGTACAACAACTTCTTAGGTAACTGCGGCGGCAACTCCTGGGTCATCATCCTCATCCTCATCCTGCTCTTCTGCGGCTGCGGAAACAACAACAGCAACGGCTGCTGCTGTGGCTGCAACTGCTGCTGCAACAACGGCGGCAACAACAACAGCTGCGGCTGCGGCTGTGACTGTGGCTGCAACAACAGCTGCGGCTGCTAAACTGCATAAGAGCTTCTCCGGCGGGCGGCCCACAGCCGCCCGCATGATGTGACCGGGAAAGCAGAACAGGGACTGCTGCGGAACAATCGTTTTGCAGCAGTCCCTGTTTTTTTCAATCAGACAGCCGGTCAGGCTCTCTGCGCCATCGCCTCGCGCAAAGCACGGGACAGCTGATCGGGGCAGGACGTCGGACGCGGCCCGCAGGTAATTCCCTCGCAGCGCCGGATCACCTCGTCCACCTTCATTCCTGACACCAGGGAAGAAATTCCCTTTGTATTTCCATTGCAGCCGCCCACAAACTGAACCGAACGAACCACATCCCCATCCAGATCCACAACAATCTGGCGAGAGCAGGTCCCCTTCGTCTGGTAAGTATACTGCATCCTTTTCACCTCCGCGAAAACGGACAAGCAGCCGGCATTCCGGCACTGCTGTCCTGAGAATAAGCCGGAACCTCCGGCCAGAGTTCTTCTGCTGCAAAGACTCTTCGTTTTATTATAATACAGATTTCCCTGAATATCAAATTTTTTCTCACACTCGAAGCAGCTTTTCCGGTGTGAAGGAACGGGAAGCCACAGAGATAAGAACAGCGTCCACGATTGCGACCACCAAAAAAGTTACAAACAGCAAAAAGGGCCCCAGGGTAAAAAGACCGGTAAACTGTCCAACAAAAAGCAGAACAATTGGGAGAACCAGATAACCGGAGGTCTGCATCGCTTCCATAGAGCTTTTACTGCGGCCTGAAATCAGCACCATGAAGGTAACACCCAGCAATGTCACAGAGGGTGCGAGCAAAAAGACAAGCACCGCCCAGCTCCCATTAAAGTAAAAAGGCATGGAAAACAGGATGCTGCCCGTAATCATCACAGCAGAAAACGCAGCAAGCGAAACAGCCTCCGCGATCAGAGAAAGCAAGGTGCATGCCGCCACCTTCGCGCGGAAAATCCGCCGCAGAGAAACAGGCGCCAGCAAAAGCGTTTCCATCGTGCTGTTTTCCCTCTCTCCCACAAAGCTGCAGGCCGCCGAGGCCGTAGAAACCATCAGGGGAATCATCAGGAAAAACATCGGCCCCAGAAACTGCGCAATCATGTAGACCATAAGCTGCTTTACATTCAGCCCTTGTTCTCCGGCAGGCAGCAGTGCGGCAATTTCCTCTGTCCCGTTCAACTGCTCAGGCGGGGCTATCCAGGCAAGCACCAAATAAAAAGCAGGCAGAACAAAGCAGAGCAGCGTGGGAACCAGAATGACCGTAAGGCGGATCATTTTTGTCTGCCAGATATTTTGCAGATCCTTTCGGATAATTGCTTTCTCCTGTGGTGTGAAAAGCTGCTTTTTCATTGCTCCGTCCTCCCTTCGCTCTGTCCGATGAAGCTAAAATACACATCCTCCAGCGTTGGCGTTTCGATGCGCGCTTCATACACACATCGTCCCTCTCCCACAACCTTACGCAGAAGGCCGGGCATTTCCTCCTGAGACTCCAGCGGGCGGCGGAACCAACCGTCTTTCTGTTCCAAGCCTGGCAGCTCCTCTCCCGCAACCAGGCGGAATGACGCATAGCTTTGACAGCCTGCCAGCTTTGCCAGATGGGACAAATCGCCTTTTGCCAGCAAAAAGCCATGATCAAGAATACCATAACTGTCGCACAGATCCTGTGCATAGCGCAGCTGATGGGTACACAAAAACACAGTAACGCCTTCCTGCCCTGCCTGTTCACTGATCAGAGCGTTTACCGCCTGCGCGGATTCCGGATCCAGCCCGCTGGTAGGCTCATCCAGAAACAACACCTTTGGTCTCCCCAAAAGTGCGCGCGCCAGGGACAGTCTCTGTGCCATACCGGTGGAATATTTTCCAGCAGGCAGCTTTTCTGAATCGCTCAGATCCAGCTTTTTCAGAAGCTCCCTGGCACGCTCCACAGCCAGCGCATGCGCCATCCCGCACAGCTTGCCGAAAAAAATCAGATTATCCAGGCCGCTGAGCTGCGGATACATGCAGGCGCTTTCGGTCATAACACCGCATAGGGCATGCACCTTTTCCGCATCACTGCGCGGTGAAAGGCCAAAAATGGAACACTCTCCCTCTGTCGGTGTCAGAAGCCCGGTGAGCAGCTTCACCGTTGTCGTTTTTCCCGCACCATTCGGCCCTAAAAAACCAAATACGCTTCCCTGCGGCAGAGAAAGAGAAAGTCCGTCCAGGGCCTTCTTCTCTCCAAATGTTCTGGAAAGCCCCTGCGCATAAATAGCGTCCATCCGCTTCTCCTCCCATTCCCCCTGTAAAAAAGAAGTTTCCTTTCCTACAGAGGGTCTTTGATTCTGTCCTAAACAGTAGCACCATCGCTATTCCTTGTCAAGACGCAAAAAATGCTTTTCCAGATAAGAAAGAAGATCCCGATATACTTCATCACGATTTGTCTCCGTGATCAAGGCATGGCGTGCGCCGGGATATAAAATCATTTCCGCATCGTGACCTGTTTCCTGCAAACGGGTCAGCAGCCGCCGGATTCCCTTGCCAAAATCGCCAAGCGGGTCCTGATCCCCGGAGATGAGGAGAACCGGCAGGGTTTTCGGCAGACGGCGAAGCCAGTCATCTGACGTCACTTCTGATTGCAGGTAAACAACGTCCCGATATCCGGAAACCGTGAAATCAAATCCGCAGAGCGGATCCGCCACATAGCGATCCACTTCAGCCTCATCCCGCGTCACCCAGTCACTGGGGGTTCGGTTTGGTGCAAACGCTTTGTTAAAGCGCTCTATCGACATACGGGAAAACAGTGGATGGTGCGATTTTGCTCCGAATTTATCGACCATCCGATCCGCCAGCTTTCTCTCCGCTGCAAACACCATACGGTTTTGCGGACCGCAGGTACCCATGAACACAGCAGCTGTCAGCTCATTTCCAAACTGCGCCGCATAAGACCTCGCCAAAAAGGATCCCATACTGTGCCCCATGAGAAAATAGGGTGCCTTGGGATACTCCGCATGCATCAGGCTGTACAGCTTGTGCATATCCCGCACAAGATTCTGTGCGCCGCCTTCTCCAAAGTAACCGAATGCGCCGCCCTTTGAAACGGATTTTCCGTGCCCCAAATGATCGTTTATGGCCACGGCAAAACCAGCGCGAGCCATGTAGTTGGCAAAATCCAGATACAGTAAACTGTGCTCTGCCATCCCATGGGCAATTTGCAGCACACCACGCGTGTGAAGCTTGTCTGCCGGTTCCACGACCCGCACAAAAATCCGCTCATCGCATGCGCAGGAGTCGAAAGAAATCTCTTTCATGAGCAACTCCACACAGCTCCCCTCCTTGCACTTGTTTCTTGTTTTTATTATACGAGCAATCCGCATGATAAGCTTGACAAAATTGTAAATTTTTCATGAAAGAAGCCTGTGTTGATCCCTTCTTCCCACACAAAGACGCAAAAAAGCGCAGCTGCCCAAACAAAAAGCAGCTGCGCTCGTGTCAAAAATGTCTTTTCGGCTGTAAATTTCTTCCTTGTGTTGTGTAACGTTCACCGGAGCTGAGACGTTTTCTTGTTGGAGCTGATTACCCACAAATGCGGTAGACAACCAGGTAATGAAAAATGCTTCCCGCTGTGCAGAACACATGCCACAGCGCATGCATATAGGGAACTGTCCGTCCAATTCCATAAATAACGGCGCCGACAGTGTACAAAACACCGCCTGTCACCAAAAGGATAAGCGAAACGGAGTCAATCCCCTGCAGCAGAGCCGGCAGGAAGAAAAGTACACACCAGCCCATGGCCAGATAGCAGACCATGGAAATCACCCGGAACCTGCGCATATTCACCGCATTAAGGACAATCCCCATCACAGCCGCCGTCCAGACAATTCCAACAAGCAGCCAGCCTGTATTCCCTCCGATGCAAAGAAGAGAGATCGGTGTATAGGTACCCGCAATCAAAAGGTATATGGTACAGTGATCCAGCACCTGAAAAACCTTTTTTGTCCGGCTCACTGCCAAAGAGTGGTACAGCGTGGATACCAGATACAGCAGAAACATGGTGGCGCTGTAAATGCCCGCACTGACCAGCGAAAGCAAATCGCTTTGCGTATGCACCAAGAGAAGTCCTGCACCAACCGCAGCTAAAGCGGCACCCAGGCCATGAGTAATGGCGTTGGCAATCTCCTCTCCCAGAGTATATCTCGGCAAAGAGAGAAGCTTGCGGCGCTTTTCTCTCCAAACAGCATTTCGGCTCACCAGTTCCATCTCCCGTTCATCCTTTCTTGCCCGACACAGAATCATCTCCAGTTACGACAAATTGTTGTCAAAAACAAGGAGATTTATTCTTGTTTGCGATATTTAGTATTGAATACTATGTATAAGGATAAACGAAAGCATTCCATTTGTCAAGAAGGAAGCCCCTCCAAATTAAAGGGAGGAATAAAATCTTTGACAGCGGAGGATCTCTCCTGGACAAAACCGTCCAAATTCAGAGAAAACAGAAGATTCTGCACTTTCTCATATTCCCTCCTGGTAATTCTTCTGTTGATCTCCGGAAAAAGTGAAGCGCGCCCGCACGGAACATATTGCGCCATCAGGCTGACCAGTACACTGCCCGCTGGAAGCTGGGACAGCCAGGAAAGCACCTCCGATGTACTGCGCGTATTGGATGGAAGAACCAAATGCCGTACGATGGTTCCCTTTTGCATCATTCCTGCTTCATCCAATACAGGCGGGCCTGTTTGGCGAAGCATTTCCAGAATAGCGGCTTTCGCTGCCTCGGGATAATTTTCCGCGCCGGAATACCGAAGAGAAAGCGTGGGAGACACATATTTGAGATCCGGAAGATAAATATCAATCAGACCTTCCAGACTGCGCAGCGTTTCTACGCGATCGTAGCCTCCCGAATTGTAGACAACAGGGACGGACGGGCGGCGCAGACGCAGAGCCTGTGCGATGGCAGGGGCAAAATGTGTGGGGTTGACCAGGTTGATGTTGTGAGCCCCTTGCTCTTCCAATCGAAGAAACACCTCCGACAATTCTTCCGGATCAAGACATTTCCCCACTTCCCGCCGTGTGCTGATTTGCTCATTCTGGCAAAACACACAGCCCAGCGAACATCCGGTAAAAAACACAGCTCCGGAGCCCCGCGTCCCACTCAGGCACGGCTCCTCCCAAAAATGAAGGGCGGCACGGGCCACAACAGCATCCGCACCCATTTTGCAAAATCCCTCTCCCTCTTGGGCAGTGCGGGGGGCACCGCACAGGCGCGGACAAAGCCGGCAAGCTTTAATCTCCATTTTCTTCCTCCTTGGAAAGCACGCGGAGAAACGCAGCCAAACCGCCGCGCCGGCCTCCTGTTGCACGATGTGACCACAAAAGACGGCTGTTGCACTGGGTACAGATCCCCGCTGTGGTGATATGCTCCGGCAAAACGCCGGCCTGAATCAGAATCCGACGGTTCGCCTCCCACAAATCCAGCCTGTATTTTTCTCTGGGCGCACGATAGAAGAAGGAATCCGGATCCAGCGCCTCCTGCACCGCAAATTCCTGCCGCACGGCTTCATCCACCTCGTAGCAGCATGCGCCGATCGAAGGGCCAATCGCTACCAGCAGCTCCTCCGGACGCGTTCCGAACTCCACTGCCATACGCCGCACCATGCAGGCTCCCATTCCGGCCACTGTGCCCCGCCAGCCGGAGTGTCCCAATCCGACCGCCCGATGGATGGGGTCTGCGAAAAAAAGCGGCGTGCAGTCCGCATAGTACGTCACCAGAGTGACCGATGGATCATCTGTAATTAATCCGTCCACACTTTCCCGATCCCTTGGCCGTGTGATTCCCACACCACGTTCTGCCGCTGATACACGCCGTACCACCGTATGGTGATCCTGGGCGGAAGCCGTCAGGCTTTCGAACGGAAAACCTGCGGCTGCGCAAAAACGCCGGTAGTTTTCCTCCACTGTTTCCCGCGGATCCCCGCGTCCAAAACTTAGATTCATGGAAGAAAATTCACCGCTGCTGATGCCTCCAAGACGGGTCGAAAACGCATGGTGCAGAAAGGACAGCCTTTCAAATGCTGGAAACGTCAGCCAGCCGACGGAATCCTTCTCCTGATAATTCATCTCGCCTATCGGTATCTGCTTCATGGACATGCCTCCCTTATCTCCCGGACACCCTTCCGCCTGCCGGCGAAAACAGTATCTCTGCCGTTTTATTGTATCACAGGCATTCTCAGAAAAAAGCTGCGGGGAATTTGTTCACAAAAATATTACAATTTTCTTTTTTGGGATTCTTCCCCCACCTGACTTCGGTTTTTTCCCTCTTTTGGGCGGCTCTCTCCCCCTTCACTTTCTCTGGGTATTGTCCTTCTCCTGTTTTATCCTTATCAGGAAATGATTTCTAATTTACACATGCGCTCTAAACTTGACATAATCAGCCAAATCCCATATAATCGAAACTGTACTTTTTGCCGGATCAGCGGGAATTTTCTTAGAAAAAAGGCTAGGAAACGTCTTCGCTGTATTCTGCAAATTTCCGCCAGGACGAAAGACTCTGCCGCATCTTAAAAAACGGCGTGTCTTTCCCACATGTTTATCCCAACGAATGGAGGATCTTGCTCTCATGCCAAAGAAACTGCTCTCTCTCTTTCTCACGTTGATACTTGTGATAGGGATCTCGGTTCCGGTCCCGGTATCGGCCGACTCCAGCTTTTCCCTCAACCAAACCATGATGGCACTTCGTCCCGGCGAGACCGGCCTTTTGACCGCCATCTCCGGCAGCGGAACTGTCTCTGTGCAATCCTGGAGCTCCAGCAATCCCAGCGTTGCGACAGTCAGCGGCGGGCGCGTGCAGGCAATCAACTACGGTATTTCAACCGTAACCGCTTATCTGGCGGATGGAAGCTATGCCAGCTGTCAGGTCCATGTTGCCCTGATGGGAATTGATGTTTCCTATTATCAGAAAACAATTGACTGGAACGCGGTGGCAAAAAGCGGCCAGGTTGATTTCGCCATCATCCGCACAGGCTACGGCGGCGAAGACTGGACCAATCAGGTGGACACCTGCTTTGAACAGAATTACGCGGGAGCGGTAGCCAACAACATTCCCGTCGGCGTGTATCACTTCAGCTACGCCACTACTCCGGAAATGGCAAAAAAGGAAGCGGAATTCTGTCTTTATATTTTGAATAACCGTAAGCTGGATTATCCTGTCTTTTACGACATTGAAACTTCGGCTCATCGCAACATGGATGTTGCAACCATGACAAGTATTGTGGAAACATTTTGCAGCACAATTGCAGCGGCCGGATATACGCCTGCTCTTTACAGCTCTCCTTCCCTGTTCAACGGCAGCCTTTCCAGCCCCACTTTGGATAAGTACGATCACTGGGTCGCCCATTACGGCGTGGATCGTCCCGCTTACTCCAAGCCTTTCACCATCTGGCAGAGCGGTTTCCGTTCTATTCCCGGAATTTCGGGTAATGTGGACGCAAACTACGGCTATAAGGATTATGCCAACAGCGGTGGAAGCAGCAGCGGCGGAAATAGCGGCGGAAACGTTACCCCGGGCGGTGACGACGGATATACGCTGGAATGTGATGTGAGCTCCTACACCTTTGGAAACAACAACACGTATGAGTTCATTGTCAAAACCGACAACCCCCGATACCCAACGGTGCAATCCAACGCGCCTGACGTTGTTTCTGTCGCCTTTTCCGGCGTGACAAACGGCGGTTATCGATTCACACTGACAAAGCAGTCTCCGGGTGACGCGGTGATCACCATCGTGGACGATGTCGGCAATGTCTGCGCCTTTATGGCCACGGTTCCAAACGGATCCACACAGACACCTGTTCAGTGTGATACCAGTTCCTACACCTTCACCGGCTCCTCCAATTCGTACATCTTTAAAGTAACCACACCGAGCAGCATGGCTCCCACGGTTACCTCTTCCAACACATCTGTCGCTACGGTTTCCTACTATGCTGCGACAACAGACGGTTTCCTGTACCAGCTGACGAACAAGGGTGCGGGACAGACTACCATCAATATCCTCGATCAGAATGGCACCTCCCTCTCCTTCCCTGTCACGGGCTACAGTGAATCTTCCTCCGGCGGTTCTTCGGGAGGCTCCTCCGGTGGTTCCTCTTCGGGTGGTTCTTCCGGCGGCACTCTGCCCTGTGATACCTCCTCCTACACCTTTACCACACTCAATTCCTACACCTACAAGGTGACAACGAGCAGCACAACCCCTCCTACTGCTACTTCCTCCAACCCCAGCGCTGTCTCCGTTGCCTACAAAGGCACCTGTGACGGCGGCTACCTCTTCACCATCACCAACCAGGGCGCGGGACAGGCTACTATCACCACTAAGGACGCAGACGGCAGAACCTGCTCTTTCGTCGCTACCGGCAAGGGAACTTCATCCGGCGGTTCCTCCACCGGCACTCTGCCCTGTGACACCTCTGCCTACACCTTTA
>NZ_NFJU01000027.1 GCF_002160025.1 Anaeromassilibacillus sp. An200
CGAACCATCTTGTGGTAGGAGGACACTACCAATCCACAGCATCCCTTACAGTGTAGCACAGCCCTTGGAGAGGGGCTTTAATAACTACTACTCTATAATACAAGGAGGAAATTGGAAAGAGAAAAACATCGTTAAACAAAAGTAGAAATCAATTTCTCATAAGAAGGAGAGAATACAATGAATAAAAAGTTAACAGCAATCATTCTCGTTGGTGCACTGGCTTGTGCAATGACAGTTCCTGCGATGGCGTCGGAAAGGACAGCAGTTCCCATTTCTGCCCCGATCGCCGCGGAAGAGCCGCAGCCCCTTCCGGACAGCGTCCTCTATTATGGTACAGTAAAGGAATGGGTTGAGGATGAAAACGGCGCCATCAAGCAGATTTATTTGGAATCTGAGCGGTACGGGGCTTATCTGATGAATGTCTCGGAAGATACCGTTTGGATTGACAGCGGCAGACATACACAGTCCGATCCTTCCAGCCTGCAGAAGGGAGAAGGCGTTTATGTGTTCCACAGCACAGTAGAAACAAGATCACTGCCGCCTCAGACAGCTGCTTTCGCCGTTGTCCGTAACATTCCGATGGATGCCGGCAGTGCAATGTATCATGAGGTGGAAAACGTGTCCCTTCAGGATGGAAAATTGACCATCACAACGGACAATGGCGGTCTGTTTGTTTTTGCAGACGAGCAGACACAGCTGTTCTCATATGGTACGGATACTGCTCCCTCTCTGGAGGATATTCAGTCGGGAAGTTATGTGATGGCCTGGTATGGAGCGGTTGCCACCAGCTATCCTGGACAGACTCATGCAAGCGCCTTGATGGTACTGCCGAAACAGCAAACGGCAGAGAAAAGCGAAAAGGAAAGCCTGTTGACCCGTGCAGGGTTGGTGTCGGCTCTGCATGAAAAAGCAGGCAAGCCTGTTGTAAATTATGCCATGCGTTATGCGGACGTAAACGCGGATTGCAGCTATGTGGAAGCAGTTCGTTGGGCAGCAAGTGAAGGATTGCTCGGAAAAGAAGGGGAAAGCTTTCTGCCGGACAATTTTGTGAACCGCGAAGAACTGGCGGTAGCACTCTGGCGTTATGCCGGATCCCCCACACCGGAAGACTATGCCATTCTTAATAAAATGGCTGATGTGGAGGAGATTTCCATCTCTGCAAGACTGGCTGTTGCATGGGCTTGTGAAAAAGGGGTGCTGCCTGCAATCGATGAGGGCATTTTTGCTCCTCAGCAGCCAGCAAGCGAAGAAATTCTGGACGCTGCTCTCCAAAAGCTTTCCTAAGGCAATCAGCCTGAAAACATATGCCCTGCATCTGAGCTGCTGAATAAATCGTTTCTCCCATGAAAGAAAAGTTCCCTGGTGTGCCATGGCACACCAGGGAACTTTTTTGAGATTTTCTTAGCTGCGATTATAATAAGTTTTCAAAATTTGGAGGGTAATCGTGCGGTCGCCTTGTTCTGTGGGATGCCAGCTGAGGTCCAGATTCCAGGGCACAGAGGTGTATGGACCGGGATTCTTTTCCTTCAGCATCTGATACACAGCATATCGATTTTTGATATTCTTTTCCGCTTCCTTCGGTTTCTGAGAATCGAGCTGCCATTGGGCATAGGCTTCCAGATAGTTTTCACAGAGCTGCTCCCAGGAGGAGAAGATACTTTGCATCTTTTTCCCGATTCGGCTGTATTCCTGATCCATTTCCTCCCGGCTGATCATGCGGGATTGGTACAGGTTTGCCGCCAGCTGAAACGCGTTTTCAAGGTCAAATGCAGCTTCCGGAGAAGGATCTTCCATACCATGAGATTCCACATAATGCTGGATCTTTTCCAATCCGCTTTTCTTGGAAGTGACATTCCAGTTTCCTTTGAGCGCAAACCGCGAAACACGGACACGGACAGGTCCCCGGTGTGTTCCGCCGACGAACAGCCATCCTTCCTGCATAGGGGACCAGGTTGATAAAATTGCATTGACGGACGTTGCCCACAGTTCCAAATCGTTTTTTGGAAGAAGAGGATCGCGGCGGGCGAAAAAGACAGGGGAGAAAAGTCCCAAATGAACACCGATGATACGGACCAGCACCAACAGAGGAAGATAAAGCAGAAGCATTTTTCGACCGATATCATCTTCGAAACTCTCTTCCGAAAGCATGCGCCCGAAGTCTCCCATCATGTCGACATAGTATTCCGTTGTGGTCAGCTGTGCTTCCTCACCGTTTCCCCGGATTTCTTTTGGAGAGATGGAGCGTAAGGTTCCGATAGGAAGAATGTCGGGAATGTCTTCATTTTCACTTTTGGTGACAGCTTTCATACGTACACGGGCGCAGATCTTTTCCCCGCTTGGAAGATCCAGAATATAATATCTCACATTATCCAGAATAGCCGGCCCATCTGTTTCATCCCAGTAGGGATCCAAGCACTGGGTTGTGAAGATTTCCATTTCCTTCATTTCCGCAATCGAGGAAGCCATCGGTGTGTCGGATGTGGACGGAGCGCCCACATCTCCCTCTCCCACATGAAAAAAGGAAGTATAGAGAGGATAAAGGGCAGGGGCGATCACCGGCGGCACAAAAAGCGAGAGGCACATGACAATGGGAAACAGGAGAAAAACGCATGTGGCAAAGCGGTGACGAAACCCATAGCGGTTGACAGTAGAGTACTTGTACATGATCGATCACCTTATCATCACAGTGTAATAGGCTGTACGGGAATTTGGGGAAGAAAGCGCTCAAAATCCGAACGCTCACACAGCAGCGTTCCCGGTTTTTCCAGCGAGCCCTGAGCAGCCGCGACCGCAGCGCGCAGCAGCTTGTCGGGGGAATCGCCGTGCAGGAGGCCAAGACATAAGCCTGCAACCATGGAATCCCCCGCTCCCTGCACACCGCGCACCTCCACCGGAGAGCCGGGCGTTTCCCATGCTTCTGTCTGGGTGACCAGCATGGCGCCCTGTTCCCCCATGGAAAGACAGAGACAGGAGAGATCGTATTCCTGCAAAATTTTCCGGCAAGCCCCGGCCAATTTCTGTTTTTCGGAAACGGTGACGCCAAAGGCTTCCCGCAGCTCGTCAAGATTCGGCTTGATGAGGGTAGGGTGAGCCAGGAGCCCTTCCCGCAAAAGAGGGCCGGAAGCATCAAGGATTACGGGAATCCCGAAGGACTGTGCAGAAACAGAGAGCGTGCGATAAATATCATCCGGCACACCCGGCGGTACGCTGCCGCTGAGCACCAGCAGTTCAGCCTGCGGCAGAAGACGGGCAAAAAGGGAAAGAAAGCCATCTAATTCTTCCGCTGTGACAGGGCTTCCTTTTTCATTGCATTCAGTCATCACACCACGGGAACGATCAAACAGTTTGAGATTGGTGCGCAGTTGTCCGGCGGCGGGAAAGAAATCATGCGGGATCTCACGGCTGTCCAGAACCGCGTCCAGCAAGTCCGCGTTTCCTTGCCGGGTGATTCCGGTACAGAACGGGTTCGCTCCAAGCTGATGCAGGACAATCCCAACATTGACCCCCTTTCCGCTGGGATCCTGTCGGGAAGTAAGGACATGATTGGTTCCTCCGGGGATTAAATGATCAATTTCAGCTGTATGATCCACACAGGGATTGAGCGTAACAGTCAGAATCATAACAGTTCCTTTCTCAGGTCTTGTTTGAAAAAGAAAAAGCCCTGATATTATAAAGTCGAATCCGTATTATGGGACATAACATCCTGTATGATAAGAGCATCGAAAAAATCAAGCGCTTCGATGCAATGAAATCGGAGCGAAAAGGAGGCGCTCCAGATGGAGTACAGGATGATTTCTGTAAACGGACATATAGAGGTGTTGGACAGGAGAGGAAATTTCCTGTTCTCTGCGGATACGGAGCAAGAGGCCTGGCAGGATTTGCGTGAATTGTCTGCCGCAAGCCTGGCGTAACAGCAAAACGAAAAAGGGGAAGCTTTTGAGGGAGCTTCCCCTTTTTCAGCTTTTCAGTAAAACGCGTGTAAAGAATTCCGCTGCGCGGCCAATTTTCTCCACAGGGATCCGTTCGTTCAGACCGTGGATACAGCCTCGTTCCTCTTTGGAAAGTTCCATAGCAGAAAAACGGAACACATGGTCGCAGATTTGGCAGAAATGGCGGGAATCGCTGCATGCGACCATCATATACGGAGCGACAATCGCATCCGGCCAGGTTTCCCGCACAGCCGCGCAGACCTGTTCCCATTGCGGGGTACCAGTGGGGGAAATAGGGGACGGATCCGTTCCCTGAATCCTGCGGACTGTAATATCCGGATCGTCTATGACCTTTTTCAGATACGCTTCGGCACTTTCCATGGTATCGCGGGGAGAAAGACGCAGGTTAGCCGTCATGCGTGCTTCGGTGGGGATGGCGTTCGCGGCGCGGCTGCCTTCCATTATGGTAAAGCAGCAGGTTGTGCGCATCAGAGCGTTCATTTCTCCGCCGGACTTTGTGCAGATTTGCTTGAGTAACGGAAGGAAGCACCAAAGGTTTGAAAAAATCAGGCGCATGGCAAAGGTAGAATGCCGGCCCAGTGTATCAAACATTTCCGCCGCGGCAGGAGTGAGAGAAGCGGGGAATGGATGCTTTTCCAGCGTGGTGACAGCCTTGCAGAGCGAGGCCACCGGCGTTTTGGGCGGAGGCGCGGAGGTGTGGCCTCCCTTGCTTTTCATGGAGATCTCCACATCCATCTGGCCCTTTTCGCAGGTCCCTATTACAGCGGTTTTGGCTTTCACGCCGGGGAACGCGCCTTCCACCACTGCGCCGCCCTCATCCAGCACCAGAGCGGGACGGATCCCACGGCGGCGAAGTTCCTCTACAATGGCGGGCGCACTTTGTCCCATGATCTCCTCGTCACCGGAAAAGGAGAGATACACATCGTGCTCCGGAACGAAGCCCTTTTCCAGCAGTGTCTCCACAGCTTCCAAAATGCCGCATAAGGTTCCCTTGGTGTCGAGCGTGCCGCGTCCCCACAGCACGCCGTCTGCGTCTGTTTCTCCACAGAAGGGATCTTTTTTCCAGGCGGAGAGATCTCCTGGCGGTACCACGTCGTAATGTGCCATCAAAATCAGCGGGGAATCCGCTTTTTTTCCCTTCCAGTGATAGAGAAGGCCGCTGGGACCGATGCGCTCCCGGAGACAGGTTTGCGTTACATGCGGGTATAACTCTGTCAAAAGTGTGCGGAAGCGTTCAAATTCCTCTTCGTCCACACTGGAAGCATCACGGCTTGACACGGTCTTGATCCGTACCATACGGGCTAAATGATCCGCGGCCCGTCCATAGTCGATCCCGGTTTCCGGTATGGAGGACGCGGGTTTCGTTTTCGGACGGAACAGAGCGGTTCGGATCAGCAGAACAGCGAGAAAGAGGACAACAACTGCCAGAATCAGCCAGCCGATCACCTCACACCAACCCTTTCTTGTATAGGATACGGGCAGTACCGATCGCAATCAAAGCGCCTACAGGCACAAGAACGCTGACGGAGGATGCGAGCGACGGCACCGCGACAAACAGGCCGATCATGACCACGAGCGGCGCAATGGCAAGCTTCCAGTTTTTCGCAATATACACCACGCCCAGTCCGCCAAAGAGAGCGGGGAGAATCATTTTGAACGCGGGCTGGAGCACGGGAGATTTCAGAATCGGCTGCATCTGTGCAAAGAGCAGAACGCCTGCCCCCAGAATCAGGGTGGTGACAATGGATGTTGTCGCAATGGCAATGGTGGAAATCACTTCACCTTCCTCGCTGCCGGGCTTGACCTTTGCAGCCTCCATCGCGTTAATGGCGGCGGGAGCTTTCAGATTTGTGATGTTTCCGGTGACAAAGGCGAGGTAGGTTCCGCCGCTTCCCAGCATCGGCGCATAGGTAAAAACTTCGATGGAACACACCACCCAGTAAATAGGCGCAACACCAAGAAGTCCGGCAAGAACATCAAGTGCGTTCGGCCAGACGCCGAAGTAAATGCACATGGAGACAGGAACCATCAGCATCATGATGAGCGCCGCAATCATCCAAGCACGGCCGTAAGCGTGCACCTGCACGCTGTATTCTTTTTGCTGTTTCATCCCATTCCCTCCTCAGCTCCAAAGCCCGGCGGGGAGAAGCTCCGCGGGCAGCAGATTAGCATACAAAATGGACAGGGCCATCGCGCCCAGCATGCTGATGGGCAGCGCAAAATTCTCCAGCCACTTGACTTTCAGCACTTTTACAAAAATGCCGCATACAGCCATGATGGCCGCGGAAGTCAAAAGTGTAAGGATGGAGAGCAGGCCATCGGAGATTCCCATGCCGAGGAAGGCGGAAATCATGCCGAGGAACATGGCAGTCAGGAACAGATCACCCCAGTGACTGTCCTTCCGGCGGAGATTGTGAACGCTGCCCTGGATTTTTTTCAGGAACAGGGGGATGATGATCAGCGGTGTGATGCAGCCCAGCGTCATAACCCAGGCAACCGTATTGAATGCCAGCGGGCCGCTGACCGGGGCGGAAATGCTTTCGCCAAGGGCATTGAGTGCCACGGTGGCGGCGGGCAGCTCATAGGTGACCGCTCCTAATACGCTCAGGCGGATCCAGGGAAGAGGAAGGCCAAGCGTGTTGGCGAGTGTGATCAGGCCCAGCAGAATCGAGACGGAGGGCAGAATGGCAAAGACAGCGCTCGAAGCAATGGTGCGCTTGACAACACTCCCAGAGATTCCAAGCTGACGGCTGCGGCGGACGGCCTTGACAAGAAAATAGACAGACTGCGCAATGACGAACAGGCCCACCAATATGCCCAGCAGATACATAAAGCCACTATTTTTGAAATCCAAACAAAGCCCTCCTTCTCAGCGATCGGCAAGTGTGCCCATCGGATCCCACGGAGGCAGATGACCCGGCTCGGTATCGAGCGCAGCTCTCTGTACTTCGGAAAGATGCTCACGGCGAATGACCACCTGGTACACATACCGTTCAAACCAGGCGGCGCTCATAAGATAATAACCCTTGCTGCCGTTTTCGTCGCTCCAGCTGTTCTGGATTTTCCAGCGCACCGGTTTGCCGTTTTCGTCCAGTTCTACACCGGTGATCACCATGGCATGGTTCATGGCGCTTTCCCGATAGTCGAGAGTGGTTCCCTTCTCCATGGAGAAATCCAGTTCAAACGCGGAAGCATAGTCAAACGCTTCGGAATCCCAGATCCCGCGCTTTCGATCGCCGCATTTGCTTACATCGCTGCCGAACCAGACAAGCTGTCCAGCCTGGAGCTGCTTTACAGTCAGCGCCGCAAGCTCCTCCACCGGCAAATTCAGATATAGGATGTCGCGCCCACCCACAACATTGCCGAGGTAATCAACCGTATAGGTTTTGCCGAAGGGCTTATCGGAGGTGGGGGAGTTGATCACGCTGACATAATCGTTCAGAGGAAGCTTGATGTATTTGTTGTAGAATGTTTTCGGCGTGAGGCCGCGATCGATATGATATTGCTTGTTTTTGTCGGTCCAGGTGAAATCAAACACAGCGGGCGGCTCTCCCAGGCAGGTGCAGAGAAAACAGTAGACCTCGCGCAGCATTGTGTCCTTTTCCGCATGCAGGGCGTCGCTGTCCGCGCCATCCCGAAAACACTTTTGCAGATGAGCGGCATACTGGTGCAGCTTGGTGTTGAGCAGACTGTTCATAGCTGCTGTGTGGCTGCTCTGGTAGGTTTCGTCCATGGCCTCCTTCGGAACAACACCGTATTTCTCAATCAGGCTGACAAACATATCCCACTGTCCGCCGTCCTGCACGCCTGTGCTGAAGATCCAGCAAAGCGTTCTGTCGTCAACAGGGCGATCGATGAGGTCGATGACAGACTCCAGATAATAATTGCATTTCTCAAATTTATCCCAGAAGGCAATATAATTCTGCGAAAGCTCAAAAGAATCCAGCTTGCACGTCTTTGCCACTTCCTCACGCAGAAGATTGGCTCCGGCAAAAATCCAGCAGCGTCCGCTGCGTTCCTGATTGGTGACAGGCAAAGTGGGGATTTCAACAGAAAAATGGAACCGATCACCGCGCAGACAGCGATTGTCAAACGTTACATCGGCGATTTCCGTTTTGGCCACAGCGTTTGTCATCGCGCGGCGGGACGGACTTTCGTTATACCGGGCAGAGAATTCTGAAAGCTGCTCTGTGTTTACAGCTCTTGCGTGTTTCATAGAAAAGACTTCCTCTCTGTGTTCTTTCCCTCCTTTGAGAATATGGAAAAGAACAAAATTTAATTTCATTTTAACAGAAAAGAAAACGAATTTCAACGCGTTAGCGTGGAAAGGAAGCCATCGAAAAAGGCAAAGGGGCTTGACAGAAAACCGTATTAGTTATATGATACAGTTAGAAACCGTATTACACAACTAATACGGTTAAAAGGAGGTGCGGAATGGTATCGTTTGACGGTTTTTCTCTGACAGATGGAATCCCCATCTATCAACAGATCCTTCTTTTTCTCAAGCGTGAAGCTGTGGCGGGGACGATCCGGGATGGGGATGAGCTTCCCTCGCGCCGTGTTCTTTCCGCACTGTTGGGCGTGAATCCGAATACCATTCAGAAAGCATACCGGATGTTGGAAGAGGAGGGATTGATTGCTTCCCATTCCGGCGCAAAAAGTCTGATGGTACTGAACGAGGAAACGCTGCGCCGCGTTCGAGGAGAGCTTTTGGAAGCAGACGCAAAGGGCGTGGTGAACGCTATGAAACAGATGGGGCTGACAAAGGAGGAGGCCCTTGTACTGATCGATCAATATTGGGAATGAGGTGATAGGATGAATCGGCATATTTCCATTCTGATGTGGCTCTCCCGAAGCAGCTTTTGGAAGCTAGTGGTCCTGACAGGGATCTCCGCAGTGATACAGACGGTGTGGTTTTGCTTTGTGCTGTCTGGGAATCCTCTTGCTTCTTTGGAAGAGCTGGCGGGCGGTGGTGCGCTGGCCGTCCCATTTTTCGTATGTTTTTTGCTGGCGTCGGCTCTGCTTTCCATCACAGGCTGTGAGATGGGGGCTCGCTGCGGCTATACGCTGCGCAGGCTGTCCGTCTCAGAGCGCACAATTTTTGCCTGGCAGTGGGGGTACAACAGTGCCTGCTTTCTGCTGCTCTGGCTTGTGGAGCTGCTCACCGCCTTTGGACTGTGCACACTGTATACCATGAAAGCGGACCCTTCTTTGGTGAGCGGACAAACGATTTTTCTTGCCTTTTACAGAAATTCTCTTCTGCATGCGCTTCTCCCGCTGGAGGATGTGTTTCTCTGGATCCGAAATCTGCTGTTTGCAGCTGCGTCAGGAGCGGCTTGTGCCGTCCTCTCTTACCGCCAGCGCCGGGGAAGGCTGGGATGGGAGATAGCGGCAGTCTGCACAACGATACTGTTTGCCTTTCCCAGTGCGCTTGGCCAATGGGAGTGGAATAGTATCGCCCTGTGCCTGATTGTGTTTCTGCTGTTGGAAATCTGCGTGTTTGTCTGGGGGAAGGAGGGCAGCACGGATGAAAAAAGAACGGTTTGAACAGAATTGCATCCCTCCGGGCTTTCCTTTTTCATCGGAACTGACCTATTTTACCATGGGAAGCCTCTGTGCCGCGCTCTACAGCCTGCGCTTTGTGCTGGATTACTGGAATGCCCGATGCGCTTTGTTTCGGCAAAATCCACTGACAGGGGAGTGGGTGCTGGAGGAGGGAGCCCAGATCGCGTCTTTTTCTGAGATCCTGGGCAGTGCATTGAACGGGTTTTTGATTCTGGCATGCAGTATGCTGTTTTTTGCCGCGCTTCATTATCAGTTCCATTTTCGCGGCAGCCGCAGTATTTACCTGATGCGCCGCCTGCCGGATCGATGGGAGCTGCACCGGCGCTGCCTCGCGGGGCCGGTGTTGGGGATCCTGATCTGCGCTGTGGCGGCAGGAATGCTTTTTCTTCTTTACTTTGCCGTGTATCGGTTTGCCACCCCGCAGGAATGTCTGTCACCGTTAGGAGGGGAATTGTATGGTAGAGCTTAATATACTCAACAAGCGATATTGGGGCAAAAGGGCATTGGAAAATATCAGCCTGTGTCTGCCGCGCGGCGAGATCGTCGGTTTGTTTGGGGAAAACGGCGCGGGAAAAACGACTTTGATGAAATGTATCCTCGGCCTTTTGCCGTTTGAAGGGACTGTTACGCTGGATGGCAAGCCCGTCACGCGCAAAAATATTGCGTCGTTTTCCTTTGCCACCAGCGAGCACTCCTTCTTTCCAAACCTCACGGCACAGGCGCACCGGGATTTTTACGCCCTTCATTTTTCACACTTCTCCGATCAGCGCTTTCGCAGTCTGATGGATTTTTTCTCCCTTCCCATGCATCAAACGATCCGGACCTTTTCCACAGGCCAGAAAAATCAGTTTGAGGTGATTCTGGCATTGTCACAGGGAGCGGATTATATCCTGATGGATGAGCCGTTTGCCGGGAACGATCTGTTTAACCGCGAGGATTTCTATAAGGTGCTCAGCGGTATTCTCGAACCGCATGAAACGCTGCTGCTGTCCACACATCTGATTGAGGAGGTGTCCGGTTTTATCGGGCGGGCTATCCTGCTGCGGCGAGGAACGCTGGCCGGGGATCTCTCGGTGGATGATTTGGAGGAGTCCGGAAAAAGTTTGGTGGATGCCATCAAGGAAGCGTATCACTACCGGGCCGATCGCGTCAGCCGCGCGATTGGGGAGCTGAGCGGGGAGGAGGGAGAAAAATGAAAAAGACCCTCGCCTGCTTTTTCGTTCTTTTGGCAGCAGCTGCAGGCGGTACGGCAGCGGTTTTTTCCCAGGTGTATGCGGCGCGGGATCAGGTGAAAATCACGCAGGAAACGCTTTACGGGGATCCCGCCGCGGCACAGGGACTGGCTGCACACATCCCGGCACAGTACCAGCACCACCTGTTCTGGAATACCGACTGTACCTTTGGTGAGGAAACACAGGCTGTCACCAGCTATAAGTTTTCCGCCATACAAAAAGAAGAGCCTCCGCAGGAACGAGAGCCGTTTCTGGAGATGACCAATCAAATCTGGTATGGCTATGATTCAGAAGCCGTAGAAGGGCTTTCACTTGCATATCAGGAGCTGTTTGACGATACGCCGGCGGGGAGTGAAAACAGCCGGGTCATCCATCTGAGCGATTATTATGAAACGTATCCATTGCAGCTTGGTCTGGAATTTCCCGTCTATTCCAGTATGATGTCGCAGGATGTCTTCTTATCGGAAAGTATCGATCCAGATGAGGCAAAGCTGTACCGTACCTTTGAGGAATTTTTTCAGATTCCGGTGCTGGCGGAGGAAACGATGGAAATCAGCGTGGGAAAGAGCACGGACGGCGGATGGGTGAGCTCTGGCTCCGGCAGTACGGAGAGTGATCGGTTTGATCTCTACACGGTCAGCGCTGTAGCGGACAATGCCTGCTATTTCGCTTTTGACGCTCATACACAGCTGGAAAATCTGGTGGATGTCAGTCAGATTAAAGATGGCTTCGGAATTTACTGCCTGCCTTTTGACAGTACATCGGAAGGAGAGGACTGCTCTTTTCCTCTGTTGACAGAGAAGCTTGCCACCGTGTATCCGTTGGATCCGCACGAGCGGATTCTTAACCTTACACTCAGCCCGGATCAGTCCCGACTGCTGCTGCATACTCAAACAGATGGAATGTATGTTATCACGGTGATTGACCGAGACACGATGGAAGCGGTGCAGCGTCTGGAAGTGGGGAAGATTTCGGCTGAGTCAATGGCCTTTCATCAGCTTTACGAGGGTGACGGCTTTTTCGCGGTACAGGTAGAGTGGAATACGCTTGCGGCTGTGCGGTGGGAGCCAAACGGAATCTGCGAGGAGTTACTTTTCGTGCCCATATCGCCGGATCCGGAGAATCCGATCGTTTCTTTCCAATTCCGGACGCTGGCGATGGATTTTGACGGAGAAAAGCTGGCGGTCTGCGATTACCAGATGAATGAGCAGGCGGACAACATTGTGAATGTTGTGCTGGCGGTTTATAATAAAACGGGAATGGTATATTGCGGTTCCTATGCGAACAGCCTGAGCCTGGGAGGAGTAAAAGGAGACTATACGTTCAGCTGCCGCCCGCTGGACAATGGCGGTATGACGGTAAAATGGAAATCATGAAAGGACAAAAAACACCGCCGGGATAAGCATTCTCCGGCGGTGCTTTTATATGGCATGTTCTCAGGAGGCGGGAGTTATCGAAAGATCCTCGTGAAGGAGGGCGACGCATTGGCTTCCCATGGCCAGGTAGCTTTGCTCCACCTGTTCGATGGGGTAGCGGACTACACCGTTGGATTCATACGGATCGCAGAGATAGTAGTGCTCCGCATCCCGTCCGATCAACACCATGCAATGTTGGTTGACTGGATACAGATAGGTGGTGGAGTGGTCATAAGACTGCCACTGATACATGGAGCTGATCTCCTGCATATCGATTGTCACCCAGATGGCGGCGGGAGTATTGTTTTTCATCACCACTTCGGAAAAGACTTGCTCCAAAGAAAGCCCTGTGAGATTCACAGCTTTTTGATCGGGATCCTTCAAACATTGATTCAATGCTTCTGTGATTACGGGGGCAAAGCAGCCCCAGCCGCCGTTTTCCGAAAAAGGATCTCCGGCATAAGCTTGGTTGGGATCCGGGCCATAACGACAGCCCCATTCCAGATAGACCGGTTCCATGGGCAGATAGGCGCGGACGAAGTCCTCCGGCGAAATGGAAAAACCGGAAGATTGCAGGAGCATCGTGGCGGAAACAGCTTCGCAGCCGTTGGGCAGAATTCCTTCCTGGCTCAGATAGGGAACATTGTCCAGATAAAAGCGAAAATCCTCATCCACAAGGCCGATCATGTCGCGGAAAATCAGAATTTCATCAGGTCCGGAGTATTCGTAGCAGAAGCGAAACAGCTCATTTCCGGAAAGATCGCCGCAGGCAATGGCCTGGAGCAAAATGTCCCAGTCCAGCAGAGCCTGTTCTTCTGCCGGAAACTCTGTTTGATCGCCAAGAGGGGCGTCCTCCCAGAAGTAGATTCCCGCAAACAGATCGGAATGATCTTCTGTTTGGAGGATGGAGGGATCCCGATATTGTGAAAGGAAATAGGCGCTGGTAAGAGAAATGTTTTTGGAAAATTGGTTGGAATGCAGGCGGGGGAAAGAAAGAGGAGAAAAGCGCTGAAGCAAAGCGTCATCAGAAGGAAGCTGAGCAGAAGTGCCTTCCCCAGCGTTCCCAAACCGGAACGTTTTTTCTCCTTCTTTTTCGGGAGGCTGTTGACGCAAGGCGCGGTATGGCCAGCATATTTGGGTTTATAATGCGACATCGTTTCCTCCACTCCCCTCCAAATGCTTTCTGCGGCTAAAACCCGATAAAGTCCTTTTACCCAAAACACGGAAAAAAGCGGAAGAAGGTTGCGTTTTTCTATAAAAAAATCCCGCCGGTGGGCGGGATTTCAGGGCGGATCAATAGGAATTGGTTCTTCGGAAGAAAGCAGAAGATTTTTGCCGTTGGAATCGGCGCGGGAAACTGTTTGCAGGCTGACAACGGTGATTTGCCGTGTGTCTTCTCCTTGTATTGTTCCGCGGTATCCGACGCGAATGGTATCTCCAAGCAGCAAACCGTCACGCAGACCACTGCAGGCGTTTTTGGTGTAGGAAAAGGACAAGAGCCGTCCGTCTCCTGTTTCCAGCAAAAGTGAATGCATGGCGGCTTCCTTTACCACACCCTCTTCATAGGAAACCGATTCTTCTCCCATCAGGGAAAAGCATGAGGAGACCTCATCCTGCGTCAGCATCATTTCACGGTAGAGCTGTTCCTGCTGCTCATTGGCGTAAAGGCAGGAGGAGGGGAGAGCGTAACAAAACACGGAGGAATCGAAATCCCGTTCGGAGAGAAAGGTCATGGATTGGGGGGAAGCTTCTGAAAAGTTGTCCCACCATGTGGATGTCACACAGCGGATCACCAGAAGCGGGGACTCCTTGTCGTTCTCAAAATAAAAAGTAACCTGGGAATATTCGGAATTATCCTCTTCCTGATTCCCGTGGGACACTACAATTTTGTAATTTTCCGATTTCCAGCGGGCTGGAACGGAAAAAGAAAATCCGATTTCCGTATTTTTATATAAAAAGCCTTCCTCCGGCAAGTTTTTCTGCGAAGAAGTGGTGGCTGTACTTTCCAGCAGTGTTGCCGGAATCGTTTTCGATGCAGAAGAACAGGCAATCAGGCAAAGAAGGAAAAGTGGAACGACAGGGAAAAATCGAGCGTTTCTCACAGCAATCTTCCCCTTTCTGTATAGAATGGGTTGTATGGAGACGAAAGAAGGGCAGATCCTGCCCTTTAACGCGAGTATACTGTTTTTCTATGAATTCGTCAAGGTTCGTAAGAGGATTGTAACATGCAGTTACAGATTTGTAACAGGAAAAGAAAAATCTGCTTCATTACGCCTATATTATAAATAGGTAAGGAATGGAGAAAGAGGGGAGTAAAACAAGAATCAGTTGTAATTTATTATGCGTTTTGGACAAATAAAAGGTGAAAAATTTTCCGCTCAGACGGCTTGAATTTCTTTGAAACAGAGCAAATCCGCGAAAATAAAAGGAAATTGGAAGAAATGGAACCTTAATCCGATCAAAAGAGTTTGCGGTTTTAGATCGGCGGGCGTATACTGTCCGAAGAAGAAAAGGGCTTGCCTTTTTGGGGATTGGAGGGAAGGAAGGACGAGCGTTTCCGGGACGCTTCCCGGAAGTGGACAAAGGGATTCCATAAGCCGGACAGGAGGGAAAATATGTTCCGAATAAAGTGGCTTTGGAAGTATATGGGGGAGAAGAGAAACCTGTTTGTGGTGGCGATGATTTTGTCCGCCGTCACCTCCGCAATGCTGGTCATTAACCCCATGCTTTCACAGAAGTTGATTGATGAAGTCATTACGCCGCAGAATACCACCATGCTGCTTCCGATTCTCGGAATTATGCTGGCAGTCCAGCTGGCCAGACTGACGATGCGGTATGTGATGGTGGTTTTGCTGGAAAAAAGCAGCCAGTGCGCTTTCAATGGATTAAGGCGCAAAATGTATGATGTCCTTCAAAATCAGGATGCGCGTTATT
This sequence comes from Anaeromassilibacillus sp. An200, assembly GCF_002160025.1. Classification (GTDB taxonomy): domain Bacteria; phylum Bacillota; class Clostridia; order Oscillospirales; family Acutalibacteraceae; genus Caccousia; species Caccousia stercoris. The sequence continues at coordinate 15,097 of NZ_NFJU01000027.1, forward strand.
ATCACGGGATCCGTACCGGTGACCTGATGACGCGTATGACCAACGACTTGGATCTGGTGCGGCATGCGATTGCATGGATTTCTTATGTCACGGTGGATTCCATCGTGGTGTTTGTCGCGGCTCTGATCTATTTGGGATCGGTCAATCTGGAGCTGATGCTCTGCCTGGCAGCAATCACGCCGTTTATTCTTATTATCACGCGCTTTTTCTCCAAGATTATCCATCCGATGTTTGTGCAGCTTCGTCAGAAGCTTTCTAGCCTGAACACCGTGGCACAGGAGAACATAGAGGGAAACCGCGTGGTCAAGGCGTTTGCGCGTGAGGACTACGAGAATGAGAAATTTGAAGAAAAAAATGAAGATTACCGTCAGATGAATCTGAAAACCACCTATGTAGGCGTGAAGTTTAACCCGCTGATTGATTTGCTCTCGCAGTCTCTGACTGTGACGACCCTTCTGGTGGGAGGTATTTTCATGATTCAGGGAAAGCTGACGGCCGGTGAAATCCTGGCTTTCTCGTCGCTGACCTGGGCGCTGGCCAACCCGCTGCGCAATCTTGGTATGCTGATCAACGATTTGCAGCGCTTCTTTGCTTCCTGCCAGATGATCATTGAAATTTTCTATGCACAGCCCTCTATTGCGGATCGGTATCAGGCAAAGGATCCGGGCGTGCGTCCGCGCGGCGAGGTCGAATATCGTGATGTGTCCCTGAAAATTGACGGTACACAAATCCTTGACGATATCAGCTTCCATATTAAGCCGGGTCAGACGCTCGGTATCATTGGAACTACCGGTTCCGGTAAAACGACGCTCACCGGCATGCTGACCCGCATCAACGATCCCACCTCCGGCGAGGTTCTGTTGGACGGCGAACCGGTGCAGAATTACACGCTCCAGGCTTTGCGCCGTTATATTGGTGTGGCGATGCAGGATGTGTTCCTTTTCTCCGACACAGTGGATGCCAATATCGCCTATGGCCGTCCCGATATGCCGGAGGAGGAAGTGAAGGATTTCGCCCATCGCGCGGGAGCGGATGAGTTTATCCGTAAGATGCAGGACGGATATGATACGCTGGTGGGAGAACGCGGCGTTGGCCTTTCCGGCGGACAGAAGCAGCGTTTGTCGCTGGCTCGTGCCCTGGCGATCCGACCCTCCATCCTGATTCTGGACGATACCACGTCTGCCGTAGATATGGAGACGGAGAAATATTTGCAGGAGCAGCTTCGCCAGCTTGATTTCCCCTGCACGAAGATCATCATCGCACAAAGAATTTCCTCCATTGAGGATGCGGATTTGATCCTGGTTTTGGATAACGGCAAGATTATCGAGCGTGGAACGCACCGTGAGCTGCTCCAGAACAAGGGCTTCTACCGCCATATCTGGGCGATCCAGAACAGCAAGGAAGAAGGTGAAGAGCTTGGCGCGCAACCGGTTTGATGTTGACGAAACCCTGGAAGCTCCTCTTAATTTTAAAAATCTGAAAAAAGTTATGGTTTATGTCATGCGCTGCAAGGGAAGGATGCTTTCCGCTCTTCTTCTCAGCGGTGTGGGCAGCGTCATCGGCCTGACGGGTCCGATGTTGGTTCAGTACGCAATGGACCATTCGATCCCGGAAGGCAATATGAAGCAGTTGATTCAGCTCTCGATTCTCCTGGGCGTTACCATTTTGATCAATGTTCTTTTCACGGCGGTGCGCCGCATCATTGTGGCGCAGGCGGCGCAGACTATGGTGCATGACATCCGCCGGGATCTGTTTGCACATCTTCAGGTGCTTCCGTTTTCTTATTACGACAACAGGCCGCACGGTAAAATCCTGGTGCGCATCGTTCATTATGTGAACAGCGTTTCCGATGTTTTGTCCAACGGTCTGCTTGATTTCATCATTGAAATTATCAACGTAATTTTTATCATCATTTTCATGTTCCAGGTCAGCGTACCTCTTGCGGCTGTGACAGTGGCGGGACTTCCGGTGCTGATTGTCTTTATCCTTCTGATCAAGCCCAAGCAGCGCCAGGCCTACCAGCAGGTTTCCAACAAAAACTCCAACCTGAACGCCTATGTGCAGGAATCCATTGAGGGCGTAAAGGTAACGCAGGCGTTCAACCGTCAGGAAACCAACCTCGGCATCCTTGACCGCCTGATTGAAGAGCGGCGTAAGGCATGGATGCGCACCGTGTACATCTCTAACTCTGTGTGGTTCAGCACGGAGACAATTTCCCAGATTGTTTTTTCGCTGGTTTACATTGTGGGCGCTTATGCGCTGCATCCCATGGCTTCCTTTGGTGTTCTGCTTGCCATGGGAACCTATGCGTCAAAATTCTGGCAGCCGATTGTGAACCTCGCCAATATCTATAATAAGTTTATTGATGCGATGGCCTATCTGGAAAGAATCTTTGAGACCATGAACGAGCCTCCCGTGATTGAAGATTGTCCCGGAGCCGTTGAGCTGCCCCCGATCACCGGTAAAGTGGAGTTTGATCATGTCAGCTTTGGGTATGAGCCGGGCCAGAAGATTCTGCACGATGTCAGCTTCACTGCTCAGCCAGGTGAAAGCATTGCGATTGTCGGCCCCACAGGCGCAGGCAAAACCACGATTGTCAACCTGATCAGCCGCTTCTATAACATTGAAGAGGGCGCCGTTTTGATTGACGGTCACAGTGTAATGGATGTGACGCTGCATTCCCTGCGCAGCCAGATGGGCATTATGCTTCAGGATAGCTTTGTGTTCTCGGGAACGATTGCGGATAACATTCGCTACGGCCGTCTCGATGCAAGCGATGCTGATATTGTCCGCGTCTCCAAGCTTTTATGCGCCGATGAATTTATTCAGAAGCTGCCGCATGGCTACGAAACAGAGGTAAAGGAGCGCGGTGGTGGGCTGTCTCAGGGACAGAAACAGCTGATTGCCTTTGCCCGCACTTTGCTTGCGGATCCGAAAATCCTGGTGCTTGATGAGGCCACTTCCTCGATCGATACCTCAACCGAGCAGCTTCTGCAGCGTGGCATCAATCTCCTGCTGAAGGGAAGAACCTCCTTTATCATTGCACACCGTCTTTCCACCATCCGCAGCTGTACGCGAATCATGTATATTGACGGCGGCCAGATCAAGGAAGCAGGTTCACACGATGAACTGATGGCGAAAAAGGGCTACTACTATGATCTCTACATGGCGCAGTACAGAGAAGATCCCGAGGATGCTTCCCCGGCTTTGTCTCAGGCGGGAGAGCTTTCCCCAGCCTGAGAAGCTGTGAAATTTCTCTATTCATAATAAAAATCCCGTATCGGGTGGATGGATTTCCGCCCGATACGGGATTTTTTATGTTTGGTTTTCTTCTTCTGAGGGTGTAATATGGATACTCACACCATTGACCTCGACGCCTTCATCGGCACGGATTAGAATATATTTTGCTCCGTTGATTACACGAGTTTCAATCAAATCGGTACGCTCAGGATTAACACGGATGGTTACATCGGGGGTGCGTACCTCAAACTGTCTGGGATTCACCAGATTCTGCGGACGAATTTCCGTATCCTCTCCAAAGGTCTCTTCGTATTTCTGCTCAAAGGCTTCAACATGCTCTTGTTCCACACCGCAGGAGGAAAGCACTTGCCGTACGGTTTCACGCGAGATGGCGAGCGGTTCCTCCTCTTTGTTTGCCTTGTGGTCTTCGATTAACCCGCAGAGCTTTCCATGAACCGCCTGCAAGACGTCCATGCTGCATTCCTTTTCCAGCGATTCCGCCAGAACAGCCTGAAAGCTTTCCCGCTGTTCATCCGCTGGAACAGGAGGAGCGACATGGAACACCGCATCAATCAGTTCCGGGTGGTTGTCCGACGCGCTCTTGGTGTAGTACAGCGCGCCGTAAAGATTGGCGCAGCGCCCGTCAAAAGCGGGGAAGAGGAATCCAGCTTCCGGTGCGGAAACCAGCCAGTCCTCGCGGCGGTTATGGAACTCATTCTGTGTGACATAATAGCTCAAGGCGGGCTTTGTCAGTTTGATCGGGCAGATGCTGCAAAGCAAATAGGTGTAAACCTCATTGGAGGCGTCTTCCAATTTTTCGCCATCCTTCGCATGATAGGGAACATCATATTTGTCGCATACCAAAAGAATCAGGTAGGTGCTGTCAAGCTGTAAATTCTGGGCTACCTTCTCATAGAACGCGTGGACAGCTTCTTCATCCTCCAGCAGGGAAGTACGCAGGGCCATCAACAGACGGTGTTCCTCTCCGCTAACCACCTGCTGTGTCTCAAAGGAAAGATCAAGAAGATTTTTCCCCAGTGTACCGGAGAGCGTTTTTTTGAGTGTCCCCAAAAATTTCTCCGCTTCTTCCTGTTCCATCAAAGCAAGAGAGGGGCTGAATTCCGTAATGATTTCGCGGTTTTCATTGATACAGCAGCCGCGGATACGTGTAATGCTTGTCTTATCCGGCCGGAAACGGCGGCGGATTTCAGCAACTTCCTTTTCATTCATATGTTTAAGTCAACTTCCTTTCCTGGCTGATTCTCTGAAACCTGTTCAGTATATCAGGATTTCAGGGGGAAAACAAGCGAATGGACAAGGCTTAGTTTTCCTCTTTTTTCTGCGGCAAATGCGGCATACTTTTTCCCAGCAGGGCGATTCCAATGGAAACGAGCGGGTTAATCCATCCGAAAAAGGTAAAAAAGCCGTATTGCCATGCGGAAACGCCAAGCGCGGATTCTGTAAAGCCTGCTCCGGTGCTGTAGGGAACAATTCCGCCGAACACGGTTCCCGCGTCCTCCAGAGCACGGCTGAGATTCTGGGGCTTCAGACGGTGCTGTTCATATAGCGGGCGAAACAGCCGGCCTGTTAAAATGATGGCCACATATTGCTGTCCTGTGCCAATCAGCACGCCCCAAGCGGTCAGAACTGTAGCTACAACAAGCCCTCGATCGCTGTGAATCCGGGCAATAATTTTATGAAGGATCGCTTCCGCCATTCCGGTGCGTTCGTAGATCCCGGCAAAGCTCAGCGCCAGGATCATGAGAGCCACTGTTTTCATCATGCTCATGATTCCGCCGCGGTTCAGAAGCGTATCAACAGTGGAAACTCCCGTTTCCACCCGGAAACCGTCCATCACGGCGGAAAGCATGGTTTGTACCGGCACTCCCTGCACAAACAGCGCGGACAAAATACCAAGCGCCGCCGCTCCCATCAGGCCCGGGAGAGCGGGGATTTTTAAAATAACCATCAAAAGGACCAGCAGCGGAGGAAGGAGAAGAAGGGGATGAATCACAAACTGATCCGCAAGGGTTTGCAGCGTTAAGGAAATTTGTGCTTCCTCTCCCGCGCTGCCGTTTCCGTAAAGCGCGCCAAGAATAATATACAGAATGATACAGATCAGATAGGTGGGAGTAGTTGTAACCATCATATGGCGAATGTGGTCAAACAAACCAGCTCCGGAAACAGAAGGTGCCAGGTTGGTGGTGTCCGAGAGAGGAGACATTTTATCCCCAAAGTATGCGCCGGAAACAATCGCACCAGCTGTGATGGCGGGAGGAATCCCCAAAGCAGAGCCAATCCCAAACAGCGCAACACCAACGGTCCCGATGGTGGAAAGAGAGCTGCCGATTGCCACGGAAACAATCGAGCACAATAGAAGCGCGGTCACAAGGAAAAAAGATGGGGAAATGATTTGCAGCCCATAAAACACCATGGTGGGGATGACACCGCCTGCAACCCAGGCTGCAATCAGGATCCCGATGGAGAGTATGATCAGAAGCGCGGGAATAGCGGCTGAGATGGCGGCGGTCATTCCTTCCAGCATCTCTTTCCAGGAAAAGTGATGGCATGCGCCCACTATGGCTGCGGCAGTACAGGCAAGAAGGAGGGGAATGTGCGGGCTGCTTCCAAGACCTGCGGTAAAGGAAACAACCAGAAAAAGGAGCAGAAGAAAAACCGCGAGTGCTGTCCAAAAGGAAATGGGACGCGATGTTTTTGGGTTGGATTCCATTTATAACACCTCCCGGATCCAATAAGGCCGCGGATCCGCCGCCGGAAAAGCCGTCGGCGGCCGCGGCCGCAAAACAGAAAAAATCAAACAGTTCAGACGTTCAGCAGATCAATCACATGACGGGGGCAAACTTCAGCACATTTGCCGCAGCCGGTGCATTTTTCCGGATCTACGACAGCATGGAAGTCTTTTACATGGATAGCATCGGACTCACATGTTTTTTCGCACTTCATGCAGCCGATACAGCCAATTTTGCAGACCTTGTTCGTCTGTGCACCCTTATCGCAGCTGCTGCATCGTACCACAGCCAGCGGACGGTAGGGGACAAGCGTGATCAGATGCTTCGGGCAGGCAGCGACACACATGGAGCAGCCTTTGCAGCGTGCGGGATCAATGTGAGCGACACCGTTGCAGATTTCGATTGCACCATACTGGCAGGCGTTGACGCAGTCGCCAAGGCCCATACAGCCGTATTGGCAGCTCGCGGGTCCTCCGGCCAGGAGAACGGCGGCGGAGCAGCTCTGAATGCCGGCGTATTCCATCTTGTCCGAGGTGTAATCGGCGCTGCCGGAGCAGCGAACCACAGCCACCTTTTTCTCCACACTAACGCCGCCAAGGCCGAGGAATTCAGAAATTTCCGCAGCTACCTCGGCGCCGCCGGGGGAGCACAGGCCCGGTTTCGCTTCGCCCTTTGCGAGAGCGGCTGCATAGCCAGAGCAGCCGGAGAAGCCGCAGGCGCCGCAGTTGGCGCCGGGCAGCATCTCGGTGATTTTTTCCGCCTTTTCGTCCTTCGGGACAGCCATTACCACCGAAGCGATTGCAAGGCCCAGTCCGGCCAGCAGGCCGATTCCCGCCACAACCAGAACGGGAAACAGAATGTCATACATAGCGGTTTCCTCCTCTCAGCCCAACAGGCCTTCCACCAGTCCCTGGAAGCCGAGGAACGACACAGAGACCAGTGAAGCAGCAATCAGCGTGATTGGCAGGCCGCGCAGGCTTTTCGGAATATCGCACGTTTCCAAACGCTCACGCACACCGGCGAAGAGAACCATTGCCACAAGGAAGCCGATACCGGAGCCGAAGGCATTGACAAGAGCCTGTACAAAGCCAAAGGTTTCCGGGGACGCGGTATGTTTGTCGATGACAAGCATGGTGACGCCCAGAACGGCGCAGTTGGTTGTGATCAGCGGCAGATAGATGCCGAGAGCGTTGTAAAGCGGCGGCATGTAGCGCTTGAGAATAATCTCAATGAGCTGCACCAGAGCTGCGATGATCAGAATGAATACAATGGTTTGCAGATATGCCAGATCGTTCGGCACCAGGATTCCATAGTAAATCGGCCATGTTACAGCTGTCGCGATGACCATGACGAGAGTAACAGCCATACTCATACTTGCTGCAGTATTCAGCTTTTTGGAAACGCCCAGGAACGGGCAGATGCCGAGGAACTTGCTCAGAATGTAGTTTTCCGTGAGAATGGCTGCCAGAAAGATGGAAACCAGTCCCTTGATGGTGTCTCCGTTCATTTCTCAGAGCCCTCCTTTGCCTGAAGCTTGGAGCAGCTGCCGGCAAGCGGGCAGCCCTTGCAGCCGATTTCTTCCGGGGCCTTGCCTTCGCCCGACAGCTTGTTCGCCAGAGCGATCAGCAGGCCAAAGACAAAGAAACCTCCGGGAGGAAGGATGAAAATCAGGATAGGATCCATGAAATTCGAGGTGATGGGCAGTCCAAAGATGGTGCCGGAGCCGAGCAGCTCACGAATAATACCCATAAGAAGCAGGGTAGCGGTGAAGCCCACACCCATTCCAAGACCGTCCACGATAGAGGGGAGGATGGGGTTTTTGTTTGCAAACATTTCGGCACGGCCAAGAATGATGCAGTTTACAACAATCAGGGGCAAATAAATGCCAAGCGCTTTGTCTAGATCCGGCGAATATGCCTTGATGAACATCTGCACGATTGTCACGAAGCCCGCGATAATCGTAATGTAAGAGGGAATACGCACCTTATCCGGAATCACCTTGCGCAGCAGGGAAATCACGGCATTGGAGCAGACAAGAACAAACGTGGTTGCCAATCCCATGCCGATCGCATTGCTGGCTGCGGTACTGACGGCAAGAGTCGCGCAGGTGCCCAGCACCAGACGGAGGACGGGATTTTCCTTGATAATACCCTTGGTAAATTCCTGCCAAAGGGTCTTTGGTTGTTTTGCCATATTATTCCGCCTCCTTTACTGCATAGTATTGCTCAATCGCGTCGTTTACCGCATCGGTAACAGCCTGTGAGGTAATGGTGGCGCCCGTCATGGCGCTGATCTCCGTATCGCCGGCTGTACCATTTTTAATGACGGTAAACCCACCGGAAGGAGCGGCTTTCTTATACTGATCCCGGAAGCTTTCCTTTTCAGCATTCATGCCGAGGCCAGGAGTATCCGAGATGGAGAGGAGCGAAACGCCTGTCACCATCCCATCGCTGGAGATACCCGTCATCACCTTGATTTCGCCGCCGTAGCTGTTGGCAGTTGTGGTAAAGACATAGCCAATCGTCTCGCCGCCCGCCTGGGCCAGGTAATAGGTGCCATCGTCAGACGCGGCAAACGATTCCGCGCCGGGGCTGACTGTCATACGGGAAGTTTCCTCGGCGAGCCGTTCCTGTTCCGCGATTTTGTCCTTTGTCAGAAGGTTGGTTCCGGCCAGAAGGGCAGTCACAATCAGGCAAAACAGGAAGAGGGAGAGCGCCGGCTGCAAAATTTCCTTGGGAGTCAGTTTCTTTGCCTGTTTGCTCATTGTTTTACCGTCTCCTTTCCAAAGGGTTTAGGAAGCGAGATGCGCTCAATCAGGGGGACAAGGATATTCAGAATCACAATGGAGAAGGAGACACCCTCCGGAAGCGATCCGAACACACGAATCAGCATAGTGAGAACACCGCAGCCAATGCCATAAATAATTTTTCCCTTGCGGGTGATGGGGCTGGTGGTATAGTCTGTTGCCATAAAAATGGCGCCGATCATCAGGCCGCCCGCCATCAGATCAAACAGAACATCGCGGCCCAGCAGAAGCGACATGACAGCCGCCGTGCCAAGGTAGCAGACCGGAATAACGGGAGAAATGACGCGGCGTGCAATCAGATAAATGCCGCCAAGCAGAAGAGCCAGTGTGCAGGTCTCTCCCAGGCAGCCTCCGCGCACACCGAGGAACATATCCAGATAGCCCGGAAGAGAATCCGTTGCCCCTTGTGCCGAGAGGGCAAGAGGTGTCGCCGTTGTGGCGGCGTCCGTCCCGTTCAGGTAGGCAAAGGGAGCGGTCCAGGTCGTCATCTTGGAGGGGAAAGAGGTCATCAGAATGATACGCGCCGTCAGAGCGGGATTGACAAAGTTCTGTCCGATCCCACCGAACATCTGCTTGACGACAACGATGGCAGTCACGCAGCCGAATACCGCGATCAGAGGATTGATGCTGACAGGCAGGTTGAACGCCAGCAGAAGGCCGGTGACAGCCGCGCTCAGATCCATGACAGTGTTCTCACGCTTCATCACGCGGCGGCACAGATATTCGCACAGAACACAGCTCGCAACGCACAGGACAATCAGCAGCAGCGCGCGCGGCCCGAACAGAATGACGGACGCCGCAGCCGCCGGAACCAGCGCGATAATCACATCAAGCATGATTTTCTGGGTGGTGGCTCCGCTTCTCAGATGGGGGGAAGCGGAGACGATCAATTTTTTCTCCATTACTTTTTCCCTCCGTTTCTCAGCAAAGCCTTACCCATGCGGATCGCATGCACAAGCGGGCGGTGAGCCGGGCAGTTGTAAGCGCAGGTACCGCATTCCATGCAGCACAGGATTCCCAGCTGATCCAGCTTGTCGGTATCCTTAAGCTCGGCATATTTCTCAAGCTGCGTGGGAACCAGATTCATGGGACAGCCGGAAACACAGCGGCCGCAGCGAATGCAGGCGGTTGGCTTCGGCAGGGCCGCATCCTTCTCTGCGAAGGCCAGGATTCCATTGTTTTGCTTGAGAATGGGCAGTTCATCGCTTGTCAGGGCAATACCCATCATGGGGCCGCCCATGAGAAGCTTTGCGGGCGGCTGGCTGTAGCCGCCGCAGAAAGCAATCACATCTGCGATCTTCGTTCCAATCGGAACAATCACGTTTTTGGGGCTGGCAATGGCAGAGCCATCCACGGTGACGCGCTTCTTGACAAGCGGCATTCCTGTTTTCAGATAATCCGCGAGAAATGCGACAGAGGTGATGTTCATCACCAGGCAGCCAACATCTGCGGGCAGCTTTCCAAGCGGAATGACGCGGTTGGTGCAGGACTGCACAAGAACCTTTTCCGCGCCCTGCGGGTAGCGTGCGTGGAGCGGCAAAATCCGCACACGGTCTTCGGGATCCAGCTTGGAGTTATCCGCAACCTTCCGAAGGACCTCGATGACATCGGGCTTGTTGTCCTCAACCGCAATGATCACACGCTCAAGACCGAGAAGATCACGCACGGCATAGACGCCGGAAAGAACAGCCCAGGAGTTTTCCAAAGCCTCGCGGTTGTCCGCGGTGATGTACGGTTCGCACTCGGCGGCGTTCACGATCAACGTGTCAAGATGCTTGTCCTTTGGCACATTGAGCTTTACATGCGCGGGGAATCCCGCACCGCCAAGGCCAACCAGGCCCGATTCATGAACAGCCCGAATAAAATCCTCCGGTGAGTTCACAACAGGGGGCTTGACCTCTGGGGAAACGGTCATCTGGCCATCGGATTCGATCACAACGGCATCAACCATTTGCCCACCCGGCAGCGCAACCTTTGTGACGGCGCTGACCTTGCCGGAAATACTGGCATGGATAGGAGCGCTGACAAAGGCGTCGCTGTCACCGATTTTCTGGCCGACCTGGACAAGATCTCCGACCTTGACCAGCGGCTTGCACGGAGCGCCCACATGCTGCTGCATGGGGATTGTCACCTGAGACGGGCAGGGGAGAATTACAGACTCCATCTGCGCCGTGTTCTTGTGGTGAGGAACTGCTGCGCCGCCGTGCGTGCGAAAAGGCTTTTCAGGAAATGTCAGTTCCACTTTTCTCTACCTCCACTCTTTATTTCCTTTGGACGAACGATGCCGTCCGAAGGAATACTACCCGCCTCACCCTCTGTGTCCACAGAAGGTGAGGGGAGCAGCCGGTTAAGAACCGGCATCGTCACGCGCAGAATGATGCCCGTGACGGCGCCGAATAACACGCCAAAACCAATCAGCCAGGGGGCGTACCACGCTACTGCCGGTGTCGTCAGAAGAGACGCTGTCAGAAGCTGGCTGAGATTGTGAGCAAGAGCCCCGGAGATTCCAAGGCCTAAAAACCCGAAGCGGGGATGCTTCAGACGAGCAAGAAGGAATATAACACAAGTGCTCAGGAAACCGCCGGACAGACTCATCAGCATGGCAAGACCGCCGCGCGTCAGACCGGCAAAAACGCCTTTGACCAGCGCAATCCCCATCGCGGGCCAGAACCCCAGACATTGTACTGCGTACAGCACCGCTATGTTGGAAAGTCCCAGTTTCGCGCCAGGGGGCAGAACCGGGATGGGTGGCAGCACCCCTTCCAGAAAAGAGAGTGCCAGGGCCAGAGCTCCCAGCAGTCCTGTCACTGCCACACGGCGTGCAGCGCTGGAACGCCAATCTGTTTGTTTGTGCTGCATGGAGAACCTCCCGCCTCTGTAATGTCAGCCGGTCATGGCGTCAGCCGCCTGTTTACCGCCCTCCAGCCGGACAGAAATGCGTGCCGGGAGACAGACAGCCGCCTGTCCGGCGCGCGTCAGCTTTCCGGTTCGCACACAGGTCTGATCCGGGCAGGAGGAATGCTGAAAGGAAATGCTTCCCGGTTCCGCGAGAAGAACAATGCCATAAGCTCCTCCCAGCGGAATTTCTTCTGCTTGTGTCAGGGTGCTGAGATCGATTCGCCGGATTTCTATGCCGTCTTCCTCAATTACCGCCACGCAGCTTTGCGCTGGCTTCTGTGACTGTCCCCACAGAAGCAGCCCGGCTAACAGGAGAGCAAAGAGGAGAAGCAGCAGATCAGCGGGACGCAGAAGCTTTCGTTCCATAAGCTCACCCAGCCATCCGGTAGGAGTCAAGGTTCAGGGTAAATGAGGGAAAGCCGTCTGTGACCTCTACTGTTCTGTCCCTTCCAATGAAAATTCCCTCGGCTCCATACTGTTCCAGCAAACGCTTTCCTTCGTCAGGTCCCAGCAGGAAGGCGGCAGTTGCCAGAACATCGCTCAGTGTGCCGTTGTCTTTTGTGTAAACGGTGACGGAGATCAATTCATTGTCCTCCGGCCACCCGGTGTTGGCATTGATCAAATGGTGGTAGACTACACCATCTACCTCTTTTTGTTTTTCATAGGAGCCGGAGGTGGAAACAAAACCTTCCGTTATCTCCATTACTCCCAGAATCTCTTCTCCGTCCTCAGCGGAATATGGATTGCGCACGGTGATGGACCAGGGAGAGCCGTCTGGTTTTTGCCCATAAACTCCCACACTTCCGCCCACAGCGGCAATCGCACCGGAAATCCCGGAGGAAGCATAGGAGGAAACAGCGGTGTCACAAGCAGCGCCCTTTCCGGCGGATCCCAGATCCACACCCATGTAGTGATACTTGAGAGAAGCGGAGTTCTCCTCCTCTTTGACGCGCAGGTCTTCATAATTAACATAGGGAAGAAATTGATCGACGGTATCCTGAGAAGGCGGAGAAAAGTTTCCGTCCGCATCAAAATTCCACAGCTTGGAGACCGGCAGAACGGTGGGATCGTAAACGCCTCCGGATTTCTCTGCTACGTCGAGACAGAGAAGAAGAAGGGAAGTGGTTACGGGATCCACATCGATCCACACACTCCCAGCTTCATCATTCAACTGTGCAATGTCGGAGCTGTCCACACGCCATGATATTTTGTTTTCCAGCTCCGTAATGGCTTGCAGGGCATCATCGGAGGCCTCTTGTCCGTCTGCTCCGTACAGTGTTTGCTGGACCAGCGAACCCATGGCAAAGCCTGTAGTTTCCAAGCGGTTTGAAAGGGTGCTGTGTTGGGACCAGACAAAGACAAGCAGGAGCAGGACTACCGCCAATATACAGGCGAGAAGAAAGGTGAGACGTTTTTGCTGGCGTACAGAAAGCTTTCGGAACAAATGGCGCATAAAAACTCCTTCCTGATCCAGGTAAAAAGCATGATGAATGGAAAGCCTCCCTTTATTATAGCATGATTTTTAAAAAAGTTAAGAAAAAATTACGGCCGATATGACAAAACGGGCAAAATGTCAGGAAAGCCTGATGACAGTTAATGGAAAACATGATACAATAAGCCCCAGGCAAGTTGGGTGTGTACACTTAAAAACGATGTGAATTGATGACAAATATTTAAGAGAGGGACAAAACAATGTCTTTGGAAACGGTAAAGAGTTATCTGAATGTTTGGGGGCTGGGAGAACGTGTGAAGACCTTTGAGGAGAGCAGCGCGACGGTGGAGCTGGCCGCGGCTGCTCTTGGAACAGAGCCTGCACGCATCGCCAAAACAATCTCCCTGCGTCTTGACGGCGGCTGTCTGCTGCTTTTGGCTGCGGGTGATGCCAAAATTGATAATGCACGCTTTAAAGCGGAATTCCATACGAAGGCGGCTATGCTGCATCCGGACGAGGTGCTTTCCATGACGGGGCATCCGGTGGGCGGCGTTTGTCCGTTTGCCAATCCGGAAGGGGTACGGGTTGTCTGTGATGAGTCTCTGCGCCGGTTCGATGTGATATATCCAGCGGCCGGGACGGCGAATTCGGCGGTTCGTTTAACCTGTGAAGAACTTTTTGAGACTTCCCGCGCAGAAAAGTGGGTGGACGTCTGCAAAGGCTGGCGGGAGGAGGAACGCACAGAATGAGAATGCGAAGCAAACCGTGGGCAAAACCGGAGCTGGAGGCCTGTCCGTTTTTCCTGCGTCATCCGGAGCAGCAGAAGGGCCGCTGGCATGAATGGTTCCCGGAAGAAGGGGCTATCCATTTGGAGCTGGGTTGTGGAAAAGGGTATTTTATCGCCGGTTTGGCACCGCTTCACCCGGAACTTCATTATATTGGCATCGATCTGAAAGATGTGATATTGGCTCCGGCCAAACGTGTGATTGAAGCTGCTTTTGACGGCAAGCCCATTCACAATGTTGCTTTGACAGGGCACGACATTGAGCGGCTGCGTGAAATTATGGGAGAAGCCGATCAGGTGGAGAGAATCTACATCAATTTCTGTAATCCATGGCCCAAGCCCCGTCATTGGAAACGCAGGCTGACCTATCCAACCCGTTTGGAGGATTACCGCATGCTGCTTGCTCCACAGGGGGAGATCTGGTTTAAAACCGATGACGGCCCGCTGTACCGCGATACACTTCGCTATTTTGAAGAAGCGGGATATGAAGTGTATTGGACCACGGAGGATCTTCACGCAGATCCCTGTTCCGATGAAATCACCGTGATGACAGAGCATGAGAGGATGTTTTCCGAGCAAGGAATCCGCATTAAGGCGGCCAAGGCCAGAGTGCTGCCAAGAAAAGAATAAATGCACAGAAAGACACCGTTTCTTCCGGTATGCCTTACAGGGGCAGGAGGAAACGGTGTCTTTGTATGCAAGGAGAGCTTATAAATTCTGCCGGTATCTCTCAACGATCAAATTGGCACATTTATAAACGTCGCCGCCGCCCAGCGTGAGAATCAAATCACCGGGCTGGACACGCGCCATCGTGTAATCTGCCATTTCTTCAAAGGTCGGGAACCAGACGCATCCAGGAATCTTTTCCGCCAGATCCTTGGCGTAAATGTTGTAGGTGTTTGTCTCCCGCACCGCGAGAATCTCGGAAAGCACGGTGTGATTGGGGATGGAAAGAGCTTTTGCAAAATCGTCCAGGAAAAGAGCGGTGCGCGAATAGGTGTGGGGCTGGAACAGAGCCCAGACCTCACGATACCCCATCCGCATCGCGGCGGACAGTGTGGCGGTCAGTTCTGTGGGATGATGTGCAAAATCGTCCGCGATGGTGATTCCTCCGAACTCTCCAAGGATCTCAAAGCGGCGGTGGACGCCATGGAACGCATGGAGCGCGTCGGCAATGGTTTCCGGCGCGATTCCCATTTGGTCGGCGACGGCAGCCGCGGCAAGCGCGTTGAGAATATTGTGCCTGCCGGGAATGCTCAGCTTTGCTTCACACAGCGGAATCCCCTGCTTGAGGATCGTGAAATCTTCGCAAGCTTTTGCCTCATCGCGGACGTTGGCGGCGGAGTACATGTTTTCTGCACCAAGTCCGAAAGTTACGATTTTCGCGTGGGTAATGCCTTCCAATGTCTTTTTGACATTGGGATCGTCTCCGTTGACCACAAGGATCCCGCTGGTTTGCAGGGCGAACTGATGGAAAGAACGGATGATGTTGTCCAGTGTTCCGAAATAGTCGAGATGGTCAGCGTCAATGTTGAGGATGACGGAGAGGTAGGGGTGAAGCTGCAAAAAGGTGTCCACATATTCGCAGGCTTCACAGACGATGGTGTCTGATTTTCCGACACGCCCGTTTCCTCCGATATAAGGCAGCTTTCCTCCGATGATGGCGGACGGATCGGCTCCGCCCATGATCAGCGTCTGTGTCAAAAGGGCGGTAGTGGTGGTCTTTCCGTGTGTTCCGGAGACAGCGATGGAATGTGGATAGCGCTTTGTCACCATTCCAAGCATCACGGAGCGCTCCACAGTCGGGATCCCTTTCTCGCGGGCCGCCGTCAGCTCCGGATTGTCCTTGGGAACAGCTGCGCTGTACACAACGAGCTCCGCCCCTTCGATGTTTTCCGGACGGTGTTCGGTAAACACAGGGATCCCATAGCCCTTCACACGTTCCAGCGTATCGGATTCGCTTCGATCCGAGCCGGTCAGTTCATAGCCCTTGTGAAACAAAATTTCCGCGATCGGACACATGCCGGAACCGCCGATCCCTACAAAATGAATCCGCTTAACCTGAGAGAGAATATCCGTCTGCTCCATAAATGACGCGCCCTTTCCTTATCATGAAATAGTGGGAGCGTATGGGAAAATGAAGATACGCTCCGAGACATATCGTGTGATTTGTTTTCTTTATCATACCCATAATTGGCACGTTTTGCAAGGAAGATTTCCTGAAAACAGAAAATTGCTTTGCCGTGGAACAACTCTTTTCCGTTTTCCATACTATGTTGTAAAAGAAATTTCGCTGCACTTTTCTGCGGTACAGGGGCGGGAAGCTTCGCTCCCATTTTCCGCGTTTTCTGCGGCTGGAGAAGGGTTTGAGATATCATGATAGAGATGAACAGCTTTGGGCTTTTGGGGGGAGACAGGCGGCAGGCCGCTCTCGCAGACGCATTGGCGCAGGATGGCTGCACCGTCTGCGTCTGGGGGCTTGACGGTCTGCCGCTGGATCCTAAGGTAAAGCGGTGCACACCGGAGGAGATTTATGAAACCTGTACAGCGATCATCCTTCCGCTTCCCGCCACGGCAGACGGAAAGACAATCAACGCTCCTTACGGCGATCGCTCGATCGTTCTGGATGACGAGTTTGCGGAGCGCATGAGCCGGAAGGAAGTGTACGGGGGCCGGATGGCGCCTGTTTTGGCGACGAGCGAAAAGTGGGATGCCATTGACATATACGATTATTATACACGGGAAGAGTTTGCTGTCCGCAACGCGGGGGTAACAGCAGAAGGGGCTGTGGCTGTAGCAGTGAAGGAATATGAGGGTTCTCTGCTGGGAAGCCGCTGCCTTGTGGCAGGCTATGGAAGGATTGGCCGGGCGCTGGCACAGGTTTTGCGGGCTATGGGAGCGCAGGTAACGGTCAGCGCCCGGCGTCCGAGGGATTTTGCCTGGATTGAACTGAGCGGCTGCCGTCCTATCGCGACAGATTCCATCGGCAGGGAACACGAACCTTACGATATTGTATTCAATACCATTCCCGCGATGATCTTTCCGCGCCGTGTATTGGCACAGCTTCACCCCGGGTGCGTTGTGATCGATTTGGCCTCCAAGCCGGGCGGGGTGGATTTTGATGCGGCAAAGGAACTTGGAATTCATGCAGTACCGGCCTTGTCCCTGCCCGGGAAGACAGCTCCCCGCGCGGCTGCTGAAATCATGAAAAATACCATTTACAATATGATGGAGGAGTGAGAGCTATGAGAGAATTGACACTGGGGTTTGCCCTCTGCGGCTCATTCTGCACCTTCGGGAAAGCGATGGAGCAAATGCGGCGGACTGCCGGAGCCGGATACCGACTGGTTCCTATCATGTCCAATAACGCATACGAAACAGATACACGGTTTGGCCGTGCCTGTGATTTTATCTGGGAGGCCGAGGACATCTGCGGAAGAAAGGTGATTCATTCGATTGCCGGAGCAGAGCCGCTGGGACCCAAGCATATGGTGGACGCACTTGTTATCGCGCCCTGCACAGGAAACACACTGGCAAAGCTGGCGGCCGGGATTACCGATACTCCCGTGACAATGGCAGCCAAGTCTTGTCTGAGGATTGGACTCCCGGTGATTCTTTGTGCCGCCACGAACGATGCTCTTGCCGCGTCGGCGCAGAATATCGGAAGGCTGATGAACACAAAAAATATTTATTTTGTCCCGTTTTGTCAGGACGATCCGGAGCAAAAACCAACGTCCGCCGTCGCGGATTTCAACCAGCTTCTTCCCACGGTGGAAGCGGCTCTCAAGGGAAGGCAGCTGCAGCCGGTGTTTTGCGGCAAAGCGTAAGCAGGAACGATGGCCTTTGCGGGAAGAGTCTTGTCATGGCGAAAAGAACATGATATGATAAGTAGAAAATTGCTTATCCCATTTGGGACAGGCGGATTTGATCTGAACGCAAGGGAGTGTTAAAAATGAGCGAGTATCGTATGGATACACAGTGCATTCACGCGGGATATCATCCCGGCAACGGGGAGCCGCGTGTGATGCCGATTGTACAGAGCACCACCTTCCGGTATGAAACCTCGGAGGCAATGGGACGACTGTTTGATTTGGAGGATGCCGGTTTCTTTTACACCCGTCTGGGCAACCCGACGCTTGATGCGGTAGAGCAGAAGATTGCCGCGCTGGAGGGCGGTGTTGGCGCAATGCTGACATCGTCCGGGCAGGCCGCTTCTATGCTGGCTGTGCTCAACATCTGCCATGCTGGCAGCCATGTTGTCAGCTCCAGCGCTATTTACGGCGGCACCTTCAATCTCCTCTATAAAACGCTGCAGGAAATGGGGATTTCATGTACCTTCGTGGCCCCCGGCTGCACACAGGAGGAACTGGAGGCGGCATTCCGTGAGAATACCCGCTGCGTGTTTGCGGAGACCCTGTCGAATCCTTCCCTTGTGGTTACGGATCTGGAGCTGTTTGCAAAAGCAGCGCACGCCCACGGCGTCCCGCTGATTGTCGACAATACCTTCGCGACTCCGATGAACTGTCATCCGCTGTCCTTCGGTGCGGATATCATCACACACTCTACCACCAAATATATGGACGGCCATGCGGTTCAGGTGGGAGGCTGCATCGTGGATGGAGGAACCTTTGACTGGGACAACGGAAAATTCCCCATGCTGACTGAGCCGGATGAGTCTTATCATGGCCTGAGTTATACAAAGCAGTTTGGCAAAGCGGCGTACATTACCAAGGCACGCACACATCTGATGCGTGACATTGGCGCGCAAGCCAGCCCGATGAATGCGTTTCTGCTGAACCTGGGACTGGAGACGCTGGCTCTGCGCATGGAGCGCCACTGCTTCAATGCCCAAAAGGTAGCGGAATATCTGCAAAACCATGAAAAAATCGGTTGGGTTAACTACCCCGGTCTTCCAGGCAGTCCGTATTATGAGCTGGCGAAAAAGTATATGCCGAACGGAACCTGCGGCGTGATTTCCTTCGGGATCAAGGGCGGCAGAGAAGCGGCCATGCGCTTTATGGATTCGCTCGAGCTGGCTTCCGTAGTCACACATGTGGCGGATCTGCGTACCTGCGTTCTGCATCCCGCGAGCACCACGCACCGTCAGATGACGGATGAGCAGCTTGTGGAAGCTGGCATCAGCTCGGATTTGATCCGGATGTCTGTGGGTATTGAAAACATTGCGGATATTCTGGAGGATATCGAACAGGCCTTGCAGAAGGCTTGATTACATGAAAAAGGATGGCTCCCTCGCAGGGAAGCCATCCTTTTTTGGTCAGTGAAAACAGAAGCTTTATTTCTCCATCAAAAACTCGGCGGTTTCTTTGAAAAGCAGCTCGCGTTCGGGACCCAATGTACAAACGTGCGGGCTTCTTGGAAGTTCCAGCAGAACCTTTTTGCGGGAGGAAACCTCTGTCATGATCCATCCGGTGCTGCGGGGATGGATCGTGCGATCCCTTCCGGCACGCACATTCATGATGGGGCAATGGATACGGGGCAGTCCCTGCCGGGCCAGACGCATCAAACGGTTGAGATCCGCCAGACAGTGAACCGGCGTTTTGTCGTAGGTGTCATTATATTCATGCAGAAAGTCCGGGATAACCTCATGCTTTTTTTCCGGCTCAGTGAAAAAACGCCAAACGGGCCACAAGGCGTTGGCAAAAATGATTTTCTCATTGTAGACGGAAAGAGCGGCGGCAATCGGGACAGCGCGGCGAACTGGGCGTGTTTCCGCCAGCAGCAGCGTCAGGGCGCCTCCCATGGAAAGTCCAACGACGCTGACGTCCCTGCACTGGCGCGATAGCTTGTCAAAAGCGTGCTGTGCCCCCCGAAGCCAGTCGTGCCAGCGGGTTTTGGCCATATCCTCCGGTGTGCGTCCATGTCCGGGAAGCAGGGGAGCAGCGACCGTATAGCCGGTCTTTTCGGCCAGTGCCCTGCCGAGAGGGTTCATGGTTCCCGGCGTGGCGGTGAAGCCATGGATTAACAAAATACCGTGCTCGCGGGAGCCGTTGATGAAAAACGGGCGGCACAGAGAATTATCGATCAGCAGAGACATGAAAATCACTCCTTTTTTTCAGTATACACCGAAAAGGAAGAAATTGCGACCTTTTTCTTATGAAAACACAAATTTCTTTGTGCGATTTGCTGGTTGAGTCCCGAGCCAAAAAGGGAAGAATATGTGGAACCGTACCAGACGAAAGTGTAAGTTCATACATTATTCAGAATATTCATTCTTTTATTCATTTCGAGAGTGTGTTATAATACACCTGATATGCCGGAACGCCGCCGTTGGCTGTGTCTGGCTTCCTTTTTCAGCCAGGCGCCGGAAAAGGGTTCAGGAACCGAAATTAGGAGATGAATAGAATGACAGGGATAGAATGTCGGAGCATCTGCGAAGGCGTAGAGTTTTTGGGCGTTCGCGATCCGAAGTTTAAGACGGCGCGGATGTCCGTCCATTTCCTTCTTCCCATGCAGAAGGAACATGCCTCTGAAAATGCCTTGCTTCCATTTCTGCTGAGCAGAGCATGCAAAAAGTACCCCGACTATACCAAGCTGGGACAGCGTTTGGCAGAGCTGTATGGAGCGAGCCTGAGCGCAGACGTGGACAAGGTAGGCGACGTGCAGGTGTTGTCCGTGGCAGCTTCCGGTCTTGCCGATCGATACACCTTAAATGGAGAAACCGTTTCGGAGGATCTTGTGGATCTCCTTTGCGGCGTGCTGTTTGATCCGCCGCTGGAGAACGATTTGTTCCGGGAACAGGATTTTGAGCAGGAAAAGCGTCAAACGATTGAACTGATTGAAACAGAGCTGAACGATAAGCGTTTTTATGCGAATCAGCGCTGCGAGGAAATCATGTGTGAGGGAGAGCCATATGGTGTCAACCGCTATGGGTCCAGAGACGCGGTGGAGAGACTGGAGCGCTCCCGGATGACGCAGGTGTGGAATAATGTTCTCGCCCATGCCCGTGTGCAGATCCTCGTGCTGGGAAATTGTGAGATTGAGCCTTTGTATGAACGTTTCCGGCAGGTGTTTTCCGCACTGCACCGGGAAAAGCTGCTTACCTGTGAGACGGTGAACGTAAAGTCCGCTTCCAGTGTCCGGGAGGTCCAGGAGACGATGGAGGTGGCGCAGTGCAAGCTGGTGATGGGCTTCCGCACCAGCGTATGTCAGCCGCAGGAGCAGGTGCCGGCCATGAAGCTGGCGGTTGCGATTTTGGGTGGGACGCCGAGCTCCAAGCTGTTTCTGAATGTGCGGGAAAAGCAGAGCCTCTGCTATTATTGCAGCGCGTCCTATAACAGTATGAAAGGAATTATGCTGATACAGAGCGGCGTAGAGCAGAAAAATCTGCAAAAGGCC
Organism: Anaeromassilibacillus sp. An200; assembly: GCF_002160025.1. Classification (GTDB taxonomy): domain Bacteria; phylum Bacillota; class Clostridia; order Oscillospirales; family Acutalibacteraceae; genus Caccousia; species Caccousia stercoris. The sequence goes on from NZ_NFJU01000027.1 coordinate 36,363, forward strand.
CGGACGGAAATTCTCGCGCAGCTTGATGCCCTCAAGCGGGGTGATTTTACCGACGAGGAGATTTCCGCGGCACGGCTGAGCCTGCTCAACGCTTATCATTCCGCTTCCGATTCTCTGGGGGCGCTGTCCGGCTGGTATCTGACGCAGGCTATCAGCGGGCGTCCGCAGACGCTGGAGGAAGCTGCCGCGGCAATGGAAGCCGTGACACGTGAGGAGCTAATCGAGGCTGCCAATCAGATCACGCTGGACACGGTTTACAGCCTGCTGGGAAAGGGGACGGAAGAATGAACGCACCATGTAAAGAACATTACAGTGAGCGCACAGGCGATCGCTATTATGAAATACAGCATTCTTCCGGCCTTCGGATTCTGCTGTACCCGAAAAATCAGAACAATTCAACCTATGCAGTATTTGGAACCCGTTATGGCTCCGTTGACACGACTTTCCGTGTCGATGGGGAGGAGCCCTGTACGGTGCCGGAAGGAATCGCGCATTATTTGGAGCACAAGCTGTTTGAGAGCGAGGATGGAGACGCTTTTTCCCGTTATGCGAAAACAGGCGCTTCCGCAAACGCCTATACGTCCTTTGACAGCACCTGCTATCTTTTCTCCTGCTCCGATCGTTTTTATGAATCGCTCGAAATTCTTCTGGATTTTGTTCAGAAGCCGTATTTTACGGAAAAGACGGTACGGAAGGAGCAGGGAATCATTGATCAGGAAATCCGGATGTACGACGACGATCCGCAGTGGCGTGTCCTGTTCAATCTGTTGGGTGCCCTGTATCATAAGCATCCGGTGAAAATTGATATTGCGGGAACGGTGGAAAGCATAGCGAAGATTACACCGGAGTACCTGTACCGCTGCTACCGTACCTTCTATAACCTGCACAATATGGTGCTTTGCATCGCGGGAAACATGGATGTTGACAAGGTTCTGGAGCTTTGTGACAGACTGCTGATTCCGAGCCAGCCCCAGGCCATTGAACGTATTTTTGAAGACGAGCCGCGCGAGGTGGTCCGCCCCAGAGTGGAGCAGAAACTGGCTGTGGCAATGCCGCTTTTCCAGCTGGGCTTCAAGGAGCCGGCAGGAGCCCGGCGTGTGTCCGACCAGGAAGCCGCAGCCAGCGACGTGCTGCTGGAGGCCCTTGCTTCGGACGCTTCTCCGCTGTTCCGCCGTCTGCTTGACGAAGGCCTGATCAATGAAACCTCATTCAGCTACGAATACTTTGAAGGTGCCGGCTATGCTTCTGTTATCTTCTCCGGTGATTCCCGCGATCCCGACCGGGTGGCAAAGGAGATCCGTGCGGAGGTTGATCGGCTGCGGAAGGAGGGGCTTTCCAAGGAAGCCTTTGAGCGCGCCCGCAAATCTATTTACGGCCGCAGCATTGCGTCCCTCAACAGCGTGGCAAGCATCGCAAACGGAATGGCTTCCCTGGCTTTCAGTGACCGGGAGATGTTTGATTATATTGATTGTGTTGCACAGCTGACCAGAGAAGATGTCATGCGCCGCCTGGAGGTACAGCTTCGTCCGGAATACAGCGCATTGTCGGTGGTTCTTCCACTTTCTGAATGAATCAAAAGCAGGGGGGCGCCCGTGCCGCAGACGGTGCTTCCCGCTCCCATCTGCTGCGGAGAAACGGTGGAGATGCTCATGTATGATGTACAGTTTCCCAAGTTAGGTTTGGAGTTTGAGTTGAATCCGGTTGCCTTCCAGTTTGGACCGATCCAAATTGGTCCCTTTGAGTTCGGTACCGTGTATTGGTATGGAATCATCATTGCACTTGGATTGGTGCTGGCGTTCCTGTATGCCAGTGTCAGCTGCAAAAAGATGAAAATCAACGAAGACAAGCTGATCAACTGTGTGATCGTAGGCGTTATTTTCGGTATGATTGGCGCGCGCCTGTATTATGTTATTTTCTATCCCGGCGATACATACCGCAACGATCCCCTGCAAATCCTGAATATCCATCAGGGCGGGCTTGGTATCTACGGCGGTATTATCACGGCTCTTGCCGCAGGTGCGATTACAGCAAAGATCTGCAGGATGAGAGTGGGCGCGGTTCTGGACGTTGCTTCGCTTGGTTTTCTGATTGGACAGGGAATTGGCCGCTGGGGCAATTTCTTCAATCAGGAAGCTTTTGGCGGCGCGACGGATCTGCCCTGGGGTATGATCAGCTCGGCCACACAGGAAATTGTACCGGACAGCCCGGTGCATCCCTGTTTCCTGTATGAATCCATCTGGTGTCTGGTGGGCTTTGCCCTTCTGCACGTATTTACACGCAAAATGCGCCGTTACGATGGACAAACCTTCCTTCTGTACCTTGTCTGGTATGGACTGGGACGTTTCTTTATTGAGGGATTGCGTCAGGACAGCTTGATTATTCCGGGCACCAGCCTGCGTGTTTCCCAAGTGGTGGCGCTGACCTCTGTGTTGGCTGCCGTTGTTCTGCTGATTGTATTCCGTTCCAGGACGTCACTGTCTGGCTGCGGAGCCAAAGAAGTGGTTGCCATGAATGCCGTGGTTGACGAGGTTCCGGATGCAAAAGAGCAAAAGGAAGAGGAGGATGACGGTAAAAGCACAATCTTCGGAGATTTGCCGTATGAGCAGCTGATTACAGAAACAGGGGCTGCTGTGACAAGCGAAAGCAAACGGGAAGAGAAGGAAGAAAATATTCCTGCGCAGAAAGAGGAAGCAGAGGCTTGGGAATCCGAAGATAAGACGGAGGAGACAGAGGAAAAGGAGGAGAAAGCGGATGGCAAAGCTGATTGATGGAAAGGCAGTTTCCGCGTCTGTGCGCGCACAAGTGGCGCAGGAGGTGCAGGAACTGAAAGCAAAGGGCCTGCATCCTGGGTTGGCTGTGGTAATTGTCGGGGATGATCCGGCTTCGCGTACCTATGTCAACAACAAGAAAAAGGCCTGCGCGGAAACGGGGATCTACTCGGAGGAGTATGCTTTGCCGGCTGCCACCACACAGGAGGAACTGCTTTCTCTGGTGCGCTCTCTCAATCAAAAGCCGGAAATCCATGGAATTCTGGTGCAGTCCCCTCTGCCGGAGGGCCTTGATGAGGAAGCTGTGATCGAGGAAATCAATCCGCAGAAAGATGTTGACGCTTTCCATCCGCAGAATGTGGGGCGAATCATGATTGGAAACTTTCATTTTCTGCCCTGCACGCCCGCTGGTGTGATCGAACTGATTCGTTCACAGGGAATTGAAATTGCAGGAAAGCGCTGTGTTGTGATTGGCCGCAGCAATATTGTCGGAAAGCCGATGGCAATGCTGTTGCTCCATAACCACGGAACAGTGACAATCTGCCACAGCAAAACACGGGACTTGGCGGAAATCTGCCGGGAGGCGGATATTCTGGTGGCCGCGGTGGGGCGTCCGAAATTTGTGACGGAGAACATGGTTAAGCCCGGTGCGGTGGTGATCGATGTCGGAATGGATCGCGATGAAAACGGAAAGCTTTGCGGAGACGTGGATTTTGTCCATGTGGAACCAAAGGCCGGATATATCACACCGGTTCCCGGTGGAGTCGGTCCGATGACAATTGCAATGCTTCTCCGCAATACCGTGACCGCCGCAAAGCTGCAGGCAGGATGGAAGGACTGAAGCGTTTAGCGGCGAAATGGATGGGGATGAAAAAAGCTTGGACAGAGTGTTGAACAGAATCCACAGCCCTCAGGATTTGAAAAATCTCAGCCGGACGGAGCTTCGGCAGCTCAGTGAAGAAATCCGTTCGCTGATTATTCAAACAGTATCGGAAAACGGTGGGCATCTGGCCTCCAATCTTGGCGCGGTGGAACTGACCATTGCACTCCATTATGTGTTTCCCTCCCTGAGCGACAGGATTGTGTGGGATGTCGGGCATCAGGCTTATACTCATAAAATCCTGACGGGGCGCAGAGAGCAGATTGCCACCATTCGCAAAGAGGGAGGTCTTTCCGGTTTTCCAAACCGTTTTGAAAGCCCCTGGGATTCCTTTACCGTCGGCCATGCCAGCACTTCCATTTCCGCAGCTTTGGGACTGGCGCAGGGAAAATATCTTTCCGGCGAACCTGGAAATGTAGTGGCTGTCATTGGAGATGGCGCTTTGACAGGAGGAATGGCCTATGAAGGCTTAAATAATGCGGGACGTTTTCCGGGAAATATCATGGTGATCCTCAATGACAACACCATGTCAATCTCTGAAAATGTGGGATCGATGGCGGGTTATCTGGCCAGCATCCGCACAAAACCCGGCTATCTTCGGGCGAAAAGCCGCGTGGAAAGAGCTTTGGACCATGTTCCCGTGGTGGGCAAGCCTTTGCATCGAGGGATTTCCCGAGCCAAGTCTGCTGTCAAGCATATGATGTATAAAAGCACCCTGTTTGAGGATATGGGCTTTTTCTATTATGGGCCGTTTGATGGGCATAATATTGATAAGCTGATAGAAGTGTTTGAGAACACCAAAAGCATCCCTCACCCAATCCTGATTCATGTTTTGACAGATAAAGGGAAGGGATACCCCTTTGCGGAACAGGATCCCGGTACCTTTCATGGTGTTTCCCCCTTTGATGTGGAAACAGGAGAAACGCCAGCCGCGAAGGACAGCTTTTCTTCTATATTCGGCAGCTTTTTGTGTGAGCTTGCGGAAAAGGACAATCATATTTGTGCGGTGACAGCGGCAATGGAACTGGGAACCGGATTGACGGAGTTTGCCAAAAAGTTTCCGGAACGCTTTTTCGATGTGGGGATTGCTGAGGAGCATGCTGTCACTTTTTCGGCAGGGCTTGCAGTCAGCGGACAGCTTCCGGTCTGTGCTTTGTACTCAACTTTTTTGCAGCGGGGATACGATCAGATCCTGCATGACGCGGTTCTGCAAAAAGCGCATCTTGTGCTTGCGGTGGATCGTGCCGGAATTGTGGGGGAAGACGGAGAGACACATCAGGGAATTTATGATACAGCGTTTCTCAATACCATTCCCAATTTGACGGTCTTTTCCCCCGTTACCTATGAAGATTTGCGCATGGATTTAAAAAAGGCTCTGTATGAATGTGAGGGAGTTGTGGTTGTGCGGTACCCCCGGGGGCGTCAGCTGTTCAAGCCTCACGATTATGTCACAACCCGCAGTTATTACTATTGGGGGAAGCAAGATCGGGACCCGGATATTGTCCTTGTCACCTATGGCAGGCTTTTCTCCTTTACATGCAGAGCGTGCGAAATTCTAAGGGAACAGGGAATGGAGGCGGCTGTTCTTCGTTTGGATCCGATTCTTCCGGTTTCGGAAGAGTCTGTAAAGCAGATTACCTTTGCGAAGGAAGTCTTCTTTTTTGAAGAAGGAATGGAGCAGGGCGGAATTGGAGAACACTTTGCCATGGTATTAAATCGCCTGGGGTGGGATGGGGCGTATCATCTCAAGGGTATCAAGGGCTTTGTCAAACACGCTCCCATGATGGAAATCCTGCATCATCTGGGACTGGATGAAACCGGAATGGCGGAATTTGTAAGATCGGAGTGCTCAACGTGGCAGAAAAAAAGAGATTAGATTGCCTGCTGTTTGAAAAGGGGTTTGCCCAGAGCCGGGAACGGGCAAAGATCCTGATTATGGAAGGGCTTGTCTATATCAATCATCAAAAATACGACAAACCGGGAGAAAGCGTTCCGGTGGACGCGGAGATTGAAGTGAGAGGCAAGGGGCTGGCATACGTCAGCCGGGGTGGCCTCAAGCTGGAAAAGGCTATGCAGCAGTTTCCTATCTCGCTGGAAGGCAAAACCACCATGGATATCGGGGCATCAACGGGAGGATTTACCGACTGTATGCTGCAAAATGGCGCGGTGCGGGTTTATGCCGTTGACGTTGGTTATGGCCAGCTGGCATGGAAGCTGAGAAGCGACAGCCGGGTGGTGAACCTGGAGCGTACCAATGTCCGCTATTTGACGGTGGAGCAGGTGCCGGAGCTTGTGGATTTTTTCAGTGTGGATGTTTCCTTTATTTCACTTTCCCTCGTTCTTCCCGCTGCCCGCCCTTTTTTGAGAGAGGGCGGTGAAGCGGTTTGTCTCATCAAACCGCAGTTTGAAGCAGGCAGGGAGAAGGTAGGCAAAAAAGGCGTTGTGCGGGATCGGGCAGTACACAGGGAAGTGATTGAAAAGGTTGTGCAGCTTGCTCTGTCGGAAGGCTATTCCCCGCTGGGACTGACCTATTCTCCTGTAAAGGGACCAGAGGGAAATATCGAGTATCTGCTGTATCTGCGCAAAGAGGAACCCCCTCACATGGGACAGCTTCCGGATATTGGCACCCTGGTGGATGAATCGCATACTGTGCTGAATGGCGGTGAGACGCCTTGAAGGCTTTTCTGATTCCCAATCTGACTAAGAAGGACGCTCTTTTTCATACCGGCCGCGTAGCGCATCGTCTTGCTGAGCTTGGGGTCACCTGTGTGGTGCAGGAGCAGTTTCATCGCCCCTTCCAGGATCTTCCGGTTTCCTTCTGCAAAGAACCGGAAGACGCTCTTTCTCTTTGCGATCTGGTGATTGCGGTGGGCGGAGACGGAACGATTATCCATGCGGCAAAGGAAGCGGCCGCGTTTGGAAAACCGGTGTTGGGTGTGAACGTGGGACGCCTTGGCTTTGTGGCGGGGCTGGAACCGGATGAATTGGATCGGCTGGAACTTCTGATTGCCGGAGAGTATCTGGTGGATGAGCGGATGATGCTGGAGGTGACGCTTCGCTGTGAGGGGCGGGAGTTTGTGTATTACGCGCTCAATGATGCGGTACTGGCACGAGGCGCACTGTCCCGGATACTGGATTTCCGTGTTCTGCTCAACCAGAGCAATGTTGGTGCGTACCGGGCGGATGGACTGATTGTCGCTACGCCTACGGGATCCACCGCGTATTCTCTTTCTGCTGGCGGGCCGGTGATTGATCCGGCGCTTCGCTGCCTGCTGCTGTCTCCCATCTGCCCACATTCTCTGTTTACCCGCCCGGTTGTGTTTGGAGAAGAATCCGTTTTGCAGATTCAGGCGGGTTCCAGTGAGGAAGGGGTCAACAGCTATCTGACAGTGGATGGGCAGATTTCCATTGCGCTGAAAAACGAAGAACCGGTGTTTTGCCGTGCGGCGTCGCAGACCGCTAAATTGCTGAAACTGAAAAATACCAACTTCTATGAAGTGGTCAATGATAAATTGGCGGAGAGGAGGAGCTGAATGAAAAAGAGACGTCATGAAAAGATCCTGCAAATCATCGGCAACAATACGGTTGATACGCAGGAAGAATTGCTTCGTCTGCTGCGGGAGGAGGGGTTTGATGTCACGCAGGCAACGGTTTCGCGTGACATCAAGGAACTGCGTCTGGTGAAAACACAGACAGGCAATGGCAAATATCGCTATACCGCGCCGAAGGATGGAAGTCGGGATATGTCCTCCCGCTTTTTCTCGCTGTTTTCCGAAAATACCATATCGGTGCAAAGCGCCTGCAATATGGTGGTCATCAAAAGTCTGACCGGTATGGCTCAGGCAGTCTGTGCCGCGATGGATTCCCTGCATTGGGAAGGAATTGTGGGCACTCTGGCAGGTGACGACACGATCTTTGTTGTAACACAAGATGAGGAATGTGCCCGCCGTTTTGCCGAGGAACTGCGCCGGATGATGGGGTGAAGCGTCATGCTTTCTGAGCTGTATATCGAAAATATTGCGGTCATCGAAAAGGCCGGGATCCAGTTTCGAAAGGGGTTAAATATTCTTACCGGCGAGACGGGAGCCGGTAAGTCGATTGTCATTGACTCCATTCATGCCGTGTTGGGAGAACGCACCTCCCGTGATTTGGTGCGAACCGGAGCAAAATCTGCCTTTGTGAGCGCCAGCTTTGATGAACTGCCGGATACTGTGCTGGAAAAGGCGCGGGAATATGGTTTTGAGCCGGAGGATGGGGGGCTGTTGCTCCAGCGAACGATCTCCGCAGAAGGGAAAAGCAGCTGTCGGGTGAATGGCCGCCCAACTTCTGTTTCTGTTTTGCGGGATTTGGGAAGGCTTCTGCTGTCCATTCATGGCCAGCATGACACCTATGAACTGCTTTCGCCGGAGCTGCATCTGGCCTATGTGGATCGGATGGGAGAAACAGAACTCCTTCTGGAGGACTACCGAAAGGAATACCGCGAAATGGAGCACTGCCGCAAGGAATGGGAAAAGCTCCAGATGGATGAAACCAACAAAGCCCGGCGGATCGATCTTCTGCAATATCAAATTCAGGAGCTGGAGGCGGCACAGCTTCACCCTGGGGAGCAGGAGGAGCTTGCGGCCCGAAAAACGTTGTATGGAAACAGCGAGAAGGTATCGGCGTCACTGGGAGAGGCGCGTGCCTGCCTGGAAGGCGGTGAGGAAGACGGGGGAGCCGTATCGGAGGTTCAGTCCGCAGCAGCGGCATTGCAGGAAGCAGCCCGCTTTTTACCCACTTTAAGCGAAACGGCGGAACGATTGCAAACGCTTTCCTATGATTTGCAGGATTGTCAGGAAATGCTGCGCGATGCTTCCTCACAGCTGGATTATGATCCCGCACAGCTGGAAGAAATTGAGGAGCGCTTAGATCTCCTGTACCGGTTGGGACTGAAATACGGCGGCACAGAGGAAGCCATGCTGGAATATCTGGAAAAATGTCAAGCGGAGCTGGAAACCATTACGCTTTCCGAGGAACATGCCGCCCGCTTTGCAGAAGCCTATCAGAAAGCCAGAAAAAAGGCGAAGCAGCATGCCGCTGTGCTCTCGGAAAAACGCCGCGAGGCCGGCAAGGTGCTGGCGGGACGTGTGCAGGAGGAATTGAAGCTTCTGGATATGCCAAATGTCCGTTTTGAAGTGGAGCAAACATCCTGCGAGCTTAGCCCTGATGGTGCGGATAAGCTGCAATTTCTGGTTTCCACGAATCCCGGAGAACCGCCGAAACCTATTGCGAAAATTGCTTCCGGCGGCGAACTTTCCCGCATTATGCTGGCGCTTAAAACGGTATTATCCAACCAGGATATCGTCGGAACCATGATTTTCGATGAGGTGGATGCCGGGATCGGTGGGAGCGCAGCGGGAAAAGTGGGGAAAAAGCTAAAGGAAGTTTCCCGAAGCCGCCAGGTGATCTGCGTGACACACTCCGCTCAGATAGCGGCTATGGCCGAGACACAGTTTCGTATCGAGAAAAAGGTTTTGGAAAACCGCACGTTTACCGATGTCCATTTGCTTTCCCACGAGGAAAGGCAGAAGGAGATTGCCCGCATGATTGGGGGAACCGATGTAACGGAACTGACCATGCGCAATGCGGAAGAAATGCTGTGTTTGGCACAAAACTCTTGACTTTTTCGAAAGATCAGGTATAATGATCCTCAATAGCTGAGAAGGGAAGAAGTACTCCGATCCTCTTATGCAGAGAGCCCGCGGGTGGTGAAAGCGGGTATGAGAGCCGGACGAAATACATCCCGGAGCTGCCGGATGGAACGCGGTTTGTCAGTAGATCCGGCCGTGTGCGCCCGTTATTGCGCAAGGGTATGATAGTACCCGTGAGGCCGCCGTCGTGAGGCTGCGGTGAACTGAGGTGGTACCGCGGATATTTCCGCCCTCTGCAAACAAAAAGCAGGGGGCGTTTTTCTTTTGCCCCCGCAAAAAAACGAAATGGAGGCAGTAAAATGGGAGTATTTGACGAGCTTCAGGCCAGAGGTCTGATTGCACAGCTCACAAACGAAGAGAAGATCCGTGAACTTCTCAACAACGGGAAGGTGACCTTTTATATCGGTTTTGATCCGACGGCGGACAGCCTGCATGTTGGACATTTTGTGCAGATCATGGTGATGGCGCATATGCAGCGCGCAGGCCATCTTCCGATAGCTCTCTTTGGCGGCGGCACCGGTATGATTGGCGATCCCTCCGGAAAGAGCGACATGCGCAAGATGCTGACCCGCGAGACGATCGAGCATAACATTTCCTGTTTTCAGAAGCAGATGGCTCGCCTGATTGATTTTTCGGATGGCAAAGCCATTATGGCAAACAACGGCGACTGGCTGCTCAATTTGAATTACATTGATTTTCTGCGTGATGTGGGCGTGCATTTTTCGGTGAACCGGATGCTGACGTTTGAGTGCTACAAGCAGCGTCTGGAGCGCGGTCTTTCCTTCTTTGAACTGAACTACATGCTGATGCAGAGCTATGATTTTCTGGAGCTCAACCGCCGTTACGGCTGTGTGATGGAGCTCGGCGGAGACGATCAGTGGAGCAACATCATCGGCGGCGTGGAGCTTCTGCGCAAAAAGGAGGGCAAGGAGGTTTATGGCATGACCTTCACCCTTCTGACTACCAGCGAGGGAAAGAAGATGGGCAAGACGGAGAAGGGCGCTGTTTGGCTGGATCCCGAAAAGACCTCTCCCTTCGATTTCTACCAGTACTGGCGCAATGTGGATGACGCTGATGTGATCCGCTGCATGAAGATCCTGACCTTCCTTCCTCTGGAGGAAATTGCCCAGTATGAAAAACTGGAGGGTGGCGAGCTCAATAAGGCCAAGGAGGTTCTGGCGTTTGAGGTTACAAAGCTGATTCACGGTGAAGAAGAGGCTGTCAAGGCGCAGAATGCTGCGCGCGCTCTCTTTGGTGCAGGCGTCAGTGCAGACAACATGCCCACAGCGGCGGTTCCCGCCTCTCTGTTTGAAAGCGGCGACGCTGGTTTGCTGGATGTCTTGCTGGCAGCCAAGCTGATTCCCTCTAAGAGTGAAGGCCGCCGTTTGGCAGAGCAGGGTGGCCTGATGGTGGATGATCGCAAGGTGGAAGGCCCTGCGGAGCGCATCGATCGCAGTGCCTTTGAAAAAGGGTATATCCATGTGAAAAAGGGTAAAAAGGTTCATCTCAAGATTACAATCGAAGAATAAAAATGGGACAGCGGTTCTCTTAAAGATCAGAGAACCGCTCAGCTTGTAGAAAAACCTGCTCCGGCAATCAAGCCAGAGCAGTTTTTTGGTTTGTAAACAAGAACCCAAAGGGAAAAAGGAGCGAAATGTCAGGCGTATTTTCG
>NZ_NFJU01000028.1 GCF_002160025.1 Anaeromassilibacillus sp. An200
CTTTGAAACGTCAGCTGGGAGGTGAGACCCTTTACCACTATGACCCGCTGAACCAACTGAATAAGGTGGAGTATCCCTCCTATACTGAGGAACTGTTCTACGACAGGGCAGGTAACCGTACCCGACGGCTGGTGGCCGGGGAGGAGGAGCTGTACCGGTACGACCCCCGCAACCGCCTGATGGCCTATACGAAAAACGGCGTAACGACGATGTTCCAGTACGACAACGCCGGTAACCTTCTGGTGGACGACAAGGCCCGATACAGCTACGACGCCTTCAACCGCACCACCAGGGTGGAAACCTTTGACGGCAATGTACAGGTGAACCGCTACGACGCGGAGGGCCTGCGGTATGAGATGGAAGAAAACGGGAACCTTGTGCAGTTTATCTTCAACCAGGAGCGTGAGGTTGTCACCGAGGAGGACAGCACCGGTCTGACCCGTCTCATCCGTTCCACAGAGCTGATCGCCCGCAGTAGCGAGAGCGCCCGGACGTACTACCACTATGCCAGCGACGAGATGGGGTCAACGACCCATATCGTTGATGAAAACGGCAATGTCCAGAACCACTATGGGTATGACGCATGGGGCAAAATCACGGTCAAGGAGGAGGCGATTCCCAACCGCTTCACCTACTACGGCCAACAGATCGATCCCATCACTCAGCAGTATTATCGATAGAAACTGCGGACATTTTGTATTGGGGGATTGTGAATGAACGGCATTGGTATTGATATCTCCAAAGGAATGTGTGACAGCCCTCCAATGGGCCAAATGACCCCCATAATTTAGATTGATTGAGCAAGAGTTCGACATCTGAATTACAGGGGTTGCTATTTTGAAACCAACACTTTCTCCGATGGGGGTGCTTTTGCATTTATTTGCATAAGCATCCCTTCTTTCTTTGTCTGTAAGTGTATCTGCAGTTGCCGTGGACATCCGCTCTGAAATTTGGCTCAAACCCAAATTTTAGAAAACGGAGGAATTCACTATGTGCTTTAATAGAGACGACTATGGTTCACGGATCAGAAGCTTACGGAAAAAGCGTGGGTTCACACAGGAGCAACTGGCAGAGAAGATGAATGTCAGCACTCCCTACATAGCGAAAATCGAAAATGGTAAACAAACTGGCCCGGTCGAACTGGCTGTAGAATTTGCAGAATTCTTTGCGGTTTCTCTGGGTTATCTCTTGGTGGGAAAAGGAGATTTTGCAAAGGAACAAAAGCGCGGACTGCGGATGGCCATTTCTCTTCTGTCTGAATTGGAGGCATCTCTCTAAAAACTTTCCATTTTGGGTTGGGGAACTTTCCATTCTGTTTCTGTTGGAAGAATACTCACGGAGTTACAATCTTTGTGAGATCAAAACATCTCATTGAACTTTGAAAAACACCGTCCTATCAGCGGTCATATCCGGCAACTTGAATACATTAGCTGATGGAGAGAGCGTCAGGCCGAGTGCGCGAAGACCACCTGTGCGGAGCACTCCGCATCAAAGGATGGCCATATAAGGTGCAGAGCGATACCCACTTAGGCCAAAACAGTCTTGGCACGCTGTTTCGCCACGATCCCGTCAGCCTATAATGATACTTCTGTTTACGCAGCTCGGAGAGGTGAGAGTCTCATGATGTGCACCAACACAGTTCAAGTTGTTGCCCTGCCTGGGGAAGTAGTGTCGAATACAGGCAAATAAAGCTATTGTCAAAGAACAGAAGGTCGCTCTAGACTTGGAGCCTATGCGTGCTCTCCTGACCTTTGGGGGCGGCCTTCTGTTTCCTTTGATAATAGAAATATGGGAATCGGTTATAGGCTTTTATCTACCTCCTTTTCAAGATATCTGAAACATCCGCCATCCTTTCATTGCCTCAAGCCCCCGTCTCCAAGGCTCCCTGATTGGTTCCCATATTTCTGCTATCAAAAGCAGTATAGGAAAGTGAGGGATCGTGATGGAAAATATTGATTTGTGCGGCGTTATCCAGCCGCTCCGTTCGTTGGTAGCGCAGAAGAAAGCAACAGAAAAAGAGGCCCGGAAGATATTGTCCCGAATTGCCGCACAGACCGGCGCCAGCATTGTTATTTCCTTCTGAATTGTTGCTCTTTTCAATAGCTATTTCAAGGGTGTTGTGGTATTGTTTGTGTTGCCAAAGGAGGTGAACTGACATGGCAGAAAAGCGAATGACGGACGACAGCATGGCGCTGCAGGGAAAAAAGTATAGGGTCATAACCATCGAGGCTACGGAAAAACCAAAGAATGTGAAACTGCGGGTCGCTGCCTACGCCCGTGTCAGTTCGGCTTCGGATGACCAGCTCAACTCCTTCGCCGCACAAAACCAGTACTACACCAGCCTGATTTCCAGCAAGGAAAATTGGAGCATGGTGGACATATATGCCGATGAAGGCATCACCGGCACATCAGCCGAGAAGCGTGAGGACTTCCAGCGACTCCTTGAAGACTGCCGCAGAGGTCTGATTGACCGAGTGCTGGTAAAGTCCATCTCCCGATTTGCCCGCAATAGCAAGGAATGTCTGGAGGCGATTCGAGAGCTGAAATCGCTGGGGGTTGGGGTGTGCTTCGAAAAAGAGAACATTGACACCGCAACCATGTTCGGCGAAATGATGACTGCTCTGATCGCATCCTTCGCTCAGGCCGAAAGCGAGTCCATCTCTGGTAACATACGATGGAGCTACCAGAGAAGGATGCAAAGCGGGACATTCCTTCCGTCCTCTGTTCCATACGGATACAGAATTTGCAATCGCCAGATTGTAATTGATGAGGAAGAAGCCAAAGTCGTCCGCAGAATTTTCAGGGATTACCTTGCTGGTATCAATATGGCAAAGATTGCGGCATCGTTAAATCGCATAGGAATACCAAAGCGGAAGGACAATGCCGAAATCATCTGGCATAAAACCTCCATACGATATATGCTCTCCAACGAGCGATATGTCGGTGATTCGCTATGGCAAAAAACATATATGACAGATGCGTTTCCTCCGGTGATGGTACGAAACCGTGGTAAAAAAGAAATGTACTATGCACAGGCAACGCACCCAGCAATTATTACAAAAGAAGAATTTGACGCAGTTCAAATGCTTCTTGAGCAACGCGCAAAACGAGAATCATGCCCCAAAAATAGATCCCCATTTGATCAAAAAGTATTCTGCGGTCAATGCGGAACATCCTTTCGAAAAAAGTCAGCCATGGGAAAGTTTTCTGGAGCTGCAGAAAGCACAATGAAGACATTCGAAGCTGTCCTGTCACACAAGTGCTTGATGCCGAGATTCGCGAGGCATTCCTGCGATTGTACTACAACCTCAAGATACACGGCGAAGTCATCCTCTCTGAAATGCTTACCTCGCTCCAGACGATTCGCAACCGTCGAATGCTATGGAGCTTGGATGTCATTGAACTCAATAAATAAATATCCGAATTGACCAGTCAGAATCAGATGCTGGCCACGCTGAAACAGCAGGGCCTCATTGATCCTGACATTTTTATATCCCAGAACAATGAGCTGACCGAACAGATCCGTACTGTAAAGCTGAAAAAGGAACGCCTGCTGGTCGCTGACGGCGATAGCACCATCACCCAAACGCGGGAACTGATGGAAATATTGGATGCAGGGCCAGATTTCCTTGACTGCTTCGATGTGGAGCTGTTCGGTGAACTCGTTGAAAAAATCATCGTGGACAGCAATGTGCAGCTCCGCTTCTGCCTGAAAAACGGATTAGAGCTGGCCGAGGCCATAGAGAGGACGGTACGGTAATGGGCATTCGAAAGCAACCCTTTGGGTATCGGGTGGAAATGGGAGAGGTTGTCTCCACACCCAAGAAGCAAAGCTGGTGGAGTATATCTTCCAACAGTACCTTTCTGGTGCCTCATTTAACATATTAGTGGCCCAGCTGCGGGAACAGCCAATTCCTTATGACGAGGGGAAGCTATGGAACAAAAACATGGTCGCCCGTATTTTGGAGGATCATCGCTACACCGGCAGAGGTGGTTATCCCGCTATTACCGACCAGGAGACACTGAATAGAGTCCTTGAAAAGCGGAGTGCGAAACAAGCTCCTGCACAAAAAACAGAAGCGCAAAAGCTCCTGCGCCGGCTCAGCGGCCATACCGCCACAAAGCAGATGGAACAGCAGGTACTGAACCTGCTCAATGGTCTGATTATATCATCGGAACGCATCACGCTTCCAGAGCTGGAACATTTGCCCCCAATCCCAGAGCAGGCGTTGCAAAGGGAATTGGATACCGTGATGGACCAACAGCCAATCGATGAGGATGCCGCTCAGAAGCTCATTCTGGCCATCGCCGCAGCCCAATACAGTGCCATAAATCCGGACCTGAAAGGAAATATCCGCGACTACGCCAATGTTTCTCAGTTGGTCTGCCTGTCCAATTTGGAAAACTTGAATGCTGTATTCATTGGCGAAGGAATGTCTCAGGCCGAGCGGCTGTCAAAGCTTAATGCCATTGCTATCAGCCAGATGGAGATCTTAACGCAGGATCACCGCATTGAAGCTCTGGAGGCTCATAGCGGAGAACTATCTCCAATGGAGTAAAAAATATAATATACCGGTAGCTTGCGAATGGGCGAAGACTGTGGCATCTATAGTGTTGCGATGTCCCAGACTCAGTTTTTATTTTGCTTTAGCGCTCGTGTTTGTAGCGGGTATCTATTTTGTCAACTCTTCCCAGACCGAATCTGGACGCAATTTGCGTTCCGGATTCGGTCTTTTTATTTGCCTAATCGCTCGCACTTAAGACAGATATCCATTTTATCAAGAATTTTTAAAAGAATCTCTATGGCGTGATGCTGTGGAGATTCTTTTGGCTTTCATCCTGTCAAGGGAAAACAGGATGAGTGGTTGTATCACACATATAGCTTAGCTGCCGGGAGAAAGGATTTTCTTATAACTGCTTACCTGGAAAAGTCGCTGAATTTCTCGTGAAACCATTCCACTATACGGCATCGCCTCTTAAAACAAACGATCACTGGTTTCCATTCTCCACACTCCTCACAAAAATCAGGCTCTTCGGAGAAAAGGAAGCACAGTGGATTGTATTCAGAGCCTGTGAGCTTATTCCAGCAATCCAAACAGAATTCTTTCATTGGTATCACCTCTATTCCATGACACCAAGTATGCATTGCATTTGCAATGCATACTTTTAAAAAAGGCTGATATAAACTAATTGCAATACAAATGTATTGCGAGGAAAATTCGATGAGCAGATTTCAGATACCATCCACACCGCCTACTGTCAACAAAACAATCCGCTTCCCAAGCGATGTGGTGGAAGAGGTGGAAAAGGCAATTCAAGGCAAAAATTGTACTTTCTCTGCTTTCGTGATCGCTGCGGTGCGTGCAGCCTTGGAAGAGATTCATGAAACGGATGCATTGTGTCCGGACCGGACTCCATAGTGTTTTGATATTTTTAACTGAGCCAGGGCGCGAAATGCGCCCTGGCTCAGCTTTTTCCCACCACGATCCGATCTCCGCTTTTCAGCAGAGTGCCGCCGTTTGGTACAAAGGCTTTTGCACCCCGGCGAATAAGAACAATCAGTTCATGGGAAGGAAGTCCCAGATTGTTGATTCGTTTTTCGACCCAGGGATGCCCCTCTGTCAAGGGGAATTCGGAGAGTGTGATACCCTCCTCCTGTCCGGCAAACGAGGCGGCACAGAGCACAGCGGAATCTCCGGCGCGCAGGATCGTTTTCCCTCGGGGGGTGAGCGGATCCTCTCCACGCAGGATCATCACACAGAGCAGGCCGGAAGGCAGCGCCAGCTCTCGTAAGGTTTTGCCCTCCCAAGGGTGGCCGGGAGTAATGTTGAGCTGGATAAACTCCACTTCGGTTTCCGAAGCATAGTCGCTGAATGTCCGCATGACATCCTCTCCGGTACCGATCATGTCCAGCCGGCGGGCGGCGGCTGGAAGGAGCGTCCCCTGGAAGGCAATGGACAGGAGGACAACAGCGAATACAATGTGGTAGATATCATTTTGCACAACGGCAGGGGAGTTGACGGCTAAAATCGCAAACACGATGGAGGCCGCACCGCGCAGCCCAGCCCAGGAAACAAGAAGCTGCTGTCGTACTGGACACCGGAATGGGGAGAGGAGAAGGAAAACAGCGCCGGGGCGTGCCGCGAAGGTCAGAAACAAGGCGATGGGCAGCGCAATAGGGAGAACCTGCGGCAGGCGGGAGGGAAAGCTGAGAAGGCCAAGCAGGAAAAAGATCAACATTTGCATCAGGCCGGTGGTGGCGTCAAAGAAATGAACCAGGCCGCGCTGTCCCGGCAAATCCGCGTTGCCCAGCAGGAGTCCGGCCAGGTATGCGGAAAGATAGCCGTTTCCTCCCAGCATCGTAGGTACAGCATAAGAGAGGAGAGCCAGCGCCAGCAGGCAGGCGGCATCCAGCCCGCCGCTGCCGAAAGGAAAGCGGCGCAATAGAAGGGTGCCGAGCTTCCCAATCACCACACCGAACAGCAATCCCAGAATCAACTGGGTTCCGGCAGTCCATATGATGTTTTCCAACGAAAGCCCTTCCCCCTGCATGGCGGAGAGGAGGATAATGGTCATCATGTAGGCAAAAGGATCGTTGGATCCACTTTCTACCTCCAGGAGAGAGGCTGTCCCGCCTTTCAGATTGAGACGTTTGGAACGCAGGATGGAAAACACGGAAGCTGCGTCGGTGGAGCCGAGAATGGCTCCGATCAGCATTCCTTCCAGCATAGAAAAATGCAGGACATACCGGCAAAACAGACCGGTTAACAGAGAGGTCAGCACAACACCGAGAGACGAGAGCAGAGAAGCCCGCACCGCGATTGGCCGAGCCTCCTGCCAGCTGGTGCCGAAGCCGCCGTAAAACATAATGCCAATCAGAGCAGCGGAACAGACATCCTCCGCGATTTGGTAGTTATCGAAATCAATGCGCAGCAGACCGTCTGTACCAAACAGCATGCCAAGCAGGATAAAGGCCAGCAGCGTCGGAACGCCGAACCGTTGAGAAACACGATTCCCCAGAACACAGGCAAAAATGACGATGGCCGCCAGCAGTAAAAGAGCGGTCACAGAATCCCTCCTTCGTTTTGCAGTGCAGTATTTTCATTTTATGAGCGGGTGATTTCTTTTATCCGAAGCAGCGAAGAACAAGCCGTTCAGACAGTGTTTCATAGAGTTTGTCCTGCTACTATTTTATCATAAGAAGGAACTTTCCGCAATGTTTTCAGCTTGCAGTTCTTTGGGAGGCACGAACCGGTGAAATCTCCGGCATTCTGATAAAATTTGTGGTTGCGATTTTTGTTTTTTTATAATAAAATATGGACAAGTTTCTGCAAAGGAAGGTGCTTTATGGAACTTACTGAGCAATTTATTCTGCGTCAGGCCCCGAATCCCGCGGCAGCGGAAAATGGGCGCAAACTTTCCCGCGGAGGGAAATTCTTCGGTCTGCACCGCTCGGAGGATGGGTCCGTTTGCTGGGGAGAGTGTGCAGGAAGCGGCAAAACACCATACCGTGTTTCGATTGACTGGGCCAACCCGGATTCCCCGATTTGCCGGTGTTCCTGTCCCAGCCGCCAGTTTCCGTGTAAGCACGCACTGGGGCTGATGTTTGAGCAGTTATCGGGAAAAAACTTTGAGACTGCTGAGATCCCGCAGGATATTGTGGAAAAGCGGGAAAAACAGGCGGCGAGAGCGGCCAAAAAGGAGGCTGCTGCGCAAGAGCCCAAAAAGCCGAAAAAAACCAATACAGCGGCGCAGGCCAAGCGGTTGGCCCGCCAGCTGGAAGGGCTGGACATGGCGGAAAAGATGGCGGAGGAGCTTTTGAATACCGGTCTTGCCAGTATGGCCGGCAGCTCCGCGCAAACCTATGAGAAGCTGGCAAAAGATCTGGGGAACTATTATCTGACGGGACCGCAGATTGCTTTTTCCCGTATTGCGCTGGCGGTGCGGGAAATCCAGCAGTCGCCGGAGCAGGCGGAGGGAGCGTATGCCGAAGCGCTGCGGATCCTGATTGCGCTGCTTTCCACCATCAAGAAAGGGAGAAGCTTTTTACAAAATAAGCTGGAAGCAGGCCAGTATTCCGCCGAGGATTCTGTCCTGTTTGAAGCACTGGGGGGCGTGTGGCGTTTGGAGGATCTGCACGCCATCGGATCCTATAAGGAAAATGCCCGGCTGGTGCAGCTTTCTTTTGATGTGTCCGGGGATGAAGCGCGGCGAGAGTTTGTGGAACGGGCTTTCTGGATCGATCTCGATACGGGCCGCGTGGATCAGACGTTGAACCTGCGTCCGTACAAGGCGCTGAAATATGTGAAATCCGAAGGCAGCTTTTTTGATCGCATGGAGATTCCCACACTGTATTACTACCCTGGTGAGGGATGCCGCCGTATCCGCTGGGAAAGTGGCGCGTCATCGCCTGTCACGCAGGAGGATCGCGCGAAGCTTCTCTCTTTGGCACATCCGGATTTGGCTGCGGCGGTGAAGCTGACCAAATCGCAGATTAAGAATACACTTCTGCCCAAATATGTCCCCGTTCTGGTTCCCGTTGGTCGCGTAGGAATGGTGGGAGAGCAGTTGGTACTGGAGGATCCCGCCGGAGGACGGATTGTCCTGCGGGATCGCACGGAAGACGGAGAGGATCACGCCTGCACTGCACGGCTTGCCAAGGTTCCAGGCGGTATTCCGGCGGGTGCCGCGCTGTTTGGCCTGCTGTTTTATGAGGAGAGCGATCGGTCGCTCTGCCTGCATCCGTACAGCGTCGTGACGTGTTCGCAGATTGTCCGTTTGCTGTATTGAGGAGGGCGAAAAGATGAATTTGCAGCCATTGTTTGATCTCAAGGATCGTCTGGAACATGCCGCTGTGGCGGGCACGGGCCTTTTGGACGAGGATTTCCGTCTGAAACGCGCAAGGGAATCGCTGACCCCGTTGGCCGCTGCCAGTCCGGTATTTGGTAAAATCACTGCGGGAGTGGACGCGCTCTTTTCCACTCCGCAGGAAAAACGGGGTGGAGCGCTGCTCGATGTTCTCGCTCTGGTAGATGCTGTTGTTTATACACAGGGAAGCACAGGAGGCGAAGGGGAACTGACACCTCTTGCGTCGGACGGTGTAGGAAGTCTGTGCGTTCTCTCCTATGGACAGCTCCATCCGCTTTTGGAGGCGCTCAAAGGAACCGGCAGCGGACGGTTTTCCCTGGTGGCGAATGCCTGGAAGGAACATCCGGAGTATTTTTCCGATTACCGCGTTTTGCCTGCTTTGATCGAAGGTCTGGGGGATGGCTATGCGGATATGGCCGATCAAAATGCGGAGATCCTGAAAGAGCAGGGAGATAAAATGATCCCGCTTTTGAAAGAGGGATTTGATCCGGAAGGAAAAGGCGGAATGGTCCGGCGGGTACGCCTGATCCAGCAGCTGGCAGGTGAGAAAGAAAATGATTTTTATCTCGCTCAGCTTCCACAGGCTAAAAAAGAAGTGCGCACAGAACTGATTCGGGCTTTGCGCCATGATTCTCATAACACGCAGCTTCTTCTGGAATTGTGTCAGACGGAAAAAAGAGGGGAAAGCAGGGATTGTGCCCATGAGATTCTGGTGAAGCAGGAAACGCCGGAGGTGGAGGAGTATTTCCGCGTGCTGGGGAAAAAGAATCCGGTGCAGGCATTTACTTATCTGCTGGGAGAAAAAACGGCCATGGCGAGCCGGTTGACGGCGGCGATTGCGCAGGAACAGATAAAGACTGTGCACACCGGCAAAAAGCTTTCCGATTCCCAGCGGAATGAGCGCTTCCGGGCCTTGCTTCTTGCATTGATTGGAAAAACAGGGCCGGGGATCGCGGATATTTACCGCGAGGCGGTTGAGCTGTTTGGAGAGCCGGAGGAAAAAAAGAAAAAGCCCGGCATCGATCCTTTGCGCGATCTGATCTTTTATACGGCTTCTCCTTCTAATTCGTCCCAGCCGCCTTTTGCGGTGTCGCTGCCCTATGTGCTTGCGATGACCGTGATGGGCCGGGGTGATCGTGAGCTGTGCGATTTGGCTGTGGAGCTGTATGAGCGTGAGGGCGGGGCGTATCTGGTTCCCGCTTTTGCCGCACAGCTTCTCATAAAAGACAGCGCGGAGAGCTATGAGTGGGCAAAAGAGCGTCTTTTCAAGCGGGAGTTTCTCAAAAAGACGGTGCAGGAAGAAGCGCTTTCTTTTATCCGCTATGTCCTGATGCGTGTGAAATGGAACCGGGAGGAGAATGGTTATCGGTTCATGGTCAGAGCGTCTTTGAGAAACGAATGGGAAATGGAGATGGGTGTTCCCGTTCCCTGTCTGGATGTGCGCTGGTTTGAGCTTCTGGCGCAGCTTGGAAAGGATATGGACGATGCTCTGGCAGCCGTGCTCTCCGATCGGCAGGAAATTCCGGGGCTTTCCAGGCTGGTGGTTCCCTATGTATACCAGGAGGCGATAAGCACCCTGAGCGTTTACAGCGCGGCAGAATGGATTCGGATTCTGAGCGCTTTGGGCTGGGAGCGTTGGGAGAATTTTGTGGTACAGTATTTTCTCAAGCAGGGACAGGTTTCGTTTCCGGAATGCATGATGCTGCTGAACACTCTGCCGGTTCCTCCGAAGGAAAAGGCAGCCCAGCTTCGGAAGATGGATCATCTGGTGCGGGAGAAAAAGATCAAGCTGCGGCACAACTATTGGGAAGAAAATATGGCGGCGGCCCGTATTCATGAATGGGAAAACCAAGCATCCGGAGAAGAAACGAGCGGAAGCTGAAAGAAGGAGGAAAAGAAAATGGCTGAAAAAAATGTACAGCGCCTTCCCGCGGAGGAGCTGTTCCAGCGGGAACTGGAAGCGCTGATTGCGGCGGAGCAGGATGCGGTCCCCACCGGTTGGAGGATGTCGCCCCGCTCGGTGCTGACCTATATTACGGGCGGCGTGTCCGTCAAGGGCGTGGACATTACACCGAAATACATGGGCAACCGCCGCCTGGTTGAGATTGCCATCGCTACCCTGGTTACGGATCGGGCGCTGCTTCTGATCGGAGAGCCCGGCACGGCGAAATCCTGGCTCAGTGAGCATTTGGCGGCAGCGGTGAACGGCGATTCCACCAAGGTTGTGCAGGGAACGGCAGGCACCACCGAGGAGCAGATCCGCTATTCCTGGAATTATGCCATGCTGATCGCGAAGGGGCCGAGCCTGGAAGCCATGGTGAAAAGCCCCATCTACCGCGCTATGGAAACCGGTTCGATCGCGCGTTTGGAGGAGATTTCCCGCTGTGCCAGCGAGGTGCAGGACGCGCTGATCTCGATATTGTCCGAAAAGCGGCTGAGCGTACCGGAGCTGGGATTGGAGGTTCCGGCTGAAAAGGGATTTTCTGTAATTGCCACGGCAAACACAAGGGATAAGGGTGTCAATGAAATGTCTGCCGCGCTCAAGCGCCGCTTTAACATCGTGGTGCTTCCCACGCCGTCCGATATGGAGACGGAGATGGAGATCGTACGCACCCGTGTGGCACAGCTTTCCGCCGGACTGGATCTGAATGCGAAACAGCCGGATAAGGATACCGTGGAGAAAGTGGTTACGATTTTCCGCGAGCTGCGTTCCGGCGCAACGCTGGACGGCAAACAGAAGCTCAAAGGGACGAGCGGCGTTCTCTCTACGGCGGAGGCAATCTCCCTGCTTGCAAACTCCATGGCGCTGGCAGGAAGCTTCGGCAGCGGTGAGATTGACGGCGAGGATCTGGCCGCCGCCTTACAGGGCGCGATTGTCAAGGACGAGGAAAAGGACAAGGTTTCCTGGAAAGAATATCTGGAAAATGTGATGAAAAAGCGGGGCAGCGCCTGGCTTCCCCTATACCGCGCCTGCCGGGAGCTGAATCCGTGATGGGCGGGCCGGTGCTGTTTGGTGTGCGCCATTTATCCCCCTCCGCGGCTTATTGTCTGCGGCAGGCTCTTGACGCACACCAGCCTCAGCTTGTCCTGGTGGAAGGGCCAAGCGACCTCAACGATCAGATGCACTGGCTATGCCACCCGCAAACGCAGTTTCCCGCGGCGATCCTTGCTTATACCAAAAAGCCGCCTGTTCGTACCATTCTGTATCCTTTTGCCTGCTATTCGCCGGAGATTCAGGCGATTCTTTGGGCGCACGAGCATCGGGTGGAATGCCGGTTCATGGATCTTCCCTCCGATGTGTTTCTGGCTCTGGAAGAAGGAGCGAAGGAAACGGTTGATGCAGAACAGGAGGAAGCCCGGGAGTCGGAGGAGACAGGGGAGCCGGAACCGGGGGAGAACCCCGAACCATCGGAGCCAAATGTACAGGAGGATACAGAGTGGGTATACCGACAGCTCGAAACAATGACGGGGGAGGATCACGATACCTTCTGGGAGCGGAATTTCGAGCAGATCGAGGGCTGGCAGGAGTCCAGTGCAGCTTTTCAGATGTTTGGAGAGCAGCTTCGGGAAACAGCACGGGATCATCCTCTGCGCACCGCCGAGACGCTGGTGCGGGAAGCCTATATGAGGCGGGTGATCCAAAAAGCCGTGGAAAGCGGTGTACCGGAGGAGAAGATCTTCTGTGTCTGCGGTGCGTTCCATGTAGCAGGATTGCGGGAAGGCCCCGTGATGACGGAGGAGGAAGAACGGACGCTTCCCAGAACGGACAGCGCCTCCACGCTGATGCCCTATTCCTATTACCGGCTCTCCACCCGTTCCGGGTACGGGGCGGGAAACAAGGCTCCGGCTTATTTTGAACTGCTGTGGGAGGAACGGAACCGGGGAGATCTCGCAGGCTTGGCCGGACGGTACCTGGTCAGCCTGGCTGCCGCGCACCGGAAGGCGGGAAATCTGGTTTCCTCTGCCGAGGTGATTGAGGCGGTGCGTCTGGCCGGGACACTGTGCGCCATGCGGGGAAGCCGGTACCCCTGCCTTCAGGATTTGCGCGACGCCGCTGTGACCACGATGGGTCACGGCGCCTTTTCCGAGCTCGCCGTGGCCGTGGCAGAGACGGAAATCGGCCGCAGAATCGGAACTCTTCCCGAGGGAGTGAGCCGCACCTCCGTGCAGGAGGATTTTTACCGGCAGATCAAGGAATTGCGTCTGGAAAAATATCGGACGGTGGAACTGCAAAATCTGGATTTGGATCTGCGCGAGAGGCTGAATATCAAAGATCCCGCCACAGCGATTCTGGATCTGCGCCGTTCCTTCTTCCTGCACCGTCTGCGGGTGTTGGGGATCTCCTTTGCCACTCTGCTCCCTTCCCGTCAGGAGGGGGCAAACTGGGGAGAATACTGGCAGCTTCACTGGACACCGGAGGTGGAGATCGAGATCGTGGAATCTGCGCTGCTGGGAGATACGATCGAGGGAGCAGCTGCGTTTGCCCTGAAAGAGCGCGGAGAAAAAAGCACAAGCATCCGTGACGCAGCCTCGATTTTCCAGGATGCGTTTTTGTGCGGGATGCCCTCCGCCGCCCGTCATGCGCTGGAGCTGCTGCAAACGCTTTCTGTGGATGCCGCCGCGATCAGCGAGGTGGCGGAGACAGCGCAAAGCCTGTCTCTTGTGGTACGGTACGGCGATTTACGCCGCTTTGACACTGCGCCGGTGATTCCGCTGCTTCGGCAGCTCTATTTGAGAGCCTGTCTGACCATGGAAGAAGCTTGCCAATGCGATGCCAAAACGGCGCCTGTGGTGACGGCAGCGATGGATCGGGTGAATCAGCTTCCGCTGCACCATGATTTTTTGGATGAAACGCCTTGGTTGGAGCTGCTCGGCAGAATTTCCGATCGGGACGATCTCAACACGCGCTGCTCCGGCTTTGCCATGGCTACTCTGTTGGAACGGGGAAAGGCGGACGAGGAGCTGCTGGCCCGGGAGGTATCTCGCAGACTGTCTCCCGGCGTACCCGCCGATCTGGGAGCGGGCTGGTTTGAAGGACTTGCCTCCAAAAATCGCTACGCGCTGATCGCCCGGCTGTCGCTGTGGCAGTATCTGGACAGCTATCTGGGTACGCTGGACGACAAAGAATTCCGCCGTGCTTTGGTGTTTCTGCGGCGTGCCTTTGCGGATTTCACGCCGGCCGAAAAGAATGATATCGCGGAGAACCTAGGGGAGATCTGGGGAGTGAACAGCGGAGAGTCCGCGGAGCAGGTGATGCAGGAGCTGACCCATGAGGAACAGGAGACGCTCAGCGGATTGGATGAGTTTGATTTTGACGATATTTGAGGGGGGACGCAAATGGAATGGAACGATCCAAAGACCCGCTGGCGTTTGATTCTCGGTACTGAGAGCCAGCAATCTTTTGAGGGAATGGGCGCGTCTCCGCTTTCGCAGGAAGCCATGCTGATGGACAGCGCGCTTTCCGCCATTTATGGCGGTCCCGATGAAAGCTTCGGCCAGCGCAGCGGTGCGGGGCATGGCCCGTCCGCCCCGCATATTTCCAAGTGGCTGGGCGATCTGCGCAGTCTGTTTGATCCGGAAATGGTGGCGGTGGTGCAGAACGATGCCGTGGAGCGCAAGGGGCTCAAGCAGCTTTTGCTGGAGCCGGAACTGCTGGACGGTTTGGAGCCGGATCTGAATCTGGCTTCCACTCTGCTTATGCTCAAGGATCAGATTCCCCAGAAATCAAAGGAATCGGCCCGCCGCTTTATTCGGAAAATTGTGGAGGAGATCAACCGGCTTTTGGAGCAGGATTTGCGCCGGGCGGTGACGGCTGCTCTCAACCGGCGCGCACATTCTCCGCTGCCCTCCGCCGCTGCGATTGATTTTCCCCGTACCATCCAGCGGAACCTGCGCCATTATAATTCGGATCTTGGCGTTGTGATCCCGGAAAAGGTATGGTTTTTCGACCGTTCCAGCCGTATCAACCGCTGGAACATCATTTTGGATATCGACCAAAGCGGCTCCATGGGGGAATCCATCCTGTATTCCTCGGTGATGGCCTGTATTTTGGCTTCCATGACAGCTGTGCAGACTCATGTGGTGGCGTTTGACACACAGATCATGGATCTCACGCCGCTGTGCGCGGATCCGGTGGATCTGCTGTTTGGTTTCCAGATGGGGGGCGGCACGGATATTGCAAAGTCCATTGCTTACTGTCAGGGGCTGGTGCAGGAACCTGCGAAAACCATCTTTTTCCTCATCTCCGATCTGGAGGAAGGAGGAAACCGCGCCGCTTTGCTGCGCCGTCTGGAGGAACTCAAGCTGTCGGGTGTGACGGTGGTTACGCTGTTGGCGATTGCGGACGGCGGCAAGCCCTACTACGACGCGCAGACAGCACAAAGAATTGCTGCCATGGAAATTCCCTGCTTTGCCTGTACGCCGGAGCGTTTGCCGGAAATGCTGGAACGTGTGCTGAAAGGGCAAAGTCTGGAAGAGTTTGCAAAAATGAGCGCGAAAAAGACCTCCTGATTGCAGAGCGTCTTCCCCCCTTGTCAAAATTTTTACTGTATGGTAAGATGAGGGGGAAAGGATGTGTTATTGTGTTTACCCCCGGTAAGCTGAAGCGCTACGCGCAGGCTCTTTTGGGCAGCGCGATTCTTGCCTTCGGCCTGTACAATGTCCATGCGCTCTCGAATGTTACTGAGGGCGGCGTTCTTGGTATGACGCTGCTTTTGCAGCACTGGTTCCGCCTCTCGCCGGCTGTTTCAGGATTGGTGATGAACATCCTGTGTTACGCGGCGGGATGGAAGCTGTTGGGGAAGGATTTCCTGATCACCTCCGCGGTAGCGGGCGGCGGCTTTTCTCTGTTTTATGCCGTCTTTGAGCAGTTTCCTCCCTTATGGCCTCAGCTTGCGGAGCTTCCCTGGCTGGCTGCTGTGCTTGGCGCGGTGTTTGTCGGCTTTGGCGTCGGGCTGAGTGTGCGCGCGGGAGGTGCGCCGGGAGGGGATGACGCCCTCGCGATGGTGATTTCCCATCTGACACACTGGAACATTCAATGGGCATATCTGATCACCGACCTGATTGTTCTTTTGCTTTCCATCAGTTATATCCCGCTGGAGCGGCTTTTGTGCTCGCTTTTGACAGTGGCGCTCTCCGGCCAGTTGATTGGTCTGGTGCAGCGGTTTGGTAAGAAACAGGAAAAGGAAGCAAAGGATACGAAAGCGATAGAAATGGAATCCTGATGAAGAGGATCCCCAAGGCTTTGGCTTCGGGGATCCTCTTTTTTGCTTGACAATATCGATATTCGATGATATAGTAAAGATAGAAATAACGATATTCGATATTGTGCCGTACAGGTTCCGCTTGTGTAAGGAGCCGACGGAAACGGTTTTCAGGGTGGGCGGGGTGCGCCGGTCAAAAAGTGTGTGGAAAGAGGGTGGAGCAGGTGCCGAGGGAAAAATTCCAGACGCTGACGGAGCAGATGTTTTATATTTTGCTCAGTCTGCGGGAGGAGCGCTGTGGAGCGGATGTGATGGAAGAAGTGTCAGCTGTCACAGGGGGACGCGTGACTGTGGGACCCGGTACGCTCTATCACCTGTTGGATCAATTTCTGCACGATGGCATGATTGAGGAAATGGCGGCAATCGGAAGAAAGCGGAGCTATCGTTTGACGGAAAAGGGGCAAAGGCTGCTGGAGGAGGAATACGGCAGATTGTGCGCCCGCGTGGAGGATTACCGGCGATGGATGCGGAAGGAGGGAGAGCAATGAAAGAAAAACAATATAAGTATCGGATAGAATCGTATCAGCTGTTTGAATATCAGGCGGTGGAGGAGCATTTGGAACGGATGGCGCGGCGTGGCTGGCAGCTTGAGCAGGTGGGAAATTTCTTCTGGAAATATCGCCGTGAAGATCCGCGTGAAACATCCTATGCTGTGACCTATCTGCCGGAGCTTTCGGCATTTGATCCCGAGGTTACCCCAGCTTCCCGCACGCTGGACGAGTATTGTGAAGAAGCGGGCTGGGAGAAGGTGTGCGATTGGACCCAGATGCAGATTTACCGCACCGATCAGGCAGATCCCGTTCCGCTTGAAACGGACGAATCGGTTCGCCTGCGGGCGATCCGGCGCTCTCTGCGCAAATCCTATCTGCTTCCTCTG
The DNA here is from genome assembly GCF_002160025.1 of Anaeromassilibacillus sp. An200. Lineage (GTDB taxonomy): Bacteria > Bacillota > Clostridia > Oscillospirales > Acutalibacteraceae > Caccousia > Caccousia stercoris. The sequence goes on from NZ_NFJU01000028.1 coordinate 17,008, forward strand.
GGCGTTTTACTTCTTCTCTTGCTGTGGATTTTCATTTCCCTTGTATCGATCCGGGGCTCGAGAGCGGTTGCTTTTTTCAGTGAACCGGACTCGCTGTTTTCTGTGTGCGTGACTTCGCTTGCGTTTGTCATGGTTGTGGTGCATCTGCTGGTCTACGGTGTGTGGGTCCTGCGATCGGCGCGTTCTGTGGCGCATGGCGGTCTGTGTGCTGCCAGCCGGTTCTGCTATCGGTTTGACAACGCTTTTCTGGTGCTGGTTTTGCTGCTGCTGGCGGTTTATATCATAGGAGCCTTTGCTTCTGGACAGGGAGGCCCAGCCGCTTATTTTCTTCTGTATGCTTCCTGTATTCTCGTTATGATCGCGGCTCTGGGTTCTCTGCGGCGGCAGCTGCGTCAGGAAGGAGTTTCCCGCTGGGGGAACCGTACCGCTGTGATTCTGGTGGATGTGGGGATGGCGCTTGCGGTGGGTGTTGTGATGTCGTTTGCCACGGGATGGCTGCGCCAGGCGCCGTCGGAACCGCGCCAAATTGTCCGCGCGGAGTCTCTTGCCAGTGTTCCGTCAGGCAACAGCTGGGACGATCTTTGGGATGGCAGTACCTCTCCGCTGCTGTCGTTCCAGAATGTACGCCAGTATGAGATGCATCCGGGAGAAGATTTCCTTTTCTATCGGGTCTATGAACCGCATTTGTCCGCTCTTTCTCCCTGGTGTGTGGATCAGCTTTTAACCGATGACGCTGTATCGTGGAGGGAAGAGGCTGCCGGTTCCCTGCCTGTGGACAAAGTATATCATTTTTCCCATTCGGATGGAGACGAGAGCTGGCTTCTGGTTGGGAACGAACGGATTCTGTGTGTGGATTCCAGCTGGACACTGACACAGGAGGATCTGGCCGTCCTCTACGAAAATGCTTGAATTATAGCTGTTTCGATGGTTTCCTGAAACAGGAGAAAGATATGGATATAAAAAGCAGGCAGACACCTAAAAGCGTCTGCCTGCTTTTTGCCGCTTCCCATCCGGGAGCGGCGGCTATTATGGAGGGAGGAAAGAGATCAAAATCGCGGCCCGGACGGCAACAAAAAACCTGCAACCGGCAGCCATCCGGCGGGGAGCCGCGAGGATACAATCAAAAGAGAAAAGGGATTACATTCCGGCCAGAGCGGCGCCGAGTTCTTCACACTGGGAAATCCCGTCGCCGTCAGGTGCGTTCTGAACGATGAGACCCTCACCGCCGCACAGGGCGGCCCCTGCGGCGATCACGCGGTCCTGCCAGTCACGCATCCATTGGCCATCGCCCCAGCCGTAGGAGCCAAACAGGGCGATCTTTTTGCCGGAAAGGCTTGCTTCCAGATCGGAGAAAAAGGGTTCGAATTCCCCTTCTTCCAGCACTTCGTCGCCCATTGCGGGGCAGCCGAGAGCCAGAGCTTCATATGCGGCCGCATCAGCCGCAGAGATTTCCGATACCTGTTTCAGTACGGCTTCCTTTCCAACCTTCGCAATGCCATCCGCTACGGAATGTGCCATGCTTTCTGTGTTGCCGGTACCGGACCAATAAATGACAGCAATCTGATTCATACAAAACCTCCTGTTGTTTTAAAAGATTTTTCACTTATGCTGCGAAAAGAGGCAGACTGAGAAGCTGGGAAACGGTGTGCCCTTCCTGATAGGCCTTGCAATAGGCTTCGCGGCAGTGATCGTATTGCGCGAACAGCTGCTTGGCCTCCTCCACGTTGAAGTAGACCTTCCAATAGCCGCACAGCAGGCACGGCGCGGGAATTTCTCCCAGAAATGCGAGAACATCGCGCGGGGGATATCCCAGAAACAGTCCAATTTCATGCGGAAAGCCGTTTGTTTGCCGCAGACGGCGGCGAAGATGGTGCAGGATCCGGGAAAGAGAATCCTGCGGATAGCCAAACCGGGTCAGGCAGCCGCGCACTTCGTTTTCTTCCAACCGCTGCTTCAAAAGCCGGGGTCTGTAGACAAGCAGAAGAAAGTGCTGGCTGCAGCGGCAGACAGTTTCAAATATAAGGCCCTCTGCTTGAAAACGGCGGGAGTATGCCCGTGCGATCGAGGGAAGCTGAGGGTATGCTTTCCTGGAAAAGGAAAGCAGGGCGGCAGGCTTGATCCCCGCTAAGACTGGCGCTGCATGGGAAACGAGTGTCTCTTCAAATGATGGACGCATAGGCTGCCTCCTTTGTTAGTTTTAACTAACCACATGGAAAAGAAAAAAGCGAATAGAATTCGCTGGCTGTGTAAGTTGGTTAGCTTTAACTAACTTACGTGCATTAGAATATCATATTCTAATCCTGTTGTCAACCTTTTTATGCAAAATTTTTGTTGATGGATAGAGGCGCATACCATTTTGCTTTTTCCAGCTTTTTACCAGATTTCAGATTGTGCATGCCGAGATGGTAGGGAAAATGTTAAATAATTTTGAAAAGGGTTGCAAGAGTGTAATCTTTGTAATATGATAAATACATTGATTACAAAGCTGTAACTTTATTGAATGCAGGAAGGCCCCTGTATCGGAAAGCCTGTTTTCCGATAAGGAGAAGGGAGCGAAAGGATTTGTCTCAGAAAAAAGGAACTGCCAGGCTGGTGCGTCTGTCGCGCATGTTATATTTGGTCGGCATTCAGTCAATGCGGATTCTCAAGCGCTGGAAAAGACGGACAGCCCGTTTTCTGCGTCCCGTCGGACGCTTTTTGTCCCGCGTCTGGCAGGCCACAGGCGGACGCTGGATAGGAAAACTTCGCAAAGAACTGCGTTCTGTGCGGGAGGGCTTTTCCATTGCGAGGAAACGTTTGAAAAGTGCGAAGGAAAAGGGTGCTCTGCCTGTGGTGAAGGAATCCTTCTCTGTAGCGGGGAAGGGCGTAATCCGTCATCGGAATATCTGGTGTACTTTTTTGAATATCGCGGCTCCGGTTGCAGCGGTTTGTGTTTTGCTGGCAACGGTGCGCTACTGGAATTCTCTTGAATTCGGCCTGAATCTCACTTACAACGGTGAGATGATTGGTACAATTGAAAATGAGAAGGTGTTTGAGCAGGCAACAGAGATGGTGAGCCAGCGTATGGTTCACGACGCATCCGAACAGAATGAAAGCATGGCCCTGACACCTGTGTTTTCCCTCACGGTTTCCGACAGTGAAAGCTATACAGTGGCTGACGCAGTCTGCAATAAGATCATTGAGCAGTCGAATGGAATCATTGAGGAAGCGACGGGCCTGTATATTGACGGTGAGCTGATTGGCGCGGTCAAGAGCAGCGCCGATCTCAGCCATATTCTGGAAGGGATTCTGGATGAGGCGAAGGGGGATGACGAGGACGCCACCGCTGTCTTTGCACAGACGGTAGACAGTGTAACGGGATTGTTTCCCACCTCAACGGTCATCAGCTCTCAGGAGATGGAAAGTGAGCTTACCGCAACCTCTCAGAAGGCTGTAACTTATGTGGTGCAGGAAGGCGATACGGCCATTGATATCGCGCAGAAAAATAATATGTCTTTGGAGGAGCTTGACAGTCTCAATGCCGGTGTGGCGGATGGAATGCTCCACATTGGAGATGTGCTCACCCTCCAAACAGCGGTATCGCGCCTGGAAGTGCAGATTGTTAAAACGGAGACGTATCAGGAGGCACTGCCGTATAAGACTATCACGCAGACAGACGACTCCCAGTATACCGATTACAGTGAGGTGATCACAGAGGGAAGCAAGGGTGTGCAGGAATGTGTCGACCGCGTTACCTATGTGAACGGTGTTGAGATTTCAAGAGAAAATGTCTCCACAACGGTCCTGACGCCCGCTGTGGATCGGGTGGTGGTTACTGGAACCAAGGAACGTCCGAAGAACTCCGGTATCGGTACAGGCAACTTTATCTGGCCCTGTCCTTCGCTCCATGTGATTACAACGTACTATGAATATAGATGGGGTTCCTTCCACGCGGCTCTGGATATTTCGGGAGGAAGCGCATACGGCAAGCCGATTGTTGCCTCCGACAGCGGAACAGTGACAGCGGCGGGATATTCTGGAAGCTACGGCTATCGCGTGATCATCAACCATGGAAACGGGATGCAGACACTTTATGCGCATTGCAGTGAGCTGCTGGTCTCTGTCGGGCAAAAGGTGAACCAGGGCGAAACAATCGCTCTTGTGGGCAGCACCGGAAATTCGACCGGAGCGCATTGTCATTTTGAAATTTATGTCAATGGCTCGCGGGTGGATCCGCTGCCGTACGTCACTTGAAATTAAATTTCATTTTACGGCGCTTTCTCTTTGGAGAAAGCGCCGTTTTTACCCTTTTTTCAGAAATTATTCCGGCTCTTGGTTGACATTTTCCGGTCAGTGTATTATCATCTAAAAGTATGAGGATTTGTTTGTGCGAAACTACAGGAATCCTCTTTTTCAAAAGGATTTTGCCTAAGAAGTTCCGGCGGTTTCCATGCAGACTGCCGGTTTGTTTTCCTGTTCGGATGAGATACCAGGCAAAGCCAGCGGGCTGAGCCCTCTTTGATCCGGGGAAAACGCTTGAAATATAGAATCTTTCTTTTCTTGATATAAATGACATAAATATTTTTTCTTTCTGGACGCATCATAACTGTGATTAAAATGATGGGAGCGTGCCGCATTGGATAAATTTGTAATTAACGGTGGCCGCCGTCTGACGGGCGAGGTTCTGATCAGCGGAGCGAAAAATGCCGCCGTAGCGATCATTCCGGCTGCGATTCTTTCCGACGGCGTGTGCCGTATTGAAAATATTCCGAACATTACCGATGTTTCTTCGATTATTCACATTTTGCAGGATATGGGAGCCAAGATCCGGACGGTAGGACGTTCTGCGATTGAAATTGATTCCTCCACCGTGAGCACCTGCGTTGCCCCATATGAGTTGGCCCGCCATATTCGCGGATCGTATTATCTGCTCGGCGCGCTGCTGGGGCGCTTTCACCACGCGGTGGTGACAATGCCGGGCGGCTGTAATTTTGGCGTACGCCCGATCGATCAGCACCTCAAGGGCTTTGCCGCGCTGGGAGCTTCCTATAGCCTGGAAGGCGGCATGGTGGATGTCAGCTCTGAGGAGCTGACAGGCAACAGCGTATATCTGGATGTCGTTTCTGTGGGCGCCACTATGAATATCATGCTGGCTGCCGTTCGCGCAAAAGGAACGACGGTGATTGAAAATGCGGCCAAGGAGCCGCATATCGTCGATCTGGCGAATTTCCTGAATTCCATGGGCGCGGATATCCGGGGAGCAGGCACGGATGTGATTAAGATTTACGGCTGTTCCTATCTGCGCGGGACGACGTATTCCATTATCCCCGATCAGATTGAGGCTGGGACTTATATGGTGGCCGCGGCTGCAACCAGCGGCGACGTTCTTGTGAAAAACGTGATTCCGAAGCATTTGGAGTCTATTTCCGCCAAACTGGAGGAGATGGGCGTGACCATTGAAGAGTTTGACGATGCTGTCCGTGTAACGCGCAGCGGAAGCTTGAATAAATGCAACATCAAGACGCTGCCGCACCCCGGCTTCCCGACCGACATGCAGCCGCAGATCGCGGCCCTGCTGTCCACGGCCAAGGGGACGAGCATCATCAATGAGAGCGTTTGGGACAACCGGTTCCGCTATGTGGAGGAGCTCAAGCGCATGGGCGCGCAGATCTCGGTGGATGGCCGCCTGGCTGTGATTGAGGGTGTGGATCATCTCAATGCGGCTCCTGTCAAAGCGACCGACCTGCGCGCGGGCGCGGCGATGCTGGTGGCTGCTCTGGCTGCAAGGGGGACCACGCAGATTGAGGATATTCAGCACATCGAGCGCGGCTATGAGGATGTGGTTGAGAAGCTGTGCAGCCTTGGTGCGGATATCAAGCGCGTGCATGTTCCGGAGGTTTCAGTTCCCTGCGCGATTTAAATAATCTCCGGGGAACCAATAATATTTTTTGCAATTTTTTACGAAAGGATTCTGCGGTGGTATGGCGCGATTTTGTCCTCTTTTCAGCGGCAGCAGCGGAAACTGCTATTATATTGGCTCCGCTGAACATGGCGTCCTGATTGATGCGGGAAAGAATGCAAAGCAGATCACGGAGGCTTTGCAGCGCTGTAAGATTCCGATTCACGCGATTGAGGGCATTTTTGTTACCCACGAGCACAGTGACCATGTAAGTGGTCTGCGAGTGTTTGCATCCCGCCACAAAATCCCGGTTTATGCCTCTAACGGTACCATGGCGGCATTGCAGGATATGGGAATTCTAAACGGAAAGTTTCCCGCAAACGCGCTTTCCCTGGAAGGCATGGAGTGTGCGGGGATGTACATAAAGCCGTTTCATATTCCGCACGATTGTGCGGAGGGCTATGGCTACCGTCTGATGACGGAGGATGGCCGGGGCGTTTCCATCGCCACGGATCTCGGTTATATGACAGCGGAAATCCGGGAAGCGGTAACCGGTTCCGATCTGATCGTGCTGGAATCCAATCATGACATCGGGATGCTGCGCAACGGTCCATACCCCTATGCGCTCAAACAGCGGATCCTTTCGGGGATGGGGCATCTGAGCAATCTTTCCTGTGCGGAGGAGCTGTGCCGCTTTGTGCGCACCGGGACCACACGTTTCTGGCTGGCACATTTGAGCCAGGAGAACAATACACCGGAGCTTGCGTACCAGACTTCGCTGTGCAGTCTGACCATGGCGGGCATGAAGGAAAATCTGGATTATCAGCTTGCTGTCGCTCCCCGCAGCAATGACGCGGGAAAGGTGATGATTTTCTGAGATGATGACTGTCAGCCTGATCTGTGTCGGGAAGCTGAAAGAAAAATACTGGCGGGATGCTTGTGCGGAATATGAAAAGCGCCTTGCCGCTTTCTGCCGGTTTCGGATAGTGGAGCTGCCGGAAAGCCGCTTGCCGGACAATCCATCTGCGGCGCAAATTGAGTCGGCACTGGCAGAGGAAGGGAAGAAGATTCTTGAGACGGTGGGGAATGCCTATTTGGCCGCGCTGTGCATTGAGGGCAAGGAGCTTTCCTCCGAGGAACTTGCCGCTTCGCTGCAAACGCTTTCCGTTCAGGGGACCAGCAGCTTTGCTTTTTGCATCGGCAGTTCGTTCGGGCTTTCCCCGGAAGTCAAGCAAGCGGCCCGTATGCGCTTGTCCTTTTCGCGGATGACGTTTCCGCATCAGCTGGCACGGGTGATGCTGTGCGAACAGCTGTACCGGGCATTCCAGATCAACACAAATGGAAAATATCATAAATAAAGCACAACCCGATGAAGCGTTGTTCTCATCCGGGTTGTGCTTTGTTCTTTTGCCGCTTTCTTATACTTGCAAAATAGCTTGCAGCTTTGCAATATTTGCCCCCGCATCTTCCGGTTTATGGGCATCCGAAGCGCAGCGGATCTCAACATTTTTGCTTTTAAATATATGCAGCATGGTTTGATTCATACCGAGTTCCTCAAATCCATAATTCAAAGCAAGACCGCCGCTTTGTTCCGCATACATATGATGTGCTTTTAATTCGTCGGCTAGTAAACGGTAGATGTCGGTAAAATCCTGTGTCGGATAATGGTGGAAGCACTTTATGGAATCGGGATGCGCGACCCCGGAAAACAAACCGCTTTTTACCAGCCGGAGCATCAGCTGATAATAGTTTGAGTAAATGTGTTCCGTATCGATGTTGTTCCAGAATTCCGCTTTATGGTCAAATCCGAATCCGTCCACCCAGTGAATGGAGCCTACCGAAAAATCAAATGGAAAAGATCGCAGGATATCGCCGATCAACTTTTCGTACTCAGGAAAATAGCACACCTCAAGTCCCCATTTTATTTTTATGGGGAATGTGATCGTTCTCATTTCGGTAATGAGTGTTTGGAAATCTTTGATCGAAAGGGTTGCTTTCTTTTTGTACCAGTTTTTCTGATACTCGCTGTATTCACAAATGGAAGTATACATAGGGGCGAACTCTGCAAAACGGTGGGAATGCTCCAACAGATAAATTTCATCCATTCCCATGCGGATCGCTTGCTGCACAAATTGGTCAATCCATTCTTTTGTATAGGGGCCTTTTTCAATGTGAATATGTACATCGGTCATCATCAGACCTCCTCCCGATTCCTTGTCTGCGCCATATTCGGAAACAAAAAAGGGCTCCCGATTTTGCGAATAACCGGGAGCTCTTTTTGTCGCTTTGTTTGTTGGGGAGGGGAAACGCAATCAGATTGCGCCTTCCGCGATCATGGAGTCGGCAACCTTCAGGAAACCGGCAATGTTCGCGCCGACCACATAGTTCTTCGGGAAGCCGTATTTCTCGGCAGCGTCGGAAGCCTGATTGAAGATGTTGACCATGATGCCCTGCAGCTTCTGATCAACCTCCTCGAAGCTCCAGGAGAGACGCATGCTGTTCTGAGTCATCTCAAGAGCAGAGGTGGCAACACCGCCGGCGTTGCTGGCCTTGCCGGGAGCAAAGAGAACGTTGTTCTTCTGCAGGTACTCGGTGGCCTCGATGCTGGTGGGCATGTTGGCGCCCTCCGCGACCGCGATCACGCCGTTGGCTACCAGAGCCTTCGCGTCGTCAATAAGCAGCTCGTTCTGCGTGGCGCAGGGAAGAGCAATGTCACACTTGACGCTCCATACGCCTTTGCCCTCATGGTACTCAGCGTTCGGACGATAGTTCTTGTACTCGGTAAGGCGGGCTCTCTTGACTTCCTTGATCTCCTTGATGGCGTTGAGATCGATGCCCTCAGCGTCATAAATCCAGCCGGTGGAATCACTCATGGTGACAACCTTTGCGCCAAGCTGCTGCGCCTTCTCGCAGGCGTAAATAGCCACGTTGCCCGCGCCGGAGATAGCGACCACCTTGCCGGCCATGTCGAGGCCGTTCTTCTTCAGCATGGCCTCCGTGAAGTAAAGCAGGCCGTAGCCGGTGGCCTCCTTACGGGCCAGAGAACCGCCGTAGGTCAGGCCCTTGCCGGTCAGCACGCCCTCGTAGGCGTTGCGAATGCGCTTGTACTGGCCGAACAGATAGCCGATCTCGCGGGCGCCCACGCCGATGTCACCGGCGGGTACGTCGGTGTCGGGGCCGATATGGCGGTACAGCTCCGTCATAAAGCTCTGGCAGAAGGCCATGACCTCACGGTCAGACTTGCCCTTCGGGTCAAAATCAGAGCCGCCCTTGCCGCCGCCGATGGGCAGGCCGGTCAGGGAGTTCTTGAAGATCTGCTCAAAGCCGAGGAATTTGATGATGCCAAGGTTAACGGAGGGATGGAAGCGCAGGCCGCCCTTGTAGGGGCCGATCGCGGAGTTGAACTGTACACGGAAGCCGCGGTTGACCTGAACGTTGCCGTTGTCATCCACCCACGGAACACGGAACATGATCTGACGCTCCGGCTCCAGCAGACGCTCCAGCAGGCCTTCCTTCTGATACTGCGGATTCTTCTCGATCACGACCTCCAGAGAATGAAGAACCTCTGTGACGGCCTGATGGAACTCGGGCTCGCCCGGGTTCTTCTGAATTACCTTTTCCAACTGTTCGCTAACATAGGACATAGTCGCTTACCTCCTGTACAGAACTCTGGCGCTGGTGTTCAGCGTTCCATTTAGATTGATATGTTACAAGTTTATCACACAAATATTCATTTATCAATATTTAAAAGGAAAAAAATTGAATTAATTTTCATTTTTTGCAGGAAAAATATTTTTTGTTGCAAAAAGTTTGGAAAGAAACGGATTTCTGTTTCCACATCTCCCTATTTTTGTGCACAAATCTAAATCAGGATACGGGGTGTAAAAATGATTGACACCAAAATAAAAATATAATAGAATGAAAACGCATATTGGATGTGTGCTGCTGGCTTAACAAGGAGGCTTCCGACTCGATTCTGCCGACTCGACCCCTTGTTATTTTCTTTTTAGGAGGGCGTAAGCAAATGGCCAAATACACCAAGGAAGACATCCTTCGGATTCTGGAAGAAAACGACGTCAAGTTTATCCGCCTGCAGTTTACCGATATTTTCGGTACGCTCAAAAACGTCGCCATCACCAGAAGCCAGGCGCGAAAGGCGCTGGATAACGAGTGCATGTTCGACGGTTCGTCCATTGAGGGCTTTGTGCGCATTGAGGAATCCGACATGTATCTGCAGCCGGATCTGGACACCTTCTGCCTGCTTCCGTGGCATACGCAGCATGGCAAAATTGCGCGCCTGATCTGCGACGTGTATAAGAAAAACGGCGAGCCGTTTGAGGGAGATCCTCGTTACATCCTGCGGAAAACCTTGCAGGAAGCGGCAGACATGGGGTATACCTTCAATGTAGGCCCGGAGTGTGAGTTTTTCCTTTTCAACACCGATGAGCACGGCCATCCCACCACGGTCACGCATGACACCGCGGGCTATTTTGATATGGGTCCGTCCGATCTGGGGGAGAGCTGCCGCCGTGAGATCTGCCTGACGCTGGAAGAGATGGGATTTGAGATCGAAGCCTCCCATCACGAGTGTGCCGTCGCGCAGCATGAGATTGATTTCAAGTACAGTGACGCTCTCAGTGCGGCGGATAACATTCTCACCTTTAAAATGGTTGTAAAATCCGCAGCCGATTCCCATGGCCTTTGCGCCACCTTCATGCCCAAGCCCCTGTTCGGGCAGGCAGGATCCGGAATGCATACCAACATGAGCCTGTTCTCGAACGGCAAAAACGCGTTCTATGATCCGGAGTCTCCCACGGGCCTGAGCCGCATTGCGTACAAATTTATTGCGGGCATTCTCGCCCACATTCGCGGCATGAGCGCGCTGACCAATCCGCTGGTAAACTCCTACAAGCGTCTGGTGCCCGGCTATGAGGCTCCCTGCTATATCGCCTGGACGGCGAGCAACCGCAGCGCTCTGGTGCGCGTCCCCGCTACGCGCGGAATGGGAACGCGTGTGGAGCTGCGCTCTCCCGATCCGGCCTGCAATCCGTATCTGGAGCTGGCTGTTTTGCTGGCCGCCGGTCTGGAAGGCATCCGCAAGGATATGACGCCGCCCGAGCCGGTTTCTGCGAATATTTATGATATGAGCGAGCAGGAGCGTCTGGAAAACGGCATAGAGAATCTGCCCTCAACACTGCTGGAGGCCATCAACTATATGAAGGCGGATCCGTTTATCCGCGAAGTGCTCGGCGACCATGCCTATGACAAGTACACCGAGGCCAAGAAGCTGGAATGGGATGAATATTCCACCCGCGTTTCCCAGTGGGAGATCGATCGATATCTGAGCAAATTCTGAGGAAGGGGAGAGCTTCCTTGAAATTTACGAAAATGCACGGCATAGGCAATGATTACATCTATGTCAATTGCTTTGAAGAGGAAATTCCGGCGGATCCCGCCGCTCTTTCCCGGCGGTTAAGCGACCGTCACTTTGGAATCGGTTCGGACGGGCTGATCCTGATCCGCCCCACGGAGAACGGCGACGCCATGATGGATCTCTACAATGCCGATGGCTCCCGCGCCATGATGTGCGGCAATGGAATCCGCTGTGTGGGCCGCTATGTGTATGAGCGGGGGATCGCGAAAAAAGAGACGCTGCGCATTGATACGCTCAGCGGTGTGAAGACGCTGCATCTGGATGTTGCGAATGGAACGGTCCAATCCATCGAGGTGGATATGGGAGAGCCTGTTTTGGAGCCTGCCTCCATTCCGGTCCTTCTCCCCGGAGAACGAGCGGTGTCCGTTCCTGTTGAGATGGGAGACGATGTCTTTTCCGTCACCTGTGTCTCCATGGGCAATCCGCACTGCGTGCTGTTTGTGGAGGACGTGGACGCGCTTGATCTGGAAGAATTGGGGCCCCGCTTTGAATGGAACCCCCTGTTTCCGCAGGGAGTCAACACAGAATTTATCCAGCCCTTGCCGGACGGCAGCCTGAAAATGCGCGTCTGGGAGCGCGGCTCCGGGGAAACCTGGGCCTGCGGCACCGGCGCCTGCGCGTCTGTTGTTGCCGCCTGCCTGTGCGGAAAGGCGAAAAGGCGATCGGTCGTCCATCTGCGCGGAGGAGATTTGGCGATCCACTGGCGGGAAGAAGATAACCATGTGATGATGCACGGCCCCGCTGCCTTCGTGTTTGATGGAGAAATTGATTTGTCGGAATGAGAATTGCAAGCGGAAAGGAGAGGAGAAAATTGCCGGAGAGAAAAGAAACCCGCTGGATGAAAAGTGCGTTGTGCCGCCAGGGGAGAGCCCGGCTCTTTTTTCCGCATCTGTCTGCTGCCCGGGCGTTCGGGAACAACAAAACAACTGGTGGGAGCCTCCTCCTGGAACAGGTTCCCTGACAGAAAAAGGGAATTGTCGGCGGAGCAGCGTATCCATACGTCTGTTTCGGGGCAATTTTCTTTTTTGCTTTTCTGATAAATTTGAGTTGCGTTAGCCTTGGAGTTTGTTTGAAGATGGAAAAGACCATGCGCATGATGTTTCAAATAAACCTTTGAATTGGAAAATAAAAAATGGAGCGTGAAAGGTATGCATACAAATTATGAATCTCCGTTTTCCTCCCGTTATGCGGATGAAGAGATGAAATATCTCTTCTCGGAGGAGAAAAAATTCCGCACCTGGCGCAAGCTTTGGATTGCTTTGGCGCAGGCAGAGCATGAACTGGGGCTTCCCGTCACCCAGGAGCAGATCGATGAGCTGACGGCTTACCAGGACGACATCAATTATGAGGTTGCCCGGGCAAGGGAAAAGGAAGTCCGCCACGATGTCATGTCCCATGTTTACGCTTATGGCGTGCAGTGTCCGAAGGCTAAGCCGATCATTCATCTCGGCGCTACATCCTGCTATGTGGGAGATAACACGGATATTATCATTATGACGGAAGCGCTCCACCTGGTGCAGAAGAAGCTGGTGCTTGTCGTGCGCGCACTGTCCCGCTTCGCGGAGCAGCATAAGGATCAGCCGACGCTGGCCTTCACGCATTTTCAGCCCGCTCAGCCCACGACGGTCGGTAAGCGTGCAACGCTCTGGATTCAGGATCTGCTGATGGACTTGGAAGACGTGGAATATCAGCTTTCCAAGGCCAAGCTGCTTGGCTCCAAGGGAACGACGGGAACGCAGGCAAGCTTCCTGGAGCTGTTTGATGGTGATTATGAAAAGGTGCGTGAGCTGGATCGGAAGATTGCAGAGAAGATGGGCTATTCGGCCTGCTTTGCCGTTTCCGGTCAGACGTATTCCCGTAAGCTGGACAGCCAGATCCTGTCCGTTTTGAGTGGGATCGCCCAGAGCGCCGCGAAATTCTCCAACGATATCCGCCTGCTTCAGCATCTCAAGGAGGTGGAGGAGCCGTTTGAGAAGAATCAAATCGGTTCTTCCGCGATGGCGTACAAGCGTAATCCCATGCGCACCGAGCGTATGGCTTCCCTGGCCCGCTATGTCATTGCCGACAGCCTTAATCCGGCAATGACCGCTTCGGCCCAGTGGTTTGAGAGAACACTGGATGACTCCGCAAACAAGCGCATCAGTGTGCCGGAGGCATTCTTGGCAGTAGACGCCATTCTCAATCTGTACCGCAATGTTACCGACGGTCTTGTGGTTTATCCGAAGGTGATGGAGCAGCGTCTGCGCCGGGAGCTTCCCTTCATGGCAACGGAGAACATCATGATGGACGCGGTCAAGCGCGGCGGCGATCGCCAGCAGCTTCATGAGCGGATCCGTGTACACTCCATGGCGGCTTCCCGCGTGGTCAAGGAAGAGGGCGGTGAAAACGATCTGCTGGAGCGGATCGCAGGCGATTCCCTGTTCGGTGTTACGCTGGAAGAGCTGGAGAAAATGATGGAGCCTTCCCGTTATGTTGGATGCGCTCCGCTTCAGACGGCAGGATTCCTGCATGATGTGGTGGAGCCTGTTCTGGCCAAATACCAGGAGATCGCAGAGGAAACGCCGGAGATCAACGTGTAAAATACCTTTGTCCGTATTCCATTTTACAGCGGACAGGCACACAGAAAATCAAACCGGCATATATTAGGAAAGGGAAAAGGTGCTTTCAGTATGGTAACTGCAATCGTTGGAGCCAATTGGGGCGACGAAGGAAAAGGAAAAATTACAGACGTCAAGGCAGCGCAGTCCGATATCGTGATCCGGTATCAGGGCGGCAGCAACGCGGGACATACAATCATCAATCCTTACGGAAAATTTGCCCTGCATCAGCTGCCTTCCGGTGTGTTTCACGGTCATATTCTCAACATCATCGGAAACGGTGTGGCTCTGAGCCCGGAAAAGCTGGTTGGTGAGCTCAAGGCGTTGGAGGACCGTGGAGTACCAAAGCCGCATGTTCTGGTGAGCAATCGCGCACAGGTGGTTATGCCGTACCATGTGACGTTTGATACGTTGGAGGAGGCTCGCCTGTCCTCCAAATCGTTTGGCTCCACCCGTTCCGGCATTGCTCCCTTCTATTCCGATAAGTTTGCGAAGATCGGATTCCAGGTCAGCGAGTTGTTTGAGGAGGAGTCTTTGCTCCGCGACCGTGTCGAGCATGTGCTGGCGATCAAAAATGTCCTTTTGGAGCACCTGTATCATCAGCCGCCTTTGACGGTTGATGAGGTCTTTGAAAAGCTGATGGAATACAAAGAGATGCTCGCTCCGTATGCGGCTGACACCTTCTCCATTCTGCACAACGCGGTGAAGGAAGGCAAGCGCATCCTGCTGGAAGGCCAGCTTGGTTCTCTGAAGGATCCCGATTTCGGTATTTATCCGATGGTCACTTCCAGTTCAACTCTGGCGGGCTATGGCGCGGTGGGAGCCGGTTTGCCGCCGTATGAGATCAAGGAAATCATCACGGTGGTAAAAGCTTACTCCAGCGCTGTGGGAGCCGGTGAGTTTGTCAGTGAGATCTTTGGAGAAGAAGCCGACGAGCTGCGCCGCCGCGGCGGCGATGGCGGCGAGTATGGCGCGACCACGGGCCGTCCGCGCCGTATGGGCTGGCTGGATCTGGTGGCTACCCGCTACGGCTGCCAGGTGCAGGGAACGACCGCGATTGCTATGACGGTTCTCGACGCTCTGGGATATCTGGATGAAATTCCTGTGTGTGTGGCCTATGAGCTGGACGGAAAGAAGATTGACTATTTCCCGCCCACCTGCGATCTCAAGCGCTGCAAGCCGGTGCTGAAATCCATGCCGGGCTGGAAGTGTGATATTCGTGGAATCCGCAGCTATGAAAAGCTTCCGGAAAACACGCGCCGTTACATTGAATTTGCGGAGCAGCAGATTGGGGTTCCGGTTACGATGGTTTCCAATGGCCCATCCCGTGATGATATCATTTACCGCTGAGGAGGAGTCCTCAGGAAGGAGCCAAGGATTTTATGTGTGGTATAGTTGGATATGCAGGTGAGGTGCAGGCAGCACCGGTTCTTTTGAGCGGTCTTGAGAAGCTGGAATATCGCGGCTATGATTCCGCGGGGCTGGCTGTTTATGACGGAAAGACCGTGCATGTTGCAAAGGCAAAAGGACGCCTGCAGGTGCTCCGTGAAATGACGCAGGACGGCGCGCTGGTTCCCGGTGTGATTGGCATCGGTCACACCAGATGGGCGACGCACGGCGCGCCGTCGGATGTGAATTCCCATCCGCAGGTGAGCGATTCCGGAAAATTCGCGGTGGTTCACAACGGGATTATTGAGAATTATCTTCAGCTCAAGGAAAAGCTGATGAAAAAGGGCGTCACCTTTGTTTCGGAAACCGATACGGAGGTTGTGGCGCAGCTGTTGGAGTATTATTATAAGGGCGACATCATTGACGCTGTGATCCAGGTGCTCCGGCGCGTGGAGGGTTCCTATGCCCTCGGCGTTCTGTGTGAGGACGCGCCGGATCAGATTGTCGCGGTGCGCAAGGACAGTCCGTTGATTGTGGGGCTGGGCCAGGGAGAGAATTTCATTGCTTCCGACGTTCCGGCCATTCTCAGCCGCACACGTGATATTTACCGCTTGCAGGACAATGAGATTGTGATTCTGAAAAAGGATTCCGTCCAGGTTCTCAATATGGATAGGGAGCCGGTGGAAAAGCAGATCACTCATATTGACTGGGATGTTTCCGCGGCGGAAAAAGGCGGCTATGAGCATTTCATGGCCAAGGAGATCATGGAACAGCCCAAGGCGGTGCGCGACACGATCTCGCCGCGCCTGCGGGATGGCCGCGTGGTCTTTGATGAAATTTCCCTGACCGCAGAGCAAATTCAGTCGTTTTCCAAGATTTTTATTGTCGCCTGCGGTTCCGCTTATCATGTCGGCGTGGTGGCGAAATATGTGCTGGAACAGACGGCCCGGATTCCCGTGGAGGTGGACGTCGCCTCCGAATTCCGGTACCGTCAGCCGATTCTCGGTAAGGATACGCTGGTACTTGTGATCAGCCAGTCGGGAGAAACAGCGGATACGCTGGCCGCTCTGCGGGAAGCAAAGCGTTTGGGAGCCTATACGCTGTCAATTGTCAACGTGGTGGGAAGCACCATCGCGAACGAATCCGACGACGTGATCTACACCTGGGCGGGCCCTGAAATTGCCGTCGCCACGACTAAGGCGTACAGCACGCAGCTGGCGGTTGTGTATCTCCTTACCATCTATCTGGCGGATCTGCTGGGACGGCTGACTCCGGAGCAGTACGCGGAGTATGTGAAGGAGCTCGAGGCGCTTCCGGAAAAAATGGAGAGCATCCTGCAAAATCGCGCTAATATCCAGTATTTAGCCTCCCAGTTCTTCAATGTCCGGGATGTGTTCTTTATCGGCCGCAACCTCGACTATGCCATGTCGCTGGAAGGCTCCCTGAAGCTCAAGGAAATTTCTTATATCCATTCCGACGCCTACGCTGCCGGTGAATTGAAGCATGGAACAATCAGTCTGGTGGAGGACGGCACGCTTGTCGTGGCTCTGGCGACGCAGAAGAGTCTGTTTGAAAAGATGATGAGCAACATGAAGGAGGTCAAGGCGCGCGGAGCTGTTGTGCTTGGCGTGACGACGCAGGAGCAGACGCAGATCGAGAAGGAAGCGGACTATGTGTTTTACATTCCCGATGCCTGCCCGATGATGCTGCCCTCGCTTTCCGTGGTGCCGCTCCAGCTCTTTGCCTATTATGTGTCGTCCATGAAAGGCTGCGATATTGATAAACCCAGGAATCTTGCAAAATCCGTTACCGTGGAATAATATGGCTCTTAGCATGTGATGATATTCCAGGTGGCAGAGAACACAATCATTTGGAGGAAACCTATGAAAAATGAAGCGGTTCTGATTCTGGACTTCGGTGGACAGTACAGCCAGCTGATTGCCCGCCGCGTCCGTGACCTGAACGTGTACTGTGAAATTAAGCCGTATCGCATGACGGCCGCCGAAATTCGGGCGGCTGGGTATCGCGGTGTCATTTTTTCCGGCGGACCGAATTCCGTCTATGGAGAAAATGCCCCTGTCTGTGATAAGGAGATTTTTGATCTCGATATTCCTGTGCTGGGAATTTGCTACGGCGCTCAGCTGATGGCGTACAGCCTTGGCGGCAAAGTATCTCCCAGTGAGATTCGTGAATATGGCAAGACGCCGGTTCGTTTTGAAAAAAGCATCCTGTTTGACGGACTGGAGGACAGCTCTGTTTGCTGGATGAGCCATACCGATTATATTGCAGAGGTTCCGGAAGGCTTCCGTGTGACAGCGGTCAGCGATGACTGTCCCACAGCGGCAATGGAGTGTGCTTCGCGTAAGCTGTATGCATTCCAGTTCCATCCCGAAGTGGAGCATACTGTCTTTGGCGGCGATATGCTGCGCCGTTTTCTGTATGATATCTGTGGCTGTACGGGTGATTGGCGTATGGATGCCTTTGCTGCCGAGAGCATCCGTTCCATCCGGGAAAAAGTGGGAGACAAGAAAGTGCTCTGCGCGCTTTCCGGTGGAGTGGATTCCTCTGTGGCTGCTGTACTGATGCACAAGGCGATTGGGAAAAATCTGGTGTGCATTTTCGTGGATCACGGTCTCCTGAGAAAGAACGAAGGGGACGAGGTCGAGCGTGTATTCCGCCGCCAGTTTGATATGAACCTGATCCGTGTCAATGCAAAGGAGCGTTTCCTGCAGCGCTTGGCTGGTGTCAGTGATCCGGAGCGCAAGCGTAAAATTATTGGAGAAGAGTTCATCCGTGTGTTTGAGGAAGAGTCCTCCAAGCTTGGTAAGATTGAGTTTCTCTGCCAGGGAACCATTTATCCCGATGTGGTGGAGAGCGGTACAGGAGAAGCAGCCGTGATCAAGAGCCATCACAACGTGGGCGGCCTGCCGAAGGACATCGGCTTTGAGGGCATTTTGGAGCCGCTGCGCGATCTGTTCAAGGATGAAGTTCGCCGTGTGGGATTGGAGCTGGGAATTCCCAGTCCGATGGTATGGCGTCAGCCCTTCCCGGGACCAGGTCTTGCAATCCGTGTGCTTGGCGCTCTGGATGAGGAGAAGCTGGAAATTGTGCGCGAAGCAGACGCCATTTTCCGCGAGGAGGTTGCCGCTGCCGGTCTGGAACGCTCCATCAGCCAGTATTTCGCTGTTTTGACCGGCGTTCGTTCCGTCGGCGTGATGGGGGATGGGCGTACCTATGATTATACCGTTGCCCTGCGCGGTGTTACCACAGCGGATTTCATGACGGTTGACTGGGCACGTATTCCGTATGACGTATTGGAGAAGGTGTCCAACCGCATTGTCAATGAAGTCCAGCATGTTAACCGTGTGGTCTACGATATCACAAGTAAACCCCCGGCCACCATAGAGTGGGAGTAATTTCAGAAGTCCGGAAAAGCCTGATTTCACTGGGTTTTTGAGGGGTTAAGGCCCTTCGTGGCAACGATTTGGCAACACTTTTTCATTATTCATAAAAAGAGAGCTAACTGATTTTGATTAGTCAGTTAGCTCTCTTTTTATTTTACAATTTTCATTCCCTTGAGAAAGAGAAACACATCGTCTGTTTTATTTGAGTAAGGAGGACACATATTTACACTTATTATGTAGTTCCTAATAGATCGATTTCTCTTCTCGGAGTTTGCTGATAATTTGACGTTTGGAATTTGTGACCAACGTTTTAATAGTTCTTTTTCAACTGCTATATAATCAGCTGCAAACAAGTCAAAATGATTGATAATTCGTATTAAAATGTCATAAAATCCAACAACACCCCGCAGATAGAGTTTGAAGGGATTTCCTTGAACAGTTGGCTCAATTTTTGGGAATTCTTTGAGCCCGCAGTCAGTTTTGGTGAGAGCTTTGATCGCATTATAGCTTTTCTCAGTAGCTGCGGTGAAGTTTACATCACCATGGGCGCAGCAATTTCGACAACTTTTGAAATATTTATAAGTTAATCGAAGATTTTCGATGTAATTATCTTGTCTCTCGGCAGTGAATTCAAAGCTTCCAGATAATGTTGACTTTTGCTCAGCCTTTAATTGTTTTACATAAGTGTCAAAGAAGCCAGCTTTGAAATCAGCTTTAATTTTATCGCCTAATGTATACGGCTTTTTGTGAGCTCTTTTGGGATAAATTATTTGCTGTAGTACATTCTTAGAAATTGTTGCCTCTACAAATGTATCAACCCATGTATCAAAGATAGCAGTTGCATTTATAAGCAATAATTTTGCAATATATTGTTCTTCATATTCCCAACTTAACTCTATCGCAATTTGTTTTGGGTTAAGGCCATGAATGGTTAGGCCTTGCACCAAATTGTCCTTGACTTCCTCCTCAGTAGCATCAGGATGTTCAGCATAATATTTTTGTGCATCTCTCCGTAAGTTCCAAAGGCCTGCATCAAGAGCCCATACCATATCAAAAGTTTTAGTTATTTCTTGGCACGCTGCATAGGTCGATTCAAACATTGAATTTGCCATGATATCACTCCTGGGAATTATTTGGAATTTTAATTGTCTCTGTCAGCATGTCGCTTAGTCTTTGTGACATAACCTTTACTTGTTTTTGGGTCTGATCAAATTCCGGGTAGTGGTAGCGCCACTTGTCGTAATCCTCTTTGGAGATTTCTCCGGCCTCCAGCATGGCTGCGGCCTGTTGCCAGGAACAGAGCATCTCATGCAGCCGGGCGGCATCCTTATTCTTCCGCACATCCACCTTCAGGCAGACTTCTCCATCTGTTTCGCTGATTTTGAGCCCGTAGTTGTCCTCCAGGGTAAACAAGGTGTGCATCAGCCCCACATAGGAGTCTATATCCGGGACAGAGAGGGCATGGGGCGAGACATCCAGTACCTGGGCTAGGGCAGCAGTAAGGTCTGCCTTAGGGGTTCTTGATCCTGTTTCATATTGAGCAAGGCGCACATCAGCGGACTTCTCCGGGAAGCCCAGCGCCATGCCGAGATATTTCTGTGTCATCCCCCGCAGGAGACGGAAAAAGTGAATCCGTTCGCCAATCGCCATATCATCCACTCCAATCGTTGATTGTCTTTAGGGAAAGCGTAGCAGAAATGCTTAGTAAAGTCAAGAGAATACTAAACAATTTTATTTAATTTATTTTGCGCGCCACAATTGACATAAGCTAATATGCTTAGTATAATGACAATAGACTAAGCATAATAGCTTAGAATCAATAAATAAAAAAGAACTGCTACGATTCATCGGTTATACATCCGGGAAAAAAGTGGCGGACGAAAGTGAGGAGGCATTTATGGAACACAACATCCAACCGCAGCAGCCATCAATGAAGAAAGGAAGGTATTTTCAATGCAGGCACAAAACTTTATGCGCGTGGAGGAAGTGGCCCAAGAGCTGGGCATCTCCAAGTCCCACGCCTACAAGGTAATCCACAAGCTCAATGCCGAACTCCGGGACAAGGGCTATGTGACCAT
This sequence comes from Anaeromassilibacillus sp. An200, assembly GCF_002160025.1. Lineage (GTDB taxonomy): Bacteria > Bacillota > Clostridia > Oscillospirales > Acutalibacteraceae > Caccousia > Caccousia stercoris. Next base: position 37,788 of record NZ_NFJU01000028.1, read on the forward strand.
CTCCGGGCGGGTCAATCGGAACTTTTTCATGGAGAAGTTTTGCTACGGCAAGACGGGAAAGGAGGGCTAATCATGGCGGTCTACAAAGAAGAAAAGACGAATACTTGGCGGGCGGTCTACCGCTATACTGACTGGAATGGCGAGCGCAAGCAGACCCAGAAGCGGGGCTTCAAGACCAAACGGGAGGCACAGGCCTGGGAGCGCGAACAGCTCAACAAGGCCAGCGCTGATCTGGACATGACCTTCAAGAGTTTCGTGGATCTCTACACGGCGGATATGAAAACCCGGCTCAAGGAGAACACCTGGGCTACCAAGGACCATATCATCCGCACCAAGCTGCTGCCCTACTTCGGCAGACTGAAAATGTGCAACATTACCGCCCAGCAGATTATCACTTGGCAGAACGAGATGCTGAACCATAAGGACGAGAACGGCAAGCCCTACTCGCCGGTGTATCTGAAAACGGTCCACAATCAGCTCAGCGCCATCTTCAACCACGCGGTTCGGTATTACAACCTCCGGGAAAATCCCTGCAAGAAGGCAGGCAGCATGGGCAAAAAGAAAAACCGGGAGATGATGTTCTGGACCAAGGAGCAGTACCTGAAATTTGCCGAGGTGATGATGGACAAGCCGCTATCCTTCTATGCCTTTGAGATGCTCTACTGGTGCGGTATCCGAGAGGGGGAACTGTTGGCGCTGACTCCGGCGGACTTTGACTTTGAGAAGCGCACTGTGTCTATCAACAAGTCTTATCAGCGGCTGAACGGCCAAGACCTGATTACTACCCCCAAGACGGAAAAGAGCAATCGGGTCATCACCATGCCGCAGTTTCTGGCCGAGGAAATCCAAGATTACATCAAGATGCTCTACGGGATCGGGCCGGATGATCGAATGTTCACCGTCACCAAGAGCTATCTCCACCGGGAAATGGACCGGGGAGCCAAAGAAGCGGGAGTGCCGCGCATCAGAATCCACGATATTCGTCACAGCGCGGTTTCACTTCTGATCGACATGGGGTTCTCTGCCACGGCCATCGCGGACCGGGTGGGACATGAGAGCATCGACATCACTTACAACTATGCGCATCTGTTTCCGTCCAAGCAGGCGGAAATGGCGGATAAATTGAACATGGAAAGGAGCAATTAAAAATGTCAGCAAAGAATTTGGATAAGCACAACCGTTGGAGGAACAAGACCGTGGCTTTTCGGGTCTCCCCGGAGGAGGACGCCCAGATCGAGACGGCGGTGAAGCTCACCGGCCTGACCAAGCAGGACTATATCATCCGACGGCTGCTTTGCCGGGATGTGGTGGTCCAGGGCAACCCCAGGGTCTACAAGGCCCTGCGGGACCAGCTGGCCGCCGTGCTGGACGAGCTGCGCCGGATCGAAGCTGGGCAGGGCGTAAACGGCGAGCTGCTGGACACCATCCAGATGATCGCCACCATTATGAACGGGATGCAGGAGGATTTTGCCTATGACCGATGATAAAAAGAAAATGACCGCCCAGGGCTCATCTGTTGGCGCAGATGATGGGCAGTCAATCTCTCAAAATTCCAAGACCACTATACCAGACCCGGACGAAAAAAGCAATTCCCCCGAAAGAGATTTGGAGGAACTTTACCGGAAGATGGGCCGCATGAGCGACCCGGCATACCTCTATACTGTGACCCTGGACGAGCTGATGGACAATGTGTTCGAGGGCAAGTCCGCGGTGATTGAGAACCTGCTCTATACAGGAGCGTACATCCTTGCCGGAGCGCCGAAAATCGGCAAGTCCTTCCTGGTGGCGCAAATCGCCCGCCATGTCAGTACCGGGCAAGAACTGTGGGGCTACAAAGTCCACCAGGGAACCGTCCTTTATCTTGCCCTAGAAGATGATGAGAGCCGTTTGCAGCGCCGGATGTTCCGCATGTTTGGTGTAGAGGGAACAAGCTCCCTGCATTTTGCCACCAGCGCCAAGATGATCGGCGGTGGCCTGGATGAACAGTTGGAAAAGTTCGTCCGGGAACACAGTGATGCCAAGCTGATTATTGTGGATACCCTGCAAAAGGTTCGGGAAGCGGTGAGCGACAGCTACAGCTATTCCAGCGACTATGAGGTGATCGGCAAGCTGAAGCAATTTGCCGATCGGTATGGGGTCTGCGTCCTGATCGTCCACCACACCAGAAAGCAGCCTGCGGGAGACAGCTTTGAGATGATTTCCGGTACAACCGGCCTGCTGGGCTGTGCAGATGGTGCGCTCCTGATGCAGAAGGAGAAGCGAACAGATAGCAAGGCCACCTTGGAGGCGGTAGGCAGAGACCAGCCGGATCAGCGGCTGTATCTGAGCAAAGACCAAGAGAACCTGGTTTGGGGTCTCGACCATGCAGAGAATGAGCTTTGGAAGCAGCCTACGGACCCGGTACTGGAAGCTGTGGCGAAGATCGTATCTGTTGATAACCGAGAATGGGAAAGCAGTCCCACTGAGCTGGCCCAGGCGATTCAAACGGATATGGCAGTGAACCGGCTCACCAAACATCTGAATGTGAATGCCAGCCGCCTGCTGGAAGAACATCAGGTGAAGTACGAGAATAAAACCAAACACGCTGGACGGCGTATCCGGCTGACCTACATTGTGGTGGAAGCACCTGCGTTTGAAGTAATCGAGTAAAGCGCGACGCTCGCAACGGTCGCGACGATGTTTTGAGGGGTACTCCCAGCACCGTTGCGACCGTCGCCACCGTCGCGGAAAGGAAAAACCGGGGCGATATTTTGCCACCCCATCTTTCCAGGGCTACGTTGTTTCACGGTAGCTCCCGAAACGATACGGGTGGGTGGAACAACTTGTTCCATAGGGTACGTCGCGTTTCATGACGTACCGGTTAGAGAAGGTTACAGCGTTTTGGCATATCCCTCAGAAGCGTTCGGAGAACGCGCAGCCACAGAATGAAATTCTGTGTTCAAAAGGGGGCTTGGGGGCATTGCCCTCAACAAGCAGACGGCAGGAAATGTGAGTGTGTATTAACACTCGCATTGCTTGCCGGATTTGTGTGTGGCTATCCACACGCATTGCTTGCGAATATCCCAAATAACCGAAACGGTCCTTGTGCCGCTGCGGAGAATGAGCCGAAATTTAACATTGGGAGGTAACGAGCATGAGAAAGATTGTATCCTGTGAGTTTAACATGGACACCGCCTGCGTGGAGCTGCGCCTGGAAAAAGGAGCGCTACTCTCCATCGACTGCACCACCGTGGAGAACGAGGTGGCAAACAGCATGTACCAGCGGTCGGAGCTGGACTGGCTAATCTACAACGATCCGCTGGCCTATGCCGAACTGATTTTGAATGGTGAGCCAGAACTGTATCTAAAGGCTGTGACGGAGAAACACCTGTTAGGCTGACACAAAAAATCCGCCAGAAGCAACATCTTCAAGATGTGCCTCTGACGGATTTTTTACATCTTATCAATCAAAGCAAATACAACGGCCTGCTGTTCTTCACTTAGTCTTGACCAGCGTTCCAGAAGTTTTTTCTGCGCCTCAGTCAAGGAAACAGGTGCATCTCCTTCTGCAAACAGCTGAGACAGCGTAATACCAAAAGCTGTGCAGATTTTCTCCAGAGATGGAATGGTCGGAACCATGTTCTTACGATACCACGAGGAGATCGTGGATTGCGGTAAACCGGAGCGTTCTGCAAGCTGATACTCTGTCCAGCCCCGTTCCTCCCGATATGCGGTTATAACCGAGAGAATATCCTTCACCTGCATCACTCCTTTGCTTGTGTTCTTCGTAAATTATACTTTGATAAATCGTTGTGATTTAATCATTTATATCGTATAAT